>CAXHZJ010000002.1:0-446362 GCA_964021995.1 Nocardioides furvisabuli | reverse complement strand
CCCCGCCCGAGGCGGGCCCTAGGCTTGTCCGGACAATCCCCGGTTGGTCTGCCGGGCACCTGGCAGCCCCGCCCGAGGCGGGCCCTAGGCTTGTCCGGACAATCCCCGGTTGGTCTGCCGGCAGGGCCCGCCTGACTTTGAATCAGGACTAGCGACGTAGGTTCGACTCCTACCCGGGGAGCCACTCGGTAGCGTCGTGCCATGACCGTCTCCGAGCTCGTCGGCGTCTACGACGCGGACGGCGGCCTGCTGGGGGAGGCGGCGTACGTCTGGGGCAAGGTGCGCGGCACCCGCCACTGCGGGCTGTGCGACATCACGCACACCACGGTGCGCCGCAAGGGCGAGTGGGACCGGATGGTGGCGCGCCTGCCGGTGCCGGTGCGGCTGCTGCACCTCAACGAGCTCGACGACGACCTGCGTGCGGCCGTCGCCGCCACGCGGGCGCCGGTGGTGCTGGCACGCGAGGCGGGTGCCTGGCGCGAGCTGATCGGGGTGGCCGAGCTCGACGAGATGGCCGGCTCGGTGGACTCCTTCGAGGCGGCCGTCCGCCGCCGCCTCGACGAGGGGGCCCCCGCGTGACGACGTGGGCGCCGACCCTCACCTGGTGCGCGCTGGTCGTGGTCTTCGCCGCGCTGTCGAACGTCTGGAACGGTCACGAGCCGGGCTGGTACGCCTCGCTGACGCGGCCGTCCTTCCAGCCGCCCGACATCGTGTTCGGCCTGATGTGGCCGCTGAGCTTCCTGCTGCTCCTGGTCGTCGGTGCGACGACGGTCCGCACCGCACCGACGGGCGAGGCCTGGATGGCCACCGGCGTGCTGGCCGTGTCGGTCGCGCTGGCGCTCGGATGGGCCTACCTGTTCTACGTCCCGCACAGCCTCGTCGCTGCCGCGGCGTGCCTGGCCGGAGCCGCCGTGCTGACGTGGGTGCTGCTGGTCGTGGTGGCGCGGATCGAGGTGTGGGGTGCCCTCGCGCTGGCGCCGTACGCCCTGTGGCTCTCGGTGGCGACCGCGCTGTCGGTGGCCTACGCCAGGCTGAACTGAGGGGCTTCGGGATGGAGACGTACGACGACCTGCTGGCGCGCGTGCGCGCCCTGGCCGAGACCTCCGAGGCCGTCCCCGTCGTGGGGATCAGCGGCCACGGCGGGGCCGGCAAGTCGACCCTCGCGGCCAGGCTGGGGGCCGACCTCGGGCTCCACGAGGACCAGGTCGTGCCGACCGACTGCTTCTACGCCCCCACCTGCGGCCCGGACGCCGGGCTGTGGGAGCAGCACGACTGGGCGGCGATCGAGGCGCTGGTCGCCCGCGCACGCCGGCTGCCGCGACCCGAGCGGCTGCGCTTCGACTACCGCTGGTGGACCGGGCAGACCGGCGTCGAGGACCACCCGATGCCGCCGGTGCTCGTCGTCGAGGGCATCCGGCTGCTCGCCGATCGCACGCGCGGCTGGTTCGACCTCGCCGTGTGGATCGACCTCGACCCGGACACCGCCGGCGCGCGCGCCAAGGCCCGCAACCTCGCCCAGGGCGACGACCGGGCCGAGCTCGACCTCTGGGACACCAAGTGGATCCCCGAGGGCCACGCCTACGCGCGGCTCGAGCGCCCCGCCACCCGCGCGGACGTGGTGCTGCGGGCCGAGGGCCCGGACGTCGGCGGGACCTAGGACCCTGTCGGCGCCGGCGCAGGGTGACGAGACTCGGGGGAGAGACCCGAGGAGACCGCGATGGACCACGCGCCACCCCCGCCCACACCTGCCACCGTGCGCGTCGTCGTCGAGGACGTCTGCGACCTCGAGGAGCGCGTCAGCGCCGCCGCGCGGCGGGCCCGCGACTGCCACCGGGCCGTGGAGCTCGTGGAACCCTTCGTCGCCGAGTGCGACCACGCGGGGAGGGCGGGGCTGATCCGCCGCATGGACGTCGCGCTGGCCGTGGCCCGGCGCGTCGCGCCGGGTGTCGAGATCCGCGTGGGTGGCGCGATCGAGCTCCCCCGACCGCGCGACCCGCGATGAGCGGCCTGCTGGAGGTCCCGGTGGTGCCGGTCGCGCTCGCGCGCCTGTCCACCCTGCTGCCGCCGGAGCGGGTGCGGCGCGTCGAGGAGCACGCCGCCACGGCCCGTCGGCTGCTCGACGGCCGCACGCTGTGGAACGTCAGCTCGACCGCGCGCGGGGGAGGCGTCGCGGAGATGCTGCACACCCTCGTCGCCTACGCGGCCGGCACCGGCATCGACATCCGCTGGCTCGTCATCGGCGGGGACGCCGACTTCTTCGCCGTGACCAAGCGGATCCACAACCGGCTGCACGGCGTCCCCGGCGACGACGGTGCGCTCGACGCCGGCGCGCGGGCGACGTACGACGCCACCCTGGCGCGTCACCGCGACGACCTGCTCCGCCGCGTGCAGCCCGGCGATGTCGTGCTGCTCCACGACCCGCAGACCGCCGGCCTCGCCGGGGCGCTGCGCGAGCGGGGGGCGCACGTCGTGTGGCGCTGCCACGTGGGGCTCGACGAGACGAACGCGTGGACCGCCGACGCGTGGGGGTTCCTGCGCCCGCTGGTCGAGCCGGCGCACGCCTGCGTCTTCTCGCGGGAGGAGTTCGCGCCGGAGTGGGTCGACCGGCGCTGGCTGCGGGTCATCCCGCCCTCGCTCGACCCGTTCAGCCCCAAGAACGTCGAGCTGTCCGCCGCGGAGGTGGAGGAGCTGGTGCACCGCCCCGGGATGGTGGTCGAGGGGACCGCGCTGCCGCACGGTGCCCGCGTCGTCCTGCAGGTCAGCCGCTGGGACCGGCTCAAGGACATGGCCGGCGTGCTGGACGCCTTCGCCGCGCACCTCGACGACCTCCCGCCGGACGTCCACCTCGTGCTCGCCGGGCCGGAGGCGCGGGGAGTCGCCGACGACCCCGAGGCCGCGGAGGTGCTCGCCGGGTGCCGCGAACAGTGGCGGGCGCTGCCGGGTCGCGCACGTGCGCGCACGCACCTCGTCTCGGTCCCGATGGACGACCTGGTCGACAACGCGCGGGTCGTCAACGCCCTCCAGCGGTGGGCCACCGTCGTGGTGCAGAAGAGCCTCGCGGAGGGCTTCGGCCTCACCGTGACCGAGCCGATGTGGAAGGCCCGGCCGGTGGTCGCCTCCGCGGTCGGCGGCATCCGCGACCAGGTCGAGCCCGGTGTCAGCGGGCTGCTGCTCGACGACCCGCGCGACGGCGCCGCCCTGGTCGCGGCGCTGGCGTCGCTGCTCGCCGACCCGGAGCGGTGCGGGGACCTGGGGCGCGCCGCCCACCTGCGCGTGCGCGACCACTACCTCGCCGACCGCCACCTCATCCAGTACGTCGACCTCCTCGCGCAGCTGCTCGAGGCACGAGCGGCGGCGGAGGCCGCTCAGCGCTGACCGGTCGCGGCGCGGTAGGCGTCGAGCGCGGTCGGCAGCGTGGGGAAGACGTGCTCGGCCCCGATCCGCTCGAGCAGCCCGCTCGGCGCGAGGGCCTCGCGCTGCTCCTGCTTCAGGCGTGCCAGCGCCAGCACGACCCCGCGCGCCTCGAGCTCCGCGCGCAGCGTCTCGAGGGCGTCGGCGCCGGTGAGGTCGACCTCTCCGATGGCCTCGGTGTTGAGCACCACCCACCGCGGGGCGTACACCTCCACCGACTCCCGGACACGGCTGAGGAAGTTGTCGGCGTTGGCGAAGAACAGCGGAGCGTCGTAGCGGTAGACGAGCAGCCCGGGCACCGGCACGGCGTCGGGGTAGTCGTCGACGTCGTGCATGCCAGCCAGGTCCGGGACCAGCCCCTCGACCGCGTCGTGCGGCCGAGCGACCCGGCGGATCAGGTCGATGAGCGACAGGCTGACCGCCACCAGCACGCCCTGGAGCACGCCGAGGACCAGCACGCCCGCCGTCGTGGCCAGCGCGATGAGCAGCTCGGTGCGGCGGTAGCGCGCGATCCGGACGAACTCGCCGACGTCGACCAGCCGCAGCCCGGCGTAGACCACCACCGCGGCGAGCGCGGCGTCGGGGAAGCGGGCCAGGACCGGGCGCAGCGCGACGACCAGGACGAGCGCCGCCGCGAGGGTCGACAGGCCCGCCCAGCGTGACCGCCCGCCCACCGCGTCGACGATCGCCGTCCGGCTGCCGGAGCTGCTGACCGGGAAGCCGTGCACCACGCCCGCGGTGACGTTCGCGGCGCCCAGGGCCAGCAGCTCGCGGCGGGCGTCGATGCGGTCGCCGTGGCGTACGCCGAAGGCACGGGCGGTGAGCACGTTGTCGGTGAAGCCGACGACGGCGATCGCCAGTGCGGTGGTCAGCAGCGCCCACGACCCGACGGACGCGACCGACGGCAGCCCGACCGTCGGCAGCGCGAAGGGCAGCTCGCCGACCACGGCCACCCCGTCGTCGGGCAGCCCGGCCAGGGCCACCCCGAGGGTCGCCACGAGCATGCCGACCAAGGGCACCGGACCGGTGGGCCACAGCCGGGAGCCGGCGAGCAGCAGGGCGAGGGTGCCGAGGCACACCGCGAGGGTCGGGACGTGCACGGCGGCGGGGTGCTGGAGCAGCCACCACGTCTGGGCCAGGACCGTCCCGTCGGGGACGTCGGCCCCGCTCCCGCGCGCGGTCTGCGAGAGGACCATGAGCCCGGCGATGCCGGCCATGTAGCCGACGAGCACCGGCTTGGAGAGCAGGTCGGCGAGGAAGGCGAGGCCGCCGGCCCACGCGATCAGGCACACGCCCCCGACCGCCAGGGCCAGCACTGCCGCCGCGTCCTGCGCCGACTCACCCGTCACGGTGACGCTCGCCAGTGCGGCGCCGGTCATCAGCGCGGTGGTCGACTCCGGGCCGACGGACAGCTGGGGCGAGGAGCCGAGGAGGAAGTAGACCGCGAGGGCGACGAAGGCCGCCCAGAGCCCGGCCGCCGGGGGCACGCGGGCCAGGCCGGAGTAGGCCAGGACCTGCGGCACGAGGTAGGCCGCGACGGTGATGCCGGCCACCACGTCACCGCGCAGTGCCCTCCGCCCCGGAGGACGGAGGCTCACCGACCACGACATGGCGACCAGTCGACCGTAGGCCGACCCGGGCCGCTAGGGCACTTCGTCCCGTCGTCGGTCCGCAGTGGAGACGCGGGCGAGGAAGGCGCGGTAGTCGGCCGCGCTGCGTCCCGGCGCCTCCAGCATCGGCATGTGGCCGATCCCGGGGTAGAGCACCGTCCGGGCGCCCACGATCCCCTCGGCCCACGCCCGCGCGGTGCTCGGGTGGACCAGGCGGTCCTCCTCGCCCCACATCACCAGTGTGGGCGCGGTGATCTCGCCGAGCCGGTCGTCGAGGGTCGCGACGCCGTAGAAGTCGGCGAAGATCTCGGCGAGCTCCTCGCGACGCGCGACGTAGTCGGCTGCGACCGCGGCCCGCAGCGCGGCCGGCAGGAAGGGCGGGCGCGCCATCGTCATGGCGTAGAAGTCGGGGAAGTCCGCGACGCTCTCGAGCAGGAACGGGTTGCGGCCCTGGCGGAAGAGCAGCTCGGCCTCGCTCGGCTCGGGCGAGGCGACGCCCACCGCGTCACTGAGCAGCAGCGAGGTGACCCGGTCGGGGTGCTCGACGGCCAGCGTGGCGGCCACGAAGCCGCCCATCGAGTTGCCGCCGACGTGGGCGGAGTCGATGCCGAGGCGGTCGAGGAGGGTCGCGAGGCGTGCCGCCTGCGCCGGCGCGGAGTGGCCGACGCCGCTGGTGAAGCCCGTCGCGCCGTGCCCGGCCAGCTCCGGCACGATCACCCGGTGGTCGCGCAGCAGGTGGCGCGCGAAGCGCACCCACACGACCCGGTCGGCGGAGTAGCCGTGGACGAGCACCACCGCAGGCGCGTCGGCGGGCCCGCCCTCGAGGAGGGCCAGCGTGCAGTCCCCGACGTCGACGCGACGCTCGCGCAGGCCGTAGGCCCGCGCCTCCGCGGCGGTCGCGGCGGCGTACGCCCGTGCGGCGATCGCCGTGCGTCGTGCGCTCACTTGGCACCCCGCGATCGCACGACGCCGGTGATCAGGCGCTGGTAGCCGGCTGGGGCGATGCGGGCCATCGCGTCGAAGACCCGGGCATCGGGCCCGATGAGCACGCGCCGCTTGTCCTTGAGGACCGCCTCGACGATCACCTCGGCCGCCTTGGCCGGGGTGGTGATGAAGGACCGCTCGAACTCCTTCGACGAGGCCTCCGCGGACTTGCCGGTCGCGCCGGCGACGCTGGCGTCCACCCGGGCGGCGCGGGCGATGTTGGTCTTGATGCCGCCGGGGTGCACGCACGTCGCGCTCACGCAGGACCGCGTCAGCGCGAGGTCCTGGCGCAGGGACTCGGTGAAGCCGCGTACGGCGTACTTGCTGGCGTTGTAGCCGCTCATCAGCGGCTGCGCGGTGAGGCCGAAGACGCTGGAGATGTTGACCACGTGGCCCTCGCCGGAGGCCTCGAGGTGGGGGAGGAACGCCTTGGTGCCGTGGACGACGCCCCAGAAGTTCACGCCCATGATCCAGCGGTAGTCCTCGGTCGAGAGCGCGGCGACGGTGCCGGACAGGGCGACGCCGGCGTTGTTGACGACGAGGTTGGCGCGGCCGTGGTCGGCGACGACCTGGTCGGCCCAGGCGAGCACCGCGGCCTCGTCGGCGACGTCGACCACCGAGGTCGTGACCGCACGGGCGCGGCCGGTGAGCAGGCGCTCGGTCTCGGCGAGCCCGGCGGCGTCGACGTCGGACAGGGCGAGACGGCAGCCGCGGCCGGCCAGCTCGAGGGCCAGGGCGCGGCCGATGCCGGAGCCCGCCCCGGTCACGGCGGCGACCTTGTCGTCGAGGGTCTTCATGCGGTGCTCCTGTCGGGAGTGACGTGGCTGGTGACGTGGCTGATGACGTGGTGCTCGGGTCGGAAGCGCCGCGCGAGGCGGCGGAAGGAGAAGGAGAAGCCGGGGAACATCGCGATCACCCTGCCCGAGCGCGACTGGTACCACGAGGTGCACCCGCCGTCGTGCCACACGGTCTTCTCCATCTCGCGGTGGATGTGCGTGGTGTAGGCGTCCTCGGCCTCGGGGCGCACCTCGATGCTCGCGGCCCCGGAGTCGACGACCGCACCGATCGCGCGCAGGAGGTATTCCATCTGCGACTCGATGACGAAGATCGCGCTGGTGTGGCCGATGCCGGTGTTGGGCCCGGTGACGACGAAGAAGTTGGGGAAGCCGGGCACGGTCGTGCCGAGGTAGGCGCGGGGGAACTCGTGCCAGACGTCCGCGAGGCGTACGCCGTCGCGCCCGCGCACGTCGTAGGGGATCAGGCCGTCCGTGGCGTCGTAGCCGGTGGAGAAGACGACGACGTCGAGGTCGAGGTGCTCGCCCGCGGCGGTGACGACGCCGGTCGCGTCGAAGCGGGCGATGCCGTCGTGGCGGTCGTGCAGGGTGGCGTTCGGCGCCGACAGCGCGGGGTAGAGCGTGTCGGACAGGATGATCCGCTTGCAGCCGATCGTGTAGTCCGGGGTGACCTTGGCGCGCAGCTCCGGGTCCGGCACCTGGGCCTCGATGTGGCGCAGGGCCTCGCGCTGCGCGACCCGCTTCAGCAACCGGCGGCTGTGCTTGAACCCGATGACCCGGGTCTCGAGCTTCCAGTAGATCGCGGTGCGCAGCGCCCGCTGGAAGGGGCGCAGCCGCAACAGGCGCCGCTGGAGCGGGGTGAAGGTGCGGTCCGGGCGGGGGAGCACCCAGTGGGGGCTGCGCTGGAAGACGTGGAGCTCGGCCACCTCGGGCTGGATCGCGGGGATGACCTGCGCGGCGCTCGCGCCGGACCCGACGACCGCGACCCGACTGCCGGCCAGGTCGACGTCGTGGTCCCAGCCGTTGGTGTGGAAGGTGTGCCCCGCGAAGTCGTCCAGGCCGGGGAACGGCGGCACGACCGGGGTGCTCAGCGGGCCGGAGGCGTTGACGACGAAGCGGGCGCGGTGGACCGTGCCGTCCGCGGTGCGCACGGCCCAGGCCTCGCCGTCCCACTCCGCCGACACGACCTCGGCGCCGAGGACGGTGCGCTCACGGAGGCGGTGCTTGTCGATCACGTGCTCGGTGTAGTCGCGCAGCTCGGCCTGCTCGGCGTACATCCGGGTCCAGGGGTAGGGCTCGGCGGCGATCGAGTAGAGCGGGGAGGGCACGTCGACGGCGGCGCCGGGGTAGGAGTTCTGGCACCAGGTGCCGCCCATGAAGTCGCGGCGCTCGAGGATGCGGAGGTCGGTGATGCCGCGGCGCAGCAGGTTGATGGCCGTGACCTGGCCGCCGAAGCCGCTGCCGATGACGAGCACCGTCGTGATGTCCACCCCGGCACACTAAAGTGATGACGCTCGATTCCGCATCAGGGCGTGACGCAGGTCACGTCCCGGCGGTCGGCCTCGCCAGCGCCGTGGCGGCTCCGGCGAGGAACTGCGCCAGCGACTCGGTGACCACTGCGCGCTCGGTCGTGAAGCCGGTGATCGACCACGTCACCACGGCGTTGCTCACCGCCCCGACGGCGGCGCTGGCCATCAGCTCGTGCGCGGCGTCGGGCAGGTCGGCAGTGTCGTCGCGGTCGGCCACCACGCCGAGCATCAGGTGGCCGAAGCGCTGCATCCGGGACAGGTACGTCGACTCCACGCGCGCGCTGACCCCCAGCACCTCGAACCACACGACCCGCGCCAGCCGGGGGTCGTCCTCGACGAGGGCGAGGAAGGCGTCGAGCCCACGGCGGGCCAGGTCGCCCACCTCGCCGGCGCCGTCGCCCAGCGCGGTGAGCGCGGCCGCCTCCAGGCGGGAGGTGCACTCGTCGTACACCGCCACCAGCAGGTCCTCGGTGGAGTCGAACTGCTCGTAGAAGTAGCGGTCGCTGACCCGGGCCTCGCGGCACAGCAGCCGCACGGTCGTCGCGCGGTAGCCCGCGGTGCCGAAGAGCTCCAGCCCCGCGTCGAGCAGCTGGCGGCGCCGGCGCCCCGAGCGGTCGCTCGCCGACTCCCCGGCGTAGGTCCGTCCGCTCACCGGGTCATTCGACCACAGGGACGCGAGTGGGCAACCAGCCCCGAACCGGTGACAGACTGCGGGCATGGACAACCTCACCGTCATCGTGCTCGCCGCCGGCGGCGGCACCCGCATGAAGTCGAAGACCATGAAGGTGCTGCACCCCATCGCCGGGCGCTCCATGATCGGCCACGTGCTCCGCGCCGTGCAGGCCGTCGAGCCGACCAGCGTCGTCGCGGTCGTCGGCCACCAGCGCGAGCAGGTCGGTCCGCACATCACCGAGCTGCTGCCCGGCGCGGTGCTGGCGGTGCAGGAGACGCAGCAGGGCACCGGGCACGCCGTACGCGTCGCGATGGAGGCGTGCGGTGCGACGACCGGCACCGTCATCGTCGCCGCCGGTGACACCCCGCTGCTGGAGGGGGAGTCCCTCAAGGCCTTCGCCGAGGAGCACGAGGCCGCCCAGCGCGCCGTGAGCATCCTCAGCGGCCGGGTCGCGCGCCCGTTCGGCTACGGCCGGGTGGTGCGCAACGAGGAGGGCGACGTCGAGGCGGTCGTGGAGGAGAAGGACGCCACGCCCGAGCAGCGCGAGATCGACGAGATCAACTCCGGGATCCTCGCCTTCGACGCCGAGTTCCTGGTCTCGGCGCTGCCGCGGATCACCAACGACAACGCCAAGGGCGAGTACTACCTCACCGACGCCGTGGGCCTGGCCCGCGAGGACGGCCTCACCGTCGGCGCGCACCTCATCGAGGACGTCGCGCAGACCGAGGGGGCCAACGACCGCGCGCAGCTCGCCGAGCTCGGCAAGGAGCTCAACCGCCGCATCGTGACCCGCTGGATGAAGGACGGCGTCACCGTCATGGACCCGGCCACGACGTGGATCGAGGCCGACGTGGTCCTCGAGCCGGATGCCACGATCCTGCCCGGCACCCAGCTCCTCGGCGCGACCGTGGTCCGCGAGGACGCCGTGGTCGGCCCCGACACGACGCTGAAGGACTGCGAGGTCGGCGCCGGCGCGCGCGTCGTACGCACGCACGCCGAGCTCGCCGTCATCGGCGACCGCGCCAGCGTGGGTCCCTTCGCCTACCTCCGCCCCGGCACGCAGCTCGGGGTCGCGGGCAAGATCGGCACCTTCGTGGAGACCAAGAACTCCCAGATCGGCGACGGCGCCAAGGTGCCGCACCTGTCCTACGTCGGCGACGCCGAGATCGGCGAGGGCACCAACATCGGCGCCGGGACGATCTTCGCCAACTACGACGGGGTGGCCAAGCACCGCACCGTCATCGGCCGCTTCGTCAAGACCGGCTCCAACAACACCTTCGTCGCACCGGTCGCCGTGGGCGACGGGGCGGGCACGGCGGGCGGCACCGTCGTACGCCGCAGCGTGCCGGCCGGCGCCCTCGCGGTCAGCAGCTCCGCGCAGCGCAACCTCGAGGGCTGGACGGAGTCCCGGCGGGCCGGGACCGCGCAGGCCGAGGCGGCCCGAACGGCACGTGAACAACAGGAGACGACCGAGGGGTGACCCCGGGGTTGGGGAAGGCCCGGCCCGTGGGCCAGACTCTTCCCCAGCACCTCCGATGAGAGCCACCCCCAGGCTGACCAGCCCCAGCGAGGAGTCGCGTCGCGTGACCGGAATGAAGCGGACCACCGAGAAGAACCTGATGGTCTTCAGCGGCCGGGCGCACCCCGACCTCTCCCACGAGGTCGTCGACCTCCTCGAGTGCGGACTGGTGCCGCAGAGCGCCTACGCGTTCGCCAACGGTGAGCTCTACGTCCGCTACGAGGAGTCGGTGCGGGGGTGCGACGCCTTCGTGATCCAGAGCCACACCGCTCCGATCAACGAGTGGATCATGGAGCACCTGATCATGGTCGACGCCCTCAAGCGGGCCTCGGCGAAGCGGATCACCGTGGTCATGCCGTTCTACGGCTACGCCCGCCAGGACAAGAAGCACCGCGGCCGCGAGCCGATATCGGCTCGCCTGGTGGCCGACCTGTTCAAGACCGCCGGCGCGGACCGCCTGATCACCGTCGACCTTCACGCCGACCAGATCCAGGGCTTCTTCGACGGCCCCGTCGACCACCTGATGGCGCTGCCGATCCTCACCGACTACGTCAAGGCCAAGTACGGCGACCAGCAGCTCGCCGTCGTCTCGCCCGACGCCGGCCGGATCAAGGTCGCCGAGCGCTGGTCGGCCCGCCTCGGCGGTGTACCCCTCGCCTTCATCCACAAGTCGCGGCGCACCGACGTGGCCAACGAGGTCGTCGCCAACCGCGTCGTGGGTGAGGTCAAGGGCAAGATCTGCATCCTCACCGACGACATGATCGACACCGGCGGCACGATCGTGAAGGCCGCCGAGGCCTGCATGGCCGAGGGCGCGGCCGGCGTGATCATCGCCGCCACCCACCCGATCCTCTCCGACCCCGCGGTCGACCGGCTGAAGAACTCCTCCGCCATGGAGGTCGTGGTCACCAACACGCTCCCGGTGCCGGCCGACAAGCAGTTCGACAAGCTCACCACGCTCTCGATCGCGCCGCTCATCGCGCGGGCGATCCGCGAGGTGTTCGAGGACGGCAGCGTCACGTCGATGTTCGACGGTCATGCCTAGGTCGACGGCGAGGAACGAGCCGGCTGCCGTCAAGGCATGAGATCGAGTAGCCCCCACCGCTGAGCCTGCGAAGCGGTGACGGGGCGTATCGAGATCCACGTGACGGACGCGGGTCTCGATACGCCTCGCTCGTCCCTCGCTCGGCTACTCGACCACCGAGTGGGTGACAGCGCCCGCCCGCTCGGCTGCTCGACCACCGAGACCGAGGTGACTAGAGCGTCCGGTCGAGGTCGTCGAGCGCGTCGTTCCACGCCCGGGCCAGGACCGTGGGGACGTCGCCGGTCGCGAGCGCGTCGGCGACCGTGGCGCGCAGCCGTCGGCGTACGGCGTGGGTGAGCGGCAGCCGCGGGAAGGCGTCGCCGATGCCGTCGGCCATCGCCTGGCCCGAGCGGAGCGCGAGGGCGAGGCCGTCGCTGACGTAGCGGGTGAGGTAGGGCTCGACCAGGTCGGCCTGCTCCCAGCCCCAGAAGCCGGCGCCGACGGCGTCGAGCTCGTGGGTGCTGAGCTCACCGCCCATGAAGCGCGCCCACGTCTCGGCCTTGGCCTCGGCGGTCGGGACTGCCGCGCGCGCCGACAGCGCGGCGTGGTGACCGGCGACCGACTGGTCGCGCTCGGCCTCGGCGTCGATGTGCGAGGGGTCGCCGAGCTCGGCGAGGCGGTGGACCGCGGCCCAGCGCACGCTCGGGTCGACGTCGTCGCGCTCGAGCCACTGGACGAGGAAGCTCCGGTCGGCGCTGAGCCGCGCCAGCACCCGGGACGCGCCGGGCGCGAGCAGCGGGTCGCCGCCCTCGACGGCACCGCGGGCGATGTCGGCGATCACCGCGAGGTGCGCGCCGACCTCGGCGGGCTCGTCGTGCGCGCGGGTCACGAGCTGGAGCGCACGCAGCACGCCCTCGACGACCAGCGGGTGCGACTCGGGCCGCAGGTGCCGGTCGGCCAGGTCGACCAGGTCGCCGACGGAGATGACCTGCGACTCGGCGAGGTCGACCGCGGTCCACCACAGCACCGCGCGGGTCAGCTGCGACTCGACCGACGACAGCCCGGCGGTGATCGCCGCCCACGACTGCTCGTCGGGCCGGATGACCGCGAAGGTCTCGTCGCCGGAGTTGGGCACCACGACCCGTCCGGCGAAGTCCTCGAGCCGCACCGGCTCCTCGCCGAGGTGCACGTCGCGGGAGCCGACGAGCTGCATCGCGTCGTCGTACGCCGACACGGTGAGGCGGTGCGGTCGCGAGCCCTCGCGGTGCAGGACGGGGACGTCGCCGTCGCGGGTCACCACGAGGGTGTCGAACCCGGTCGTGCGCAGCCACGCCGCCGCCCACGCGCGCACGTCGTGGTCGGTGGCGGAGTCGAGGGAGTCGAGGAACGCGGCCAGGTCGGCGTTGCCGAAGGCGTGGGCGTTGAGGTGGGTGTTGACGCCGGCGAGGAAGTCCTCCTGGCCGAGCCAGTGGCCCAGCTGCTTGAGCGCGGCGTTGCCCTTGGCGTAGGTGATCATGTCGAAGTTGGCGAAGGCGGTATCGACGTCGACGATCTTGTCGGTGTCCTCGGCGATGGGGTGCGTCGAGCGGCGGCGGTCCGCGCGGTAGCCGGTGGGCTTGCGGGTGATCGCGGCAGACGTCCAGGCGTCGGTGTAGCCCGCGGCGACGCCAGCGACGTCGTAGCCCATGAAGTCGGCGAACGACTCGTTGAGCCACGAGTCCTCCCACCACTTCATCGTGACGAGGTCGCCGAACCACATGTGCGCCATCTCGTGCGCGATCGTCGAGGCCAGCCACTGGCGCTGGAGCTCGGTCGGCGTGCCCTGGGTCAGGCCCTCGTCGCGGTAGACGACGCAGCCGGGGAACTCCATCGCGCCCCAGTTGAGCCCGGGGGCGAAGACCTGCTGGAAGTCGGCGTAGGGGTAGTCCGGCTCGAAGATGCTCGTGTAGTGCTGGAAGCAGGTGCTGGTGATGCGGCGCAGCTCGTCGGCGTCACGGCGCAGCTCGCGCTCCTGCGAGGCGCGCGCGTGCCAGCCGAAGGGCAGCGTGCCGCCCGGCGCGGGGGCGTACGGCTCGTCCCACGTCACCGACACCCACGGGCCGCCGACGAGGGTGAAGAGGTAGGAGGAGAACGGCGGGGTCGTGCCGAACGTCCAGGTGTGCGGGGCCGCGTCGACGCCCTCGCCCGGCGTGCGCTGCTCGAGCGGGCCGTTGGCGAGCACGGTCCAGTGCGCCGGCGCGGTCACGGTGACCGCGAAGGTCGACTTGATGTCGGGCTGGTCGAAGCAGGGGATCACCTTCTGGGTGATGTCCATCGACGTGTGCGCGCAGACGTAGCGCTCGCCGTCGGCCGGGTCGATCGTCACGGTCATGCCGTCCCCGTCGGTGACGTAGGGCATCCGCGCGGTGACGCGGACCTCGTTGCGCGCCGCGAGGTCGGGCAGCGCGATCCGCCCGTCGGCGTAGGCCGCCGGCTCGCCGTCGAGGGTGACGTCCGAGGCGCCGGTGAGCTCGAGGAACGTGGACGCCCCCGGCTGCGTGCAGTCGAAGGTGATCCGCGCCTCGACGGTGAAGGCGTCGGTGGAGGTGAGGTCGAGGTGGACCTCGGTGTGGACGTCGGTCAGCAGGACGGCGCGCTCGCGCGCCTCGGGGAGCATCAGGGGCACCGGGCCACCCTAGTTGCGCGGAAGTTGCGCGGATTCGACCCACCCCGGGGGGCGGGTCTAGAGTTCTGTGGTTGCCTCGGCGAGGGAGCCCGACGTACGACCTGGGACTCCGTGATCGACTGGGCCGGCCCGCACCGCTGCGCCGCGCTCACGATCCGGAGCGCGGCGTTCGTCGTCTCCGCACCCGCCGAGGACCCACGAGCCAGGGCCGCCAGGCCCGACCACCCGACTGATGGAGAACCCCATGTCTGCCCCCGAGAAGATCGTCGCCGAGGCCCGCACCGAGTTCGGCAAGGGCGCTGCCCGCCGCATCCGTCGCGACGACAAGATCCCCGCCGTCATCTACGGCCACGGCAACGACCCGGTCCACGTGATCCTGCCCGGCCACCAGACGATGATGGCCCTCAAGCACGGCGGCGCCAACGCGCTCCTCTCGCTCGCCATCGACGGCAAGGAGCAGCTCGCGCTGACCAAGGACGTCCAGATCGACCCGATCCGTCGCGTCATCGAGCACCTCGACTTCGTCGCCGTCACCCGCGGCGAGAAGGTCACCGTCGACGTCCCGATCCACGTCCTCGGCGAGGCCGGTCCCGACACGCTGGTCGTCAACGAGAACACGGTCGTCTCCGTCGAGGCCGAGGCCACCCACATCCCCGAGTTCTTCGAGGTCTCCGTCGAGGGCCTGCCCGCCGGCACCCAGATCCTCGCCAAGGAGCTCGACCTCCCGTCGGGCACCACGCTGCTCGCCGACGAGGAGCTGCTCATCGTCAACGTGACCGAGCAGATGTCCGCCGAGGCCCTCGAGGCCGAGCTGGAGGAGGCCGAGGCCGACCTCGGCATCGAGCACGACCCGTCCGACGACGAGATCGCCGAGGCGCAGACCGAGGCCAAGGCCGAGGACGCCGCGCAGGAGTCCGGCGAGGCCACCGACTCCGAGTGACCCCCGCCGAGTCGGCGCGTCTGCACGCCCTGCGTGTGCAGATGCGCCGACTCGTCGCATTTGCGGTGCGCAGACGCGCCGAGTCGACTGATTGGATGGACGCCGTGAGTGACGCCCCCACCTCCGATGCGTGGCTGGTCGTCGGCCTGGGCAACCCCGGCCCCGCCTACGCCGGGCACCGCCACAACATCGGCTACCTCGTCACCGACGAGCTCGCGAGCCGGATGGGCTCGGGGTGGCGCTCGCACAAGACCGGACGCGCCGACGTCGTCGAGGGCCGGCTGTCGCTCGGCGGTCCGCGCGTCGTGCTGGCCCGCGGCCGCGGCTACATGAACGAGTCCGGTGGACCGGTCAAGGCGCTCGCGACCTTCTACAAGATCGCGCCGGACCACGTCATCGCGATCCATGACGAGCTCGACATCGCCTTCGGCACCTTGCGCATCAAGCTCGGCGGCGGCGACAACGGCCACAACGGGCTGAAGTCGATGCGCTCCTCGCTGGGCACCGGCGACTTCCACCGCGTCCGTGCCGGCATCGGACGCCCGCCGGGGCGCCAGGACGTGGCCGACTTCGTGCTGTCGAACTACTCGACCGTCGAGCGCAAGGAGCTGCCCTTCCAGGTCTCCGACGCCGCGGACGCGGTCGAGTCCCTCATCACCGACGGGCTCGAGAAGACGCAGCAGCGCTTCAACTCCTGAGTCTCGCCCGCAGGTCACCAATATCGGCGAACAAGGTCCGCGACGCCGCGCCCGACGCCGGCTTCGCGGCCACGATGGGCGGGCCACACCGGGTGTCCACCGGACCGCTCGGTGTGGACCAAAGCTCGTCCATCGGAGGGACACCGCCATGACCTCGCTCCTGTCACCTGCCGTCGTGGGACGACGATCGCGCGACGCGCTGATCCGCGCGCGTGGCCGGGTGATCTTCGCGGTGCCGGACACCTGGCGCGGCCGGGTGGCCGCGGCGCTGCCCGAGCGCATGGTGCCGCCGGAGATGCGGCCCGGGTTCTTCGAGCACTTCTTCGACGAGGGCGACCCCTTCGGGTTCGACCGCAACCCCGAGGAACAGCTCAAGTTCGCCCGCACCCTCGAGGTGTGCGGCGGCGAGGACCTCGGTCGGGTCCTGGAGCTCGGGTGCGCGGTCGGCTCGTTCACCGAGGTGCTCGCGCCGTACGCCGAGCAGGTGCTGGCCCTCGACGTGTCGCAGGCCGCGGTCGACCGGGTGGCGCAGCGGCTGGCCGCGCAGCCCCACGTCCGGGCGGTGGCGATGAGCATCCCGGCCGAGTTCCCCCAGGGCACCTTCGACGTCGTCGTCGCCTCCGACGTCCTCTACTACCTCCCCGTGGCCGAGCTCCAGCGGTGCGTCGAACGGATCCACGCAGCCCTGGCGGACGGCGGAGCCTTCGTCGCGGTCCACTACGTGCCACGCATGGGCAGCCTGCTCAACGGCGACGAGGCCCACGACGTGGTCACCGCCCACGCCGCCCAGCTCGGGATGCGACACGCGCTGGCCGAGCGGGCGGAGTTCGGCCCCGGCCGCACCTACCGCGTCGACCGCTTCGACAAGGCCTGAGCAGGAACAAGCCCGAGCAGGAACAAGCCCGAGCAGGCAGCCCGGTCAGCGACCGGGCTTCGGGCAGACCGTCGCGGCGGTCGGCGCCTCGACCCGCTCGAGCCAGTCCTCGCGCCACAGGGGCAGGTGCTCGCGGGCGCAGAACCAGGCGCCGGAGGTGAAGTGGCCCTTGCAGATGACGTCCTCGAGGGCGATGCACTCCTGCTTCATCTGCAGCAGCTCGCCGGTCTGCTCGTTGACGAGCCTCTCGACGCGCTGGTGCACGCGGAAGGTCTGCCCGCAGTACTGCACCATCTCGTGGGTGAAGAGCATCCCGCGGTGCGCGCCACCGGAGTTCAGGGTCCGCCCGATCTCCTCCTTCGAACGCACCCGGACCCAGTCTCCGGGCTGGAGGCCGAGCTTCTCGCCGTCGACGCGGTCCTTGCCGGCGACCTCGAGGGGGAGGTAGGGGCGCAGGCCGGCCTTGCGGGCCAGCTTGGTGACGAAGGCGCTGGAGCCGACCCGGACCAGCTCGGGGACGCCGATGTTGCCGACGCGGACCTCGCGGACGTACTGCCCGGGCGCCATCTCCGGCATCGCGGTCGTGGCGCGGGTGGCCTCGGTGGCCTGGCAGCGGAACACCTCGCCCTTCTCGGGGTCGGTGCGGTGCGCGCCCAGCACGAGCAGCGGCAGCAGCCGCTCCGGCGCGACGACGTACGGGCTCTCGTCGTCGCTGGCGGGGAAGGTGGCGTCGTCGGCGCGCTCGAGCCAGACCTCCTTCCAGAAGATCCGGCACTCCGCCTGGCAGCCGCCGTGGCCGGAGCCGTCGCAGCGGGTCTCGTTGAGCAGCACAGCGGCGGTCATCCGACGGCTGCGCGACTCCTCGCCCATGTAGTCGCAGATCTTCTCGAGCCGGCGGTAGACGGTCATCACGCGGCCGGCGTAGGCCGTCATCTCGGGCATGAACGGCACGTTCTCGTAGGACCCCGTGTCGTCGAGCGTGGCGAGGACCTCGTCGAGCGGACGCAGTCGCACCCGGTCGCCGGGGCGCAGCGAGCCGGGCTCGACGGGCTGCCTGGCCTGCCCTGTCGTGATCGTCATGAGCCCATCGAGCACGACGTCGCGCTGCGGGGGGCGAGCAGGTGGGAGGTTTTGACCCAGAAGGGGTATGCCCGCCCGCCCGTGCCGCGCCCAGAATCGCGGTGAGGGGTACGACGACCGCGCGCGCGGTCGTGGCCCGGGGGAGGACGTGGGCGGATGTCGCGGAACGCGGTCGGTCTGGTGCGCTCGGGGATGCGCTCCGCGGTCGGCACCTGGCCGTTGCTGGAGGCACGCAACAAGGTGCTCCACGGTGCGGCAACCGTGCGGGTGCGCGACGCCGAGCGGAGGGAGGTGCGCCGCCTCGAGCAGACCGTCGACGTCCCGGCCGCCCTCGTCGCGACGATCGTGCCGACCTACCGCCGCGGCGACTCCCTGGTGCGGGCGGTGCGCAGCGCGCTCGACCAGACGGTGCGCGACCACGTCGTGGTGGTCGTCGACGACGGGGGCGGGCTCCCGCCACTGCCGGACGACGACCGGCTGGTGGCCGTGTCGCTCTCACGCAACACCGGGCGCGCGGGCGTGGTGCGCAACGTCGGCATCGCGCTGTCGCGCTCGACCCACCTGGCCTTCCTCGACGACGACAACGCCTGGCGGCCCCACCACCTCGCGACCGCCCTCGAGGCCCTCGACCACGGGGCCGACCTCGTCTACACCGGGGTCGAGCGCGTGCGCCCCGACGGCACCACGCTCGACGTGCTGTCGCGACCGTTCGAGCGGAGCTCGCTGCGGGAGAGGTGCTTCGTCGACACCAACAGCATCGTGGTGCGGCGCGGTGACGGCGTGGAGTTCAGCCGGCTGCCGCGCTCGGGGCCGCACCTGCCCGGTGAGGACTGGGAACTGGTGTGGCGGCTGAGCCGCCGCCTGCGGGTGCGGCACGTGCCCGAGACCACCGTGACCTACCTCGTCAACCCGGACAGCTACTTCACCCGGTGGGACGACGCCCCCCGGGCCGCGGCGGGCGTACGTCGATGAGCGCGCGCGTCGTCCTGGCCTCGCGGCGCGGGATGGAGGAGAAGGTCTGGCAGGCCTCCCAGCTCGAGTTCGAGGACGTCGTGGCGGAGGTCGACGACGTGGAGTGGTGCCTGCCGCGCCCGCTCGGCGGCGGGCCCGCCGTGCACCTCGCCCACGGGGCGCTCAACCGGGCCGGCCAGCGGTGGGGCCGGGACCGCCGGGCGCGCATGCGGGCGCCGGCCGACCTCGGCAGCGGTGGCCGCGCGGATCTCTTCTTCGCCGTCCTCGCCGACGCCAACGAGGTCGGGATGCTCCCGCACGTCACCGCTGCCACCCACCGCGCCGACGCCCGTGTCGCGTGGATCGTCGAGCTGTGGACCCCCCAGCTGGCACAGGTCTCGGACTACCTCCGGCAGCTGCGCGGCTTCGACCACGTGATCGTGTCCAACCGCGCGGTGGTCGACCCGGTGCGGGAGATCACCGGCGTGCCGTGCACCTACCTCCCGCTCGCCGTCGACACTGACCGCTACGCCCCGCCCGCCCACGACTTCCCGGCCCGCACGGTCGACGTCGCCAGCTGGGGCCGCCGGTTCGCCGGCACCCACGAGCCGCTGGTGCGGGCGATGGCCGACCACGAGCTCTTCTACCACTTCGACACGGTCAAGGGGCCGTGGTCGGTCACCGGCCACGCCGAGCACCGGCTCGCCCAGGCTCGCCTTCTCCAGCGCACCCGCTACTCGATCGTCTACCGGATCAACGACGAGGAGGGCCGCACCGACCGCACAGGCGGTGAGGAGTCGCTGACCAACCGCTACTTCGAGGCGCTGTCGGCCGGGACGATCATGCTCGGCACCGCGCCCGCCTCGGTCGAGTGGGACGACTGCTTCGGGTGGCCGGACGCGGTCGTCCCGATCCCGGTCCCGGCGCCCGGGATCGTCGAGGTCATCCGCGAGCTCGACCGCGACCCCGACCGCCTCGAGCGGGCCAGGGTGGCAGCGGTGACGACCTTCCTGCGCCGCCACGACTGGGCGCACCGGTGGCGTGACGTGCTGGCACTGGTGGGCCTGGAGCCGCACCCGCGACTGACCGCACGCCTCGCGCACCTCGAGCACCGCCTCGCCGGCTGGGAGACGCGCGTGCCCTCATGAGCCCGGCCCCCGCTTACCCACTTGTGGGGAGGGTGCCGTCGCCTCCGGCGCGTCGCGCGCACGGGCGCGCACGCTGGTGCCTCGGGCGAGAGGAGCCGTGGGGGGAGTGACGAGCACGCGTCAAGCACGCAGGACGACCTTCGACGCCGTCGTCGACACCGACGGCGTGGCGCGGGCGTCGCGCCACACCCTCCTGGCCCAGGTCGCCACGCAGGCCTCGCGCCTGGTGGTCAGCATCGTCCTGGCGCGCCTGCTGACCCCGAGCGAGTTCGGCGTCGTCGCCGCGGCGATGGTGGTGATGGTGGTCGCCTGGCAGCTGACCGACCTCGGCACCGCGGCCGTCATCATCCAGCGCGACGTCATCGACGACGCGCTGGTCAGCTCGATCTTCTGGTTCAACCTCGCCCTCGGCGGGGGCCTCTCCGCCCTGACCGTCGCCACCGCCGGTCCGCTGGCCGCCGCCCTCGGCCAGCCCGAGGCCGCGCCGGCGATCCGGCTGCTCGCGGCCGTGTCCTTCCTCGGCGCGCTGGGCAACATGCACCACGCCCTGCTGCGCCGCACCATGCAGTTCGGCCGGCTCGCCACCGTCACCATCGCGAACGCCGCCGTCAACGCCGTCCTCGGCATCGCGCTCGCCGTGGCCGGGGCGGGCGTCTGGGCCCTGGTCGTGGGAACGGTGGCCGGAGTGGTCGCCTCCACGGCGACCGCCTGGTGGTTCGAGAGCTGGCGCCCCCGCCTGGTGTTCAGCCTGCATCGGCTGCGGGACGTGGCGCGCTTCAGCATCCACTTCTTCTGGTCCAACGCCTTCGCCGTCGTCTTCGCACAGCTCGACAAGGTCATCATCAGCCGGATGCTCGGCGGCGCGCCGCTCGGCACCTACACCGTCGCCCAGCGCACGGTGCTCTCACCGGTCCAGGCCGTGAGCGGGGCGGTCTCGACGGTCAGCTTCTCCGCCTTCTCGCGCGGCCAGGACGATCCGGAGCGCCTGCGCTCCGGTGCCAGCCGCGCGGCCGGCGTCGTCACGCTGGTCGTGATGCCGGCGATGGTCGGCCTGGCCGTCCTCGCCGAGCAGGCCGTGGCCGTCGTCTACGGGCCGCAGTGGGAGGCGGCGGTGCCGGTCGTCCAGGTGCTCGCGCCGGTGGCCGCGGTGCAGGCGCTCGCGTGCGTCACCGCCTCGGTGATGCTGGCGATGGGCCGCAGCGACTGGCTCTACCGCTGGGCGCTGGCCAACTGCCTCGTCGGCGCCGCGGCGATGGTCATCGGTGCGCAGTGGGGCCTCGTCGGGGTCAGCCTCGCGCTCGCCGCGGTCGTGGCGGTGCTGACGCCGCTCGAGATGCGCATGGCGCTCGGGCTCATCGACATGCGCCTGTCGGCGTACCTCCGCGTGCTGCTGCCGCACGCCGTGGTCACGGCGCTCATGGCGCTCACCGCACGGCTCGTCGCGGTCGGGATCGCGGAGGCAGGTGGCGGCACGACGGCCCAGCTGCTCGCGGGCACGGCGTCGGGTGCGGTCGTGTTCGTGGCCCTCATGTGGCGCTCCGGCGCGCCCGCGGTGGACGACGCGCGCCGGGTGCTGGGGCGGTGGGCGGTCCGGCGGTGAGGGGAGCGCCACCGAGGTGGCGGTACGACGTCAGGTTCAGGGGGAGCACGAAGGTGGGAGAACGAGAGATGAGTCAGGCAACGCACGTGGATCGAGCAGCTCAGGGGAAGGGCACGCTGTCGCCGGCGCGCCGGCACGGGGGAGGAGGTCGCCGCCATGGACGCCGTTGACATCCTCAAGATCTGCTTCCGTCGCTGGTTCGTGATGCTGCCGATCCTGATCGGTGCGGCGGGGGTCAGCTACCAGCTGCTGCAGGCGCAGGAGACGACCTACACGGCCGCGGCGTCGTACGGCCTGGTGCAGCCGCGCCTGTCGGGGGCACCTGGCTCGGGAGAGCGCAACCCGCTGGGCACCGACGACAGCGCCCTGGTGGGTGCCGCACTCGAGGCCCAGCTCAACTCCCGCGAGACGCAGCAGGAGCTCGGGAGCGAGGGGACCCGCGGCTGGGGTCCGGGCGAGGTGGAGAACGGCTCGTCCTACTCCGTCAAGATCCCCCAGTTCGAGACGACGTACGAGGTGCGGGCGTGGGGCAGCGACGAGGAGGAGGTGCGCGACGTCGTCAACCGCGTCATCGAGGCCGCCTCCGGCTTCGCCGACGAGCTGCAGACCCGGGCGGGCGCACCCGAGGCGGTGCGCTACGAGCCCTTCGTGCTCGCCCCGACGCAGGTCGACGCGCTCCCGCCGACCTCCGGGCTCAAGCTGGTCATCGCGGTGATGGGTGTCGGAACGCTGGTCGGAGCAGCCTGGTCGATCGTGGCCGACCGGATCCTGCGCCGCCGTCGGCCCGGTGTCCCGGAGACGCACGGCGCGCACGCGGACGTGCCGCAGCCGGTGGGGCACGAGCCGGCGGCACAGGAGCAGGGTCGCGAGGAGTCACGGACGGCGCCGAGGCCCACCAAGATGGGCCGGACCGCGAAGTCGGCCAAGGCGTCGCCCCGGTCCGGGCGCCCGGGCGCCGCACCGCCCTCGAAGCCGGGCGCGCGACCGGAGTCCCGCCAGTCGCTCACCCGGCGGTGAGCGGTGGTCCGCGCGATCCCGAGCCTCCGCGCCCCGGCCGCCGTCGCGGCCGGGCTGGTCGTGCTGACGACCGTCGCGGTCATGCCCTTCACGGGCGTGCTCGGCGGGACCGCGGTCGCGGCGCTGCTGTTCCTCGGGCTCATCGTCGGCCTGCTCGCGCTGTCGGCCCGCGACGGGTGCTCGATCCTCACGCTGGTGGTCGTCCTGCTCCTGCTCGTGCCCCAGCCCTACGTGCTGGTGGGGCCGCTGAAGTCGGTCGGCAACCCCGCCCTGCTGGTCGCGCTCGGCGGGTTGGCGATCTGGGCGGCATCGCGGGTGCTGAACCTCAGCCAGGCCGCCGAGCTGCACCCCGTGCGGTGGGTGCTGCTGGCCTTCGCGGTCGCCGCCTGCGGGGCGTACGCCGCCGGGATGCTGCGTGACCTGACCACCGGCGAGCGCTCGAGCATGGACCGGGTGGTCTTCCAGCACCTGGCCCTCCTGGGCGTCGGGCTCCTGGCCGTCGACGAGCTCGGCACACGTGAGCGCGTCACCACGCTCCTGCAGCGGCTCGTGCTGGTGGGTGGCCTGGCGGCGGGCATCGGCATCCTCGAGTTCGCCTTCAAGGGGTTCGACTTCCGCGACCTGATGCTCCTGCCCGGCCTCACCACCAACACCGACCCCGTCTCGGGGACCCGCTCGGGATTCGACCGGATCGCCGCCGGGGCCTCGCACCCGATCGAGTTCTCGGTCGTCGTCTCGGCCCTGGTCCCGCTCGCCCTCCACTTCGTCCTGCACGCCGAGAGTCGCCGCTGGCGCTTCGCGCTGGCGCTGGTCGCGATGCTGGCCGCGATCCCGATGAGCGTGTCGCGCTCGGGCTTCCTGACCCTGGCCGTCGGCGTCGCGGTCTACGCGGTCGCCCTCTCGCACCGCGGTCGCTTCAACGCCCTGGTCCTCTCGCTGATCGGCCTGGCTGTCTTCCGGGCCCTCGTGCCGGGCCTGCTCGGCACGGTGCGCAGCCTCTTCCTCGACGTCGGCACCGACCCGAGCATCGAGGGACGCACCGAGGACTACCAGGCGATCCCTGCCCTGATGAACGGCCACTGGGGCTGGGGACGCGGCCTGGGCACCTTCGTCCCCGACATCTACTTCTTCCTCGACAACCAGTACCTCGCCGAGCTGCTCCAGGGCGGCCTGGTCGGCCTCGGGGCCTTCGTCGCGCTCATCGTGGTGGGCATGGGCGTCGCACGGGGCGTACGCCGTCGGGCGACCGACCCCGCGCTCCGGAGCCTCGGACAGGCGCTGGCCGCGACGATCGCCGCGTTCGGGACCTCGGCCTTCGTCTTCGACGCGCTCAGCTTCCGCCAGAGCGGCTTCCTCCTCCTGATGACCGTCGGGTGCGCGGGTGCGCTGTGGACGCAGGTGCGCGCCATGCCCAAGGAGCAGCACCGGGTGCCGGTCGACGCGGTCGGCGACGCAGGGAAGGAGGAGGCATGGTCCTCGCCAGTGTCGTGATCCCCGCCCACGACGAGGTCGCCTCGATCGGCCGCACGCTGCGCGCGCTGCGCCGGGGGGTGAGCACGGACGACCTCGACGTGGTCGTCGTCTGCAACGGCTGCTCGGACGCGACCGCCGAGGCGGCCCGCGCGGCGGACCCCGGTGCCCGGGTCATCGAGATCGCGCAGCCGTCGAAGAACGAGGCGGTCCGCGTCGGCAACGCGGCCACCGACGTGTTCCCGCGCGTGCACCTCGACGCCGACATCGAGCTGGAGGGGGCGATGGTGCTCGCGCTCCTCGCTCCGCTCCGGGACGGTCGCGTGCTCGCCACCGCGCCCACGCGCAGCGTCCCGCGGGCGGGGTGCTCGCCGTGGGTGCGGTGGTACTACGACGTCTGGGAGGCTCTGCCGCACGTGGAGTCGGGGCTCTTCGGACGCGGTGTCGTCGTGCTGTCGCGCGAGGCCCAGGAGCGGGTCGAGGCGCAGGCGCGGATGTTGAACGACGACCTCGGGATGTCGGAGGCCTTCAGCCCCGCCGAGCGCCAGGTGGTCACCGGGGCCGTCGCGGTCGTGCGCCCGCCGCGCACCGTCGCCGACCTCGTGCGCCGGCGCGTCCGGGTGGCCACCGGCAACGCCCAGGCCGCCCACCTCGGCGTACGCCGACCCGGCTCGCGCACCCGGTTGCGCACCCTCGCGGGGCTGGCCGTGGCCCGGCCCGCGCTGGCGCCGCGGTTGCCGGTCTTCCTCGGCGTGTGGGGCATCGCCACGCTGGGTGCCCGCCGCGCGATCAGGGCGGGCGACTTCCAGACGTGGCAGCGCGACGAGAGCTCGCGCACCTGACGTGCGGCTCACGCCCCCAGGGCGAGCAGCTGAGCGCCGGGGCTCAGCCGGTCGAGCTCGGCGCGGATCTCGGTCGCGTAGACCGGGTTCATCGCCACCACCAGGTCGACCGGCTCGTCCGCGAGGGTGCCGGGCGCGACGATCGCGTGACCGGTGCCGGCGACGTGCTTGCCCCACAGGTGCGGGTTGACGTCGACGACCGCGTCGACCAGCCGGGCGGCCGGGCCCAGGGCGTGCAGGAAGGCCGTGCCCTTGGACCCCGAGCCCCACACGACGACCCGACCGGTGGGGGCGCTCTGCTCCACGGCGCGTGCCAGCGTGGCGACCTGCTCGCGCGCCGCGGAGCGGAAGCGGTCGGCGTCGCGGGCGAGCCCCTCGGCCGCGGACGAGGGCAGGCGCATCGGGCGGACGGTGCCGGTGGGCAGGGCCTCGACGTGGACGTACTGCCCCGCGTAGGCGAGCGTGGCGGCACGCACGGTGAACCCGGCGGACTCGAACAGCTCCACCGCCACGTCGCGGGTCAGGTAGTTGCAGTGCTCGTGGTAGACGTCCCAGAACGCGCCCTCGACCAGGATCCGGCCGGCCTCGGGCAGCTCGACCAGCACCGGCACGTCGCCGCGCCCGTCGAGGGCGGCACGCAGGTCGCGCAGCAGCGCACCCGGGTCGTCGACGTGCTCGAGCACGTGGCGCATCGCCACCGCGTCCACCCCGGACAGGTCCGTGCCGGCGCCGAACGCCTCGGCCACCAGTGTCACGCGGTCGTCCGGCTCGCCGAAGCGGGCGGGGTCCAGGGTCGGGTCCATCGCCACGACCCGGCCTGCCCCCGCCGCCGCGAGGAGACGGCTGAAGTCGCCGCGCCCGGCGCCGACCTCGAGGACCGTGCGGCCCTCGAGGTGCCAGTCGGCGACCCAGCGCCCGGCGAGCCCGCGGGCGTAGTCCAGGAAGGTGGTGGAGAACGCCTGGGAGTCCTCGTAGCGCGCGCTGTAGGCCATGTCGTCGGAGGAGAAGAGCCGGTTGGCCATCGCCCCGCAGCCGTGGCAGAGCACGACCGCGAGCGAGCCCTGGCCGATCGCGACCGCGTCGGCCCGCGTGTCCATGACCAGGCAGCTGTGCACCGGCACCGCGGCGACCTCGTGCACCGGCTGCCCGCCCGGACGTCCGCACACCGGGCAGGCGCGGCCGGCGTAGGCCTCAGGCGGGGGAGCCGACAAGGTCGAGCCTCGCCTTCTGGACCACAAAGCCCTCGGCGTAGGGGGCGCGGCACTCGACGCCGCGCAGGCGCATCAGCGCGAGGAAGGTCTCGTCGTCCCACCAGTCGCGCCCGACCTGGGAGGGGTAGACCTTGGTGAGCAGCTCGGCCTTGCGTCGCGCGAGCTCGGCGGAGAGCGGGACGTAGTGGCTGACCCGGCCCAGGTCGCCGTCCCACTTGGGGATCTCGTAGTGCAGCACCAGCGAGTCGCGCCACACGGTCGGCACCAGCTCGGCGAGCAGCCGGTGGTCCTGGTGGCTGTCGTCGCGCCGCGGGACGAGCACCAGGTCGGGGGACGGACGCAGCCGGGCGGCGTCCTCGAGGGCGTCCTTGACCGCTGACCAGACCGCGGGCAGCCGCGAGTCCGGCAGGTCGGCGAAGGCGACCGCGGCCCCGGGACCGTTGAAGGCGGTCACGGCGTCCTCGGCCTCCAGCCTGCGCTCCGGCGACCCGGTGAGCACGAGGCAGTGCACCTCGACGCCCGGTCGCTCCCGCAGCGCCAGCAGCGTGCCGCCGCACCCGATCTCGACGTCGTCGGGGTGGGCCCCGACGGCGAGCACCTGCAGCGGCCCGTCGGGCAGGTGCAGGTCCCTCACGTCGTCGCCACCAGCCGGGGCGCCGGCACCGGCACGGGCACCGGCGGCTCGCGACGCCACAGCGCCCACGGGCTCTCGCCGGAGGCGTACAGGCTCTCCAGCGAGGCGCGCTCCTTGAGCGTGTCCATCGGCCGCCAGAACCCGTCGTAGGGGATCGCGAGGAGGCGGCCGTCGCGCGCCGCCCGCGCGCATGCGTGGGTCACGAGGTCGTCGCCCTCCTCGAGGTAGTCGAAGATCGACTGCCGGAAGACGAAGAAGCCGCCGTTGACCCGCAGCGGCAGGTCCTCGGCCGAGCGGAACCCCGAGACCCGGTCGTCGTCGTCGGTCATCACGACGTGGAAGGACCCGGGGGGACGGATCGCGAGCAGGGAGCCGACCGCGTCGGAGGCGGCCAGCCGGGCGACGAGCTGGTCCATCGGGGCGTCGGTCAGGACGTCTCCGTAGTGGGCCAGGAACATCTCGTCGTCGCCGAGGTGGCGGCGCACCCGTCGCAGCCGCTCGCCGATCTCGGTGGTCAGACCGGTGTCGACGAAGGTGATGCGCCAGTCGCTGATGTCGCTGCCGAGCAGCTCCACGTCGCGGCCGCCGCCGGAGAGCACGAAGTCGTTGCTCGCCGTCTCCTCGTAGTGCAGGAAGTAGTCCTTGACGTACTGCGCGCCGTAGCCCAGGCACAGCACGAACTCCGTGTGCCCGAAGTGGGCGTAGTAGCGCATGATGTGCCACAGGACCGGCCGGTCGCCGACGGTCATCATCGGCTTGGGGCACGGGTCGTCGCCGACGCGCATCCGCATCCCCATGCCGCCGCAGAACAGCACGACCTTCATCAGAGCACCTCCAGGGTCGGGAGGGGGAAGACCAGCCGCGCCCCCCACTCGCGCGTGTGGGCCAGCTGCCGGGTGATCTCCTCGCGGAGGTTCCACGGCAGCACCACGATGTAGTCCGGCCGCTGCTCGTCGAGGTGCGACGGGTCGAAGATCGGGATGTGGGTCCCGGGCAGGAACTTGCCGTGCTTGAACGTGTTGCGGTCGACGGTGAAGGAGATCAGGTCGGCGCGCACCCCGGCGTGGTTGAGGAGCGTGTTGCCCTTGCCCGGAGCGCCGTACGCCGCCACGGACGCCCCCTCGCGCGAGCGCTCGACGAGGAACTGCACGAGGTCGTTGCGCGCGGTGGCCACCGAGCGGGCGAACCCGTCGTGGCCCTCGACCGTGTGGAGGCCGGCCGCCTCCTCGTCGGCCAGGATCTTGGCGACCGCGTCGCTGGGCGCCCCTGCCACGGCGGTCGGCCGCGACCAGGTCCGCAGCGAGCCGCCGTGGGTCGAGAGCTCCTCGACGTCGACGACGGTGAGCCCGGCCGCCTCCAGCACCCGCTGGGTGGTGAGCAGGGAGAGGTAGGAGTAGTGCTCGTGGTAGATCGTGTCGTAGAGGTTGCCCTCGATCAGCCGCAACAGGTGCGGGATCTCGATGGTCACGGTGCCGGAGTCCCCGGCCAGGGTCCGCAGGCCGCGGGCGAAGTCCACGATGTCCGGCACGTGCGCGAAGACGTTGTTGGCCGCGACCAGGTCGGCCGGGCCGTGCTCGGCGACGAAGTCGCGGGCGGTCTGCTCCCCGACGAAGGCCACGGTGGTGGGGATGCCCTTCGCGACCGCCGCCTCGGCGACGTTGGCGGCCGGCTCGATGCCGTGGCACCGGATGCCGCGGGCGGCGACGTGCTGGAGCAGGTAGCCGTCGTTGCTGGCGACCTCGACGACGAACGCGTCGTCGCCCAGCCGCAGCCGCGCCACCGCGTCCTCGACGTAGCGGCGGGCGTGCTCGACCCACGAGTCGCTGAAGGAGGAGAAGTAGGCGTAGTGGCTGAAGATGTCCTCGGCCGCGATGTAGGCCGGCAGCTGCACCAGCAGGCAGGTCTCGCAGATGCGCACGTTGAGCGGGTAGAACGTCTCGCCGCGGTCGAGCTCGTCGGCCGAGAGGTAGCTCTCGCACGGCGGTGACATGCCGAGGTCGACGAAGGTCCGGCGCAGGTCGGCGCCGCAGAGGCGGCAGGCGGGAAGGCTCACGACGCCACCTCCTCGAGGTGCGAGAGGCGCAGGTCCGGACTCAGCCGGCCCTGCGACTGGAGCTCACGGATCCGCGCCAGGCGGACGAACCGTGGGCCCTCGAAGTCCTCGGCCACCAGGCCGCGCTCGGCCATGTCGCGGGCCAGCTCGGCGATGCCGTCGGGGATCGTCCAGGTCGGCACGAAGCCCGGGAGCTCGCGGCCGATCCGGGTGAAGTCGACGCGGTAGTCGCGGGTGTCGGGCCCGGCGCCGTCGGCGAAGGTCACCGGCACGTCGAGGGCCTGCGACACCGCCAGCGCGATGTCGCGCACCTGCACGACGTCGACGTCGCGACCCACGTTGTAGGCCCGGTCGTGGACCGTCTCGGCCGGTGCGTCCAGCACGGCGGCGAAGGCCCGCGCGATGTCCTGGGCGTGCACCAGCGGGCGCCAGGGCGAGCCGTCGCTCTGCAGCTGCACGTGACCGCGGGTGAACGCGGTGCCGGTGAGGTTGTTGACCACGATGTCGGCGCGCAGCCGCGTCGAGGAGCCGTACGCCGTCGCGTTGCGCAGGTAGGTCGGGCTGAAGCCGTCGTCGGCGAGCGCGGAGATCCCCTCCTCGGCGAGCACCTTGCTCTCGCCGTACGGCGTCACCGGCCGGAAGGGCGCGTCCTCGTCGACGACGCCGTCGCCGGCCGCGCCGTAGAGCGAGCACGACGAGGCGAAGAGGAAGCGACCCACCCCGGCGGCCCTCGCGGCGCGGGCGGTGTGGATCGCGCCGCGCGCGTTGACCGAGAAGGTGGCCTCGGGGTTGAGGTGCCCGACCGGGTCGTTGGAGATGGCGGCCAGCTGGACCACCGCGTCGATGCCGCGCAGGTCGGCGGGCTCGACGTCACGCACGTCGCCGGTGCGCTGCTCGTAGTCGGTGAACGGCGTGCCGAAGTCGCACCCGTCGTACCATCCCGCGTCGAGGCCGACCACGTCGTGGCCGGCACCCAGCAGGTGGGGCACCATCACCGAGCCGAGGTAGCCCCGGTCTCCCGTCACGAGCACCCTCATGGCGCACCCGTGCCCGTCGTCGCGCCCGTGGTCATCACGCCTCTGTTCATCGTCACGCTCACCGTCCCCCGGAGAAGTTCCTGCATGGATGTGCCCCACTGCGGCGGGCGCGCGGCCCCCGCGGTCAGCCCACCCTGTGCCACGTCGGCGATGCGGCGGGCGGATCGGTCGGCGACATACCACCGACTGGGTACCGGCACCCTCAGAGAGCGCGCTTGGCCAGCGACACCGCGCCGTTGCGCAGCCGCCTGGCCGGGCCCAGGGAGTCGAGCATCCGGGCGCGCAGCGACGCGGCGGTGTCGTCGGCACGGACGCTGAACCGCGGCTGGACCCACGCCCCCGGACGTGCCGGGCGCTGGTCGCTGACGTTGACCTCCGCGCAGCCGTCGGACCGCAGGAGTGCCAGCGTGTGACGGTCGTAGCGCCCGAGGGGGGCCGCCGCCCGGTCGACGCGGCGACCGAGCAGGTCCTCCAGCGCGCGGCGCGGGGCGAGGACCTCCTCGCGGGCCACCGCTCCGCGGAGCCCCGCCCAGGGTCGGTGGGTCAGTCCGTGGGTGCCGACGTCCATCCCCGCGTCGAGCAGCTCCTCGAGGCCCCGCGCCGAGAGGCTCCACGCGTCGCCCAGCCGGCCGACGACCGGGAAGAACGTCGCGCGCGCCCCGCGCTCGAGGAGGGCGGGGGCGACGACCTCGAGGTCGGACGCGTTCCCGTCGTCGAAGCTGAGCGCGACACCCGGTGCCGCCACCACCCAGTCGAGCAGCTCGAGGAACCGGTCGCGCGAGACCCAGTAGCCGGCCTCGCCGGGTTCGCGCTCGTGGGTGGGCACGCCGACGCCGTGGAAGCAGACGGTGAAGCGGGGTGCGGCCACGGCACGGACGCTAGGGCGGTCGACGGGCCCCGGCCGGGCTCCGGCACGCACGTCCCCCGCATGGGGCATATCGACGCGAGCCGGCTCGCGGCGGCGGCGGCCGTTCCTAGTGTCCGGGCCAGAACCGGCTCCGAGGGGAGCTGCGAGGGGGGATGGCAGATGGTCGGCAGCAGGTCGAGGACACCACATCCGGCGGCGCGGCACGTGCTCGTCGTCGTGCAGAACCTGCCGGTCCCGCTGGACCGCCGGGTCTGGCTGGAGTGCCAGGCCCTGAGGGCCCACGGCTACGACGTCAGCGTGATCTGCCCGAAGGGTCCCGGCGACCCGCGTCGGCAGGTGATCGACGGCGTGCACATCTACAAGTACCGCCCGCCGCCGGCCGCGCGCGGGCTGCTCGGCTACGCCCTCGAGTTCGTCTACTGCTGGCTGCGCACGGCACTGCTCTCGCGCGTCGTGTGGCGCCGGCAGCCCTTCCACGCCCTCCAGGCCTGCAACCCGCCGGACACCTACTGGCTGCTGGCCCGGATGTGGCAGCGGCGCGGCGTGCGGTTCGTCTTCGACCACCACGACCTCAACCCCGAGCTCTTCCTGTCGCGCTTCGGGGCGCCGACCTCGCTGCGCGAGCGCTGCGAGCTGCGTGCGTTGACCTGGCTCGAGCGCCAGACCTTCCGCACCGCCGACCGGGTCATCTCCACCAACGAGTCCTACCGGGGGATCGCGCTGTCGCGTGGCCGGTGCGAGCCGGCGATGGTGAAGGTCGTGCGCAGCGGGCCCGACACCAGCGCGATGCGGCCCCTCGTGCCGCCGCAGCGCCCTGCCGACGACCCCTACGTCCTCGCCTACCTCGGCATCATGGGGCCGCAGGACGGCGTCGACACCGTGCTGGACGTGATGGAGGAGCTGGTCCGCGTCCGCGGGCGACGCGACGTGCGTGCGGCGCTGATGGGCTTCGGCGACTGCCTCGAGCAGCTGCGTGCCGACTGCACCGCCCGCGGCCTCGACGACGTCGTCACCTTCACCGGACGGGTCGACCGCGCCCAGATCGCCGAGCACCTGAGCGCGGCCGACGTGGGCCTGTGCCCGGACGCGAAGTCGCCGCTCAACGACGTGTCGACGATGAACAAGACGATGGAGTACATGGCCTACGCGCTGACCTCGGTGTGCTTCGACCTCACCGAGACGCGGGTGTCCGGCGGGGACACCGTCCGCTATGCACCGGCCGGTGACGTCACGGCCTTCACCGACCACGTCGAGCGGCTGCTCGACGACGAGGACCTGCGGGTGGAGCTGGGCCTGCAGGCCCGGAAGCGGGTCTGCGAGCTCCTGGACTGGCGCCAGCAGGCCGAGGTCTACGTCTCGGTCTTCCGCGACCTCCTGGGATCCGCGCCGCGGGTGCCCCGGCCGCGCTCGCGCACCCGGGCAGCAGGAGCGGCGGGGACCTCGGGACCCGTCGGGCACGACGACCTCGGCCGGGCGTACGTCGACCTCCGCGACCCCGGCGAGCTGGAGGCGTTCGTGCGCAACCGTGGCCGTCGCCCCTCGGTGGTGCGGCTGGCTCAGCCCGAGCCGGAGATCCTGGCCAGCACCCCGCGGTGATCGGCCCCCGCCACCTCCACGGTGTCGTACGCCGTGACGACGAGCCGCGGCGAGGTCATCACGTGGTCGATCGCGGCGAAGGCCGGCACCGGCACCCCGAGCCGTCGCTCGCTCCCGCCCGCCGGCCACGTCGGTGACCACCCCGCGTTGACCTGCGCCGCGGCGTCGACGAGGCCGAGGTCGACGAGGCGCCGCACGGGTGCGTGGGCCGGGGTGGCGTTGAGGTCACCGGCCAGCACGAGGGCCGATCCGGGGCTGGACACGACGGGTGTGAGCGCGGCGAGCACCTCCGCGTGGTCGGCGTGCCACGCCTCGGGCCGGTAGGGCGGCGCGGTGTGGACCGCGGCGACGGTGACCTCTCCGAGTCCGGCGACCTGCAGGCCGACGAGCCTGCTCTCCGAGTCCGGGTAGAGCCGACGGGTCCACGCCAGCGGCAGCCGGCTGAGCACGACGGCGCCCTCGGTCCCCACCCCCGCTGCGTGGGGCAGCTGCGCCTCGATCCCGGCGGCCAGGAGGTCGTCGACGCGTCCGTTGCCGGCGTCGGTCAGCACGAGCACGTCGACGTCCTCCCGGCGCACGAGCTCGACCAGCGCGTCGGCGTCGCCGTACTCGAAGTTCTGCGCCAGCACGACCACCGACGCGGGTCCGCCGGCGTGCAGGGGCCCGGTGTAGAGCGGCGCGAGCCACCAGCAGTGCGCCAGCAGCAGCGAGGCGGCCGCGACGACGGCACCGAGCCGGAAGGGGCGGGGTGCCGCCCAGTGGGCGGTGCCCGCGATGGTCAGGGCCAGTGCCGCGAGCGGGACGCCGAGCGGGGTGAGGGAGACCGCCTCCACGAGACGGCGGGAGGTCGGGTCGGTGACCCGCAGCCAGGCGAGCACCAGCGCGCCCACCAGCAGCCCGAGGGCCGCCAGCGCGCCGGCCGTGGACGCCCAGCGCCGCATCGCCCCTCCTCCCCCTGCGCCACCACAGGGGACGCTGCCCGCGAGCCTAGGCCGCGGGGGCTGTGCGGTCTTCGCCCATTTCGGGGGCGAGGGCCGACCACGGGCGAACCTACGATCGACCCATGACCGGGGCCGGCAGCGACGAGGTCGTGGTCGTCGTGGTCACCTACGAGAGCGCCGCGCTCGTCGCGGACCTGGTGGCCTCGCTGCCGATCGGCATGGGCGACCTCCCCTGGCGACTGGTGGTGGTCGACAACGCGTCGGTCGACGGCACCCCCGACGTGGTGCGGGCGCTCGCCCCCGACGCCGTCGTGCTCGAGATGGGCCGCAACGCCGGCTACGCCGCGGGGATCAACGCGGGAGCGGCGTACGCCGGACCCGGCCGCGCGCTGCTCGTGCTGAACCCCGACGTCCGGCTGACGGCGGGCTGCGTGCCGGCCCTGCTGGCCGCGCTCGACGAGCCCGGGACCGGGGTGGCCGTGCCGCGGCTCCTCGACGGCGACGGGGTCCTGGTGCCCTCGATGCGACGCGAGCCCACCCTGGTGCGCGCCGTCGCCGACGCGGTCCTCGGGGCGTCGCGGGCCGGGGGCGTCGGCCGCCTCGGCGAGATGGTGACCGGAGCGGGGGAGTACGACCGCGCGCAGCAGACCGACTGGGCCGAGGGCTCGACCCAGCTCGTCTCGGCGGAGTGCTGGCGTCGCTGCGGCCCGTGGGACGAGAGCTACTTCCTCTACTCCGAGGAGACCGACTTCCACCTCCGGGTCCGCGACCACGGGCTCACCACGCGCTACGTCCCCACGGCGGTGGCGGTGCACCTCGGTGGCGAGTCGACCACCTCGCCGCGACTCTGGTCGATGCTGGTGGCCAACCGGGTCAAGCTCTTCGCCGGACGTCACGGTCCGCTGCGCTCCGCGGCCTACTGGACCGCGCTCCTGGCACGTGAGGCGAGCCGCGCGGTGCTCGGCCGCGCGACCTCGCGCCGCGCCGTACGCACCCTGCTCAGTCCCTCCGCCCTCCGCGCGCCGCGCGGTCCCGAGTGGGGCACCTGAGCCTGCCGCCCGGCACGCGTCCCCCGACTTGGGTATGCGCAGTCACAGGCCCCGCGACCCGGTCCGGTGCGACCTACGCTCCGGCTGAAGGGGAGCTCGGCACGAGCGCGAGGCTTGGGGGAGGCACTGTGGGGGCACGGCTGTCACCGACCACGTCCGCGGACGTGCCCGACGTGGCGCGCTTCCTCGCCACCCACCTCAACCAGCGCGTGCCCGCCGACCAGTGGTCGCGGGCGCTGTCGGTGCCGTGGGACGTCGCGCAGCCCAACCACGGCTTCCACCTGCGCGAGCAGGACGGGACCGTGGTCGGCGCCTACCTCGCCTACTACTCCGAGCAGCGGGTCGGCGACCGGCTGGAGCGCTTCTGCAACCTCGGCGCGTGGTGCGTGCTGGAGGGCCACCGCGCCCAGGGGACCCGCCTGCTGACGCGGCTGCTGGCCCAGGACGGCCTGCACTTCACGGACTTCTCGCCCAGCGGCAACGTCGTCGCGCTGAACCGCCGGCTGAAGTTCGTCGACCTCGACACCACGACCGACCTCCTCGCCAACGTCCCGCTCCCACCCCGTCCCGGGGCCGCGCGGGTGAGCGAGGCACCGGAGGCCCTGGCCGACGCCCTGTCCGCCGACGAGCTGGCGCTCTACCGGGACCACCGCGGCGCCTCCGCCGCAGGACACCTGTTGGTGTCCACGCCCCGCGAGCACTGCTACGTCGTGTTCCGGCGCGACACCCGCAAGCACGTGCGCGCCTTCGGGTCGATCCTCCACGCGAGCAATCCCGAGCTCCTCCGGGCCGAGGCCGGCCGGGTCGGCTCGCACCTGCTGGCCCGGCACGGCATCGCAGCCACGCTCGTCGAGCGCCGGGTCGTCGGTGGTCCGGTGCGGCGCGCGACGACGCTCCGACGCGCGCGCCCCAAGATGTTCCGCAGCACCTCGCTCGCCCCCGAGCAGGTCGGCTACCTCTACAGCGAGCTCACGTGCCTCCCGTGGTGAGCGACGGCGGTGACCTCGTCGTCGGCGGGGTGCCGGTGTCGCGCCTGGCGCAGCGGGTGGGCAGCACGCCCTTCTTCGCCTACGACCGGGGCCTGCTCACCCAGCGGGTCGCGCAGCTGCGGGCCGCGTTGCCCGACGACCTCGAGATCAGCTACGCCGTCAAGGCGAACCCCATGCCCGCGCTGGTGCAGCACCTCAGCGGGCTCGTCGACTCCCTCGACGTGGCGTCGGGGGCCGAGATGCGCCTGGCCCTCGACACCGCGCTGCCGGCGGACAAGGTGAGCTTCGCCGGGCCGGGGAAGTCGGTCGCCGAGCTCACCCAGGCCGTCGCGGCTGGCGTCGTGGTCGAGGTGGAGTCGCCGCTGGAGGCCGACCGCATCACCGCGGCCGGCGAGGAGCTCGGCATCCGTCCCGTCGTCGCGCTGCGGCTCAACCCCGACTTCGAGGTCAAGGGGTCGGGGATGCGCATGGGCGGCGGGGCCCAGCAGTTCGGCGTCGACGTCGAGGAGGCTCCGCGCCTGCTCAAGGAGATGGAGGCCCGCGGCCTGGACCTGCGCGGCTTCCACGTCTTCGCCGGCTCGCAGAACCTGCACGCCGACATCCTCGTCGAGGCCCAGCGCCGGACCGTCGACCTGGTGCTGCGGATGTCCGACGAGGTCGCGACCGAGCCGACCTACGTCAACCTCGGCGGCGGCTTCGGCATCCCCTACTACGACCGCGACCGCGCTCTGGACCTGGCCACGGTCGGCGACGCGCTCGAGGACCTCGTGCGTACGCGCCTGCGCCCGCGGCTGCCGTCCGCGCGGGTGCTGCTCGAGCTCGGCCGCTACGTCGTGGGCGAGGCGGGCTTCTACGTCACCCGCATCGTCGACCGCAAGGAGTCCCGCGGGACCACGTTCCTCGTGGTCGACGGCGGGATGCACCACCAGCTCGCTGCGTCGGGCAACTTCGGCCAGGTGATCCGGCGCAACTACCCGATCGCGGTCGCGAACCGGATGGACTCCGAGACGGTCGAGACCGTCCAGGTGGTCGGCTGCCTGTGCACCCCGCTGGACCTGCTCGGTGACCGGGTCGAGCTGCCGCGCGCGGAGGTGGGCGACCTCGTCGTGCTCTTCCAGGCCGGGGCCTACGGCCACACCGCCAGCCCCACCGCCTTCCTCAGCCACCCGGCACCGCTGGAGGTGCTGGTGTGAGCAGCCCCGAGTCCGCGATCCCAGACCGCCGCCAGAGAGGCACCCGATGACCACCCCGACGACCAGCACCACGACCACCCCGACCACCGCAGCCCTCGCCGAGGTGCTCGCCGACGTCCTCGGCGGCACCCCGTCGCGCTACCCGCCGGGGACCGAGCTCTTCGGTAGCCTGCCCGAGCTCGACTCGCTCGCCCTGGTCGAGCTGATCACCGCCGTCGAGGTGCGCTTCGACTTCGAGCTCGACGAGGACGACATCACCGCCGAGGTCTTCGAGACGGTGGCCTCGCTCGGCGCCCACGTCGACTCCTGCACCGGCTGAGATGGACGCGCTGGGCGAGCGGCTGCGCGCCGCTGCCGGACGCGCGCAGGTCAGCAGGAGCAGCGACAGCGTCGTCACCGATGCGCGGCAGTCCCTGGCCCTGCCCGAGCTCGTACGCCGGGCCGACGAGGTCGCCCGCGAGGTCGACCGCGCCGTCACCGGGCCGCGGCCGGTGGTGGCCGTGGTGCTGCCCAGCTCCGCCGACGCCGTGGTCCAGCTCGCGGCCGCGGTGCTGGGCGGGCACACGGTGTGCTTCCTCGACCCGGCCGCCGGGGCGCGCACCGGTGCGGTGCTCGACGCGCTCGCGCCCGACCTGGTCGTCGACAAGACCGGCCTGCGCCCCCACCGTGCGAGGGGCACGCCACGGCGGGACCCGGGCGCGGCGGGCTACGTCGCGATGTCGTCGGGCACGACCGGCTCGGCGCCCAAGGGCGTGCTGACGAGCTGGGAGTGCCTGGCCGACTTCGCGCCGCACGGCGCAGCCGCCCTCGACCTCGACGCCGCCGCGCGGTGGGGCGAGCCCACCCACCCGTCCTACGACCTGGCGCTCACCAACTGGGTGCTCGCGCTCGCGGCCGGCGCGAGCCTCCACGTGTCCGGATCGCTCGCCGACCGGGTCCGCCCGCTGGCCTTCCTCGAGCGCCGCGGGGCCACCCACGTGCGGCTCGCGCCGGGCTATGCGGACCTCGCTGCGGCCGAGGCGGGACGCGGGACCCCGTGCGGCGTGCGGGTCTGGGGCAGCGGCGGCGACCGGCTCACCCGTGCCCAGGCCGCCACCGTGCTGGGGCTCGGACCGGCCACGCTCGTCAACACCTACGGCACGAGCGAGACGGCCGGCTTCGCCAGCGCGGCGGCGTACGCCTCGGTCGACGAGCTGCGCTCCCGCGACGGCTCGGTCGGCATCGGGCACGGGACCCTCGGACCGTGGCGGGTCGCGCTGGCGCCCGACACAGCCGGCAACGACGTGATCACGGTCCACTCACCGCACGTCGGCGCGGGCTACCTCTTCGGCGGGGGTGGGCAGGACTACCCGCGCTGGGAGCAGGACCGGGTCGTCACCGGCGACCTCGGGGTGGCCGACGGCGACGACCTCTTCTGCCTCGGTCGGGTCGGCCGCCTGGTCAAGCGCAGCGCCAGCTTCGTCAACCTCGACGACGTCGACGCGGTGGTGCGCGACCTGCGCGGCGTCGCCAGCTTCACCGTCTCCACCCGGGGCGGCTCCCTCGTCACCCTGGTCGAGGGGGAGGTGCAGGCCACGGCCGCGGTGCTCGAGGACCTCGCGACCCGTCTGGCACCCGGCGTCGTGCCCGACCGGCTGCTCCCGGTGCGGGCGCTGCCCCGCCTGGGCAACGGCAAGACGGACCAGGCCGGTGCCCTGGCGCTGGCGGAGCTGGCGCTGGCCGAGCAGGCGCTGGAGCAGGCCCCGTGAGCGCCCTGCCGCCGGGCGTGCTGGCGCTGTCGGTGCGGGGCCCAGCCGACGGTGCCGTCCGCGAGGCGCGCGCCGCCCTGGCCGCGGCGGGCGTCACCGATCCGGGCATCCACGTGGACGCGGGCCTCGTCGTCGCGACCTGGGGCGGCCTGGAGCCGGCGCCCGACGGGACGCTGCTGCTCAGTCGCGGCCCGCGGCGCCACGAGCGCGACCTCCGCGTCGACGAGGTGGGCGACCTCCTCGCCCGTCGCGACGTGGCCTCGCTCGCCGAGGTGATCGCCCCGTTCGCCGCCCTCCGCCACCTGCCGGGGGGAGAGCTGGTCGCGGTCACCGACGGCCTCGGCTTCCGCCACGTCTACCACGCCCAGTGGGCCGGCCGGGCCGCCGTCAGCACCTCGGCGCGGCTGCTGGCCCGGCTCGGCGGCAGTCCGCTCGACCTCGACGCGATCACGTTGCAGAGCCTCCTCGGCTGGCAGGTGGGTGACGCGACCCTCTTCTCCGGTGTCACCAAGCTCGCCGCCGGCACGCTGGTGCACCTCGCCGACGGGCGGCTGGCCCTCGAGCGCGCGCCCGTGCGGGACCTCGGCCCGCTGGCGCTCGACGACGCCGTCGACGCCGCCGCGGACCTGCTGCGCACCCACCTCACGGCCTACGTCGAGGACCACCCCGACGCCGTCGTGCAGCTCACCGGCGGACAGGACTCCCGCATCCTGCTCAGCGCCGTGCCACCCGCCCTGCGGGTCGGCCTGGGGGCCATGACCCTGCGGGTCCCGGGCTCGCCGGACTCCGACATCGCCGCCGACATCGCCGTACGCTCGCGGTTGCGGCACCACGTCGAGGAGCTGACGGACCTCGCCACGCTGCCTCCCGCCGACGCCCTCGAGGCGTGCCTGGTGGCCAGCGCCCGGCTCGAGCAGATGGCCGACCCGGTCGCCCTGGCGGGGCTGACGATGGCTGAGGCGCACGTCGACCAGGGGCACCGGATCGCGGGTCTCGGCGGGGAGGTCGCCCGCGGGTTCTACTACCTCGGCAACCCCCGCGACACGACCGTGACCAGGGCCAAGGTCGCCCGGCTGACGTCGTGGCGGATGTTCGCCAACGAGGCGATCGATCCCGCCGCGCTGCGGGAGGAGCTGCGCCGCGACGCCCGCGAGCGTGCGGTCGAGCGCATCCACGACCTGATGGCCGCGACCGGCAAGGAGTGGCTCGCCGCCACCGACGACTTCTACCTCGAGCAGCGCATGCAGCGCTGGGCCGGTGTCACCGACACCGCGGTCTGTCTCGACCGGTCGATGGTCAACCCGATGCTCGACGACCGCTTCATCGCGATCGCCCAGGCCCTCTCGCCCGAGAGCAAGCGCGGCTCGCGCTTCCTCGCCCGGCTCCAGATGGCGCTGGACCCCGAGCTCGGCCGCCTCCCGCTCGACGGCCGCCCACCGCCCGAGGCGTACGCCGAACCCGGCCTGCGCAACCGGGTCCGGTCGGCGCGGACGCTGGCGCGCAAGGCGGCCGTGAAGGCGCGGCAGCGGATCGGCCACGACACGCGCCCGCCCGCCGGCGGCGCTGTCCTCGCGGGCAAGGTCGTCCAGCAGTGGCGGCGCGAGCCGGCGCTCCTGCGCGCTGCGCTGGTCCACGACGTGCTCGACGAGGCGTGGATCGAGCGGGTCGCGGCCGGAGAGGTCGACCCGGCGCCGAGCACCGTGGCCTTCGTGCTCAACCTCGCGGCCCTCGGGGCCGACCACGACGTGGCGAGTGCTGCACCGCTTCAGTAGGCCCCGCGGTGGGACACCACCGCGCGCACGGTGCGGACCAGGATCGCCAGGTCCAGGCCGAGCGACCAGTTGTCGACATAGCGCACGTCGAGGCGCACCGACTCCGCCCACGACAGGTCCGAGCGGCCCGACACCTGCCACAGCCCGGTGATGCCCGGCTTGACGACCAGCCGGCGGCGCGGGTCGACGCCGTAGCGCTCGACCTCGTCGGGCAGGGCCGGACGCGGACCGACCAGCGACATCTCGCCGCGCACGACGTTCCACAGCTGGGGCAGCTCGTCGAGGCTGGTGCGCCGCAGCCACCGTCCGGTCCGGGTCACCCGGGGGTCCTGCCGGATCTTGAAGAGCACCCCGTCGGACTCGTTGCACGCCACGAGCTGCATCCGCTCGTCGTGCGCCGCCGTCGACATGGAGCGCAGCTTGTACATGGTGAACAGGCGCCCGTCGCGTCCCACCCGGACCTGGGAGTAGATCGCCGGTCCCGGCGAGTCGAGCCGGACCAGGACCCCCAGGACGAGCAGCACCGGCAGCAGGGCCAGCAGCCCGAGGACGGCGCAGGCGCGCTCGACCGCCTCCTTGACCCAGCGGCGGGGTCCGCGCAGGGGAGCGGGTGCGACGTGGACGAGGTTGAGCCCGCCCGTCGCGAGCACCCGGGCCCGTCCGGGGGTGACGTCGAGGAGGCCGGTGCCCACGCAGAGCTCGGCGCCGACGACGCCGAGGGCCCAGTGGAGGCGGCGTACCTCGGTCGCGGACAGGCGTGCGCCCGGCAGCAGGACCAGGGCGTCGGCGCGGTGGCGCTCGACCACCTCGGCCGAGCCGTCGAGGCCGACGTAAGCCGCCACGCCGTCCAGCGCCACCTTGGACGGACGCGTCAGGCAGGCGGCGACCACCTCGTGGCGACCGGACGACGCCAGCTCCACCATGGCCTCGCGGACGTCGCGCGGGCGTCCGGCCAGGACCAGCCGAGGACGCTGGGGACGGCGGGCGAGGGCGTGGGCCGCGCTCGCGGCGCCGCACGCGGCCGACAGCTGCGCCAGCGCCATCGGGTCGGCCGCAACCAGCAGCGGTGCCCCCGCCAGGACGACCACGGTGGCGCGTACGCCGGTCCGCGCGGCTGCCCAGGCCCGGGTGCCCCGGTCGTCACCCAGGGCGCCTGCGCGGTAGTGGCCCGCGGCCAGCAGCAGCAGCGGCCACGGCGCGGCGGCGGCGAGCGACACCCCGAGCGGCAGGTCGGTGGTGCGGGCGGTCACGAGTGCCACGGCGACGGCGAGGGCGAGGTCGAGCACCGCGACCGGCCACACGCGGCGGGGACGTCGCGCGGCGAGCTCCTCGACGACGTCGTCCACCGAAGGCACCACGAGCATGGGGTCCCGTGGTGTCGAGGACGGCCGGGGACGGGGGACGACCGGGGGCGCTGCCGGTGCGGGTGCGTCCTGTGCGGGCGCGACCTGCGGGAGCGTCTGCGTCATCAGCCCGAGCCCCCTCTCGTCACGGCGAGCAGGAGCGTCGCCGACCGTGCTGCGAGCCTAGGAACGCCGGCCGGGCGGGGCATGCCGCAAATCGGCGAAAGGCGTGCCGCGACGGTTTACCCAGTCGGAGGGATGGGCCGCTCCCGTGTCCGCAGCTACTCTCGAAGAGGTGCACCATGCTGGTTCGAGGCGCTGGTTCTCTTCCAGGTACAGGTCTGTGTGACCAGTGGATGGCGAGGGGCCCCACACCTCGTCACGGACGACGATGCAGCGAACCAGCGGCGGCGGCCGAGGCTCCCCCTCCTCGGCCGCCGCGGCTCGTCAGGCCACCACGGCTCGCCGGACCACCGCCGGTCAGGCCGCACGCAGTCAGGCAGGCACGCAGTCACGCACGGTGGCGTACGCCGGCCACCTGGCGCGGTCGCGGCACCCGGGGCGCTGCCCCGAAGAAGCACTCGTGCCACACCTCGAGGGCGAGCAGCGTCCAGAGCCGGTCGGCCTCGTGGCCACCGTGCTCGTGGCGCAGCAGCAGGTCGCGCACGAGGGCCTGGTCGAAGGTCTGTGCGACCCACGAGTCCCGGCCGGTCAGGCGCTCACGCGCCTGGTCGCGTGTCGCGGCGTACCACCAGTCGCCCGCGCCCGCGCCGGGCGACGCCGGACCTCCGGCCGCGCCACGGCGCTCGATCACCTCGTCGGGCAGCAGCGGTCGGGCCGCCTCGCGCAGCACCCACAGCGAGCAGCCCGAGCGCACCTTGACCGAGGTGGGCAGGCGCAGGGCGAGCTCCACGAGTCGTTCGTCGAGCAGCGGCAGCCGCAGGTCGAGCCGGGCCGCCGCGGCCATCCGGTCCATCCGCTCGAGGTCGTCGGGCAGGCCGTGGCGCAGGTCGTGGCGCATCATCCGGTCGACCGGGTCGACCCCGGGAGCGCTCGCCGTACGGCGGTCCGCGGGCGGTGCCCCACCGAGCAGGCGGCGGCGCTCGGGCGCCGAGAAGGGTGCGCCGAGCCGGCGCTCCACCGTGCCGCCCAGGCCCGAGCGCAGCCGGCCCGGAAGCGTGGAGGACCGCTCGGCCGCACGCGCCAGGCGGTAACGGCGGTGGCCCCCGAAGAGCTCGTCGGCGCCGTGGCCCGAGACGAGGGCGCCGACGTGCGCGCCGGCCGCGCGCGCCACGACGTGGTCCGCGACGTCGGCCGGGTCCGACAGCGGCGCGTCACGGTGCCAGGTCAGCGGCGCCACGAGGTCGTCCAGGTCGCCGGTCCGCAGACGCACCTCGCGGTGCGTGCTGCCGAGCAGCGCGGCGAGGCGGCGCGTCCAGGCCAGGTCCTCGTCCGTGCCGTCGTCGGACACCAGCGCGAAGGTCTCGACCGGGTCCTCGCCGAGCAGCTGCTGGGCCTGCGCGGCCACGAGGCTGCTGCCGAGGCCGCCGGTCAGGTGGAACCCGACGTCAGGCCCCAGGTCGAGCGCGGACCCCACCGCGTCACGTACGCCGTCGCGGACGGCCTCGATCGCGTCGTCGGCCTGCCAGGTGCCGTCGGGGTCGGTCTCCGGGGGGGACCACCACGCGACCTCCTCGACGTGGCCGCCCGGCATCATCGCGATGCGGTGGGCCGGGCGCACCGTCTTGACGCCCTCGAAGAGGGTGTCGGGGGCCGGCACCGCGCGGAACGCCAGGTAGGCGTCGAGGCTGCGGTGGTCGACCTCCGGGGCGGGTCCGATGGTGAGCAGCGCCTTGGCCTCCGAGGCGAAGGCGATCTGGCCGGGGAGGTGCCGGTAGTGCAGCGGCAGCATCCCCAGGCGGTCGCGCACCAGGTGCGTGGTGTCGGTGCGCAGGTCGTGGGCGACGAGGCTGAACGCTCCCTGGAGCCGCTCGACGAAGCTGATGCCCTCCACGGCGAGGCCGGCCGCCACCACCTCGCCCGGGTCGTCGGTGCGGAAGCGGTGGTCGAGGTGGGACCGCAGCCGGGCGAGGTGGTGGACGCGGCCGTCGAGCACCACCACCCAGCGCCCGTCGACCGAGTGCGCGGGACCGGACAGACCGACGCCGGGTCCGACCCACGCCTCCGAGTCGTCGGCCCCACGGTGTGCCAGGGCCGCGGCCATCCGGTCCAGAAGGTCGCGGCCGGGCTCGGCGGTGGAGAACGAGCGGACTCCGCTCAGCCCGCTCACGCGCCCTGCCTCCACCGGATCTGGTTGGCCATCCCGACCGCCGCCAGCTGCGAGGAGACCTCGAGCTTGTTGAGGATCGACTTGACCTGGGTGCGCACCGTGGCCTCGGAGACGACGCTGTCCTGGGAGATGGCGCGCACGGTGCGCCCCTCGATCAGCGCGCCGAGGACCTGGCGCTCGCGCGGGGTGAGCCGGTCGAGCCGCCGGCGGATGTCCTCGTCGGCGCGGCTCTGCTGCGACCACGCGTCCAGGAGCGACTCCAGCTCCTCCCGCGTCACCACGGGCAGGCCCTGGTGCAGCCGCCGCACGGTCGACAGGGCCTGCTGGAGCGCGCCGCTCTTGGTGAGCACCTTGCGCGCCCCCAGCCGCATGCACTCGCCCCAGCGACCGATGTCCTGCGACGCGGTGACCACCACGACGTTGACGTGGGCGCGCGCCAGGGGGGCCACGAGGTTGACGCCGTCGCCGAAGCGGCCGAGGTCGAGGTCGAGGATCACGGTGCGGGGGTTGGCGCGCAGCGCCATCGACCGCAGGGTCGCCATCGACCCGCCCTCCTCGGGCAGCTCGAGGCGGCGTACGTCGTAGCCTTCCAGTGACAGCGCGAGCTCGAGCGCCTCGGCGAAGAGCACGTGGTCGTCGAGGATCAGGACGCGGTGCTCAGCCCGAGATGCGCCATGCGCCATGGGAGTCCTCCCGGGGGACGTGGTTCTCGGTCGAACGGCGTGCCGAGGGCAACGAGATGACGAACGACGACCCCGGGCCCCGGGCCTCGGCGAGGCGCAGCGTGCCGCCGTCCTCGGCCATCAGGCGCTGGGCGACGTGCAGCCCGATCCCCTGTCCGGGGGAGTCCACGCCGCGGTTGCCCCAGTCGAAGATCCGCTCGCGCTGGTCCTCGGGGATGCCGCGCCCGTTGTCCGAGACCGTGATGTCCACCGTCTCCTCGTCGCGGCGCACCACCTCGACCAGGCTGGTGTCGCACCCGCCGTGGGTGGCGGCGTTGTCCATGAGGATGTTGACCACCTCGGCGAGCGAGTCGTAGCGCGCCCGCACGGTGCCGCCGCTGGTGTGGAGGTCCACGTGGCGGCCCTTGAGGCGCTGGAGGTCCAGGATCAGGCGCAGCGTCTCGTCGAGGTCGAGGTCGGTGGTGGCGCCGTGCTCGCCGGCGAGCAGACGCTGCATGCGCTGGAGCTCGCGGTGCAACGACTCGCACAGGTGGCGGCGCGCCTCGTCGGGGATGTCGGCGTTGTCGAGCAGCGCCGAGCCGTTGACCAGGCCGGCCACCGTGCTGCGCAGCTCGTGCAGCCTCTCGCTCTGGTCGCGGCTGCTGGCCTGCACGGCGAGGTCGATCTCGGCCGTCATCCGGGCCTCGAGGTCGTCGTCGACGACTGTGTCGCGCTGGAGGCTCGCCCAGCCGATGCCGAGCCACGCGGCGCCGGTCGCGGCCCGGGCGACGGCCACGAGGGTCAGCTCCACCGTGCCGGTCGAGCCCCACAGGTGGACGACCTGGCCGACGCCGACCACCGCCACGGTGGTGAGGAGCAGCAGCGCGAGCGGTGGCGACAGGGCGTGCTGGCGCAGCACGAGGACGACCGCGGCCACGTGGGTCAGGACCACGACGCCGACCAGCGCCTCGGCGAGCGCCGGGAGCGAGGTCGCGCCGGGCGCCGTGGCGGAGGGCAGCTGCAGGAGCACGTGGCCGGCGGCCACGACTCCCATGCCCAGTCCGATCGCGAAGCCGTCGTCCACGACGTGGCGCACCTGGTCCAGGCGCAGCAGCGGGACGACGACCGCGACGAGTCCCGCCGTCGCGGCGGCCAGGAGCAGCGCCTGACCGGCGGCCGGGTCGTCGGACTGCCGGCCCTGGAGCGCGAGCGTGGTGACGAGCAGCGCCTGGGCGGCGACGAGCGCGCCGGTGGCGACGATCCAGCCCGTGAGCGGGCTCGCGTGGCGGCGCCAGGTCACCACGGCGGCGCAGATGGCGCCGGTGACGAAGACCCCGCTGACGACGCCGTCGCCGAGCGACGACAGCGTCCGGACGGCCGGCGAGACGTGCCACTCGTGGGCGCCTCGCGTGCCGAGCCAGATGAGGACCACGAACGAGGCCGCCGTGGCGACCTGCGTCCCGACCCTGTGACGTACGTTTTCCCCGAACGGCCTGAGCATGGCCATCCCCCCTGTGTGTGAAGCACTTCCCCGAGCTCCCTGTGGTGCGTGTCCGACGGCTCTCCCGTGCTGCCGGACCAGGGACGCCTGCTCGTGGAGCAGGTGCCCGGGATCAGTGAAACCACCTTCTCCCGGGGCGATCCACCGAGTGTGTGACGCGTACCCCAAATGGGGCAACGGCGGTCTGGTCCGCCTCGTTCAGGCCTCCATCAGTCTTGGTCAAGTCCTGCCCCACGACGCGTCCAGTCCGGCGCAAGTGCGCGACAAGAAACGGGGTAGGGCGACACGGAAGTCGGACGGTCCTGCACCCGGCGGCGCGTCCCCAATTCGGTGCACCTTGACCTCGTGGTCGCCCGTCGCGCGTCCCGCACGGCAAGGGTTTGTCCCATCTCGGCCCGAGGAGGAGGGATGGATGGTCCACCGTCCGGCACCGGCGCCGGAGCAGCACCTGCAGCAGACGACCGCGTGACCACGTGGATCGTCTCGCCGCACCTGCTGGTGGCGCAGGCGGTGGCCGCGGCCCTCACCTCCGCGGGCGCCGACGTGGCGGTCCGACCGTGGGAGACGGTGGCACGCGACGCCTGGGAGGGTCGTGACGCCGGCACCACGCGCTACGTCGTGGCGATCTTCGACGGCGAGGACAGCCTGACCGTCGTGGAGGAGATCAGCCGGCTGGTGGCCGTCGGCGACGTCCGGGTGGCGGTGGTCGCACCCGGTCAGACCGCCATCTGGTGGGGCGGCCTCCTCGAGGGCGGCGCCGTCGACGTGGTGACCGGAGCGACCTCGATCAGCCAGCTGCTCGAGGTCATCGAGCGGCTCACCGCGGGGGACCTCCTGATGGACCCTGCCCGACGTCTGGCCCTGCGGGCGGCCTGGGTGCAGGCCCTTGACAGCCGGCGGTTGCTCATCGCACTGATGCGGACGCTGTCGCCCCAGCAGATGCGCGTGCTCGAGCTGCTCGCCGCGGGCCACCGCGTCGTCGAGGTGGCCGCGCTCATGGACGTCACCGTCGGCACCGTCCGCAGCCACGTGAAGGCGCTGCGCGCCAAGCTCGGAGCCAGGACGCAGCTCGAGGCGGTGGCGATGCTCCGCCAGGTCTACGACGCCGGGGGCACCGCCGACCTGGTGCCCCGGCCCCGCCAGGCCCCGCTGGCCCTCCAGGGGAGGCCACGGGTCACGGCACCGCATCGATAGGGTTCTCGCATGATCGATCCCACCACGCTCGACGACCACGCCTTCGCTGTCTGGGCGGCCGAGCGAGCCGGCGCCGTGCTGCTCGACGTACGCGCCGGGGCGGCCGCGGACGGCCTGGAGGGCAAGGCCCTCAAGGACGCCGGTGACGCTGCCGCGCAGGCCGAGCTCGACAAGCTCCTCACCGCCCACCGACCCGACGACGCGGTGCTGTCGGAGGAGGCGGCCGACGACAAGTCGCGGCTCACCGCGGCGCGCGTCTGGATCATCGACCCCCTCGACGGCACCCGCGAGTTCTCCGAGCCCCCGCGCGACGACTGGGCCGTCCACGTCGCGCTGTGGGCCGACGGCGACCTCGTCGCGGGCGCCGTGGCCCAGCCCGCACTGGGGGAGACCTTCAGCACCGGTCGTCCCAGCGTCGTGCCACCCCGCACGTCGCAGCGCCCGCGGATCGCGGTCTCGCGCAGCCGCCCGCCGGCCTTCGTGGAGGCGCTGGCCACCGAGCTCGACGCCGAGCTGGTCCCGATGGGCAGCGCCGGGGTGAAGGTGATGAGCGTGGTGCGCGACATCGCCGACGCCTACGTCCACGCCGGTGGGCAGTACCAGTGGGACAACGCCGCTCCCGTCGCGGTCGCCCGCGCGGCCGGCCTCCACTGCAGCCGGGTCGACGGCTCACCGCTGGTCTACAACGCGGACGACACCTCGCTGCCGGACCTCATCGTGTGCCGTCCCGAGCTGGCCGAGCAGATCGTCGACTTCGTCCGCCGCCACGGCACGGAGTGACGCCGCGGGCCTCAGTGCACGAGCTTGAGGCCCACGATGCACGCCACGAGCCCGGTCAGCAGCAGCGCCTTGACGACCGAGAACGACTCGGTGCCGGTGACCATCGCGACCACCACCGTCAGCACGGCGCCGATCCCGACCCACACGGCGTACGACGTGCCGACCGGCAGCGTGCGCATGGCGTAGCCCAGGCCGCCCATGCTCAGGACGAGCGCCACCAGGAAGGTGGCGGTCGGCACGGGGCGGGTGAGGCCGTCGGAGCGACCGAGGGCGGTGGCCCACACCGCCTCCAGGACGCCTGAGAGCACGAGCACGAACCACGACATGGCCATCATCAGTCGCCGCTGTCCTCCCTCCGGCTCCCTCGTCCGGTCGCCCACGTCGCGGGGCAGGGTCGAGACTAGCGTGGCGCCATGACCTCCTTCGTCGCCCACACCACCGTCGACTGCCACCGCGCCTACGAGCTCTCCGAGTGGTGGAAGCAGGTGCTCGGCTACGTCGACGTCGAGGGGGACCCCAACGAGCCCGGGCACGAGGAGTGCATGGTCGTGGACCCGGGGACCGGCCACGCGATCCTCTTCATCGAGGTGCCGGACGCCGAGCTGCCGGCCAAGCGGGTCCACTTCGACCTGCGCCCCCGCACCGGCACCCGCGACGAGGAGATCGAGCGGGTGCGCGCCCTCGGCGCGGTGCAGCTGGACGACCAGCGTGACGTGCACGGGCCCGGCACCGGGTGGGTGGTCTTCGCCGACCCGGAGGGCAACCAGTTCTGCGTGCTGCGCTCGCAGGGGGAGATCGACGCGGCGACGACCCCCTGAGGCGTCAGAAGACGCTGGTCTCGTAGCCGAAGGCGGCGCCGCGGAAGCGCTTGTCGCCGCGCACGCTGATGATCCAGTACCACGTGCCGCTGCGCCGGGGGAGGCGGAAGGAGTAGCGCCCGCGGCGGTCGGTGCGCACCACGCGGACCAGCTCGTAGCCCGTCTCCTGGTCGCGGCTGGCCCGGATCCGCAGCGGCTTCTTCCGGTAGCGCGGCGTCACCCGGCCCTCGAGCTCGAAGCCCGCCGTCGGGTGCGTGATGCGTCGCTTGACCGCGACGGTGAAGGGTGCGGACTCGCTCGAGGCGTAGCGGTCGCCCTTGGCGGTGTCGGTCTCGGTTCCGCCGCCGTAGACGACCTTGTAGGTGGTCGTCATCCGGGGCGCCACGTCGAGGAAGTCGGCGCCGGGGAAGGTGTTGGTGGCCACCGCGACCCAGTCCGTCGTGCCGGCGCGGCGGGCGTACAGGGTGGAGGTGCCGACCACCGGCGAGGACCCGGTCGCGCTGTCGACCTCGAGGCCGATGTCGACCTGCTCGCCGAACTCGACGAGGGCCGCGCTCGGCTCGGCGGTCGTGGTCGTGGACCAGGTCTCACGTGCCTCGGCGGGCGCGGCGAGCGCCAGCGGGGTGGCGCCGAGGAGGCTGGCGGTGACGACGCCGGTGACGAGACGACTGGTGCGCATGGGGTGATCCTCTCCCGGGTCGGGAGAGAAGTCGACCGGGCACCCGGTCGTCGGTGACGACCCGGTGCCCGGTCGGCTCAGGAGTGGAGCAGCGACCCGCTGGTGGTCAGCGGACCGTGACGCGCGGGGCCGCGGAGCGGTAGCGGATGGTCGAGCCCTCGAACGTGGCGGTCGCGAACTCGGCGTTGCCCTTGGCCACGAAGCGCCAGTAGGTGCGCTTGCGGGTCGCGGGGAGCGTCGTCTGGAACTTGCTCTTCTTGTTGGTCTTGAGGGTGCGGACCTTCTTCCACTTCTTCCCGACCTTCTTCTGGACCAGGATCTTCTTCTTCTTGAAGTCCGGCGAGATCTTGCCCTTGACGAAGGTGCCGCGCGGGTTCTTGATCGTCATCTTGCGGGCGGTCGAGATCGCGAACTCGGGCGACTCGCTCGGGAGGTAGACGTCGCCGGTGCCGTCGGTGCCGCCCGGGTAGAGGACCTTGTAGGTCGCGTTGGCGACGGCGGTGAGGTCGGTGAAGTAGAGGTAGCTGACGCCCTCGTCGCTCGACACGGCCTCCCACGTCTCCGAACCGCCGCGCTTCATGTAGAGCGTGGCGGCACCCGGTGCGTAGGCGTTGTTCGGGTCGTTGGTGGTGACGGCGGCGTCGAAGAAGATCCGGTCGCCGTAGGTGTACTCGACCTGGGTCGAGCTGAGCGAGGTCGCGGTGACGACCGTGACGGCGGCCTGGGCCGGAGCCGAGATCGCGATGGGCGTGATGCCGAGCAGGCCGGCAGTGACCGTGCCGGCCACGAGACGAGTGATGCGCATGTCCCCGTTGTTCCCTTCAAGGTGGACGTTCGTTGTCGTCCGACGCTCGGGCGCCGGACGCTGTGGTGCCTGCTACCCCCGTGACGCGTGGGACAAACCCCTCATCGAGGCCGCTGTTGCCCGTCTTTCCCGGCAAGTCCCCCGCGAGCCCGTGTCGGGCAGCCCCCGTAGACTTTCACCCTCCCCCCACCCGCTCGACCGTGGGGGCTCTCACGCGCGCTCTCGAAGGGATCCCGGTGCCGTCCACGCCCCTGCTCGCCGTCGCCCGGCGGCTGGTCGCCGCCCCCACCCTGGGTGGAGCGCTGGCCGACGCTGCGGTGCAGCCCGCCCTCGACCTCACCGGCCCCGCCGCCGTGCGCCCCTACGTCGTCCACGGCCTGGTCGAGCGCGGCCGGACGGTCCTCGCGGTCACTGCCACCTCGCGCGAGGCCGAGGACCTGGTCGAGGAGCTCGGCGACCTCGTCGACCCCGACTCGGTGGCCTACTACCCGAGCTGGGAGACGCTCCCGCACGAGCGGCTGAGCCCGCGCAGCGACACCGTCGGGCGACGCCTCGCGGTGCTGCGCCGGCTGCGCCACCCCGGCACCGACGCCGCCAACGGTCCGCTGAAGGTCGTCGTCGCGCCGATCCGCAGCCTGCTCCAGCCGCAGGTCCCCGGCCTGGCCGACATCGAGCCGGTCGAGCTGGCCCCGGGCGAGGCCCGGGTCATGGAGGACGTGGTCCGCGGCCTGGCCGAGGCGGCGTACACCCGCGTCGACATGGTCGAGCGGCGCGGCGAGTTCGCGGTGCGCGGCGGCATCGTCGACGTCTTCCCGCCCACCGAGGAGCACCCGCTGCGCGTGGAGTTCTGGGGTGACGACGTGGAGGAGATCCGCGCCTTCTCCGTCGCCGACCAGCGCACCCTGGAGACGGTCCCGCGGCTCTGGGCCCCGCCGTGCCGTGAGCTGCTGCTCACCGACGACGTACGCCGTCGCGCCGCCGAGCTCGGCCAGGCGCACCCGCAGCTGCTCGAGCTCACCGACAAGATGGCTGCCGGGATCGCGGTCGAGGGCATGGAGTCCCTCGCCCCGGTCCTGGTCGAGGGGATGGAGCTGCTGGTCGACCTCATGCCCGCCGGCACCACCGTGCTGGTGCTCGACCCCGAGCGCGCCCGCAGCCGCGCGCACGACCTGGTCGCGACGAGCGAGGAGTTCCTCGGTGCGTCGTGGGCCGCTGCGGCCGGCGGCGGCACCGCCCCGATCGACCTCGGCGCCGCGTCCTACCGCGAGATCGCCGACGTGCGCCAGCACGCCCTCGGGCTGGGCCACGCGTGGTGGGCGGTGAGTCCCTTCGGGATCGAGGCCGATGACGACGACGGCTCGCTCACGCTGCCGATCAACGGCGCCGAGGCCTACCGCGGCGACCTCGAGCAGGCGATCGCCGACATCCGTGGCTGGCTCGACGAGTCGCGCGACGTCGTGGTGGTCCACGCCGGCCACGGTCCGGCGCAGCGCTTCGTCGAGCTGCTCGGTGAGCACGACATCGCCGCCCGGCTCGTCGAGGAGGGCGACACCGCGGGCCCCGGCGTCGTCACGGTGACCTGCGGTCATGTCGTGCACGGCCTCGTCGACGACGAGGCACGCGTCTCGGTGGTGACCGGCGACGACCTGTCGGGCCAGAAGACCTCGACGCGCGACATGCGCCGGATGCCGACGCGGCGCAAGAAGCAGATCGACCCGCTCGAGCTCAAGGCCGGCGACTACGTCGTCCACGAGCAGCACGGCGTGGGCCGATTCGTGGAGATGAGGCAGCGCGAGATCGGCGGCGCGGTCCGCGAGTACCTCGTCCTCGAGTACGGCCCCAGCAAGCGCGGCGGCCCCAACGACATGCTCTACGTCCCGGCCGACACCCTCGACCAGGTCACCCGCTACGTCGGCGGCGAGAACCCCAGCCTCGACCGTCTCGGCGGCGGCGACTGGACCAAGCGCAAGAACAAGGCGCGCCGCGCGGTCCGCGAGATCGCCGCCGAGCTCATCAAGCTCTACGCCGCCCGCCAGGCCACCAAGGGCCACGCCTACGGCCCGGACACCCCGTGGCAGCGCGAGCTCGAGGACGCCTTCCCCTTCACCGAGACCGTCGACCAGCTGACGACCGTCGACGAGGTCAAGGCCGACATGCGCCAGGTCGTCCCGATGGACCGGCTGGTCTGCGGCGACGTCGGCTACGGCAAGACCGAGATCGCGGTCCGCGCGGCCTTCAAGGCGGTGCAGGACGGCAAGCAGGTGGCGTTGCTGGTGCCGACGACGCTGCTCGTCACCCAGCACATGTCGACCTTCGCCGAGCGGATGTCGGGCTTCCCGGTCGTCATCAAGGGCCTCTCGCGCTTCCAGACCGACAAGGAGGCCAAGGAGGTCATCGCCGGTCTCGAGGACGGCTCGGTCGACATCGTCGTCGGCACCCACCGCCTGCTCAACCCCGACATCAAGATGAAGGACCTCGGCCTCATCATCGTCGACGAGGAGCAGCGTTTCGGTGTCGAGCACAAGGAGCAGATGAAGCGGATGCGCACCTCCGTCGACGTGCTGTCGATGAGTGCGACGCCGATCCCGCGCACCCTGGAGATGGCGGTCACGGGCATCCGGGAGATGTCCACGATCACGACGCCGCCGGAGGAGCGGCACCCCGTGCTGACCTACGTCGGCGCCTACGAGGACCGCCAGGTCGTCGCAGCCGTACGCCGTGAGCTGCTGCGCGAGGGCCAGGTCTTCTACATCCACAACCGCGTGCAGTCGATCGAGAAGGCCGCCGCGCGGATCCGCGAGCTGGTGCCCGAGGCGCGCGTGGCCACCGCCCACGGACAGATGGGTGAGCACGCCCTCGAGCAGGTCATGCTCGACTTCTGGGAGAAGCGCTTCGACGTCCTGGTCTGCACGACCATCGTCGAGAGCGGCCTCGACGTGTCCAACGCCAACACGATGATCATCGAGCGCTCCGACACCCTCGGGCTCTCCCAGCTCCACCAGCTGCGCGGCCGCGTCGGCCGCTCGCGCGAGCGCGCCTACGCCTACTTCCTCTACCCCTCGGAGAAGCCGCTCACCGAGACCGCCCACGAGCGCCTCGCGACCCTGGCCCAGCACTCCGACCTCGGCGGCGGCATGGCGATCGCGATGAAGGACCTCGAGATCCGCGGCGCGGGCAACCTGCTCGGTGGCGAGCAGTCCGGCCACATCGCCGACGTCGGCTTCGACCTCTACGTCCGCCTCGTGGGCGAGGCCGTCGCCGACTTCAAGGGCGGCGGCGAGGACGACCAGCTCCAGGAGGTGCGCATCGAGCTGCCCGTCGACGCCCACCTGCCCCACGACTACATCCCGAGCGAGCGCCTGCGCCTGGAGATCTACAAGCGCCTGGCCGAGGTGCGCACCGACGCCGACGTCGACGAGGTGCGCGCCGAGCTCCTCGACCGCTACGGCAACCCGCCCCCGGTGGTGGAGTCGCTGCTGGTCGTGGCCCGCTTCCGGGCGCGGTGCCGCCAGGTCGGCGTCAAGGAGGTCACGGTGGCCGGCAAGTACGTCCGGTTCGCGCCGGTCGACCTGCCCGACTCCCGCGTCGTACGCCTCCAGCGGCTGCATCCACGCAGCATCGTCAAGGCGCCGATCAGTACCATCCTGGTGCCGCGGCCGCAGACCAGCGGCTTCCCCGTGAACCCGGTCTCCGGTGTGGCCCTGCTTGAATGGGCCCGCGGCGTGATCGACGACGTGATCGACGTGCCGGCCCCGGCGAGCGCAACGACCAAGGAGTGACCCCGTGAGCAAGTCCCGCCTGATGACGGCCGTGCCCACCTGGCTGGCCGTGGGCCTGTCCGGCGTGCTGCTGACCGGCTGCGGCAGCGCCTCCCCGGGGGTGGCGGTCAAGGTCGGCGACGCGGAGCTCACGGTCCGCGAGGTCGACGCCGCCGCCGCCAGGATGTGCACCGCGCTCGGTGACCAGTTCGCTGCCCAGAACACCGTCCTGCCGATGAGCTTCGTGCGCCAGGGCACCGTCCAGCTGATGACGCTGCGCGCCCAGGCGATGGAGATCGCCGACGAGTACGGCGTCGAGCCGGGCTCGGGCTACGCCAACGACGTGGCCCAGCGCAGCCGCACGGCCGCGACCATGCCTGAGGAGGCGCAGGACACCTACATCGAGCTCACCTCGGCCAACGCGCTCGCCACCGACATCGTGAACCAGATCGGGGAGATCGTCCTCGCCGACCGCGGCGTCACCGAGCCGACCACCGACGAGGTCACCCAGGCCGGGGTGGACGTGTTCAACCAGTGGCCGGACGCCAACGGCATCGAGATCGACCCCCGCTACGGCCTCGAGAGCGTGGACGGCGTGCTGACCCCGATCGACACCAACACCTCCGTCGCGGTCGGCGAGACGGCGAAGGCCGGCCTGTCGACCGAGCCCGACCCCGCCTTCGCGCGCACGCTCCCGCTCACCCACCGCTGCGGCTGAGCGGACCGTCGCCGTGACGGAGCCCGCGGGGCAGGACTCGCCGCTGGAGGCCTTCGCGGACCAGATGCGCCTCCTGCGGCGCGAGTGCGCCTGGAAGCGGGAGCAGACCCACACCTCGCTGGTCCCCTTCGTCCGCGAGGAGGCCGAGGAGGTGGTCGAGGCCATCGAGTCCGGTGACCCCGCGGCGCTCTGCGACGAGCTCGGCGACCTGCTCCTGCAGGTGGTCATCCACGCGGTGATCGCCGAGGAGGCGGGTCACTTCACGCTCGACGACGTCGCCCGCGGCGTCATCGCCAAGATGGAGCGCCGCAACCCGCACGTGTTCGGCAGCGCGGTCGCCGTCGACGCGGCCGAGGTGCTGACCCTCTGGAACGCGGCCAAGGCCGCCGAGAAGGCAGAGAAGGCGGCGCAGGCCCGGGACGCCGGGGAGGCCGGGGAGGTTTGAGGCGCGCGCCGGAGCGGTAGGTGCCCTGCATGAGTCGACTCGCCGCTGCCCGACGCCGTCCTGCCCTCGCCCTCGGGCTGCTCGCGCTCGTCGCGTCGGCGCTCGCCGGCGCTGCCACCGCCGCACCGGCCGAGGCACGTCCCGGGGAACGCCCGGGGGAGCGGGCCGGTGCCGAGGCGCCGGCGCGGCCGCTGCTGTCCGAGGTGGTCACCACCGCCCGCGTGAGCGGCGAGCGGGTGGGGCTGTCGGGGCGCCACCAGCTCGTCGAGCTCGACGCCGACGCGCTGCCGCGGGTCGCCGACGGGCAGCACCTCGCGCTCCCGGGGACGTCGGGCAGCACCGTCGTACGCATCGGCGACGTCGAGAGCGCGCCGGGCTTCACCGCGTGGAGCGGACGGGTGCCCGGCGAGGACCTCGCCTCGTTCACGCTGGTCGAGGTGGACGGCACCTTCCGTGGCTCGCTCGTCTCGCCCGACGGACTGTGGTCGCTCACCGGCGCGGGCGGCGGACGCTACTGGTGGACCGAGCTGGCGGACCGTGAGGGCCTCGACGGCGACGACTCCGCGGGCGTCGTGGGGCGTACGCGTACGGCTGAGGTCGCCCCGCGCGCCGGGGCCGTTGGTGAGCGGCGTGCGCGTCGGGTGCGGATCGGCGTGATGTTCGGCTACACCGCCGGCGCCAAGGCCGAGGCCGGGAGCAAGGCCGCGCTGAAGGCGGCGGCCGTCCTGGTCGTGTCGCAGACCAACGAGGCGTTGGCCAACTCCGGCATCAAGGCCACCGTCCGCTACCGCGGCCTGGTCAAGGCGCGCGGCAAGGAGAGCGCGGACGCGGTGAAGGACGCCTTCCGCGTCGGCCGCCCGCGTGACGGCCACTTCGACAACCTCCAGCGGGTGCGTCGCAAGAAGGGCGGCGACATCGTCCACCTGCTCACCACCGGCTCGACCACCGGCATCTGCGGCGGCGGCCTCATCCCGCTCACGCCGCGCCAGGCCACCCCGCTCGCCGGCGCCTCGGTGACCCGCGTGGGGTGCCTGCCCTACCTCGTGGCCACCCACGAGATCGGCCACAACCTCGGCGCCGACCACTTCTCCTACCCCGGCGTGACGCGAGCTTCGCGCGTCCCCTACGCCCGCGGCTTCGCCAACCCGGCCGGCAACTACATCTCCGTCATGGGCTACTACGACCCGTGCGTCGATGCGGGCAACTACTCCTGCGTGCGGATCCCGTGGTTCTCCAGCCCCACCAACACCTACGGCGGGCAGCCGCTGGCCGACAACGACAACACCGACAACACGCGGGTGATCAAGAAGACCGCGCCGCGGGTCGCGCGCTACGTCCGCTGACCCCGGACACCCCACGACGCCGGGCGCCGACGTGGCTAGGCTGACGGCTGTCCCACGACGTCCCTCCTCAGGAGCTCTCCCATGTCGATCATCGCTGCAGTAGGCGCCCGCGAGATTCTCGATTCGCGCGGCAACCCCACCGTCGAGGTGGAGGTGCTCCTCGAGGACGGCGCGTTCGGTCGCGCGGCGGTGCCCAGCGGCGCCTCCACCGGTGCCTTCGAGGCCGTCGAGCTGCGCGACGGTGGCAAGCGCTACCTCGGCAAGGGCGTGCAGAAGGCCGTGGATGCCGTCGGTGACACCATCGCCGGGGCCGTCGTCGGCCTCGACGCCGACGACCAGCGGCTGCTCGACCAGGTCATGCTCGACCTCGACGGCACGGACAACAAGGCCAAGCTCGGCGCCAACGCCATCCTCGGCGTCTCGCTGGCCACCGCGAAGGCCGCTGCGGAGTCCGCCGGCCTGCCGCTCTTCCGCTACGTCGGCGGCCCCAACGCCCACCTGCTGCCGGTGCCGATGATGAACATCCTCAACGGTGGCTCGCACGCCGACTCCAACGTCGACGTGCAGGAGTTCATGATCGCGCCGATCGGCGCCCCGACCTTCCGTGAGGCGCTCCAGCAGGGCGCGGAGGTCTACCACGCGCTCAAGTCGGTGCTGAAGAAGAAGGGCCTGTCCACCGGCCTCGGCGACGAGGGCGGCTTCGCGCCGAACCTCGAGAGCAACCGCGCCGCGCTCGACCTGATCGCCGAGGCGGTCAAGGCCGCGGGCTTCACGCTCGGCAAGGACATCGCGCTCGCGATGGACGTCGCGGCCAGCGAGTTCCACGACAAGGGCAGCTACACGTTCGAGGGCAGGAAGCTGACGAGCGACGACATGGTCGCCTACTACACCGAGCTCGTCGCGGCCTACCCGATCGTCTCCATCGAGGACCCGCTCGACGAGGAGGACTGGGACGGCTGGAAGGCCATCACCGACGGCCTCGGCGACAAGACCCAGATCGTCGGCGACGACCTGTTCGTCACCAACGTCGAGCGCCTGCAGCGCGGCATCGACGGCGGCCAGGCCAACGCGATGCTCGTCAAGGTCAACCAGATCGGCTCGCTCACCGAGACCCTCGACGCCGTCGAGCTCGCCCACCGCGCGGGCTTCCGCAACATGATGAGCCACCGCTCGGGCGAGACCGAGGACACCACCATCGCCGACCTCGCGGTCGCCACCAACTGCGGCCAGATCAAGACCGGTGCGCCGGCCCGCTCGGACCGCGTCGCGAAGTACAACCAGCTCCTCCGCATCGAGGACGAGCTCGGTGACGCAGCTCGCTACGCCGGTCGGGGTGCCTTCCCGCGATTCGGGGCCTGAGCAGGCAGACTGGGACGCATGCCTTCCCAGCGCCGATCTCCGCGCAACGGGCCGGGCAGTGGACCTGGCAGTGCGCGCCCCGGCGCCCGCGGCTCCCGGCCGCGGACGGGGGTGCGTACGCCCGCCACCCGGACGCCCGACCCGCGGTCCGACGCCCGGTCCGATGCCACGTCCACGCAGGCGCGACCTGTCGCGGCGGCGCGTCGACCCCGGTTCACCGGACGGGCGGCGGTGCTCGTCCTGGTGCTGGCCGTGCTCACGGTGTCCTACGCCTCCTCGCTGCGCGCCTACCTGCAGCAGCGCTCCCACATCGGTGACCTGAAGGCGCAGATCGCCGAACGTGAGGCCAGCATCGACCAGCTCGAGCGCGAGAAGCGGCGCTGGGACGACCCGGCGTACGTCAAGGCGCAGGCGCGGGCCCGCTTCGGCTACCTGATGCCCGGCGAGTCCGGCTTCGAGGTCATCGGCGCGGACGGCAGGCCGCTCGAGGCCCAGGCGAGCCTGAACGACCCCGACGAGGTGATCCGGACGGTGCCGAAGGCCTGGTGGACCGCCGCGTGGGAGTCGGTCGAGCTCGCCGGCAACCCACCCCCGCCGGACCAGGAGCCGGCCGACCTGATCGACGGGACCCAGCAGTGACCCACAAGGACGTTCCCCCGCACGAGCCGGGCGTGGTCCACCGCGACAACCCCCGCATCGACGCCGCCGACGAGGCGGCCATCCAGGCCCAGCTGAAGCGTCGTCCCCGCGGCATCGACGCAGTCGGTCACCGCTGCCCCTGCGGCAACCCCGACGTCGTCACGACCGAGCCGCGCCTGCCCGACGGCACGCCGTTCCCCACCACCTTCTACCTCACCTGCCCGCGCGCCGCCTCGCGCATCGGCACCCTCGAGGGCTCGCACGTGATGAAGGAGATGGAGGAGCGCCTCGGCACCGACGAGGAGCTCGCAGCGGCCTATCGTGCCGCGCATGAGCGCTACCTCGAGTTCCGCGCCGAGGTCGGTGAGCGCGCCGGCCTCGACGTGCCCGAGATCGAGGGCATCTCCGCCGGCGGGATGCCCGACCGGGTCAAGTGCCTCCACGTGCTGGCCGGCCAGTCGCTGGCCATGGGCCGCGGCGTGAACCCGCTCGGCGACGAGGTGCTCGACGCCCTCGGTGAGTGGTGGGCGTCGGGTCCCTGCGTGGAGCGCCCGGACCTCACCGACCACTGACCGTGCCCGGTCGGCACAATGGGCGGATGAGCACCGTCGCGGCCATCGACTGCGGGACCAACTCGATCAAGGTGCTGATCGGCCACGTGCGCGCCGACGGCACGCTCGACGTGGTGCTGCGCGACTCCCGCGTCGTACGCCTCGGGCAGGACGTCGACCGGACCGGGGTGCTGGCCGACGAGGCGCTCGGGCGCACGTTCGCCGCGGTCGACGAGTTCGCCGCGGTGGTCCGCGAGCACGGGGTCGACCCGGCCCGGGTGCGGTTCTGCGCCACCTCCGCGAGCCGCGACGCCAGCAACGCCGACGTCTTCCGCGAGGGCGTACGCCGTCGCCTGGGCGTCGAGCCCGAGGTGCTGTCGGGCGACGAGGAGGCCGCGCTGGTCTTCGCCGGGGCCATCGCGGCGCAGGACCCGCGGCCGGCCGAGCCGGTGCTCGTGGTCGACATCGGCGGGGGCTCGACCGAGCTGGTGCTGGGGGAGGGGAGCGCGCGGCAGGCGACCTCGATGGACATCGGCTCGGTCCGCCTCCACGAGCGCCACCTGCACAGCGACCCGCCCACGCGGGCCGAGGTGGCTGCCTGTGTCGCAGACATCGATCGCCACCTCGACTACTGCGGCGTCTACCAATTGCGCACCCGCACCGCCGTCGACACCTCGGGCACCATCAAGACGATCGCGTGCGGCGTCCTCGCCCTCGGGTCCTACGACCGCGACGCCTTCGACGGCGCCGTGCTCTCCAACGACCACACGATGGCCCACGTCGATCGGCTCCTGGCGATGACCGTGGAGGAGCGGCGCGCCCTGCCCTTCATGCACCCCGGCCGCGCCGACGTGATCGGCGCCGGCGCGCTGATCTGGAGCCGGATCCTCGCGCGGGTGCCGGTGCCGGAGCACCTGGTCTCCGAGGCCGACATCCTGCACGGCATGGCCGCGGCCATCGGTCGATGAGGCTCCCGCACCCGGTGACGGGGGAGGAGTTCGGCAGTCCGGTCGCGCCCGGCACCGGCTGGCCGGACGACCCGGCTGGGCCCCGCACGAGGGTCGCGCGCGACGCCGACGACGTACGCCGTCTCGCGCGCACCGACGACCTGGCCGAGCTGGATGCCCGGGTGAGCGTCTGCGCCGCGTGCCCACGCCTGGTGCAGTGGCGCGAGGACGTGGCGGTCGAGAAACGGGCGTCGTTCGCCGACCAGCCCTACTGGGGCCGACCGATCCCGGGCTGGGGCGATCCCGACCCCTCGCTGCTGATCGTCGGCCTCGCGCCCGCCGCCAACGGCGGCAACCGCACCGGCCGCATCTTCACCGGCGACCCCAGCGCTGACTGGCTGTTCGCCAGCCTGCACCGCACCGGCTGGGCGAGCCAGCCGACCAGCGAGCACGCCGGTGACGGTCAGCGCCTGATCGACGCACGGATGATCGCGACCGTGCGCTGCGCCCCGCCGGAGAACAAGCCGACCGCGCTCGAGCGCGACACCTGCGCCCCCTGGATCGCCGCCGAGCTGGCGCTGCTGCCGAGCGTGCAGGTGGTCGTGGCGCTCGGCTCCTTCGGCTGGGACGGGGCCGTCCGGTCGCTGGTCGCGGCGGGCGCGCCCGCGCCGGAGCGCCGCCCGAAGTTCGGGCACGGCGCCGAGGTCGCGCTGGGCGCGGTGACCCTCGTCGGCTGCTACCACCCCTCCCCGCACAACACCTACACCGGACGCCTCACCCGCGAGATGACGGACGAGGTCTTCGAGCGGGCGCGGGCGCTGACAGAATGACCGCGTGACCCTCCACGCCATCACCGTCCTCGGCCACGACCGTCCCGGCATCATCGCCGAGACCACCGACAGGCTCGCCGGCCTCGGCCTCAACCTCGAGGACTCGACGATGACGCTGCTGCGCGGCCACTTCGCGATGACGCTGATCTGTGCGGGCGAGGCCGGCGACGAGGCGATCGAGTCCGCCCTCGCGCCCCTGACCGCGGACGGCAGCCTCACGGTGACCGTGCGCGAGGTGCCGGCGGAGGAGGTGGCGAGCGCCGACGGCACGTCGTGGATCCTGTCCGTCCACGGCGGCGACCGGCCCGGCATCGTCTCCGCGGTCGTCGCCGTGATCGCCCGCGTCGGTGGCAACATCACCGACCTCACCACGCGGCTGGCCGGGGACCTCTACCTCCTCGTCGCCGAGGTCGACCTGCCGGCCGACGCGGACGCCTCCGCCGTGGAGCGCGACCTCGCCGCGGTCGCTGCGGACCTCGGCGTCGGCGTGACGCTGCGCGCCGCCGAGACCGACGAGCTCTGATCCGCACCGATGACCACCAACCCCCGGGTCCGCGACTGGACCGAGGCCGAGCTCGACGTGCCCGGTGAGCTCCGCGAGGTCGTCCGTGCCCCCGCGCCCGTGCTGTCCACCGTCGGCGACCGCGTCGACCCCACCGCCCCGGACGTCGTGCAGCTCGCCGCCGACCTCGTCGCCACGATGCGGGTCTCGCCCGGCTGCGTCGGCCTCGCCGCACCCCAGGTCGGGGTGGGCGTGAAGGTCTTCTGCGTCGACGTCTCCGAGCACCCCAAGACGCGCGAGCACCACGGCACCTTCGTGCTCTGCAACGCCGAGGTCGTCTCCGGCAGCCGCAACGAGAAGGCCCGCGAGGGCTGCATGTCCGTCCCGAACTTCACCGGCGACGTGAAGCGTCCCAGCCGCATCGTCGTACGCGGCCAGCTGCCCGGCACCGGCGAGGTGGTCGAGCTCGAGGCGGAGGCCTTCGAGGCGCGCGCGCTCCAGCACGAGATCGACCACTGCGACGGCCTGCTCTTCCTCGACCGCGCGGCCGGGGCGCACGCGGTCTACGCTCGCAAGACCTACCTCTAGGGCGTTGCCCGGAGGCCAGCCCCGGTATCCCAACCGGTAGAGGAAGCGGTCTTAAAAACCGCGCAGTCTGGGTTCGAACCCCAGCCGGGGCACACGGTGGACGGCGCGGCTAGGGTCGCGCGCATGGCGGCCACCCTGCAGGACATCGCCTCCGACCTCGCGCCGACGGGTGTCCTGCGCGCCTCGATCAACCTGGGCAACCCGGTGCTGGCGCAGGGCACGCCCGCCGATCCGTCGGGCGTCACGGTCGACCTCGCGCGTGAGATCGGGCGGCAGCTCGACCTGCCGGTCGAGCTGTCCTGCTTCGACGCGGCGCGCCGCTCCTTCGAGGCGTTGGTCGCCGGCGACGCCGACATCTGCTTCCTCGCGATCGAGCCCACCCGCGAGGCCGAGGTGGCGTTCACGCCCCCGTACGTCGTGATCGAAGGTGTCTTCGCGGTCCCCGAGGGCTCTCCCGTGTGGGCGCCGGCCGACGTCGACCGCACGGGCGTGCGCATCGGCGTCAAGCGCGGGTCGGCGTATGACCTCTACCTCACCCGCACCCTCCAGCACGCCGAGATCGTGCGGGGCGAGGAGGGGACGGCCGTGTTCCTCGACGAGGACCTGGACGTCGCCGCCGGCATCCGGCAGCCCCTCACCGCCTTCGTGCAGGAGCGCTCGGGCCTTCGCCTGGTCGACGAGCGCTTCATGGAGATCCGGCAGGCGGTGGGCACCACCCGGTCCCGCCGTCCCGAGACGGTGGACTTCCTGCGTGCGACCGTCGAGGAGCTGAAGGCGAGCGGGTTCGTGTCGTCCTCGCTGGCGCGGTCGGGTCAGGGTGACGCCGCGGTCGCTCCGCCTGCCTGAGGCGCATCAACAGGGTCGCCTCGCCCCCGGCACCGTTGTCGGACCCCGTCCCTAGGATCGAACGCATGATCGACGACGGGAAGGAGGCAGCGGTGGGAGCAGATAGAGCGGGAGAGGCGTGGCGGGCCCCCGACCTGCACGACCTCGCCGACCTCCTTGCGTCCCTCGTCCCCTCCAGCGATCCCGCCGACCTCCTCGACCAACTGGAGGCCCTGGAGCGGATCAAGGCCGCGGCCGCTGCAGCCCAGGTGGCAGTGACCACCGCCTTCGCCGACGTGGCCGATGCCGAGCACGTCCCGGCGAGCGGCAGGCGTACGCCCCCGCGCGCGATGTCGATCGGCGCCGAGGTCGCGCTCGCGACGCTCGCCAGCCCGTGGGCCGGGGAGCAGCGGGTCCTGCTCTCGCGGCGTCTGCGTGATGACCTCCCGCTGACCCTGGCAGCGCTGGCTCGCGGGGAGCTCACCCAGGACCGTGCGTTCGCTGTCGCCCGCGAGGTCGCCCACCTCGATCCTGACCAGCGCCGCGTGGTGGACTCCGATCTCGAGGCACGCATCCCCGGGCTCGGCGACCACCGGCTGCGCGTGGCCGTTCGCCGCTCGTGCCTGACCACGGCCGCCGATGCCGAGGCTCGCCGCCATCGTCGGGCACGCGCCGACCGCAGGGTGACGACGCGTCGCCTCGACGACGGCACCGGCCAGCTCGTCGCCACCCTTCCCCTCGAGGTCCTCGCGGGCGTCCGCGCGAGCCTCGACGACGCCGCTGCGACGGCTCGGGCGGAGGGCGACCCACGGACTGGCGGACAGGTCCGCGCCGACGTTCTCGCCGCGCGGGTCACCGGCCTCGACCCGTCCGTGGAGCCCCCGCACGTGCAGGTCAACCTCGTGATCGGCGTCGAGTCGCTCCTCGGCGCCGGCACCGAGCCGGGCCTGATCCCGGGAGAGGGATTCCTGCCCGCCGCGCTGTGCACCGACCTCGTACGCCGTGCCAGCGCCGCCGCCAAGGCCACGCTCCGACGTCTCTTCGCCGCTCCCGATCACCGCGCGCTGGTCGCGATGGAGTCCTCCAGCCGCCGCTTCGACGGTTTCCTCGCGGAGCTGCTGCGACTGCGCGACGGTGGCACCTGCCGCACGCCCGGCTGCGACGCTGCCATCCGCCACCTCGACCACGTCCAGCGCGACGCCGACGGCGGACGCACCTCAGCCGTCAACGGCCAGGGGCTCTGCGAGCGCTGCAACTACGTCAAGGAGACCCCCGGCTGGACCTCGTGGGTGCCGGCCGTGAGGCTCGGCGCCCGGCACGAGGTCCACGGCGTCACCGAGCACCTCCGGATCATCCGGTCGACCTCGCCACCCCTCCCGGGCGGGCCTGAGGGAGCCCCCGACTACTCACCGGCCGAGCGCCAGCTCGCCAGCAACTTCACGCTTGCTTGCTGACGGGGATCAGCGGGCGATCCGGGCCACTGCGGTGATCAAGGGGTGGTCGGTCGCGCGCCGCGTGTCGTAGTCGTCCCTGAACCTGGAGAAGGCCACGTCCGTGGAGCCCATGATCCAGTCGATGCTTTTCTTGAACGACGGCACCTCGCAGGAACCGTTCACGTGGGAACCACCGGCCGCCGCGTGCATGTCACCGGACGCGGTGAAGGGGCAGAAGAACCTGGCCCTCGCGTTCATGTCGCCGAGCACGAGGAGGGGGACAGGGTCGGCGGAGCGGCGGTGGCGCAACGCCTCGGCCAGCTGTTGCTGGGTGGCTTCGTCGCGGAACGCTTCGGCGGGTCCTCGTGTGTCGGCCGGGTTGTGCACCGACATGACGACGAGGTGTTGCCCGGTGGCGCGTTGGCGCAGCCTGACGACAGGGGTCCTTGCCGACCGGCCGCGGTAGGTGCGGGTCCGGATCGTGTGTCCCTCGACGAACGCGAAGTCATCCTTGCGCCAGACCACGGACCGGGTGCTGGCAGCGAAGATGCCGAACTCGGGGGCGAGGCGCCGAAACGTCCGGCGCGCCGGACGCTGGAGCTCCTGGAGGCCGGCGACGTCGATGCCGCTCCGGCGGAACAGCCTCACGGCTCGTTCGGTGCGCACCGTCGAGTGTGCGAACGCGGCGCGCCGAGGGTGGCGCCCGTCGGTGTGCGAGGCGAACAGGACGTTGAAGGTCGCCACCTTGAAGGGCGGACGGACAGGTCCAGCCGCCGTGGCTTCGCTCCTGGCCGACTGGGGCAGCGCCGCACCCGGTGCAGCGGTAGGGACCATCGCCACGAAGGCAACAGCCGAGGTGGCCAGGAACAGCAGCGCAGCCGTACGCGCCGCAGTCGCGACGGCGCCGGTTCTCCCATGGATGCTCATGGCCTCAGGCTGGGACCTGCCGGTGAGTCGGCGGCGAGCACGACGTGAACGCCTTCTCACGCTTCGCGTTCTGGTCGGGGCAGCGTCCACGGCGTCACCGAGCTTCGCCGGATCACGAGGTCGACCTCGCATCCTCTCCCAGGAGCTGCCGACCCCCTCAACGAGGGGAGGTGGCAGCCTCGGGAATGCGCGGAGTCAGCCGACGTCCACGTTGACACGCATGCTGACTCCACCGTCGCCCAGTCCGACGTAGCCACCCAACGCTCCTACGAGCACGCCGATCGCGACCAGCTGGCCGATGGGGGGCCCCTCGCGGGCGGCGGGCCGTGTCCGCTGCCAGGCGTACCAGTCGCTGCGTCGGAACGTCGCGAGCCCGAGGAGGGACGCCACACTGGCTGCGAGCATGAGCACGGCATGGACCAGCCCGCCCGGGTCGTGCGCCCAGATCACCTCGGCGAGCCCACCGACGAAGCCCAGCGTCAGCACGACCCACGCAAGGACGATCCGGATACGGCGGGCCCGGACCACGCCGGCGGACACGTAGCCGACGAGGAGCGCGCCGAGGACCATCGACACGACCTGCGACACGTCGTCGTCGACGCGGCCTTCGTTCCGGAGCACCAGCAGCGCCTGACCGGCCAGCGAAGCCCACGCGACCACCCAGATCGACCGGGGGAGCGGGGGTGCGCTCTCAGGCATCCCGCGCAGCCCGGTTCGCCGTACGCGTCACGAGGAGGGCGCCGAGCAGCACCGCGGAGTAGCCGAGGGCGAAGAGCCCGACGGTGACCGGGTGCGGCTGCTCGCCCTGGGGGAGCAGGGCGGAGGCCGCGAGCGCGACGGCGAGTCCGACGACCACGCGGGCCAACGTGCGCGCCGGCCCGGCCGCGGCGCGGTGGCCGGCAGCCCAGGCGCGGTCCGAGGCGCGCGTGGTGGACGTACGGATCCCGACGAGGCCGTTGCGGGGCAGGTCGCCCTGCTCGCCGGCCCGCGCGACGAACCACATGGCCGCGGCGACCGTCACCAGCCCCCACGCACCGACCAGCGCCAGCACCATCGCCCCGTCCCCCTCAGTCCGTCGGCGTACCGACCCCAGTCTCGCAGCAGGAGCCCCCAACCTGAGAAGTTTCTGTGGCGGGAACAGCGGGCCCGCGGCGCACGTTTGAACTGGTGTCACCCCGGCTAGAGTGGTGTGACGCGACAGGTGCCGTCACCATGACGGCGTCGGAGCCCCGGACACACAGGGGCGGCCTCCAAGGAGAGACCATGAAGAGCAGCAATCCCATTTTCAACCGTTCCGAGGAGTTCAACCGCTCCTCGAACGCCTACGGCAACCAGACGTACGCCGGTGGGGGCGCCGCCTACCCCGGCTACGGCGAGACCTCGAACGACCCCGCCACCTGGGGCACCGGCACGCCCGGGCAGGTCGACCAGGGCCGGATGAGCATCGACTCGGTCATCCAGAAGACCGCCATCTCGGTCGGGCTGGTCTTCGCCACCGCGTTCGCCACGTGGTGGTTCATCGGCGACATGATCACGACGGACTCGCTCGGCCGCACGGCCGTAGACAACGACGCCCTCGCCCTCGCCTCCACGCTGGCCATCGTCGGCGCCGGTGGTGCGTTCATCCTGTCGCTGGTCAACTCCTTCAAGAAGGTGATCAGCCCCGCGCTCGTGATGGCGTTCGCCGCGGTCGAGGGCGTGGCCCTGGGCGCGGTCAGCAAGTTCTTCGACGCCCAGTTCGGTGACGGCATCGTGACGCAGGCCGTGCTCGGCACGTTCGCGGCCTTCGCCGGAACCCTCGCGGCCTACAAGTTCTTCGACATCAAGGTCGGCCAGAAGTTCCGCACCTTCGTCATCGCCGGCATGTTCGGCATGGTGGGCCTCGGCCTGCTGTCGCTGGTCCTGAGCATGTTCGGCATCAGCACCGGCCTCTTCGGCTTCGGCGCGCTCGGCCTCCTGATGGCTGTCGCCGGCCTCGTGCTCGGTGTCTTCATGCTGATCCTCGACTTCGACTTCGTCGAGAACGGCGTCGCCGCCGGTCTCCCGGAGCGCGAGTCGTGGCGTGCGGCCTTCGGCCTCACGGTCAGCCTGGTGTGGATCTACACCAACCTGCTCCGCATCCTCGCGATCATCCGCGGTGGCGACTGATCTGGTGATCGTCACCACCTGAACCGCACTCCGGCCCGTCCGAGCTCAGCTCGGGCGGGCCGGAGTCATGTTCGGCTCACCGCTGGGTGGGGACGGGATCGATCGTCGCGTCCGCGTCCGGGTCCTCGTTCTCGTCCGGCGACTCCGCGTCCGTGGACGGGCGACGGCGGCGGTGGCGCAGCTCGACCCAGCGTCCGCGCAGGCCGCGCTGGTTGCCGCCGACCTCGGTGCCGTCGACCTCGGTGCCGGGCGTGCGCGCGGCGCGCACGGCGGCGGCCGCCACGGGCAGGATGCCCTCGCGGCGCAACGGCTCGGGCTGCGCCTCGTCCTCGGGCAGCAGGTCGAGCGCCGCGAGGCAGGAGGGGACCAGGACGGAGGCGAGCTGCTGGTAGCCGTCGGCGGAGGGGTGGAAGCGGTCCGGGCCGAACAGCACGGCGGGTGCGGCGTCGAACTCCGGGCCGAGGACGTCGCCGAGCGAGACCGTGCGACCGCCGTTCTCGACCACGGTGATCGTCTGCGCGGCCGCCAGGCGGCGCGACCACTCGCGGGCCACCTGCTTGAGCGGCGGCGGGATCGGCCGGATGGTGCCGAGGTCGGGACACGTGCCGACCACGACCTGGATGCCCTCCTCGCGCAGGCGGCGTACGCCCTCGGCGAGGTGGCGCACCGACGCCGACGGCAGGACGGTGTGGGTCACGTCGTTGGCCCCGATGAGCACGACGGCGAGGTCGGGGTGGGTCGCGATCGCGGTGTCGACCTGGTCGGCCAGCGCGCTGGACATGGCACCGACGACCGCGAACGAGCGCAGGTGCACCCGTCGGTGGGCCTGCGCGGCGATGCCGCTGGCCAGGTGGGCGCCCGGGGTCTCCTCGACCCGCTCGACGCCGTAGCCGGCGGCGCTGGAGTCGCCCAGCAGGGCGATGCGGATGGCCGGGCCCGGGCGGCCACGGCCGTACCAGCCGGTCGCGTCGGGCGGCGGACCGTCGCCGATCACGCCGATGACCTTGCGCGCGAACCTCGCCTCGGCGACCAGGACGCCGTAGAGCCCGGCCCCGAGCACGGACAGTCCGCCCCCGCCCAGGGCGGCGGCCGACGCCAGCTTGCGTGCTGCTCCAGTTGCCCCCACGACCACGATGCTACGCAAGCGTCGTTGCGCGCTCCGGAGCGGTGGATGGGTAGCCTGACCGGGTGCAGTACGCGAACTCCGTCCTCGACCTCATCGGCAACACCCCGCTGGTCCGGCTCAGCCGCACCCTCGACCTCGCCGAGGGGGGTGACGCGACCACCGCGGGCGGCCCGCTGGTCCTCGCGAAGGTCGAGTACCTCAACCCCGGCGGGTCGGTGAAGGACCGCATCGCGACGCGGATGATCGAGGCGGCCGAGGCCTCGGGCGCGCTGCAGCCCGGCGGCACGATCGTGGAGCCCACCTCGGGCAACACCGGCGTCGGCCTGGCGATGGTGGCCCAGCAGAAGGGCTACAAGTGCGTCTTCGTCTGCCCCGACAAGGTCAGCGTGGACAAGCGCAACGTGCTCAAGGCCTACGGTGCCGAGGTCGTGGTCTGCCCGACCGCCGTCGCGCCGGAGCACCCGGACTCCTACTACAACGTCAGCGACCGGCTCGCCTCCGCGCCCGGCGCGTGGAAGCCGGACCAGTACTCCAACCCCCACAACCCGCGCTCGCACTACGAGACCACCGGTCCGGAGATCTGGGCGCAGACCGAGGGACGCATCACCCACTTCGTGTGCGGCATGGGCACCGGCGGCACGATCAGCGGCGTCGGTCGCTACCTCAAGGAGCAGAACCCCGACATCCAGGTGATCGGCGCCGACCCTGCCGGCTCGGTCTACTCCGGCGGCACCGGTCGCCCCTACCTCGTCGAGGGCGTCGGCGAGGACTTCTGGCCCGACACCTACGACCGCGGGGTCGCCGACCGCGTCATCGAGGTGTCCGACGCCGACTCCTTCGCCTTCACCCGCCGCCTGGCCCGCGAGGAGGCCCTGCTCGTGGGCGGCTCGTGCGGCATGGCCGCCTGGGCCGCACGCCAGGTGGCGCAGGAGCTCGCCGGCACCCCGGAGGGCGAGTCCGCGGTCATCGTGGTGCTCCTGCCCGACTCGGGCCGCGGCTACCTCACGAAGATCTTCAACGACGAGTGGCTCGCGCAGTACGGCTTCGCCACCGGCGCCGGTGGCGACTCGCGCACGGTCGGCGAGGTGCTGCGCGGCAAGTCCGGGCAGCTGCCCGACCTGGTGCACACGCACCCCGGCGAGACCATCGCCGAGGCCGTCCACATCCTCCAGGAGTACGGCGTCTCGCAGATGCCCGTCGTGCGGGCCGAGCCGCCGATCGTGGCCGCCGAGGTCGCCGGGTCGGTGTCCGAGCGGACGCTGCTCGACGCACTGTTCACCGGCACCGCCAAGATGACCGACCAGGTGGAGGACCACATGTCCGCCGCCCTGCCGACCGTGGGCTCGAGCGAGTCGGCCGCCGACGCCGTCTCCCTGCTGGAGAAGGCCGACGCGGTCCTGGTCCACGAGGACGGCAAGCCCATCGGGGTGCTGACCCGCCAGGACCTCCTCACCTTCGTGGCGGCGTCGTGAAGCGCGTGGCGCGGGCGCTGCTCGTCGTCGGCTGCCTCGGCGCCCTCGCGGCCTGTGGTGACGACGTGAACACCAGCACCGACCCGGTCGAGGTCGAGGTCGGCGAGGCCTTCGAGTGGAACGGCTTCACCGTCGACGACGGCTGGGAGATCAACGGGATCGATCGCGCGGTCAACATGGAGGAGGTGACCACCCCCGAGGTCAAGGGCACGATCACCAACACCCTCGAGGAGGAGCGGACGGCCATCTTCGAGATGGTGTTCTCCACCGACGGCGAGCCGGTCGCGACCCTGAGCTGCTCGGCCGCGAGCATGGTCGCCGACCAGTCCCAGCAGTTCCTCTGCCCGGGCCTGAGCGCCGTCATGCCCGAGGACTACGACGCGGTGGTCGTCCAGGAGCTCGTGCGCTGACGTGGGGGACCTCTCGGGCGAGGTCATCGGCTTCCTGGTCCTCGCGGCCCTGGTGGCCGGCTTCGTCGACGCCGTGGTCGGCGGTGGCGGGCTGGTCCAGCTGCCCGCCCTGCTCGTCGGCCTGCCCGGTGCCTCGGTCGTCCAGATCGCGGCCACCAACAAGCTGGCGTCCTTCTGTGGCACGTCGATCAGCGCGGCGACGTACGTCCGGCGCATCCGCCCCGACCCGCGGACGTTCCTGCCGCTGATGGGCGCCGCCTTCGTCGGCTCGGCGGGCGGCGCGCTGGTGGCCTCACTTCTGCCGCGCAGCGCCTTCGACCCGATCATCCTGGTCGTGCTGGTGCTCGTCGGCGGCTACGTCTGGTTCCGCCCGAGCGTGGGCGAGCTGACCAGCCTGCGCTTCGCGGGCGGCCAGCACCTGACCGCTGTCGTGCTCACCGGCCTGACGATCGGCTTCTACGACGGCGCCATCGGGCCCGGCACCGGCTCCTTCCTCGTCTTCGCCCTCGTCGGCCTGCTGGGCTATAACTTCCTCGAGGCCTCGGCCAAGGCCAAGCTCGCCAACTGGGCGACCAACCTGGCCGCGCTGGTCGTCTTCGTCCCCCAGGGTGCGGTGATCTGGCAGCTGGCCCTGCCGATGGCCGCGGCCAACATCACCGGCGGCTACCTCGGGGCCCGGCTGGCGATGGCGCGCGGCGCTAAGTTCGTCCGCGCGTTCTTCCTCGTGGTCGTCGCCGGCTTCGTGGTCCGGCTCGGCGGGCAGCTGCTCGGCTGGTGGTGAGCGCCGCACGGGGCACGGAGCGGTAGCCTCCACCCCGTGGGAGCGGTGTCGAAGGTCGATGGGTTCCAGCGACGGCACTCCGTCCTGGGGTTCCCCCTTGCTGTCGTCTACAAGTACTTCGACGACCAGGGCCCCTACCTCGCCTCGGCGCTGACCTACTACGCCTTCATCGCGATCTTCCCGCTGATGCTGCTCGGCACCTCGATCCTGGGCCTGCTGCTGCGCGGCGAGCCGCAGTGGCAGGAGCAGATCCTCAACTCCGCGCTCTCGCAGTTCCCGATCATCGGCGACGAGCTCGGTCGCCCCGAGGGTCTCCAGGGCTCGTTCGCCGGTGTCGCGGTCGGTGGTCTCGCCGCCCTCTACGGCGCGCTGGGGCTGGGCCAGGCGCTGCAGAACACCCAGCACGTGGCGTGGTCGGTTCCGCGCAACAGCCGCCCCAACCCGTTCTACGCCCGGGTCAAGACCCTGCTGCTGCTCCTGACCGCCGGCTTGTCGCTGCTCGCCGTCACGGTCGTCTCCACGATCGCCAGCACGACCGACGTGTTCACCGAGGTCATCGGCGACGGCATCAAGGGCGTGCTCCCGGTGATCACGGTCCTGGTCGTCGGCACCGGGCTGAGCTACCTCTTCCGCTTCGCCGCCACCGGCCAACACTCGTTCTGGCGTGCCGCGCCCGGCGGCTACACCCTCGCCGTGCTGTGGCAGCTGCTCCAGCTCGGCGGCGCCGCCTACGTCGACCGGGTGCTGGTCAACACCTCGTCGATGACCAGCACCTTCGGCCTGGTCCTCGGCCTCATCGGCTTCCTCTGGATCGGCGCGGTGATGGCGGTGCTCGCGACCGAGATCAACGTGGTCCTCGCGCGACGGCTGTGGCCACGTGCCCTGCTCACGCCCTTCACCGACAACGTGCAGCTCACCGACGCCGATCGCGAGGCGTACGCCCTCTACGCTCGGATGCAGCGTCACAAGGGCTTCGAGAAGGTGGTCGTGCGCTGGGAGCCCGGGCCGGCCGAGCAGCCGGAGCAGCCGAAGCAGCCCGAGCGTCCGGACGAGGAGCGGGACCCGGCCCCCGAGCCGTCGACGCGCGCTCCGGGATGACGACGTACCTCACCGTCGCCCGCGACGCGACCGGCGAGGTGGAGGACCGCGGCTCGCGCTTCCTGTGCACGCTGCGCCGCGTCGCCGACGAGGACGAGGCCCGCGCGCTCGTGGCATCGCTGCGGCGCGAGCACTGGGACGCCCGTCACCACTGCTCGGCCTTCGTGCTCGGTCCGGACGGCATGGTCCAGCGCTCCTCCGACGACGGCGAGCCCGCCGGGACGGCCGGTGCGCCGATGCTCGACGTGCTCCGCGGCGCCGGGGTCAGCGACGTCGCGGCCGTGGTCACCCGGTGGTTCGGGGGGACGCTCCTCGGCGCCGGCGGTCTGGTGCGGGCCTACGGCGACGCCGTACGCGCCGCGCTGGCCGAGGCGGGCGCGCTGCGCCGCGCGCTGCTCACCGAGCTCGCGCTCGACCTCGACCACGCCGATGCCGGACGGGTGGAGGGGGAGCTGAGGTCGCGAGGCGTGACGGTGCTGGAGACGACGTACGACGCCCGGGTCCGGCTGCTGCTCGCCGCACCCGCCGGCGAGGTGGACCGCGTCGTGGAGCTGGTCGCCGCAGCCACCGGCGGTGCCTCGGTGCCCGAGGCCGTGGGCGAGCGCTGGGTCGACCTGCCTAGCTGACGTCGCCGTCGACGTAGACCCAGCGCCCGGCGCGCTGCTCGAACCGGCTCACCTCGTGCATCGAGCCGCCCTCGAAGGACGCCACGAACTCGACCGTGTCGCCCTGCGCGGTGAGGACCCGTAGCCCGGTCCACCGCGTCCTCCGATCGGGCGTGACGTCGTCGGGACGCGTGCGCGGGTGCCAGGTCCGGAAGAGGTGGTCGGCGTCGCCGCGGACGTTGGCGGTGTAGCGCGAGCGCATCAGCTGCTCCGGCGAGGTCGCCTGCACTGTGTTGGCCAGCAGCGGTCCGCAGCAGGCGTCGTACGCCTCGCCGGTGCCGCACGGGCAGGGGGTGGTCAGCACGGAGCGAGCATATCGACGTCGTTTGTGTTGCGGTGTAATCATGTAAGCATGAAGACAGACGAGAGCCGCCGCGGTCGCCGCGGCGGGTGGCAGGTCGCCGACCTGCCGGACGCCAGCAGTGCGTCCGAGTGGTTCCACGGGCGCCTGCCCGAGGCATGGTTCAGCGCGGTCGACGTCACCGTCGACCGCGAGGAGATCCTGGTGGTGGGCACGCTCGCCGCCGATGACATCAGTGGCGCGGAGGCGGAGGGCCGGATCAGCCGGTTCCGCTCCGAGACCCGCGCCGAGCGGATCGAGGTCGCACTGGAGGCGCAGGAGCGCTACCAGCGCAAGGTCTCGTGGGGGGTGCGGCTCGGCGACACCGAGGTGCTGTTCACCCACGTGGCCGCGCCGGTCATGACGCGGCTGCGCCAGCCCGAGCGGCGGGTGCTCGACACCCTGGTCGACGCCGGGGTGGCTCGGTCGCGCTCCGACGCGCTCGCGTGGTCGGTCCGGCTGGTCGGGGAGCACGCCGACGAGTGGCTGGGCCAGCTCCGCGACGCGATGGCCGAGGTCGACAAGCTCCGCGGGGAGGGTCCGGCGCTCTGAGCCAGCCGGCCCGCAATCCGGTGGCCGCACCGGGCGCACGTGGATACCGTGCCGCTCATGACGATCGAGCGGCCCGACCCGCCCTACAGTGCCGACGAGGTGGGGATGCTGCGCGGCTTCCTCGACCACTACCGCGCCACGATCCGGCTCCAGGCGGCCGGCCTGGGCGACACCCAGCTCGACCAGAGCCTCCCGCCGAGCGACCTCACGCTCGGCGGGATGCTCAAGCACCTCGCCTTCGTCGAGGACTACTGGTTCTCCTACAACCTCGCCGGCCACGACCCGGCCCCGCCGTGGGACACCGCCCCCTGGGACGACGACCCCGACTGGGACTGGCACAGCGCGTCGGGTGAGGCCCACGCCGACCTCGACGCGCTGCTCGCCGCCGCGATCGTGCGCTCGGACGCGTGCCTCGACGCCGCGCTGGCCGCCGACCCGGACCTGGGCCGGCCGGTCGCACGTCGGCGCGACCCGGCGAAGGGCGACACCGCGACCGTGCGGTGGGTCCTGGTGCACATGGTCGAGGAGTACGCCCGCCACGCCGGTCACGCCGACCTGGTCCGTCAGTCGATCGACGGCGCGACGGACGTCTGAGGCCTCAGGTCTGCTCGTGCAGGCAGAGCACGTTGCCGGCCGGGTCCTTGAACCACGCGGCCTTCTCCGCGCCGAGCACGCAGACGTGGTCGACGGTCGTGAGGTCGGGCAGGTCGTAGTCCTCGAAGACGACGCCGCGCGCCTCGAGGTCGGCGACCTCGGAGGTGATGTCGTCGACCTCGAAGCTCATCGCCGTGCTGGCCGATGGTGTGCTGTCGGGGCGGGGGAGCAGGACGAGCGTGGAGCCGCCGTCGAGCGCGTACAGCGCGCTGCCCTCGTCGTTGGTGCCGGTGTAGTCGAGGCCGAGGGTCTCGGAGTAGAAGGTGCGGGCGCGGTCGACGTCGGTGACCGGGAGCATCATCGCGACCGTGCGGTGGGTGAGCGACATCCGACCAGTGTGCGCCCGATCCGCGGTGTCGGCACCGGTGATCCAGACCGGTGATCCCCGTGCGATCTCCCCATCGAGGACGTCATGTCTGGTGGAATGTGCGGCATGTCCGAAACGATCCGCGTCTACCTCCTCGACGACCACGACGTCGTACGCCAGGGGCTCAGGTTCCTGCTCGAGCAGCAGGACGACATCGAGGTCGTGGGCGAGTCCGCCAGCGCCATCGAGGCCACGGCGCGGATCCCCGCGCTGCGACCCCACGTCGCGGTCCTCGACGCCCGCCTGCCCGACGGCTCGGGCATCGAGGTGTGCCGCGCGGTGCGGGCCGTCGACCCCACGATCAACGCCCTCATCCTCACCTCGTACGACGACGACGAGGCGCTCTTCGCAGCGATCATGGCCGGCGCCTCGGGCTACGTCCTCAAGGAGATCCGCAGCTCCGACCTGGTCACCGCGGTGCGCCACGTGGCGTCGGGGAAGTCGCTCATCGACCCGGCGATGACCGCGACCGTCCTCGAGCGGATCCGCAGCGGCCCCAGCACGCCCGACGAGCTGGCCTCGCTGACCGACCAGGAGCGGATCCTGCTCGGCCACATCGCCGAGGGCCTGACCAACCGGCAGATCGCCGAGCAGATGTTCCTCGCCGAGAAGACGGTCAAGAACTACGTCTCCAGCATCCTGGCCAAGCTCGGCCTCGAGCGCCGGACGCAGGCCGCGGTGCTGGCCTCCAAGCTGCTGGGGGACCAAGGTCCCTCCGGACGGTGACCGGAGACCCTGCTGCGCGCCTGCGCGTCACGCGACTCTGGTGGTGACCCGGAAACACCCACCACCGAAGGAGGGGATGACGATGAGCGTCATCCATCGTCACCGCAACGAGCCCGACGCCACCACTGCCACTGCTGCTGGCGGAGCCGTGCCGCACACCGACCACGACCACCGAGGCCCCTGGTTCGACCGGGCCCTGGCCACCCTGCGGATCGCCTTCGGGATCACCTTCCTGTGGGCCTTCCTCGACAAGGCGTTCGCCCTGGGGTTCGCCACGGGCACCGACCAGGACGGCAACGTCGACCGGTTCGGGGACGCAGCCTGGATCAACGGCGGCAGCCCCACGGAGGGCTTCCTGTCCTTCGGTGTCCCCGCTGACAATCCCTTCCACGGCTTCTTCACCGGCCTCGCCGGCAATGCCTGGGTCGACTGGCTCTTCATGCTCGGCCTGCTCGGCATCGGCGTGACCCTGCTGCTCGGGATCGGCATGCGGATCGGCACTGCGGCAGGCGCACTCATGTACGCCTTCATGTACGCCGCCGTGCTCCCGCTGGAGAACAACCCGGTCGTCGACGACCACCTCGTCGGCATCATCGTGATGGCGGTGCTCGCGCTCGGCGCGGCCGGCACCACGTGGGGGCTGGGTCACTGGTGGAACCGCACCGAGGTGGTCGAGAACCACCCCGTCCTGCGGTGACAGCAGGCCCCCAGGGGCCCGGCGCCTCCCCCGGCGTCGGGCCCTTCGGCACGTCCGGGGGAGGCGTCGGGATCAGCCGAGCGGGACGCGCCAGACCATCACGGTCCCGCGCTCGCCCAGCGGTGAGATCTCCAGCGTGCCGCCGAGGTCGGCGGCACGCCGGCGCGCGTTGCGCAGCCCGCTCTCGGTGACGTCCTCGGGCAGGCCGACGCCGTCGTCGGCGACCCGCAGCTCGAGCTGGTCGGACGTCACCGACACGTCCACCTGGGCGCTGTCGGCCAGCGCGTGACGGGCCACGTTCGAGATCGCCTCGCGCAGCACGGCGAGCAGCTGCGTCACGACCGGAGGCGGCACGACCGAGTCGACCGGTCCGGAGGTCCGCACGACCGGCGCGAAGCCCAGCACCGGGACGTACTCCTTGACCAGGCGGCGCACGGACGCGCGCAGCGAGTCACCGCGGCGGTCCTGGAGCTCGAAGATCGTGCCGCGGATCGCCTTGATGGTGTCGTCGAGGTCGGCCACGGAGCTGTCCAGCCGCTCGGTGACGGCGGCGTCGCCGGCCATCGCAGCGACGCCCTGGAGCTGGAGGCCGGTCGCGAAGAGCCGCTGGATGACGACGTCGTGCAGGTCGCGGGCGATGCGCTCGCGGTCGGAGATCAGGGCCAGCTCCTGCCGGTCGGCCAGCGCCTGGGTGCGGTCGAGGGACAGCGCGACCTGGTCGGCGAAGCCGGCGAGGAGGTCGCGGTCCTGCACGTCGAGCAGGCCGGCACCGGGTTTCGCCACCGCGACCAACGCGGTCACCGGCGCGAGGTGGGAGCGCAGCGGCACGACCACCACGGGCACGCCGTCGACGGTGCTGGTGTGCACCGGCCCGCCCGCCTCCGGGGTCGCGTCCAGCCGGACGCGGGACAGCAGCTCCTCGACCCGGGCGGGATCGGCGTCCGGGGCCACGCTCACGGTGTCGTGCTCCGGGCCACGCGAGGACCACAGGGCGACCGCGCGGGCATGGGAGACCTGCCGTGCCGTGGACACGATCTGGTCGAGGGCGGTGGGCAGGTCGACCGGCGGCTGGAGCAGCTCGGAGAGCTCGGCGGACGCCTCGAGCCACTGGCGGCGGCGCTCGCTCAGCGCGAAGGAGCGGGCGTTGCTGATGACGTAGCCGGCGGTGCGGGCCAGCTCCTCCACGAGCCGTTCGTCGGCCTCGGTGAAGGGGCCGTTGCCGGCCTTCTCGGTGAGGTAGAGGTTGCCGAAGACGGTGCCGCGGATGCGCACCGGCATGCCGAGGAAGGACGTCATCGGCGGGTGGTGGGGCGGGAAGCCGACCGACGAGGGGTGTGCCGACAGGTCGGCCAGGCGCAGCCCGGACGGGTCGTCGATGATGACGCCGAGGATGCCGCGCCCGTGCGGCAGGTCGCCGATCAGCTCGCGGGTCCGGTCGTCGAGGCCGGTGGTGACGAACTCGACCAGGTCCCCGGAGCTGCCCAGCACGCCGAGGGCGCCGTAGCGGGCGCCGGTCAGCGCGGTGGCGGCCTCGACGATGCGGGTCAGGACGCTGGCGAGGTCGAGGTCGCTGGAGATCGCCGTCACGGCCTCCAGGAGCAGGCGGCCGTCGGCGCCGAGGTCGGGGGTCTGGGAGTGCGTCACGGACCCCAGTGTGTCCCCTACGGCGCGCGACGTCTGCGGTCAGGCGAAACGGCGTACGGGCAGGTGCTCCCACGGGTCCCAGCCGCCGCCGAGCTGGCGACCGGTGACCTCGGTCCACGGGATGCGTACGACGAGGTGGCGCTGGCCCGCCGCCCACGGCCGCGGCTGCCACGTGCGGGCGATCTCGGCCAGCTCGTCCTGGTCGTCGACGAACGACGCCCGCCCGCGCACCACGACGCTCCAGCCGCGCTTGAGCTCGTAGTCGAACTGGTCGACCTCGAAGCACAGCAACGCGTCGCGGCCGTAGGTCCCGAGCAGGCTGTAGGCACTGGTCCGCAGCAGGGTCGACTCCCCGTCGACGGCGTAGTTCACCGGGACGATGTGGGGGCCCGTCGGCGTGACCATGGCGACCCGGCCGGCGACGCCGGCGGTCAGGAGACGCGCACAGTCCTCCCGGGAGAGGTCGTGGGTCGTGGTGGTCATCGGGCCTCCTTCGGCTGGACCTCCAGCGTTGCCCGAACCCGGGATGCAGGGCAGGGTCGAAGGTCCCGAGGGGGGAGGGGCCGGAGTCCGTCGTGGGGCCCGCCTGCTTCGAGCGCGCTCGACGTTGACCCGCCGGTCTAGCGTGGAGGACGTGACCGACCTGCAGCAGACCCACCAGACGCAGCCCCCCGCAGCCAGCACCCTCGGCGAGCTCCGCGCGAGCGGCCACGAGCTCAAGGCGCTGCGCCAGGAGATCCGCGACAACCTCCTCGCGCGCCTGCGGGCCGGCGAGGACCCGTGGCCGGGCCTGCACGGCTTCGCCGACTCGGTGATCCCGCAGGTGGAGCGTGCGCTGCTCGCCGGGCACGACATCGTGCTGCTCGGTGAGCGCGGCCAGGGCAAGACCCGGCTGCTGCGTTCGCTGGTCGGCCTGCTCGACGAGTGGAGCCCGGTGATCTCCGGATCCGAGCTCGGCGAGCACCCCTACGACCCGATCTCGGTCACGTCGCAGCAGGCCGTGGCGACCTACGGCGACGACCTGCGCGTCTCGTGGCGCCACCGTGACGAGAGGTACGCCGAGAAGCTGGCGACGCCGGACACCTCGGTCGCCGACCTGATCGGCGACGTGGACCCGATGAAGGTCGCGGAGGGCCGCCACCTCGGCGACCCGGAGACCATCCACTTCGGCCTCATCCCGCGCAGCCACCGCGGCATCGTCGCGATCAACGAGCTGCCCGACCTCGCCGAGCGGATCCAGGTCGCGATGCTCAACGTGATGGAGGAGCGCGACATCCAGATCCGCGGCTACGTCCTGCGGCTGCCGCTCGACGTGCTCGTGGTGGCCAGCGCCAACCCGGAGGACTACACCAACCGCGGTCGCATCATCACCCCGCTCAAGGACCGCTTCGGTGCCGAGATCCGCACCCACTACCCGCGCGAGATCACCGAGGAGATCGCCGTCGTGCGGCAGGAGGCCGACCTCGTCGCCGAGGTGCCGGCCTACCTGCTCGAGGTGCTGGCCCGCTTCACCCGCAAGCTGCGCGAGTCGCAGGCCGTCGACCAGCGCTCGGGCGTGAGCGCCCGGTTCGCGATCGCCGGTGCGGAGACCATCGCCGCGGCGGCGCTGCACCGCGCGACCACGCAGGGCGAGGACGAGGCGGTCGCCCGCGTGGTCGACCTCGAGACCGCGGTCGACGTGCTCGGCGGCAAGATCGAGTTCGAGACCGGCGAGGAGGGTCGCGAGACCGAGATCCTCACCCACCTGCTGCGCACCGCCGTGGCGGAGACCGTCCGCGCGCACCTCGCCGGCATCGACCTGCGCCTGCTCGTCGAAGCCATCGAGGCCGGCGCGATGGTCAGCACCGGCGCCAGGGTCGGCGCCCGCGACTTCCTCGCCGGCCTGCCGGTGCTGGGTGAGTCGGAGCTCTACGACGAGGTGTGCGACCGGCTCGGCGCCACCAACGACGGCGAGCGCGCCGCCGCCCTGGAGCTCGCGCTCGAGGGGCTCTACCTCGCACGGAGGATCGGCAAGGACACCGAGGCCGGGGAGACCGTCTATGGCTGACTCAGCCGTCCGGCTCCGTCCCGGCACGGTCGCGGACATCCCGGCCTTCCGCGCGCTCGGCGAGGCGGTGGTGCCGGTGACCTACGGCCCCATCGACGCGGCGTACGCCCAGCGGATGCTCGACGAGTGGTGGGTCCCCGAGGTCTTCGAGAAGTCGCTGGAGCGCAACACCCACCTCGTCGCCGAGCGCGACGGGCAGGTCGTCGCGCTTGCCAACCTCGGCCGGCTCTCGCGCTCCTACCGGGCCTTCCCCCATGTCACCGATCCGCACGTGACCGGCGACCGCGAGGTGATGTGGAAGCTCTACGTCCACCCCGACCACCAGGGCCTCGGCATCGGCAGCCGGCTGCTCGCCGAGGTCGAGGCGCTCGTCGAGGGCGACGAGCTGTGGCTCGAGGTCGTCGACGGCAACGACCAGGCGTACGACTTCTACCTCGCGCGCGGCTTCGTCGAGGTCGAGCGGGTGAGCGACGGCCGCTGGCCCGACGACGTCTGGCTCCGCAAGGGCCTGGGGCGGACCGGATGATGAGTCGCTTCACGAAGTACGACGGCGGCGACCCGCTCGCCCCGCCCGTCGACCTCGCCGAGGCGCTCGACGCGATCGGCCAGGACGTGATGGCCGGATACTCGCCCGAGCACGCGATGCGCGAGTTCCTGCGCCGCGGCAGCAGCGACCAGGCGGGCCTCGACGAGCTCGCCCGCCGGGTGGCGGAGAAGCGACGCGAGATCCTGCAGCGCAACAACCTCGACGGGACGATGCGCGAGGTGCGCGAGCTCCTTGACAAGGCGGTGCTCGCCGAGCGCGGGCAGCTCGCCCGCGACACCACGATGGACGACTCCGACCGCATGCTGCGGGAGATGACGCTGGACAACCTGTCGCCGTCGACGGCGGCCGCGGTGAGCGAGCTGGCGTCGTACGACTGGCAGTCCTCGGAGGCGCGAGAGGCCTACGAGGAGATCAAGGACCTGCTCGGCCGCGAGCTGCTGGACCAGCGATTCGCCGGCATGAAGCAGGCCCTCGAGGGAGCCACCGACGAGGACCGCGCGGCCGTCAACGAGATGCTCTCCGACCTCAACGACCTGCTCGAGAAGCACGCCGCCGGGGGCGTCACCGACGAGGAGTTCGGTGACTTCATGGACAAGCACGGGGACTTCTTCCCCGACAACCCCCGCGACATGGACGAGCTGCTCGACTCCCTCGCCCAGCGTGCTGCCGCCGCCCAGCGGATGATGAACTCGATGACGCCCGAGCAGCGCCAGGAGCTCATGGAGCTCTCGCAGCAGGCGTTCGGCTCCCCGCAGCTGATGGAGCAGCTCGCGCGCATGGACGCCAACCTCCAGGCGCTCCGGCCCGGTGAGGACTGGTCGGGCTCTGAGAGCTTCGAGGGCGAACAGGGCATGGGTCTCGGCGACGGGACCGGTGCGCTGCAGGACCTCGCCCAGCTCGACGCGCTCGCCGACCAGCTCGCCCAGTCGCACCGGGGCGCGCGGCTCGACGACGTCGACCTCGACGCGCTCGCCCAGCAGCTCGGCGCCGACGCGGCCGTCTCGGCCAAGACGCTGCAGGACCTCGAGCGGGCCCTGCGCGACAGCGGCTACCTCAAGCGCGGCTCCGACGGCGAGCTGCGCCTGTCGCCGCGCGCGATGCGCCAGCTCGGCAAGGCGCTGCTGCGCGACGTGGCGGAGCGGATGAGCGGACGCTCCGGCGCCCGCGAGACGCGTACGACCGGGCTCGCCGGCGAGCCGTCCGGCGCGAGCCGGCGGTGGGAGTTCGGCGACACCGAGCCGTGGGACGTGCCGCGCACCATCACCAACGCGGTGCTGCGTCAGCACGGCGCCTCGCCGGTGCGGATCCAGGTCGACGACATCGAGGTCGTCGAGACCGAGGCGCGCACCCAGGCCGCCGTGGCACTCCTGGTCGACACGTCCTTCTCGATGGCGATGGACGGGCGCTGGGTGCCGATGAAGCGCACCGCCCTCGCCCTGCACCAGCTCGTACGCTCCCGCTTCCGCGGCGACGACCTGCAGCTGATCGCCTTCGGCCGTCACGCCCAGGTGATGGAGATCGAGGAGCTGACAGGCCTCGACGCCCGCTGGGACAAGGGCACCAACCTCCACCACGGGCTGCTGCTCGCCAACCGCTTCTTCCGCAAGCACCCCAACGCCCAGCCCGTGCTGCTGGTCGTCACCGACGGCGAGCCCACCGCGCACCTCGAGGCCGACGGCGAGGTGTGGTTCTCCTACCCGCCGCACCCGCTGACGATCTCCCACGCGGTGCGCGAGCTCGACGCGGCCTCGCGGCTGGGTGCGCAGGTGACCTTCTTCCGCCTGGGTGAGGACCCCGGGCTGGCGCGCTTCATCGACTCGATGGCCCGGCGGGTCGACGGCCGGATGGTGAGCCCCGAGCTCGACGACCTCGGCGCCGCGGTCGTCGGGTCCTACCTCGGCTCGCGCGGTCCCGCGTCGTCGTACCGCGAGCACTTCGGCGACTGGGGCGGCGGGCGCGGCTTCTGGGTCTAGCGGGTCAGTGGCCCGCGGCCTCGAGCATCCGCAGCAGCTCGGCGCCCATGTGCTCGATCACGGCCTGGAGGGCCTTGGCGGGGCGCACCATCACGGTGAAGTCGACGATCTGTCCGTCGGCGTCCCACGTGATCATGTCGATGCCCGAGACGTCGAGGCCGCCGACCTCCGTGCGGAACTGCAGCACGGCCGAGTCCTCGCCCAGCCACTCGCGCTCGTAGGTCAGCGCCGGGCCGAGGACGGTGAAGGCGGCGGTGAGGTAGCCGACGACGGTGTCGCGCCCGACCTGCGGGGTGTGGACCGCCGGGCTGCGGAAGACCGCGTCCTCGGCGATGAGTCCGGGCAGGCCGGCCGGGTCGCGGCTCTCGACGACGGCGTGCCAACGGGCGAGGGCCTGCTGGGCCGGGGTGGCTGCATCCATGCGCGCCATCGTGCCACTCGCGGGCCCGGTGCCGGGCGCTGTGCGGTCACCGTGGTGCGCCTCCCGCACCACGGTGACCGCACAGAGGTCGGGTTCCCCGGGTAGCCGGGGACTCCGACAGCACGGGCAGCGAACCCGCCGCTCCCCGACGCCGGGTGGTCCACCGGCCGGTGGTAGTCGGCCGAGCCTCGGGACGACCACTTCCCGGTGGACTACGCGGGCTCAGGCCTCGGCGAACCCCGGCAGCGACTCCTCGAGGATCTCGCGGAAGGGCGCGGTCGCCCCGAGCTGGCTGAGCAGGCCGATGGCGCCGATCCAGGTCCGGTGGATGAGGAGGTAGGACGTGGGGAGGTTGAGCTTCATCGCCAGCGTGAACTCCTCCGACCGGGGGTCGTTGACGCGCTCGAACTGCTCGCGCATCCACTCCCTCGTGAAGGTGAAGCGCTCCTGCGCGGCGGGCTCGACGAAGGGAGCGAGGTAGTCCATCACCTGGCGCGCGTCGACCTCGATCCGCTCCTTGATGAATCCCTCGGCGCGCAGCCCGGCCACCAGCGACTCCTCGTCGGCGTCGAGCGCGATCCGCATCAGCCGTCCCGTGGCCGGTGGCATGCCGCCGTCCTCGAGGCGGGCCACGGCGCCGAAGTCGAGCACGCCGAGCCGGCCGAGGCCACCGTCGGGGCCGGGCAGGATCCGGAAGTTGCCGGGGTGCGGGTCCGCGTGGAGCATCCCGGTGAGCCGAGGGCCCTCGAAGAGGAACCGCACGAAGAGCTCGCCGTAGTGGTCGCGCTCCTCCTGGGTCCCCTCGCGGATGACGTGGGCCAGCGAGTGGGCGGAGTCCATCCACTCGGTCACGATCACCTCGCCACCGACGGCGACCACCGGCGGCACGGAGATGTCCGGGTGCCCGTCGAACGCCTCGGCGTACGCCGCCTGCGCCTCGGCCTCGAGGTGGTAGTCGAGCTCGTCGGCGGCGCGGGCCTGCAGCTCGGCGACGAGCGGCTTGATGTCGAGCCCGGGGAAGACGGGGGCGACGCCTCGGGCGAGCCGGGAGATCTGGCGCAGGTCGCTCATCAACGCCTCTCCGGCGCCGGGGTACTGCACCTTGACCGCGACCTCGCGCTCCTCGCCCGTCGTGTGGTCGAGCCACCGGCCGCGGTGGACCTGCCCGATCGAGGCGGCGGCCGTGGGTGCGCCGTCGAGCCACACCAGGCGCTCGGCCCAGTCGGCGCCCAGGTGGGTGGCGAGCTGCTGGCGCACGGTCGCGGTCGGCATCGGCGGGGCGGAGTCCTGGAGCGCGGTGAGGTGCTCGCGGTAGGGGGCGGCGACGTCCTCGGGCAGCGCGGCCTCGAGGACGCTCAGTGCCTGGCCGAACTTCATCGCCCCGCCCTTGAGTTCGCCCAGCGTGCGGAAGAGCTGCTCGGCCGTGCGCTGCTGCACCTCGGTGAGCACCGACTCCGCGGACCTGCCGCCCAGCCGCTTGCCGAAGCCCATGGCCTGTCGTCCGGCGTAGCCCAGTGGGAGGGCTGCGAGCCGGGCGGTGCGCGCGGCGGCCTTGCGGGGGAGCTCGGTCATGGGCCCATTGTCGTCGGTCCGCCAAACCCGTGCGTCCGTACGCCGTGACCTGGGGCACGGTGCCTCGTTGAGGGAGCAACACACTCCAACCCTCGGGAGGACCCCGTGCGTCCCAAGCCCCTCCTCGCCTGTGCGGCGAGCGTCCTCGCTGCCTCGGCGACCTTCGCCGCCGCCGGCACCGCCTCGGCCGCCGACCCCGCCGGCGCGACGACCCAGGCCAACGTCTCCGACTTCCTCGCCCGTCAGCTGACGAGCCTGTCCGGACGGACCACGGTGATGGTCCACGGCACCTCGCTCGCGGCGGCGCGCGACGCCGTGGCTGCGGCGGGCATGGCGAAGAAGGGCGAGTTCGCGTCGATCGGCGTGGTCATCGCCAACGCGACGAAGAGCCAGGTCCAGGCCGTGCGGAGCGCACCCGGCGTGACGTACGTCGAGGGCGGCGCGCAGCCGATCGAGTTCTTCCAGGAGACCTCCAACACCGCCACCCGCGGTGCCGAGGCGGCCGCCACGCTGACCGGCGCCGACGGCTCCGCGCTGACCGGCAAGGGCGTCAGCGTCGCGGTCATCGACTCCGGGGTCGACCCGACCCACCCCTACTTCAAGGAGGCCGACGGCTCGAGCGCCGTCGTCGCCAACCTCAAGGCGCTGTGCGAGCCCCTCACCGAGACCTGCTCGGTCCAGCGGCTCCCCAACATCATCGACACCGACACCCTCTCCGTCGGCGGCCACGGCACCCACGTCAGCGGCATCGTCGCCGGCCGGCCGACCACGCTGACCGACGGCGGCAAGCTCCAGGGCGCTGCACCCGGCGCCAAGCTGGTGTCCGTCTCGACCGGAGCCGGCATCGTCATCCTCGGCGCCGACTCCGCCCTCAACTGGGTGCTGGAGAACCACGAGGCGCCGTGCGGCGCCGGCGTGCCCGCCTCCACCTGCCCGCCGATCAAGGTCACCAACAACTCCTACGGCCCCACCGGCGGCGGCGAGTTCGACCCCGAGTCCGCGACCGTGAAGCTCCAGCGCGCGCTGGCCGCCGAGGGCGTGGTGACCGTCTGGGCCGCGGGCAACGACGGCGGCGACGGCTCGACCAGCCTGACCAACCCGCCCGGCCAGGACCCGACCGGCGGCATCCTCTCGGTCGCCTCCTACTTCGATCAGGACACCGGCACCCGCGACGGCGTCGTCTCGGAGTACAGCTCGCGCGGCCTGTCGTCCGACGCCTCCACGTGGCCGGACATCTCGGCGCCCGGCGAGAACATCACCTCCTCGTGCCGGCTCTACCTCCCCATCTGCTCGACCGGCCTCGACTTCCGCAACGGCCCGGGCGTGCTCGACCTCGGCACGTTCAACACCATCAGCGGCACCTCGATGGCGGCCCCGCACATCGCGGGGATCGTCGCCCAGCTGTTCCAGGCCGACCCGTCCGCGACGCCGGCCGAGATCGAGCAGGCGCTGAAGGTCTCGGCGCACAAGTACGCCGACGGCGCCGCCTACGAGGCCGGCCCGCTCGGCACCACGTCGTACGACAAGGGCTACGGCCTGGTCGACGTCGTGGCCGCCGTCGCAGCCCTCGGGTGACCCGGGGCTGACCACAGACCCTCCGGGGGAGGGACACTGCGCAACAGGGGCGCGGTGGACCGGCGGGCGGGAGTTCTCGGACTCCCGCCCGCCTTCTGCATGTGGTGGGGTGAGGCATGGAGATCGAGTTCAGCGGCGAGGTCGTCGAGTGGCGTGGACCCGCGCCCTTCCACTTCGTACGCCTCCCGCTCGACGCGGCCGACCTCGTGGACGAGGTCAAGGCCGAGGTCGTCTACTGGGGCGTGGTGCCGGTGCGCGCCCGCATCGGGGGCACCGGGTTCACGACGTCGATGTTCCCGCGCGAGGACACGTGGTTCCTGCCGGTGAAGGACGCCGTACGCCGCGCCGAGGGTGTCGGGCTCGGTGACGTGGTCGACGTGCGCCTCTCCGTCGGCAGGTAGTCAGGCGCCGGCGGGGACCGTACGGCTGCGCCGGGTCGTGAGGTGGAGGCTGAGCGCGACGTAGTAGACGACGTAGGCCACCGAGATCGCCAGCCACACGCCGCTGGGGTCGGGCAGCTGCACCAGGATCACCGCGTAGCTCACCAGCCACAGGCAGGTGAGGGCGAGCGTCGTCCTCTGCAGCATCGTGGTGCGCGAGGGGTAGACGTAGCCGACCGGCACGAAGACCAGCACCGCGCACACCAGGAGCACGACGGCGACGGCGGTGGGGCGGAGGTCGAGGACCACGACGTAGAACGCGGCGATGTTCCAGTAGCTGGGGAAGCCGAGGAACAGGTGGTCCTCGGTCTTCGCGTCGACCCGGCAGAACTGGTAGGCCGAGGCGAGCAGCGGGACCACCGCCAGGACGGTGGCCGCGGTGCCGTCGCCGAGGTGGCCGGTGCTCCACAGCAGCAGGACCGGCATGAAGGCGTAGGTGATGTAGTCGACGATGTTGTCCAGGAGCGCACCGTCGAACGACGGGACGTGGCGCTTGACCTGCACCCACCGCGCGAGCATCCCGTCGGTGCCGTCGACCAGCATCGCGACGAGGAACAGCCAGAGCGCGCGGACGGTGTCGCCCTCCATCACGGCGACGAACATCAGGAACGCCAACACGACGCCGGAGGCTGTGTAGGCGTGGACCAGCCAGGCGGCGACGATGTGGCGGTACGACGATGAGGCGGGCACGCGCCGGATCATCTCAGGCGCGGATGACGATCGGAGGCAACCTCCTGCGGCGTGGCCGCGTCCTCACTGTGCACCCCGGCTCGCGGGGCGCGCACGTAGGAGAACGGAACAGCACCATGCGCACCACCATCCTCGGCACCGCCACCCTGGCGGTTGCGGCCACCCTCGCCCTGACCCAGCTCGCCCCGGCCAACGCGGACAGCATCGGCGTCACGGACCCCCGGGACCTCGACCACGGCGTCGACCTCAGGTCCGTGCAGGTCGAGCACAAGGCCCGCAACATCGTCGTGACCACGACCCACGCAGACCTGCGCGAGTCCTTCCGATCCGGCTCGTCCGGCGCGGTCTACCTCGACACGGACCCGAGCGACCCGGGGCCGGAGCACGTCTTCGTCGGCGGCTACTTCGTCGGCACCGACTACCAGCTGCTGACCACCGACGGCTTCGCCGACAGCTCCTGGGGCGAGCCCGTCGAGGGGTCGTACAGGATGCGGATCGACTACGACGCCGAGCACGTCCGGATGCGGATCTCCCGTGCGGCCCTCGGCTCGCCGGACGAGGTCCGCGTCGCCGTGAAGGTCGCCGGCTCGCGCCCCGACGGCAGCAACACGCGGCGCGACTGGCTCGGCGAGCCGCGCAGCTTCACCGAGTGGGTCGCGCAGTGAGCGTGGTCCGGGTCGTCACATGACGACCCGGACCTCCTGCGGCCACCCGCACCCCTCGGCGACCCGGGCCGCCCACATCTTCGCGGTGTCGACGTCGGGGACCTCGATGATCGTGATCCCCCCGAGCTGCTCGGTCGTCTCGGTGTAGGGCCCGTCGGTGACGACCATCGTCCCGCTGGTCCCGTCGGCGCTGAACGCCTGGTCCATGTCCTCCACGAGCCCGCCGGCGAAGACGAGGACGCCCGCCTCCTCCATCTCGCGGACCACGGCCGTGGACGGCTCGACCCGGCTCCGGAACCACTCCTCTTCGTGGTCCCCGACCCACTGCTGGTGGAAGTAGATGGCGTACCGGGTCATGTGAGCTCCTCCGTCGTGGCCGCCCCGTGCGGCCTGTCACCACTGTGACGGACGACGGGCAGCGGGATCGACATCCGGCAGCATCGATCTGTCTTGACACAAATGGGGTATATGGGCGGCATTTATAAAGATCCGGTCAAGTTTCGTCCCAGCCAGTGTTAGCGTCCTGCGGTACCTGTCAAGACCCCAGGTGACGCGAGCGGTAGTGCGCCCGCGCTCTGGGGGGTGACGGCCAGGACGTGCGGCCCCAGCGGGGCCCGGTCCTGAGGATGCGGGTGTGCGCCTTCGACGGCGCCCGGACGCGTCCCGGGGGAGCTGTCGCCGAGAAGACCCGTATCCACTGATAGCAACCTGGAGAGATCCCCCCATGACGTCCCCCCTCGCTGGCGCGAGCCCCGCCCGTCCTCGTACGGCGGTCGCCCTCCTGGCCTCCGTCACGGCCGCCGCGCTCGCCTTCCTGCCCCTCACCAACGCCTCCCCGGTCCCGACGGCACCCGACTCGCCCCGCGCGGCGGCGTACGGCATCTGGTCCGACTCGACCGTCCCTGCAAAGCCGTCCGCCAAGCGGACCAAGGGCGTCACCCTGGGCCTGGTGTTCAGCAGCGCCACGGCCGGCCGCCTGCGGGGTGTGCAGTACTACGCCGCCGGCGCCAACCGCCGGGCCACGACCGGCTGGCTGTGGAACGCGTCCGGTCGCCGGATCGCCTCGGTCCACTTCCCGAGGACGACGAAGAACGGCTGGAAGACCGCGTGGCTCAGGTCGCCGGTGAAGATCCGTGCCGGCAAGGCGTACACCGTGGCCTACCGTGCACCGAAGGGCCGTCACGCGGTGCAGCGCAAGGTCTTCGTCGACGGCCGCACGCGTTCCGCCAACGGCCTCACCGCCCACCGCGGCACCTTCGGCTACGACCGGGGTCGACCCACCAAGCAGCGGCGGGGCTCGCACTACTTCGTCGACGTGGTCTTCGCTCCCGCGGGCACGGCCTCGACCACCACGCCCACGACGACTCCGACGACGACTCCGACGACGACCCCCACGTCCACACCCACGGGCGTGCCGGTGCCGGCCCACTTCCCGACGCCCTCCTCGGTCGGCCCCGCCACCGAGCCGACCGTCGCCTACGGCGGCGACTGCACCTTCGACGCCAGCGAGAGCAACCAGGTCATCGACAACCGGGTCGTGGACTGCGGCAGCACCGGTGTCCGGTTCGCCGCAGGGGCGTCCGGCATCGTCTTCCGCAACAGCGTGATCCGCGGCCAGATGTTCACGGCCGGCAACGCACCCGGGGACCCCGGGGCCGAGGATGCGAGCCGTGCGCCGGTGTTCACCGTCGAGGACTCCCGCATCATCCAGTCCTCCACCGCCAACGCGCAGGACCGAGCCCTCTGCTGCGCCCACTTCGTGGTGCGGAACTCGCTGGTCCAGGGCACCCACAGCGGACTGTGGGCCTACAACAACGCCACGCTGGTGGGCAACTACATCACCACCGACGGCACCGACTCCCACTCCAGCGGCATGCGGGTGCTGAAGAACACGACGCTGCGCGACAACACGGTCGTCTGCAAGCCGGTCACGCCCGGTCAGGACGGAGGCTGCTCGGCTGCTGCGGTGTTCTACCGCGAGTTCGGCGTCACGCAGAACCTGACCATCGAGCACAACTTCTTCAAGCTCGACCCCGTCGGTGGCCCGTGGTTCGCCACCCGGTTCGCCGGGTGCAACACGGCCGACGACTGCGTGAACATCCGGTTCACCGGCAACCTGTTCAGCCAGGGCTGGGGCACCGACGGCGGGGAGTTCCCGAACGACGCGGGTGACGTGTGGTCCGGCAACTACTGGACGGACGGCGCACCGGCCCTGTCGGACCGGTCCCGCTAGGGACGGTCCGGTGCCACGCGTCAGGCGGTCTCGGGGAACTTCACTCCCGTGTTGGCGTGGCACCGGTACCCGAAGGGGTTCTTGGCCAGGTACTGCTGGTGGGCGTCCTCGGCGTAGAAGTACGGCGTCTCGCTCGACGGGCGGATCTCGGTGGTGATCTCGCCGAGGCCGCGGCGCGCGAGCTCCTCGCCGTACACCTTGGTCAGCTCGCGGGCGGTCTGCTCCTGCTCGGGAGTCGTCCAGTAGATCGCCGAGCGGTACTGCGTGCCGACGTCGTTGCCCTGGCGCATGCCCTGGGTCGGGTCGTGGATCTCGAAGAACTTCTTGAGCAGGTCGGCGTAGGACACGACCGTGGGGTCGAACACGACGCGGACCGCCTCGGTGTGGCCGGTGCGACCGCTGCACACCTCCTCGTAGGTCGGGTTCGGCGTGCTGCCCCCGGCATAGCCCACCGACGTGGACCACACGCCGGGCACCTGCCAGTAGATCTCCTCCGCGCCCCAGAAGCAGCCGAGGCCGAGGATCGCGACCTCGAAACCCGCGGGTGCGTCGGGGGTGATCACCGGCGCGTCGAGGACCACGTGGTCGCCCAGGCTCCACATCGACTCCGAGCGGCCGGGGAGCGCCTGGTCGGGGGTGGGCAGGGAGGTGGGCTTGCCGAATCCGAACATGCCCCCATCCTCCCTCGGCGGACAAGTCCGCGGCGTCGAGCCGGGCATCGGTGAAATTGCGCGGTCTAGTCGTCGTACTGCCACGGATGCGCGCGGCGACGGCAAGGAGGACGGTGGATCCATCAGCAACGTCTCGTGGAAAGGATCGTCCATGTCGTCTCGTCGATCGGTGCGGAGGGCACTCGTCGCCCTCCTGGTCGGGGTCCTGGTCGGTGGAGGCCTGATGGCCGTCACGCCCGCCGGCGCCCAGGTCAGCAGCGCAGTGGCCACCAACTGGAAGAAGATCTGGAAGAAGAACCTCAAGCCCCTCGCGGACAAGCGCTACTACACCAAGGCGCAGAGCGACGCGAGGTACCAGCCGAAGGGGTCCTACGAGCCCGCCGGCTCGGGCTACACCAAGGCCGAGACCTACACGAAGGCCGAGGTCGACGCGAAGGTCGCGCCGCTGGTCAACTCAGTGGCCGCGACGGCCGGCGGAGAGCAGGAGGTGACGCTGGGTGCTCCCAGCATCCTGCGCTCGGTGAGCATCATGCCCCCCGCCAACGGAACGGTGATCGTCTCGTCGAGCGCCTACCTCGACAACCTGGGCACGGCCGGGTCATCGCGCTGCTCCATCACCACGGGAGCTGCGCTCGACACCGACTTCCTGCAGCTCGTCGACACCGCCGTCAACGAGTTCACCGACATCGGGGGCACCCGCGGGTTCCCGGTCACCAAGGGCGTCCTGCTGACCGTGAACCTCGTGTGTGACCAGTTCAGCGGCACGGCGGAGATCCAGGACACGGCGTTGACCGCGATCTTCGCGCCCGGCTGACGACCGCACCACGGTTCTCCAGGGACGAACGGCCGCCACTCCGGGGGGAGTGGCGGCCGCTTCGTCTTCCTCCCAGCCGTCCTCTGCCGACGACCGCGGGCGCCTCGGGGTCTACGCTCGCACCGTGAGCCAGGAACATGCCTTCAAGGCCGGGTTCGAGACGCGTGCGATCCACGCCGGCTACGAGCCCGACGCGATGACCGGGGCGGTCAACCCGCCCATCTACGCCAGCAGCACCTACAAGCAGGACGGTGTCGGCGGCCTGCGCGGTGGCTACGAGTACAGCCGCTCCGCCAACCCCACGCGTACGGCGCTCGAGGGGGCGCTCGCGGCCGTCGAGGACGGCGAGAAGGGGTTCGCCTTCGCCTCCGGCCTCGCTGCCGAGGACGCCATCATCCGAGCGCTGACCGCCCCGGGTGACCATGTCGTCATCCCCGACGACGCGTACGGCGGCACGTTCCGCCTCTTCGACAAGGTCGCGAGGCTCTGGGGCACCGCCTACACGCCCGCCCCGGTCGCCGACACGGGCGCCGTGGCCGCGGCGATCGAGCCGGGCCGCACGAAGCTGGTGTGGGTCGAGACGCCCACCAACCCGATGCTCACCATCGGCGACATCGAGGCGCTGGCCACGGTCGCCCACGACGCCGGCGCGCTGCTGGTCGTCGACAACACCTTCGCCTCTCCCTACCTCCAGCAGCCGCTGACCCTCGGCGCCGACGTGGTGGTCCACTCCACGACCAAGTACGTCGGCGGGCACAGCGACGTGGTGGGCGGCGCGGTCGTGGTCCGCGACCTCGACCTCGCCGAGCGGATCGGCTTCCACCAGAACGCCATGGGCGCGGTGGCCGGGCCGTTCGACGCCTTCCTCACCCACCGGGGCCTCAAGACGCTCGGCGTACGCATGGACCGCCACTGCGACAACGCCGAGCGGGTCGTGGACTTCCTCGACGGCGACCCGCGTGTCAGCGAGGTCATCTACCCCGGCCTCGCCGCCCACCCGGGCCACGAGGTCGCGGCGCGCCAGATGAAGCGCTTCGGCGGGATGATCTCCTTCCGCGTCACCGGCGGCGAGGAGCAGGCCCTCGCGGTCTGCGAGCGCGCGGAGGTCTTCACCCTGGGCGAGTCGCTCGGCGGCGTCGAGTCGCTCATCGAGCACCCCGGCCGGATGACCCACGCCAGCGTGGCCGGCACCGACCTCGAGGTCCCCGCCGACCTGATCCGGCTCAGCGTCGGCATCGAGAGCATCGAGGACCTGATCTCCGACCTCGACCGGTCGCTGGGCTGAGCCCGGTGACCGCTCCCGTCGAGCCCGACATCCGCTTCTCGCTCGCCAACGAGCGGACGTTCCTGGCCTACGAGCGCACCGCGGTCGGCCTGGTCGCCGCCTCGCTGGCGGTCTTCCACCTGCTCGAGCCGTCGTGGTCGCAGCGCCTGCTGGGCCTGCTCCTCCTCGTCTCCGCGGCGGTGGCGGCCGCGGGCGGCTGGCTGCGCTTCCGGCAGGCGGACCGCGCCATCCGCGCGGGCCACGACCTGCCCGCCGGCACCACGGTCCACCTGATGGCGCTCGCCGTCCTCGTCGTCGTCGTGGCCGCCGGCATCTCGGTGGTGGTGTGAGCACCGCAGCGACGTCCGTGGTCTGCGTCGACTTCGGCTCGACCTTCACCAAGGCAGCCCTGGTCGACCTGGCGACCGGCGACCTGCTCGCGTCGACCAGCCACCCGACCACCCTCCCGGACGCCGCCGGGGATGGCGACGTCCTCGACGGGTACGACGCCTGCATGAGCGCACTCACCGAGCAGGACCCCCGCGCCGCCGAGGCCGACGTGCTGGCCTGCTCCAGCGCCGGCGGCGGCCTGCGCATCGCCGTCGTCGGCAACGAGGAGCTCGTCACCGCCGAGGCCGGGCGCCGCGTCGCGCTGTCCAGCGGCGGCAAGGTGGTGCTGGTGCTCCACGGAGGCCTCGACCCCGACAAGCTCGCCGCGCTCCGGCAGGCCGAGCCGGACGTCGTCCTGCTCGTCGGCGGCACCGACGGCGGCAACGCCGAGGTGCTCGAAGGCGACGCGGCCTTCCTGTCCGCCGCCCCGTGGGCGGGGCCCGTCGTGGTGGCCGGCAACGTGGACTCCCAGCCGCTGGTCGCCGACCTGCTCGCGGAGTCGCAGACGCCGTACGTCCTCGCCGACAACGTGGTCCCGCGCATCGGCGTGCTCGCCCCCGACAGCGCCCGGCGTGCCATCCGCGAGATCTTCCTCAGCCACGTCATCGGCGGCAAGCACCTCAGCATCCGCACCGACGCCCGCGGCCGCGCCTTCACCGAGCTGGTCCGCGGCGCCACCCCCGACGTCGTGCTCACCGGCGTCGAGCTGCTCGCCCGCGGGCTCGACGACGAGCACCCCGGCGCGGGCGACGTCGTCGTCGTCGACGTCGGAGGCGCCACGACCGACGTGCACAGTGTCGTCGAGCTCGACCCCGAGACCGGGTCCGTCGACGGGGCTGGCCTCTCCCGCGAGGTGGTGGGCGTGACCCCGGTGACCCGCACCGTCGAGGGCGACCTCGGGATGCGATGGTCGGCGATCTCGACGGTCGAGGCCGCCGGTCGCGACGACCTGCACGCCGCCGCCGTACGCCGCCGCGAGCAGCCCGACTTCCTCCCCGACGACGCCCACGAGCGAGACGCCGACCTCGAGATCGCCGCTGCCGCGGTGCGGATCGCGCTGGAGCGCCACGCCGGACGCAGCAAGGTCGTCGTCAGCCCCGAGGGGCGCGTCGTCGAGCGCAGCGGCAAGGACCTGCGCGAGGTCGACCTGCTGGTCGGCTCCGGTGGCGTGCTGCGCCACGGCGGACCCGACGCCGTACGCCGGGTGCTGCTCCCCGCGACCGGTGACGCCTTCGAGGGCGGCTGGCAGCTCCCGCGCGACCCGGAGGTCGTCGTCGACCGCGACTACGTGCTGGCCGCCGCAGGGCTGCTGGCCGAGGAGCACCCCCTCGCGGCACACCGGCTGGTGCGCCGCCTCGCCACGGCGGGGGATCGCCTACCGTGAGCGGCGTGAGCGACCAGCCGTCCCGACGCGACGCGACCGAGGAGAGCGAGGAGTCGCGGCGCCGACGGCTCTTCGCAGCCCTCGGCCGCGGCGACGACGAGGACGGCCTGACCGAGCGGATCGTCGCGCAGTGGGTCCAGGCCCGCGCCGAGCGCCGCAGCGAGCCGGCCTTCACGACCGGACCCTCCAACTTCAGCCGGGCCCAGGTGCCGTGGGGCCTCGACCTCGCCGCAGCCTGGTCGTGGCGGCTGATCGTCATCGCCGTCGCCGGCCTCGGCCTGCTGTGGACGATGCGCTACTTCGCGGTCATCACGCTGCCGATCGCCATCTCGCTGCTCTTCGCCGCGCTTGCGGTGCCCGTGGTGAACGCGCTGCGGCGCATCGGCCTGCCGCGCGGGCCGTCGACCGGGATCGTGATGGTCCTCGGCATCGGCACCATCGCGCTCCTGCTCACCTTCGTCGGCCAGCAGGTGGCCCAGGGGGCGAGCGATCTCGCCGACTCCGTCGTCACCGGCCTCGACCAGGTGCGCGACTGGCTGCGCAGCGGGCCGCTCGCGGTCTCCGAGTCCCAGCTCGACGGCTACATCAAGGAGATCCAGGGCGCCGTCACCGACAGCACCGGCACCGACGGCGTCGTCACCCGCGTCACCGAGGTGGGCACCGCGGTCGGGCACGTGGTCGCGGGCTTCTTCATCGTGCTGTTCTCGACCTACTTCTTCCTCGCCGACGGTGACCGCATCTGGTCCTGGCTCGTGCGGCTGGCTCCCCGGGCCGCCCGCGAGCGCGTGGACGCCTCGGGTCGGGTGGCGTGGGTCTCGCTCACCCAGTTCGTCCGTGCCACGGTGCTGGTGGCGATGGCCGACGCGATCGGCATCATGGCCGTCGCCTGGTTCCTCGACGTGCCCTTCGTGGTCGCCATCGGCGTGCTGGTCTTCCTCGGCGCCTTCGTCCCGATGATCGGTGCGACCATCGCCGGCAGCGTCGCGATCCTCGTCGCGCTCGTCGACCAGGGCCCCGTGACCGCGCTCTTCATGCTGATCGGCGTCATCGTCGTCCAGCAGATCGAGGGCCACATCCTCCAGCCCTTCCTGATGGGCCGCTTCGTCTCGCTCCACCCGCTCGGCGTGATCGTGGCGATCGGCTGCGGCGTGCTCGTCGCCGGCATCGCGGGCGCACTCATCGCCGTACCCCTCGCCGCGGCGGCCAACGCCGTCGCGCAGCACCTCGCGACCTACACCGGCGTCGGCGACGAGGCCGACGAGGCGCTCCTCGACGACCTCGCCACCGACGGGATCCCACCCGACGCGGTGCCCGACAACGACAGTCCGGTCGGGGAGTCCGCCGCGCGGGAGAATCACCCCGACCTCCAGCCCGACCCCGATCTCCCCCCGCACAAGGACCCGTCATGACCGAGCAGGTGACCCTGGCCGACATCGTGGCCGCGCGTGAGCTCCTCGAGGACGTCACCGTGACCACGCCGATGGAGGAGTCGCGCTGGCTCTCCGCGCTCGTCGGCGGCCGGGTGTCGCTGAAGTGCGAGAACCTCCAGCGCACCGGGTCCTTCAAGTCGCGCGGTGCCTACGTCCGCATCGCCGGCCTCTCCGCGGACGAGCGCGCCCACGGCGTCGTGGCGGCCTCGGCCGGCAACCACGCGCAGGGCGTCGCCCTCGCCGCGACGACGCTCGGGATCGCCTCGACGGTCTTCATGCCCGAGGGGGCGCCGATCCCCAAGGAGAAGGCGACCCGCGGCTACGGCGCCGACGTCGTCTTCCACGGCCGCTACCTCGAGGACTCGCTCGCCGCCGCGCGCGCCTTCGCCGAGGAGACCGGGGCGGTGCTCATCCACCCCTTCGACCACGTCGACATCGTCGCCGGCCAGGGCACGCTCGGCCTCGAGGTGCTCGAGCAGGCGCCCGACGTACGCACCGTGCTGGTGCCGACCGGTGGCGGCGGGCTGCTGGCCGGCGTGGCGATCGCGATCAAGGCGCTGCGACCCGACGTACGCGTGGTGGGGGTGCAGGCCGAGGGTGCCGCCGCCTACCCGGGCTCCCTGGCCGCGGGGGAGCCGGTCGCGCTGGAGTCGATGCAGACGATGGCCGACGGCATCGCGGTCGGTCGCCCGGGCGACATCACCTTCGCCGCCGTGCGCGACCACGTCGACGAAGTCGTCACCGTCTCGGAGGAGTCGCTCTCGCGTGCCCTCCTCGCGCTCATCGAGCGCGCCAAGCAGGTGGTCGAGCCCGCCGGCGCGGCCGCCGTCGCGGCCATGCTGGACAACCCGACCGGCTTCGAGACGCCGGCCGTCGCGGTGCTGTCCGGCGGCAACATCGACCCGCTGCTGCTGAGCAAGGTGATCCGGCACGGCCTCGCTGCGGCCGGGCGCTACCTCTACCTCCGCGTCTGCATCCCCGACCTCCCCGGCGGGCTCGCCTCGCTGCTGGCCGAGGTCGGCGCCGAGGGCGCCAACGTGCTCGAGGTCGCCCACGAGCGGATCTCCCCGTCGCTGACGCTCAACGAGGTCGAGGTGCGGATCCAGCTCGAGACCCGCGGCGAGGCGCACGCCGAGCACCTCAAGTCCCGGTTGCGCGAGCGCGGATACCGCCTCGCCGACTGATCGGCGTACGCCGGTGGGCGGTGTCCCACCCACATTCCGGGCCCCGCCCGTGTGGCTCAGCCACCGCCCGCCACGGGACACGCCCGGAAATGCGGCGGAGCGGTGCACCACCCACATCCCGTGCGTCCGAAATGTGGCTGGCGCACCGCTCCGAGGAGTGGCAGCAGTGGTGAGGCTCAGGCCTTGTAGGGCTCCGCGTCGACGATCGTCACGCTCAGCTCCTTGCCGGTGGGCGCCGTGTAGGACACCTCGTCGCCCTTGGACTTGCCGTTGATCGCGGCGCCCATCGCCGACTCGGGCGAGTAGACGTCGAGGGTGTCGCCCTCGGAGAGGTTCTCGCGGGCGCCGAGGAGGAACTTCTCGGTGTCGCCGCCGCCGAAGTCGACCGTGACGACCATGCCGGGCTCGACGACGCCGTCGTCGGGAGGAGTCTCGCCCACCTCGGCACGCCGCAGCATGTCCTCGAGCTGGCGGACCCGGGCCTCCTGCTTGCCCTGGTCGTCCTTGGCGGCGTGGTAGCCGCTGTTCTCCTTCAGGTCGCCCTCGTCGCGCGCGGCGGCGATCTTCTCGATGATCTCCTGGCGCTTGGGGCCCTTGAGGTCGTCGAGCTCGGCCTGCAGCTTGTCGTAGGCCTCCTGGGTCAGCCAGATGGTGCCCTGGTCGGTCATGTCGTTGCTCCTGCTTCGCGTCGGACCACGTGCGGGTGTGCCTCAGCGGCCCCGCACCGGGTCGGTTGGTGTCATCCGTCCGATCGGAGTCGGCGCGGCGACTGAGATCGGCCAGCGCACCCGGACGGGCAGAACGATCAGGTTAGCAAGTCGGGCGCGAAAGCGCAGGCCGAGCGTCAGCGCGGGCGCGGCTGGTCGGGTGCGGTGCAGCCGAGCTTCTCCACGCTCGTGGCCCGCCGCTCGGTGCGGATGACCACCTCGTTGGTGCCGGCGACGGGCGAGAACTCGAGCTCGCCGACGGCCGTCTTGTCCTCGGCCAGCGCGCGCAGCCGGCAGCTGGCGTCGACGCCGTCGTCGAGCTGCACGTCGAGGCGGGCGGCCACCTCGTAGTCGCTGGTGACCTCGAAGGTGATCAGCTCGGACGTCGTGGCCGGGGTGCTGTGGAACCAGGCCGTCCAGCCCAGCCAGCCGAGCCCGACCACCGCGAGGGTCACCGCGAGGGTGATGGTCGCCGGTCGCCGCCACCGGGCGGGAGCGCCGTAGCGGTCGGCGAGGTCGGTGGTCACGCGTCCAAGCCTAAGCGGCGCCTCCTAGACTCACGTCCATGGCCCAGCCCCCTGCCGCCGAGCCCCGCACGGGGCTCCGGCTCATGCACGTCCACGCCCACCCCGACGACGAGTCGAGCAAGGGCGCCGCGTCGACGGCGAAGTACGTGGCCGAGGGCGTCGACGTCCACGTCGCCACCTGCACCGGCGGCGAGCGCGGCTCGGTGCTCAACGCGAAGATGGACCGTCCCGAGGTGTGGGAGAACATCACCGAGATCCGGCGCGAGGAGATGCACCGCGCCCGCGACATCCTCGGCATCCGCCAGGACTGGCTCGGCTTCGTCGACTCCGGCTGGCCCGAGGGCGACCCCAAGCCGCCGCTGCCGGAGGGCTGCTTCGCGCTCGTCCCGCTCGAGGAGGCGACCGAGCGCCTGGTGCGGCTGATCCGCGACTTCCGCCCGCACGTGCTGACGACGTACGACGAGCGCGGCGGCTACCCGCACCCCGACCACATCCGCTGCCACGAGGTCTCCGTCGCCGCCTATCACGCGGCCGGGGACCCGGAGCGCTTCCCCGACGCGGGGGAGCCGTGGCAGCCGCTGAAGCTCTACTACCACCACGGCTGGAGCTGGGCGAAGACCAACGCCCTGCACGAGGCGATGCTCGCCCACGACCTCGAGTCGCCCTACACCGAGCGCCTCGCCACCTGGGAGCGCGAGCCCGAGTGGGACGACCGCATCACCACCCGCGTGCCGTGCGGTGACTTCTTCGGTGTCCGCGACCAGGCGCTGCTGGCCCACGCCACCCAGATCGACCCCGACGGCATGTGGTTCGCGATCCCGCGCGAGATCCAGCAGAAGGTGTGGCCCACCGAGGACTACGAGCTCGTGCACTCCCAGGTCGAGAGCACCCTGCCGGAGGACGACCTCTTCGCCGGCATCCCGACGCCCGCGCCGTAGGCGGTCAGTGGGAGACTGGAGCCATGCTCGACCTGATGCTCATCCTGCTGGTGGACGACCCGACGCCCGAGCCCACCGAGGTCAAGGCCGGGCCGCTGGCCTTCGCGATCTGGATCTTCATGATCCTCGCCGTGGTGGCGATCGGCTTCTTCCTCGTCCGGCAGCTGCGCAGGGCCCAGGCGAACAAGGACGCCGGGATGTTCGGTGACGAGCCGGTCGACCGGTCCGCCACGCCGAGCGACTCCGAGGACCGCTAGGCCTGCTCGGGCGCCCGGACCACCCGCACCAGGCAGTCCCAGGCCGTACGCCGCTCCGTGCCGCCGTGCTCGTCGGCCGCGCTGACCTCCCGGGCCACCCGCTCCGCACGCACCACCTCCACCTCGATCCCCTCGAGGTCGGCCAGCACGTCCTCGGCGCTCATCAGCACGGCGGGGTCCTGCGGGCCGCCGGTGCCCTCGGTGAGGTTCGTCGAGTCGTGCGCGACCAGCAGCAGGGTGCCGCCCGGCGCCAGCATCGTCGCGGCGCCGCGCACAGCCCGACGGCGGTCCTCGGCCGGCACCTGGAAGTAGGCCATCACGACCAGGTCAACGGGGGCAGGCGGCTGCCAGGTCGTCGCGTCGGCGCGGACCCACGTGACGTCGAGGTCGTCCGCGAGCCGCGCGCCCTTGTCGAGCGCCACCTGGGAGAAGTCGACGGCGGTCGCCGACCAGCCGCGTGAGGCGAGCCAGATCGCGTTGCGTCCCTCGCCGGCGGCGAGGTCGACCGCCCGGCCGGGCGGCAGGTCGGCGAGCTCGGTCGCGACGAACTGGTTGGGCTCGCGCGACCAGACCAGCTCGGTGGCGGCGTAGCGCTGGTCCCAGGCGTCGGCGTCCATGCCCGACAGCCTAGGCCGACCGCCGGGAGGTCTCGCTCAGGCGACGGCCACCAGCCGCAGCACCCGCGCCTCCTCCGGGTCGAGCACGGGGAGGGCGACGCCGACGGTGGCCAGCACGCGCCCCCCGAGCTCCGCGCCGCGCGCCGACCAGGTCCCGCTGAGGTCCGCGCCACCCGGGGCGGGCGGCAGCTCCTCGGACAGCCGGTAGGTGCGGTCGGGGTCGAGCCCGGTGAGCAGGAGCGGCGCCGGGTGCTGGGTCTCGGTCGCGGCGACCGTCGCCACGACGTACCACGCCTCCGAGCGGTCCGCGGCCACGACGCCCGTGACCAGCACTGCCGGGTCGGGGTGGTCGGGATGCACCAGGGAGCCGGTGCCGATGAACGGGCGGACCTGCTTGTGCAGGTCGATCCACGCGGCGAGCTCGGCGAGCGTCGCCTCGTCGAGGCGCGACATGTCCCACTCGATGCCGAAGGAGTGGAGCAGGGCGGTGGCCGCGCGGTAGCGCAGCGCGTGGGTGCGTCCAGTGGTGTGCGACGTGGCCGGTCCCACGTGCGAGCCCATCAGCTCCGGCGGCACCAGCAGCGAGGTCCACCGCTGGAGGTGCTGGCGCTCGAGCGGGTCGTTGGTGTCGCTGGGCCAGATCCGGTCGGTGCGGGTGAGCACCTCGGCGTCGACGCGGCCGCCGCCCGACGAGCACGACTCGATCTGCAGCTCCGGGTGGGCGTCGCGCAGCTCGTCGAGGAGCCGGTAGGCCGCGAGCGTCTGCCCGTGCACCGCCGGGCGCCCGGCGTGGGTGACGTCGGTGAGGTCGCGGTTGTGGTCCCACTTGAGGTAGGCGATGTCGAGGTCGTCGAGCAGCGCGAGGAGGGCGTCGCGCAGGTCGTCGTACGCCGATTCGTCCTGGAGGTCGAGCACCTGCTGCTGGCGCCACGGCGGTGGCACCTCCGCCCGCCCGCGCAGCACCCGCTCGGGGTGCCGCCGGGCGGTCTCGGAGTCGAGGTTGACCATCTCCGGCTCGACCCACAGGCCCAACTCCATGCCGCGCCCGGTGACGTGCTCGACGAGCGGGGCCAGGCCCTCGGGCCAGACCTCTGCGTCGACCTGCCAGTCGCCGAGGCCCGCGGTGTCGTCGCGGCGCCCGAGGAACCAGCCGTCGTCGAGCACGAAGCGCTCGACCCCGACCGCCGCTGCGGCGTCGGCCAGCTCGGCGATGCGCTCGAGGGAGTGGTCGAAGTAGACCGCCTCCCACGAGTTGGCGATGACGGGTCGCTCGGTGCGCGCCCGCGGTGTCACCGCGCGCAGGTGGGCGTGGAGGCGGTGGCTCATCGCATCCAGGCCGGCACCCGACCAGGAGCCCAGGAGCCAGGGGGAGCGGTAGGTCTCGCCCGGCGCGAGCACCACCTCGCCGGGTTCGAGCAGCTCGCCGCCGCCGACGAGACAGTCGCCCTCGGGCGTGCGCTCGGCGTAGTGGGTGTGGTTGCCGCTCCAGGCGGTGTGCACCGCCCAGACCTCGCCCGAGCCGAAGGTGAAGCCGGGCGTCCCGGCGACCATCAGCAAGGTGGCGTCGTGGCCGGTGCGGCCGTGGCGGGCGTCGCGGCGGTGGGCGCCCTGCACCCAGCGGTGCCGCTGGGGGGTGCGCTCCTTGCACCAGCGCCCGGTGAGGTCGAGGAGCTCGGTGGCGTGCGCGGCGACGGGCAGCGCGGTGAGGGCCGAGGCGAGGTGGAGGTCGCCGTCGACGGTGTTGGTGACCGACGTGCGCGCGTGGAGCAGCCCGGCGTCGTCGAGCCCGAGCTGGAGCGTCACCGACCAGCCCGCCTCGTCGTCGTCCGACGTGGCGGTGATCGCGGCGTCGCCGACGAGGATCTCCCAGTCGACGAGGCTCGGCGCGGCGGCGCCCGCGCTGCCACCGACCCGGTGGCCCGACAGCGCGGGCGTGCCGGAGAACCCCCGCGTCACGTCGGGGACCACGCCGGTGCGGCGCGGGACGTCGTACGACGAGCGCGAGACGCCGGGTCGGCGGGCCGCGGTCAGCGCGGTGAGGGCGCCGGTGTCGAGGTCACCGAGGGCGGCGCCCCAGTGGACGACGGAGGGGATGCCGGCGTCGTCGCGCGCCAGGACGACGCTGACGCCGCCGCGGGTCAGGTGGACGGGATCGCGGCTCATGCGTCGTGCGCCTCCTCGAACGTGTCGTCGTCATCGTCGACCGGGTCGACGACGACCAGCTCGCCGACGTGGTCGGCGAGGGCTCCGCTGGCATGGGCGGAGAGGCCGGAGTCGGTGACCAGCACCGCGGCCTCGGACAGCGCGGCCATGCTGCTCAGTCCCACCACGCCCCACTTGCTGGAGTCGGCGCAGACGATCAGGCGGCGCGAGCGCTCGATCATCGCGCGGTTGGTCTCCGACTCGAGCAGGTTGGGCGTGCTGAAGCCGGCGCGCACGTCCATGCCGTGCACGCCCATGAAGAAGGCGTCGACGTGCAGGCTGCGCAGCGACGACACCGCCACCGGTCCCACGAGCGCGTCCGACGGCGTGCGGAGGCCACCGGTGAGCAGCACCGACGTGGTGGCCTCGCCGGTGCGGTGCAGCACGTCGGCCACCCACACCGAGTTGGTCACCACCGTGAGGTGGGGGATGCGGGCGATGTGCTCGGTGAGGGCGTGGGTGGTGGTGCCGGCGGAGACCGCGATCGCCATGCCGGTGTGCACCAGCTCGGCCGCCGCGGCAGCGATGGCCTCCTTCTCGCGCCGGCGCTGCACCGACTTGGCGGCGAAGCCCGGCTCGGACGACGAGGGCTCGGCCACGGCCAGCGCGCCGCCGTGCACCTTCTCCAGGAGGCCGTCGCGGTGCAGCGCCACGAGGTCGCGCCGCACCGTCATGTCGGAGACGCCGAGCAGCTCGACGAGGTCGGTGACGCGCACCGTCCCGTCGCGGCTGAGCTCGGCCAGGATCCGGCCCCGGCGCTGGGCGGCGAGCATCAGGCCTCCCGGTCCCCGGCGGCCTCGCGCACCACGGCGACCCCTCCGGCGGGCACGACGAGGTCGCCCTCGACCGCCCTGCCCGTCACCAGCTCCTGGCCGTGGACGGGCACCGGGGCGTCGGCGTCGCCGTGGTTGATCACGAAGAGCCAGCTCGCGTCGTCGCCGACCCGCCGCGTCACCTCGACGTCGGGGGCGGCGCCCGGAAGCTGCTCGAGGCCCGCCTCCGCGACCAGCCGCTCGACGAGGCGGTCGGTGCCGGCCGGGTCGAGGCGGGTCGCGACGTACCACGCGGTCCCGCGGCCGGCATCGCGGCGGGTGATCGCCGGCAGCCCGGCGGCGGGTCCGTCGGCGTACGTCGCCACGGCCTCGGCGCCGGCGAGCTCGAGGTCCTCGGTCCAGGTGTCGGCGCCGACCGTGCCGCCGAGGCCCTCGACCTGCACCTGCTCGCCGGTGAGCAGCGGCAGGAACTCGGTCGTGCGGACGCCGAGCAGGTCGCGGAACGCGCCCGGGTAGCCGCCGAGGCGGATGTGGTCGTGCTCGTCGACGATGCCGCTGAAGTAGGTCACGACCACGGTCGCACCGGCCTGGGCGGCCGCCTCGATCGAGGCGACGGTCTCGTCGCTGACGAGGTAGAGGGTGGGCACGACGACGAGGCGGTACGCCGACAGGTCGGCGCTGGGGTGGACCACGTCGACGCCCACGCCCTGGGCCGACAGCGCCCGGTGCAGGTCCTCGGCGCGGTCGCGGTAGCGCACGTCGACGCTGGGGTGGGAGTCGAGCTCGCAGCCCCACCACGCCTCGTAGTCGAAGAGGATCGCCGCCTCGTTGCGCGCCGTGCTCCCGGTGACGTCCTCGACCGCGTCGAGGACGCGCGAGAGCTCGACCACCTCGCGCCACTGGCGGGTGTCGGTGCCGGCGTGGGGGAGCAGGCCGGAGTGGAACTTCTCCGCCCCGGCGCGCGAGGCGCGCCACTGGAAGAACAGCACCGCGTCCGCGCCGTGTGCGACGTGGGAGAGGCTGTTGCGGATCATCTCGCCGGGCCTCTTCGCGCGGTTGCGCGGCTGCCAGTTGACCGCGCTGGTGGAGTGCTCCATCAGCAGCCACGGCCTGCCGTCCGAGGTGCCCCTGGTGAGGTCGGCGCTGAAGGCGAGCTCGCGGTGCGCGTCGGCCTCCGCGGCGATGACGTAGTGGTCGTTGGACACCACGTCGAGCTCGCGGCCCCAGCGCAGGTAGTCCATCTCCATCGTCTGGCGCATCACCATGAAGTTCGTCGTCACCGGGACGCCGGGGGACAGGCGGTGCAGCACGTCGCGCTCGACGACGAAGTTGTCGAGGAGCTGGTTGGAGGAGAAGCGCAGGAAGTCCAGCTGTTGCGTGGGGTTGGCGTGGGCCGGGGCCACCCGCGGCGGCAGCACCTGCTCGAAGTCGTCGTAGCGCTGCGACCAGAAGGCCGTGCCCCACGCGTCGTTGAGGTGGGCCACGTCGTCGTAGCGGGCGCGCAGCCAGGTCCGGAACGCGGCCGCGCTGACGTCGCAGTAGCACCGCGCGTTGTGGCAGCCGATCTCGTTGGACACGTGCCACAGCGCGAGGGCCGGGTGGTCCCGGTAGCGCTCGGCGAGCGCGGTGCAGAGGGCGAGGGCGTGCTCGCGGTAGACCGGCGAGCTGGGGCAGAAGGCCTGGCGGCCGCCGGGGGAGAGCGTGCGCCCGTCCTGGGTCACCGGCAGCATCTCCGGGTGGCGGTGGGTGAGCCACGGCGGCGGGGAGGCGGTGGCGGTGGCGAGGTCGACGCGGATGCCCGCGGCGTGCAGTTCGTCCATCTGCGCGTCCAGCCACGCGAAGTCCCACGTGTCGGGGGTGGGCTGCAGCCACGCCCACGAGAAGACACCCAGGGTGACCAGGTCGACGCCGGCCTCGCGCATGAGGTCGCGGTCCTCGACGTGGGCGTCGCGGGACCACTGCTCGGGGTTGTAGTCGCCGCCGAAGGCCAGGGGGGGCAGGGAAGTCGGCATGGCAGCACTGTGTCGACCCTCACATGCCAAAGTCAACGTTTGATCGCCCCAAAAGGGTTCGGAAATGTTCGAACTGGTGTGAATTCTCGGCCCACGCACCCTTGACGGGGGCGTGCCGGTCGTCACATGCTGTCCATCCCTGTTTGGTTTTGTCTCAGGAGGCACCCGTGTCACTTTCCCGTTCCAGCGCCATCCCCCGCTCGGCGCTCACCACCATGGCAGCATCACGCCGTTCCGTCCTGCGGGGCATGGCGCTGAGCGGCCTGGCGGTCGGCGGGGCCAACCTGCTCGCCGCCTGCGGTGGCGAGTCCGGACCAGCCACCGGCTCCGGGGCCACGGTGAAGTTCGGCATCAACGAGGCCGAGGGCGTGGGCGCTGCCTACGACCGCCTCAAGGCGATCGCCGACGCCTACGCGAAGGAGAGCGGCACCGAGGTCGCACTCAACGCCGTCGACCACAACACGTTCCAGGAGAGCATCAACACCTACCTCCAGGGCACGCCCGACGACGTCTTCACCTGGTTCGCCGGGTTCCGGATGTCGCAGTTCGCCGAGAACGGGCTGATCACCGACCTGAGCGACCAGTGGCCCATCGACGGCCTCGGCGACTCCTTCAAGCAGGCCGCCACCGCCTCGGACGGCAAGCAGTACTTCGTGCCGATCAGCTACTACCCGTGGGCGGTGTTCTACCGGAAGTCCGTCTTCGAGAAGAACGGCTGGGCGCCCCCGGAGACCAACGACGACTTCATGGCCCTCATGGACGACATGCAGGGCAAGGGCGTCACGCCGTTCGCCTTCGGGGACAAGGACGGCTGGCCCGCGATGGGCACCTTCGACATCCTCAACATGCGTCTCAACGGCTTCGACTTCCACATGAGCCTGATGGCCGGCGAGGAGCAGTGGGACGGCGACGAGGTCAAGCTGGTCTTCGACACCTGGCGCCAGCTGCTGCCCTACCACCAGGAGGACCCGCTTGGCCGCACCTGGCAGGAGGCGGCGACCGCGATGGGCAAGGGCGAGTGCGGCATGTACCTCCTCGGCACCTTCGTCGTCGACGCCCTCGGCGAGAACGGTGAGGACCTCGACTTCTTCACCTTCCCCGAGCTCGACTCCTCCATCGGCTCCGACGCCCTCGACGCCCCGATCGACGGCTTCTGCGTGTCGTCGGCCGGCCAGAACGTGGAGGCGGGCAAGGCGATGGCGAAGTGGCTCGGCAGCGCGGCTGCGGCCGACGCCGGCAACAACGCCGCGGACGCCCCCTTCATCGCCGCCAACGACGGTGCCAGCACCTCGACCTACAGCGACCTGCAGAAGAAGTCGGCCGAGGTCGTGGGCGCGGCGGCCAACATCGCCCAGTTCATGGACCGCGACACCAACGCCGACTTCGCCAACACGGTGATGATCCCCTCGATCCAGGACTTCCTGAAGAACCCCGACGACATCGACGGGATCACGGCCAGCATCCAGGAGCAGGCCGCCTCGATCTTCGGCTGAGCCATGGCACACATCGACGAGGCGCCGCCCCAGGAGCAGACGAGCGCACCGCCCCAGGGCCGCGAGAAGAAGCTCCCGGGGCGGGACCGGTTCACCGTCATCACGATGGTGACGATCCCGCTGTTCCTGGTGCTCGCGCTGGTCTGGCTCCCGGCGATGCTGTCGGTGGTGCTGTCCTTCGGCAGGTGGAACGGCTTCGGCGACCTCGACACCATCGAGTGGGTCGGCCTCCAGAACTACGAGGACATCGTCACCATCTACCCGGCCTTCTGGCCGGCGATCCAGCACAACCTCATCTGGCTGGCGTTCCTGTTCTTCCTGCCGACCCTGTTCGGGATGTTCCTCGCGGTCCTGCTGGACCGGGAGGTACGCGGCAGCCGGATCTACCAGACCGCGTTCTACATGCCGGTCGTGCTGTCGCTGGCCCTGATCGGCTTCATCTGGCAGCTCTTCTACTCCCGCGACCAGGGCCTGATCAACGACGTCTTCGGCTCGCAGGTGGACTGGTACGGCGACCCCGACGTCAACCTGTGGGCGGTGCTGGTCGCCACGGCGTGGCGCCACACCGGCTACATCATGCTGATCTACCTGGCCGGCCTGAAGGGCGTCGACGCCAGCCTCCGCGAGGCGGCGGCGGTCGACGGGGCCAGCGAGGTGAAGACGTTCTTCCACGTGATCTTCCCGGTGATGCGGCCGATCAACATGATCGTCATCGTCATCGTCGTCATCGAGTCGCTGCGTGCCTTCGACCTGGTGTGGGTGGTCAACAAGGGGCGCAACGGCCTCGAGCTGATCGGTGCCCTGGTCGCGCAGAACGTCATCGGCGAGGCGACCAGGTACGGCTTCGGATCGGCGCTCGCGGTGATCATGATGCTGATCTCGTCGATCTTCATCACCATCTACCTGCGCAACGTCTTCCGTGAGGAGCGTCGAGGATGAGCACCCAGGCAGCCCCGCCCGCGCCGGGCCCGACCCCGTCGACGGACGCACCGCGCTCCACCCCGCCCAGGCGCGTCGAGGGCGGCGTGATGAGCAAGCCCCGCGGCGTCGTCGTGACGGTGATCGTCGCGCTGCTCGCCCTGGCCTGGCTGTTTCCCCTGCTGTGGGCGTTGATCAACTCGTTCCGCGAGTACGAGTACACCCAGGTCAACGGCTACCTCTCCTTCGGCGGCTGGACGACGGCCAACTACGAAGAGGCGTGGTCGCGGGGCAACTTCGGGCTGCACATGCGCAACTCGCTGCTCATCACGGTCCCGGCCGTGCTCCTGACGCTGTGGCTGTCGTCGATGGTCGCCTTCGTGCTCGCCCGGTTCAGCTACCGCTTCAACCTGACGCTGCTCGGGGTCTTCCTCGCCGCCAACCTGCTCCCTCCGCAGGCGCTGCTGATCCCGGTGTTCCGGATGTTCCGCGAGATCCCGCTCCCGCTGTTCATGAGTGACTCCGGCTCGATGCTCAACAGCTTCTGGGCGCTGATCCTGGTCAACACCGCGTTCCAGATGGGGTTCTGCACCTTCGTGCTCAGCAACTACATGAAGACGCTGCCGCACGAGATCTACGAGTCCGCCGAGCTCGACGGCGCCAGCGTGTGGCGCCAGTACTGGCAGCTCACGATGCCGCTCGTACGCCCCGCGCTGGCGGCCCTGGCCACCTTGCAGGTGACGTGGGTCTACAACGAGTTCTTCTGGGCGACGGTGCTCATCCAGCAGGGCAACAAGCTGCCGGTGACCTCGGCGCTGAACAACCTGCGCGGGCAGTTCTTCACCGACACCAACCTCGTCGCGGCCGGCTCGATCATCGTCGCGCTGCCGGTGCTGGTGGTGTTCTTCGCCCTGCAGAAACAGTTCGTCTCCGGGCTCACGCTCGGGTCGACGAAGGGCTGACCCAGGCCCCGGCCCGCATCACGCGCCCGACCTCGAGGTCCTCGTCGAGGACCACGAGGTCGGCGCGGCGGCCGGCCTCGAGCGCGCCGACGTCGTCCAGGCCCCACGCGTGCGCGGGCGCCGTGCTGGCGGCGTACGCCACCTCGAGCAGGGGCAGGCCGGCGATGCGTACGGCGTGGCGGACCGCCGCGTCCATCGTGAGCGTCGTACGGCGTCGAGCCCGCCGGGCAGCTCGGGAGCCATCGTGACCATCCGGACGGTCCCTCCGCCGGCGGCGAGCAGCGCGTCGATGCTCGCGACGTCGGGCGCGGTGAGCAGGTCGCGGCGGTGGGCGCCCGCCCGTCGGGGGCTCAGCCACGGCCCCTCGAGGTGGACCCCGGCGAGCCGGCCGTCCCGGACGAGCAGGGCGAGCTCCCGCGCCGCCCGGCCCGTCCGGTCGGGAGAGTCTGTCACCAGGCTGGCGGCCATGGTCGTCGTCCCGCGGACGAGGTGGGTCGCCAGCACCGTCCGCGCGGCCTCGGCGGTGCCGGTGTCGAACGACGCTCCGCCCCCGCCGTGCACGTGGAGGTCGACGAATCCGGGCGCGACCGTGGCCGCACCCAGGTCGGGGTCCGGGGAGCGCGGTGGTGGACCCTCCTCGACCTCGACGATGCGCTCACCGTCGACGAGCAGCCACCCCGGCGCGAGGACCCGCGCCGGGTCACCACCGCTGCGGCCGCGAGGAGCATCAGTCGACGGCACCGTCGCCGACGGTGCGCGCGTGCGGCCGGCCGGGGTCGTCGAGGGCCGGGGTCGTCTCGCCGGCTCGCAGCGCCTCGAGCTGTGCGCAGACCGCGGTGCCGTAGAAGAACGCGATCGACGACAGCAGCGCCCACAGCAGCAGGGCGAAGATGCCGGCCAGCGGGCCGTAGACGCTCCCGAACGACCCGCTCAGCGACACGTACGCCGCCAGCCCGGCGGTCGCGACGGTGGTGAGCGCCACCGCGATGCCGGAGCCGAGGGCCAGCCAGGAGAGGGCGGGCTGCCGACGTCGTGGGGCGTGGTCGAGCAGCACGGCGATCGCGAACACCAGCAGGCTCAGCCCGAGCGGCCAGCGCAGGATGTTCCACCACAGGACGGAGCGGTCGGACCAGCCGTAGTTCTCGGCCATCGCGTCGCCCAGGGCCCCGCCCCCGACGATCATCACGAACCCGATGCCGACCGGCACCGCGAGCACGGCCGTCAGCACGGCGGCGCGGCCGTACTTGTGCAGCGCCTTGCGGTCGCGTCGGATGCCGTAGATGCGGTTGGCGCCGCGCTCGACCTGCGCGAACGCCGTCGTCATGGAGAGCAGGGCGAAGCCCAGCCCGAACGCGAGCGCCACCTCGCCGGCGAGCTCGGACTGGTCGGACCCTTCGACGGCGGAGGCGAGCGCGTCGCCGTCGCCGGCGCCGGGGGAGAGCGAGTCGACTACCTGCGCCACGACGGCGGCCGGGCGCTCCTCGTCGAGGTCGGCGGCGAGCCCGGTCAGCGCGAGCATGAACGGCACGACCGCCAGGCACGCCTGCAGCGCGAGCGCACGGGAGTTGGTGAACCCGTCGCCGTAGCGGAACCGCACGAAGGACTCGACCGCGATCTTGCGCAGGCCGTGGTGGCGGGCGAGGTGCCAGGCGTCCTCTGCGTCGAGCTCGTCGCCGTCCATCTCGGTGGTGACGGGCACGGTGCGGGCGGTGGTCATGGCGGCAGACTAGGGGGCTCTGCCGACTCGCGGTGCACGCAGTGGCCCGGCAGCCCCCACCTCGAGGAGCACCTGTGAGCACACCTGACCACAGCCGCCGGACCAACTGGTCCGGGAACCTCACCTACTCCGCCCGGGAGCTCGTCCGCCCCCGGAGCGTCGCCGAGCTGCAGGCGGTGGTCGCCGCCGCGTCCGCCGCCGGCGACCGGGTGCGGGCGCTCGGCTCCCGGCACTCCTTCTCGAGCGTGGCCGACACCGACGGGGTGCACGTCAGCACCCGCGACCTCGGCCTGTCCGTCGAGCTCGAGGGCGCCGACGGCGCGGTCGCGGTCGTGCCCGGCGCGATGACGTACGCGGAGGTCGCTCCCGTGCTCCAGGCCCGCGGCCGAGCGCTGCACAACCTCGGCTCCCTGCCGCACATCAGCGTGGCGGGCGCCTGCGCGACCGGCACCCACGGGTCGGGCGACGACCTCGGATCCCTGGCGACGGCCGTGGTTGCGGTCGAGCTCGTGACCGCCTCGGGCGACCTGGTGCGCCTCGACTCCGGGCACGCAGACTTCGGCGGTGCGGTGGTCGCGCTCGGCGGCCTCGGGGTGGTGACCCGACTGTGGCTGCGCACCGAGCCGACCTACGAGGTCCGCCAGCGCGTCTGGGAGGGGTTGCCGGCGGGGGAGGTGGGTGACCAGCTGCTCGCGGTCCTCGGCAGCGGCACCAGCGTGAGCGTCTTCACCGACCTGACCGACCCGGCGACGGTCTCCTCGGTGTGGGTCAAGGAGAGGCTCGACAACCCGGGGACCCTGGCGCCATGCCTGGCCGCCCGCGACCCGGCCACCCGCGAGCTGCACCCGGTCCCGGGGGTCGACCCGTCCGCTGCCTCCCCCCAGCAAGGCGCGCCGGGGCCGTGGCACGAACGCCTGCCGCACTTCCGCGCCTCGCACCTGCCCAGCGTGGGGGAGGAGCTCCAGAGCGAGCTCTTCCTGCCCCGGGAGGCAGCCGCCCACCTGCTGCCCACGCTCGCGCGCATCAGCGACGTGGTCGCACCCGCGCTGCTCGTCCACGAGATCCGGTCCGCCGCCTCCGACGACCTGTGGCTGAGCCCGCTGCGTGGTCGCGACTCCGTGATGGCGCACTTCACCTGGCGGCCCGAGCCCGAGCTGGTGATGCCGGCGCTGCGTGCCGTGGAGGACGCCCTGGCGCCCTGGGAGCCGCGCGCGCACTGGGGCAAGATCACGGCCACCCCGGAGCTGCGCGCTCCGGCCGGGGCGTACGACCTGGCCGCCTTCGAGGCGCTCCGTGGGCGTCTCGACCCCGGCGGCGTGTTCCGCAACGACCTGCTCCCGCGCTGAGTCAGCCGGCGGCGTCCTCCAGCGCCGCTACGGCCCAGGTGACGTCCGGCAGGGCGCGTACGTCGTCGGCCACCGCGGCGCAGCGAGCACGCATCGCGTCGTCGCGCAGGGCCGTCTCCACGTGCTCGGCGATGGTCTCCGGGGTGGCGCTGGCCGCGTCCAGCGATGTCGCGAGACCGAGCTCGCCCGCACGGAGGGCGTTGTGCGGCTGGTCGGCGCCGAGCGGCAGCAGGACCGACGGGAGGCCGTGGGTGAGTGCGGCCACCAGGCTGCCCGACCCGCCGTGGGAGACCACCAGGTCGACCTCGGGCAGCACCTCGGACTGCGGCACGAAGGGCACCACGCGAACGTGCGGGGGCTGCGCGCCGAGGTCAGCGGGGTCGAGGCCGCGGCCGATCGTCACGACCACGTCGGCGTCGAGCCCGGCCAGACCGTCGAGGAGGCGCTCGAAGAGGTCGCCGGACGTCTTGTTGAAGATGGTGCCCAGCGTGGCGTAGACGCACGGCCTGCTGCTCGTGCGGCGCGACCGTGCCCCGTCCCCCGACCGGTAGTGCGTGGGCTCGAGGCGCAGCGGTGCGTGCGGGCTGCGGAAGCCGGGAGGCGCGTCGGACAGGACGAGGCCGGACCGTAGCCGGCTCAGCCCGGGGTCGGCGTCCAGCCCGTGCTCGAGGCGTACGGCGTCCAGCTCCGGGGCGACCAGCTCCGGGCGCACCAACAGGCCGGAGGCGAGCACGAGATGGGTGGCGACGGGCACGCCGGCCAGCTCTGCGGCGACGGTCGTGCCGAGGTCGGTCTCGTCGCGCAGCACGAGGTCCGGCCCGAAGTCCTCGATGACCGGCGGGACGGCACCCGCCATGCGTCGGGCGCCCCTGCTGGCGAAGTTCTGCGCGAACTCCACCTCGCTCGCCCGGGCGTCCATCACCGCCAACGGTGCGGCGTCGCGGCTCACGGCCGTCCCGTGGTGGGACGCGTCGCTGGTGGCGTACGCCGCGAAGCCCTCGTCCTCGATCCGCCGCACCAGCCCGCCGGACCCGGCGATCGCCACCTCGTGCCCGGCGTCCCGCGCGGCGCGGGCGACGGGGAGGAGCGGGGCGAGGTGCCCGAGCCCGCCGACGAAGGTGCAGAGGATGCGCATGGTGGCGCCACCCTACGGACGGATGTCGGTCCCGCGCGCCACACTGGTGGACATGGAGGCTCGGGAGCGCGTCAGCCGGATGGCCGACCAGGTGCAGGCGCAGGTCAGCAGGTTCTACGACGGCGGCACGCTGCCCCGCGAAGGTGTTCCGGGCCAGCCGCCCGATCCGGCCGAGGAGATGCGGATCGTCCTCGAGCGCCACGCCGAGGAGGGCATCGAGACCTTCTCGCTGGAGCGCCGCCTGGCCTACCGTGACCGCCACCTCGGTGAGCTGCTGGTGCCGGCCGACGCGACGTTCCGCACGGACCTGACCTCCGTGCCGGCGATCTTCACCTGGCTCGTGCCCAAGACCGGCTCCCACCTGCCGGCGGCGCTGCTGCACGACGCGCTGGTGGCCGGGCGCGGCGACCCGACGTCCTACGTCGCCACCGAGGGGCGCACGGTCGACCGGGTCGAGGCCGACCGGGTCTTCCGCGACGCGATGGCCGACACCGGCACGGGGGTGATCAGGCGCTGGATCGTGTGGACCGCGGTCACGGTCGCGACGATCTTCGTCGGTCGCGCCGTGCCGTGGTCGCGGGCGCGCCACTGGTCCTACCGGGCGGCGGCCGGCGTCACGATCGTGACCATCCTCTGGCTCGGCTGGAGTGCCACCAGCGACCTGTTCGACCGGTCGTGGGTCGGCGCCGTCGACGTGCCGTGGATGGGTGACCGGCCGTGGTGGCAGGAGCTGCTCGGCGGGCTGTCGGGCGCGATCGTGCTGCCGCTCGCGCTGAGCCTGCTGTGGGGGCGGTTGCGGATGGCCGGCGCCATCGCCGGGGTCATGCTCGCCGTCCTCCTGCACGTGACGGTCGGGGTCGCCGCCATCGGGGCGACCTACCTCGCGCTCGAGCGGCTCGCCCGTCGTTCCGCGCTCCTGGCGTGGGCGCTGGCCGCGGTGGTCACGGTCGGGGCGATCGCGGTGTTCGCCACCCTCACCGGGGTCAGCTTCGGCTGACGCCGATCTCGGCCAGCCAGCGCGCGGCGAAGGTGTCGCGGGGGAGGTCGCGGGTCAGCAGGTCGACGCCGGTGTGGAGCGCCACGGCGACGAGACCGAGGGCGGCGGCGGTCACGAGCATGCCGTTCACGTTCCGCGGGAAGCGGCTCGGGACGCTCCGCACGCGCTGCCACCCGCCCACGAGGCCGGAGGTGACGACCGCGGACACCACGCTGGCGAAGGCCGCACCGACGACGGTGCCGAGCAGGCCGATCTGGCTGCTCAGGATCGCCGCTGTGGCGGCGGCCACCGCACCGGCGACGAGCTGGGGCAGGGACAGGTCGAGGAGAGGCTTGCGGGTGTCGGGCCTCGTCTTCTCGGGCCGGGTCATCTCGGGCTGGGTCATCTCACAGGTTCGGGTCGGCGACAGGGCGTACCCCTGTACGACGCCCACGACCCGCCGATCGTTTCCGATCGTGAGCGACCTCACCCGGCGCCGGGAAGCGTGCGCACGGCTCAGCGCAGGGAGTACGTCGCCAGCGAGACGCCGACGTAGTGCGCGGCGAAGGCGAGCACGGTGAAGGAGTGGAAGACCTCGTGGAAGCCGAACCACCGCGGTGACGGGTTCGGGCGCTTGAGGCCGTAGACGACCCCGCCGAGCGTGTAGAGGATGCCGCCCGCGGCGACCAGGACGAGGGTGGCGATGGCGATGCCGCTGCTGAAGCGGTCGGCGCCCTCCATGAACTGGGGGATGAAGAAGACGGCCGCCCAGCCGAGCGCGATGTACATCGGCGTGTAGAGCCAGCGCGGCGCGTCGGTCCAGAACACGCGGAAGATCACGCCCGCGACGGCGGCCGCCCAGACCACGACCAGCAGCGTCGTGCGCGCGGTGCCGTCGAGGAAGAGGAGCGCGTAGGGCGTGTAGGTGCCGGCGATGAGCACGAAGATGTTGGCATGGTCGAAGCGCCGCAGGAACGCCCACGTGCGCGGGGACCAGTTGCCGCGGTGGTAGATCGCGGACACGGTGAACACGAGCAGGGCCGACAGGGCGAAGGCCAGCGAGCCGATGCGGGTCAACGGGGTGGGCGAGAGGGCCACGAGGACGATCCCCGCCGCGAGGGCCAGCGGCGCGGTCCCGGCGTGGAGCCAGCCGCGCAGGTGGGGCTTGACCTCGGCCATCTTGTCGGCCATGACCTCGCCCGCACGCTCGACGGCGTGCTCGACACGGTCGCGTGGCGTCATGACGTGGTCTCCATGGGTCGACGCTACCCGCTGGACCGTGACGCGCGTGTGCGAGCGTCGCGGAGGCATCGGTCACACGGCGCTACCATCGACGGGTGGTGAGGCTCAAGGACGCGGTGCGACGGGTGCTCTACCCGGCCTACGAGTCCCGGGTGGTGAAGTTCCTCCCGACCGACCAGATCCCCAAGCACGTCGGCGTGATGCTCGACGGCAACCGGCGCTGGGCCAAGGCCGTCGGCCTCAACACCGCCGAGGGCTACCAGGCCGGTGCCGACAACATCCGTCCGCTCCTGGGCTGGTGCGAGGAGGTCGGTGTCGAGGTGGTGACGCTGTGGCTGCTGTCCAGCGACAACCTCACCAACCGCCCGCCCGAGCAGCTCACCGGACTGCTGACGATCATCGAGGGCGCGGTCGAGTCGCTGGCCGAGGCCGGTCGCTGGCGCATCCACCCGGTGGGGGCCCTGGACCTGCTGCCGCCCGAGACCGCCGCCCGGCTCAAGGCCGCCGAGGAGGCGACCCGCGACATCGACGGGATCCTCGTCAACGTCGCCGTCGGCTACGGCGGGCGCCGCGAGATCGCCGACGCCGTGCGCGCCCTGCTCGCCCAGCACGCCACGCGCGGCACCTCCCTGGAGGAGCTCGCCGATCTCATCGACGTCGAGCACATCGCCGAGCACCTCTACACCAAGGGCCAGCCGGACCCCGACCTCGTGATCCGCACGTCGGGCGAGCAGCGCCTGGGCGGCTTCCTGCTGTGGCAGTCGGCGAACTCGGAGTTCTACTTCTGCGAGGCGCTGTGGCCCGACTTCCGCCGCGTCGACTTCCTGCGCGCGATCCGTGCGTACGCCGCGCGCGAGCGCCGCTTCGGCGGCTGACCCGCCCGACGGCAGACGTCATCTGACCGTCACCTCGCGTTCGGGCGTGTCGCCCCGGATCAGCCCGCGCGCGGGCGTACTTTCGCGACATCGGCAGGTGGGGAAGCCTGCTGAACCGGGAGGCAGCCTTGAGCACTCGAATGGGAGCTCTCCGGTCCGTTGAATGACACGGGCCGGGCGAGGAGTGTGCGCGCCGACCCGCAGCAAGGGGTTAGTCGTGGCCAGCAAGTCCTCATCCAGCTCCGCATCGCCCGGCTCCACCAGCGGTGAGCGTCAGACCTACGTCCTGGACACCAGCGTCCTGCTCGCCGATCCAGGCGCGCTGACCCGCTTCGCCGAGCACGAGGTCGTGCTCCCCGTGGTGGTGATCACCGAGCTCGAGGGCAAGCGCCACCACCCCGAGCTCGGCTACTTCGCCCGGGCAGCGCTGCGGGCCCTCGACGACCTGCGGGTCGTCAATGGCCGCCTCGACGAGCCGGTCTCGATCGGCTCGCAGGGCGGCACCCTGCGCGTCGAGCTCAACCACACCGACGCCGCCTCGCTGCCCTCGGGCTTCCGGCTGGGCGACAACGACACCCGGATCCTCGCCGTGGCGCGCAACCTGGCCAACGAGGGCCACCGCGTCACCCTGGTCTCCAAGGACCTCCCGCTGCGGATCAAGGCCTCGGCCGTCGGCCTCGATGCCCAGGAGTACCGCGCCGAGACGATCAGCGACTCCGGCTACACCGGCATGACGGAGCTGGAGGTGCCGGCCGCCGACCTCGACGAGCTCTACGAGGACGGTGTCATCGACCTCGCCGACGCGCGCGACCTCCCGTGCCACAACGGCCTCGTGCTGCTGTCCGAGCGGGGCACGGCCCTGGGCCGGGTCGGCGCGGACAAGAGGGTCCACCTGGTCCGCGGCGACCGCGACGCCTTCGGCATCCACGGTCGTTCCGCCGAGCAGCGGGTGGCGCTGGAGATGCTCCTCGACCCCGAGGTCGGCATCGTCTCGCTGGGCGGGCGCGCCGGCACGGGCAAGTCGGCGATGGCGCTCTGCGCCGGGCTCGAGGCGGTGATGGAGCGCCGCCAGCACAAGAAGGTCGTGGTCTTCCGCCCGCTCTTCGCGGTCGGTGGCCAGGAGCTCGGCTACCTCCCCGGCTCGGAGAACGAGAAGATGTCGCCCTGGGCCCAGGCCGTCTTCGACACCCTGGGCGCGCTCACCGGCAAGGACGTCATCGACGAGGTGATGGACCGGGGGATGCTCGAGGTGCTGCCTCTGACCCACATCCGCGGCCGGTCGCTGCACGACGCCTTCGTGATCGTCGACGAGGCGCAGTCGCTGGAGCGCAACGTCCTCCTGACGGTCCTCTCGCGCATCGGCGCCAACTCCAAGGTCGTGCTCACCCACGACGTCGCCCAGCGCGACAACCTCCGCGTGGGACGCCACGACGGCATCGTGGCGGTGGTGGAGAAGCTCAAGGGCCACCCGCTCTTCGCCCACGTCACGCTCACCCGCTCCGAGCGCTCGCCCATCGCGGCGCTGGTGACGGAGATGCTCGAGGACGTCACCCTCTGAGGGCTGCCTGTCTCGCTGGGGGAGTCCCCGCTCAAGCGGGGACTCCCGCGCGATCAGGGCGTTGCAACGCCCCAACAGCGCAAGACTTCGCACACCTGATTCATCGGGCGTGTGACGGATGAGGTCAGTGCGGCCCACGAGACCGATGTGACGGATGAGGCGCGAGCAGTTGTGGGGTTCGGTTTGCACGCCCTCCGCGCCTCATGCATGGTGGCTCGTGACCGTTTCGTGATCTTGGTCGTCCGCAGGGTCGGGGGACCCCGCCAGCACCTCGTTCCATCGCCCGGGTCCGGGACGGTCGCCCGCGCGTCCTCGCGACGCGTGCACCCCCGTCGTCGACCCCGTGAGCTCTCGTGCCCAAGCCTGAGAAGTACGTCCCCACGCACCGCGCCCCCGGCAAGCACAAGGCCGCGCGTGCCCCGCGACGAGCCCTGCGCACCGGCCTCGTCCTGTCCGGCCTCGCCGCCGCGGCGACCGGTGTGAGCGTCAGCGGTGGCCTCGCGTCGCAGGACCCCGACGTGCTGACCCCGGCCGCGGCCGACGTGGTCGAGCCGACGGCCCCCGAGGCGTCCAGCGGTACGCCGTCCAGCGACGCGTCCGGCGTGGCCGGTGCCGGCGCGGCCGGGACCGAGCAGCCCCGGGAGCGCACCACGGTCTCCCGCTCCGCGCGGCGCACCGACGCCACCAAGGCCGCCGCCCTCGAGATGTCGGCCGGCTCCGCCGTCACCCGCTCCGAGACGCTGTCCGACGGCGACCCGCGCGACATCGCCCGCGCGCTGCTGCCGGCGTACGGCTTCTCCTCCGACCAGTTCTCGTGCCTCGACTCGCTCTACGTCAGCGAGTCCGACTGGCGCGTCGACGCCGACAACCCGACGTCGTCGGCGTACGGCATCCCGCAGGCGCTGACGCAGCTCCACGACCTCCCGGCCGACTACATGACCTCCGCGGAGTCCCAGATCCGGTGGGGGCTGGAGTACATCCAGGACACCTACGGCACCCCGTGCAATGCGTGGAGCTTCAAGCAGGGCAACAACTGGTACTGACCCGGGCGGTCCTCAACGGGGCGCCGGCGCCGAGTGCGGCGAGGTCTGCTCCGCGCCCAGGTCGTCGGCGACGGAGACCACCAGCCCGCCGAGCATGAAGGCCGTGATGGCGGCCACCAGCGTCGGCGTCGCGAGGTCGGGGATGAAGCGGCGCGCCCCGGTGGGCTCGGCGCCGTGGTACTCGTGCGTCAGTGCGTGGCCCTTGCCGCGGGCCAGGAGGTAGCGGTTCACCGGCCAAGCGGCGAAGAACGCCACCGTCAGGGCCAGCATCATCGACAGCCAGAAGACCGGGTTGACCAGGCCGGCCTCCATCGCGCCGGGCACCAGGGCCATGACGGAGTTGTCGACCAGCTCCATCGTCGCGATCGAGAGCGTGTCGGCGGCGAGCACGATGCTGAGCGCGGCACCGACGCCGAGGCCGGCTCGCAGCAGCGGCAGGGTCGACAGGGCGTAGCCGAAGAGGAAGGCCAGGCTGACCGCGATCGCGATGGTGGTCCACGTGCCGAGCCCGAGCGCCGTGCCGATCATCAGTCCGAGGATCTCGCCGATGGCACATCCGGTGAGGCAGTGGAGGGTGGCGGAGACCGCCATCGCGTTGGTGCCCATGGTGTCGTGCGAGTCGTGGCGGCCCTCGGGGTGCACGTCGCGAGGGGTGGTGTGTTCCATGCCTCGGAACATACCCCCGGGGGGTATCTAGGTCAAGGGGGGCCGGTGGGTCAGCGTCCGGTCATCGAGTCCACGTCGAGGGCTGCGTCGAGCTGTTCCTCGGTGAGCTCGCCCCGCTCGACGAAGCCCATCGCGATGACTGTCTCGCGGATGGTCGCGCCGTCGGCGAGCGCCTTCTTCGCGACCGTGGCGGCCTGCTCGTAGCCGATGTGGGCGTTGAGCGGCGTGACGACCGACGGTGACGACTCGGCGTAGCGGCGCATCCGGTCGGCGTCGGCGGTGATGCCGTCGACGCAGCGCTCGGCGAGCAGGACGGTCGAGGTGGACAGCACGTGGACCGACTCGAGGAGCGCGTGCGCCATCACCGGCATCATCACGTTGAGCTCGAAGCTGCCGGATGCGCCGGCCCACGCGATCGTCGCGTCGTTGCCGACCACCCGCGCGCAGACCATGAGCGTCGCCTCGGGCAGGACCGGGTTCACCTTGCCGGGCATGATGCTCGACCCGGGCTGCAGGTCGGGCAGGTGGATCTCGGCCAGGCCCGTGGTCGGTCCCGACGACATCCAGCGCAGGTCGTTGCAGATCTTGGTCAGGCCGACCGCGACCGTGCGCAGCACCCCGGACAGCTCGACGAGCGAGTCACGGGTGCCCTGGGCCTCGAAGTGGTCGCGGGCCTCGGTGAAGGGCTGCCCGGTGCGCTCCGCCAGCGCCGCGATGGCGCGCTCGGCGAAGGCGGCCGGGGTGTTGATGCCGGTGCCGACCGCGGTGCCGCCCAGCGGCAGCTCGCGCACCCTCGGCAGCACCGCCTCGAGGCGCTCGATGCCGAGGCGCAGCGCGGCGGCGTACGCCCCCATCTCCTGGCCGAGGGTCACCGGGGTCGCGTCCATGAGGTGGGTGCGCCCGGCCTTGACCACGTCGGCGAACTCGTCGGCTTTCGCCTCGAACGACGAGGCCAGACGGTCCAGCGCGGGGACGAGGTCGTCGACCACGGCGAGCGTCGCCGCGACGTGGATGCTCGTCGGGAACGTGTCGTTGCTGCTCTGCGAGGCGTTGACGTGGTCGTTGGGGTGCACCTCGACACCGGCCTGCGCCGCGAGGGTCGCGATCACCTCGTTGGCGTTCATGTTGGAGCTGGTGCCCGAGCCGGTCTGGAACACGTCGAGCGGGAACTCGCCGTCGTGGTCCCCGGCGACGATCGCGTCGGAGGCCGCCACGATCGCGTGCGCCTGTTCGTGGCTGACGACGCCGAGCGCGGCGTTCGCGCTCGCGGCCGCTGCCTTCACGTGCGCCAGCGCCTGGACGTGGCGCGGCTGGAGGGTCAGTCCGCTGATCGGGAAGTTCTCGATCGCGCGCTGCGTCTGCGCCCGCCAGAGTGCCTCGCGAGGAACCTCGACCTCGCCCATCGAGTCGTGCTCGGTGCGTGTCTCGCTCACGACATCGACCGTACCCCGGCACGATGGGGCCATGCGTCCACTCCGTCTCGGGATGACCGTCGTGCTCGTGGGGGTCGTCTCGGCCTGCTCCGCTCTCGGCGGCGACGACACAGACCCCGCCGCCGACCTCGCCGACGACCTCGCCTCAGCGCTCTCGGAGCACTCGCTGGGCGAGGTGCCGCTGGGTGACGAGGCGCAGAGGGCCGCCTTCGCGGAGCTGGTCGCGCCGCTCGACGAGGTGCCGGTCGCCGTCGAGGCCACCTCCGTCGAGGTGGTCGAGGAGGAGGGGTGGGCCGACGTCACGCTCGCGTGGCGGTGGGACGTGACCGCAGACGCGCCTTGGGAGTACGACACCTCCGTCCGCCTCGCGCAGGGCGGTGAGGACCCCCAGGAGTGGCGGGTCGAGTGGTCTCCCGAGGCGTTCGCCCCCGGCCTCGCCGAGGGCGAGACGGTCGGGCTGCGGACGCTCACGCCGCAGCGCGGCGACATCACCGGCGACGGGGGAGAGGTGCTCGTCACCGAGCGCCCGGTCCTGCGCTACGGCCTCGACAAGACCAAGGTCGAGGGCCCGCAGGTCGCGCGCAGCGCGCGCCGGATCGCCCGCATCCTCGACGTCGACGCCGCGGCGTACGCCGAACGCGCGGAGGCGATGGGCGCCGAGGCCTTCGTCGAGGCGGTCGTGCTCCGCGAGGACGACGCGCTCGAGGTGCTGCCCGCCTTCAGGGAGGTCCCGGGAGCGCTCGCGGTCCGCGACACCCTGCCGCTGGCCCCGACGCGCGAGTTCGCCGCAGCCCTGCTCGGCCGGGTGGGCCCGGCGACCGCCGAGGTGGTCGAGGAGTCCGGTGGCAGCATCGTGGCCGGCGACGAGGTGGGGCTGTCCGGCCTCCAGGCGCGCTACGACGAACAGCTGCGCGGCAGCCCCGGCACGGCCGTGGTCGCTCGGGGTGCCGACGACGTGCTGCGCACCCTCTTCGAGGTGCCAGCCGTCGACGGCACCGACCTGGTCACCACGCTGTCGTCGGACCTCCAGTCGCGCGCCGAGGTCGCGCTCGCCACCCTCGGCGCGGGTGCTCCCCCTTCCGCGCTGGTCGCGATCCGCCCGTCGGACGGGGCGATCCTCGCCACCGCCAACGGTGAAGGAGCGGCGGGCGCCGACCTCGCGGCGACCGGGCAGTACGCCCCCGGCTCGACCTTCAAGGTGGTCAGCTCGCTGGCGCTGCTGCGCAGCGGGCTCGCCGTCGACGACGTCGTGTCGTGCCCGGCGACCACGGTGGTCGACGGCCGCTCCTTCAAGAACTACGACGACTACCCGTCCAGCGCGATCGGCGACATCCCCTTCGTCCAGGCGATCGCGCAGTCCTGCAACACCGCCCTCATCGCCAACGCCGACCGCCTCGCCGCGGGCGACCTGTCCGCAGCGGCGGCCGCGCTGGGCCTCGGGGTCGACCACGACCTCGGCTTCGGCGTCTACTTCGGCCAGGTGCCGCCGGCCGAGACCGAGACCGGTGCCGCGGCCGACCTGATCGGCCAGGGGACGGTGCTCGCCAGCCCGTTCGCGATGGCCACCGTCGCCGCCTCCGTCGCCGCGGGCCGCACCGTGCTGCCGGTGCTGCTGCCGGACCACGAGGTGCAGCAGGTCGCGCCGGAGGTGCCGCTGACGGGCCGGGAGGCCGGCACCCTCCGTGGGTTGATGCGGGCCGTGGTGACCACGGGCTCGGGCCGGTTCCTGCTCGACGTGCCGGGGGAGATCGGGGCCAAGACCGGCACCGCCGAGTACGGCGAGCCGAACGCTGCGGGCGACCTCCCCACCCACGCCTGGATGATCGCCACCCGCGGCGACCTCGCGGTGGCGGTGTTCGTGGAGACCGGCGTCTCGGGCTCGCAGACCGCCGGGCCGGTGCTGGAGGCGTTCCTGCGCTGAGGACTCAGGTCCGGCGCGCGAGGTAGAGGAAGTAGTCCTCCGGGCGGTCCTGGAGCAGCACGTGGTGGGCCTGCTCCTCGGCCGCTCCGAAGACCTCCCGCAGCACCGCCAGCAGCTCCGGTGCGGCGCTGGCCGACCACACCACCAGCACCCCGCCGTGGCTCAGCAGCTCCCGGCAGCGGGTGAGGAACTCCGCCTCGTAGACCGACGCGTTGCCGTCGTGGACGAGGTAGCCAGGTCCGTTGTCGACGTCGAGCAGCACCAGGTCGTACGTCGAGCGTGCCTCGGCGATCGCCATCGTGATGTCGGCGTTGAGCACTGTCGCGCGGGTGTCGGCGAGCACCGCGGGCCCGTGGGGCACGGTGCCGTCGCGCATCCAGCGGACGAGGACCTCCTCGATCTCGACCACCACCGCCCGCTCCACGCGGGGGTCGGCGAGGACGCGCTGGAGGGTGAAGCCCAGCCCCAGCCCGCCGATGAGCACCGACGAGGGCTGCTCGACGAGCGCGAGCGCCTGGGCGGCCAGCTCGATCTCGCTGGTCGTCTCGAGGGTGTCCATCACGAAGACGCCGTTGACCCGCAGCTCCAGGACGTCGGCGGCGCTGTCCGACGTACGCCGTCGCAGCACGACCTCTCCGCGCTCGGTCTCGGCCCGGGCGATCTCGACGCTGTCCATGCTTCTCACGCTGTCCACGCCACCATCCTGCCCACGTCGGCGCGGTGCGGCCTCACCCCGGGGTGTCCGCGGACGGAGCGAAAGCCCTTCTCGCGGCGCCGTTCGCGTTCTACGGTGGTCAGGTGTACACCGTTGGGAGGGCCGCTGAGCTCACCGGCGTGCCGACGGGGACCCTCCGCAAGTGGGAGCAGCGCTACGGCGTGGTGGTCCCGCAGCGTTCCCGGGGCAACTACCGGCTCTACGACGACGACGCGGTGCGCCGCCTCAGCGTCATGCGCAGCCTGGTCGACGCCGGCTGGTCCGCGCAGGAGGCCGCGCGGCACGTGGTCGAGGACCCGTCCGCGGCGGAGGCGCAGCTGCCGCGCCGGGAGGCCACCAGCACCGACGCGCGCGTCGAGGAGCTGGTGGCGTGCGCGGTCGACTTCGACGTCCCGCGGCTGGAACGGCTGCTCGCCGACGCCGTCGCGGACGTCGACCTCGCGGTCGTGGTCGACGACTGGCTGATGCCGGCGCTCGGCGGCCTGGGCCGGGCCTGGCAGCGCGGTGAGGTGTCGGTGGCCGGCGAGCACTTCGTGACGGCTGCGGTGCACCGCCGGCTCGGCCTGCTCTTCCAGTCCCTGCCACCCGCACCGACCGGGAGCCCTCGCGTGGTCGTCGGCCTCGCGCGCGGGTCCCGGCACGAGATGGGGGTCCTCTCCTTCGCCGTGGTGCTCCGCTCGCACGGCGTCGCGGTGACCTACCTCGGCGGCGACCTCCCCCTGGAGGCCTGGATCGGGGCGGTCGGGCTGGTGGGGCCCGAGGCCGTCGTGCTGGCCGTGCCGTCCCTCGAGGACGTTCCTGCGGTGCGCGAGGCGGTGGAGGCGCTGGGGGGGATGACGCAGGTGCTCGTCGGCGGAGCCCACCAGGACGCGGTGTCCGGTGCGGAGAACCTCGGCCACCTGCCCGGTGCCGCGGCGGTGGCGCTCGCGCAGCGGCTCGCCGACGCCCCGGCGCGGGACTGACGGCGTCAGTTCGGCGCGCCCTCCGCGGCACGCTCGGAGGAGTCATCGCAGCCCTGGCCGGTCCAGGCGTCGCCGACGACCTTGATCTGACAGGTGCTGTCGGTGCCCGGGAGCTCGGACGCGGCCGGGCTGGCGAACAGGACCGAGCCGAGGGCGGCGGCGGCGATCGCCGCGATGCCGGCGGAGCGCAGCCACACGCCGAGGCGCTGGTCCTCGGCAGTGAGCTGGTAGGTGTCCGACATGGTGCCCCTCCCGGGTTGTCCACAGTTTGTCCACTGTTGTGGGTAAGCCGAACGTAGAGGGTGTGTACAGGGTTTGTCCAACGTGGTGTACCTTTTGGGGTGTGTACACCGTCGGCCGCACCTCGCAGCTCACTGGCGTACCCCGCGAGACGCTCCGCAAGTGGGAGCAGCGCTACGGGGTCGTCGAGCCCGTGCGCTCCGAGGGCAACTACCGGCTGTACGACGACGAGGCGGTGCGGCGACTGGCCGTGATGCGCGACCTCGTCGACTCCGGGTGGGCCCCGCGCGAGGCAGCCAGGAGGGTCCTCGAGGACCGGTCGGGCGCCATCGCCGGCGACGCGCCGCCGCCGGGCTCGCCCCTGTCGCACCTCGACGAGCTCGTGACGTGCGGCCAGGACTTCGACGTGGTGCGCCTCGAGAGCACCCTGGACAAGGTCTTCGCGCAGGCCGACCTCGCCGACGTGGTGGACGAGTGGTTGATGCCCTCGCTGGTGCGCCTGGGCGAGGCTTGGCAGCGAGGTGACGTGACGGTGGCCGGAGAGCACTTCGTCAGCGCCGCAGTGCTGCGGCGCCTCTCGCAGGCCTTCCACCAGCTCCCGCACCCCGAGTCCGAGGCGCCCCGGGTGCTGGTCGGACTCGCCCGCGGCTCGCGCCACGAGCTCGGGGTGATGGGCTTCGCGATGGTCCTCCGCAGCCGCGGGGTGCAGGTCACCTACCTCGGCGCCGACCTGCCCGTGGAGGCCTGGGTCGACACCGTGCGCGAGCTCGGCCCCGACGCCGTGGTGCTCGCGGTCCCGACGGTCGAGGACCTCCCCGCGGTCCGCGAGGCGGTGGAGGCGATCGCCACCTCCACGACAGTCCTCCTCGGTGGCGCCCACCAGGGGCGCATCGAGGGCGCCGAGCCGCTCGGCCACCAGCCCGGCGAGGCGGCGGCTTCGCTGGCCGGCCGCCTCACGGCAGGCTGAGGGACTACTCCGCCGAGCGCACCCGGATCCCGGCCCCGGTCAAGGAGCTCAACGGCACGGTCACGGCACCGGACGGGTCGGTGAAGAAGTCGTTGCCCTTGTCGTCGACGACGATGAAGGCGGGGAAGTCCTCGACCTCGATCTTCCAGACCGCCTCCATGCCGAGCTCCTCGTACTCCACGACCTCCACGGACCGGATGCAGTCCTGGGCGAGCCGGGCGGCCGGGCCGCCGATGGATCCGAGGTAGAAGCCGCCGTGGGTGCCGCACGCCTCGGTCACCTGCTTGGAGCGGTTGCCCTTGGCGAGCATCACCATCGAGCCGCCCGCGGCCTGGAACTGCTCGACGTAGGAGTCCATGCGACCGGCGGTGGTCGGGCCGAACGAGCCCGACGGCATGCCCTCGGGCGTCTTGGCCGGGCCGGCGTAGTAGACCGGGTGGTCCTTCAGGTAGGCCGGCATCTCCTCGCCGGCGTCGAGGCGCTCCTTGATCTTGGCGTGCGCGATGTCGCGCGCCACGACGAGCGGGCCGGTCAGCGAGAGACGGGTCTTGACCGGGTGCTTCGACAGCTCGGCGAGGATGTCCGGCATCGGCTGGTTGAGGTCGATCGGGACGACCGCGCCGCCCTCGATGTCGTGGGCCAGACCGGCGTCGGGCATGTAGTGCGCCGGGTCGGTCTCGAGCTGCTCGAGGAACACGCCCTCGGGCGTGATCCTGCCGAGCGCCTGCCGGTCGGCCGAGCACGAGACGGCGATCGCGACCGGGCACGAGGCGCCGTGGCGGGGCAGGCGCACGACCCGGACGTCGTGGCAGAAGTACTTGCCGCCGAACTGCGCGCCGATGCCGAAGGACTGGGTGAGCTCGAAGACCTTCTCCTCCAGCTTGACGTCGCGGATGCCGTGCGCGCTCATCGAGCCCTCGGTCGGGAGGTCGTCGAGGTAGTGCGCGGAGGCGTACTTCGCGGTCTTGAGCGCGAACTCCGCGCTCGTGCCGCCGATGACGACGGCGAGGTGGTAGGGCGGGCACGCGGCGGTGCCGAGGGAGCGGATCTTCTCGTCGAGGAACTCCATCAGGCGCGTCGGGTTGAGGACGGCCTTGGTCTCCTGGAAGAGGAACGACTTGTTGGCCGAGCCACCGCCCTTGGCCATGAAGAGGAACTTGTACTCCGGGACGTCCTTGGCGGGCGTGGAGTAGAGCTCGATCTGCGCCGGCAGGTTGGTGCCGGTGTTCTTCTCCTCGAAGGTCGTCAGCGGCGCGAGCTGGGAGTAGCGGAGGTTGAGCCGGGTGTAGGCGTCGTAGACGCCCCTGCTGATCGCCTCGCCGTCGTCGGCGCCGGTGAGCACGCCCTCGGACTTCTTGCCCATCACGATCGCTGTGCCGGTGTCCTGGCACATCGGCAGCACGCCGCCGGCGGAGATGTTGACGTTCTTGAGCAGGTCGAGCGCGACGAAGCGGTCGTTGCCCGAGGCCTCGGGGTCGTCGATGATCTTCCGCAGCTGCGCGAGGTGGCCGGGGCGCAGGTAGTGGCTGATGTCGTGCATCGCCTCCTCGGTGAGCCGGCGGATCGCCTCGGGCTCGACCTTCAGGAAGGTGCGTCCGTCGACCTCGGTGGTGGAGACGCCCTCGGTGGTGATCAACCGGTAGGGGGTCTCGTCCGCGCCGTTGGACCCGGCGGTCGGGAGGAGGTCGGAGTAGTGGAACTCGGGGCCGGAGGCAGCGGTCGTCACGGGACCTGAGCGTACGCCGCGCCCCGGCCGTGGTGCGACACGGCTCAGGTCCCGTCGTGCTCCCGGACGTGGACGGTCGCCCCGAGCTTCCGGAGCTCCTCGCGCAGGATCCGGCGCATCGTCTCTCCCATCGCAGGATCGATCCCGCCCTTGCAGTCGACGTAGCCGCGGACGCCGGCGTCGGTCACGACCGGGTCGGCGGTGTAGTTGGGGGTGTAGAGGTCGCCCTCGGGGTGGGCCTCGAACGCGGCGTCGAGCGCCGCGCCGTCCGCGTGCTCGCGCCCGAGCTCGTCGACCAGCATGAACCGGTCGTTGGCCCGCCTGATCGCCGCCACCACGGCCGACTCGGGCGCGGCGCTGGAGACCAGGAAGGACTCCGACTCCGCGTCCAGGACGCCCTCGTCGATGACGACCTCCGGCGGTGCCTGCTCCGGCTTCGGCGGGGTCGTACGTCGCTGGCTCTCGGCGCGCTCACGCACCTTGCGCAGGAACTCCTCGTCGGCGGCCGGGTCGGAGGCCGCGAACCGGCCGGGACGGTCGTACTCCGGGAAGGCGCTCGCGCTCTGCTGGTGGGGACCGTGGTGGCGCGGGCCGCGCTGCGGGCGCCCGGCGACGAGCCAGGCGATCGACCCCACGAAGGGGAAGAACAGGATCAGCAGGACCCACCACGTCTTCTGGAGGTGGCGCACCTCGTCGTCGCGGCTGGTGATCGCGTCGACGAGGCAGTAGATGCCCAGCACGAGTGGGACGAGGAACAGCACGATCCGCATGTCAGGACCCCCGCAGGTCGGCCCTGCCGGGGCCGCGGACGCCGACGACGGTCCAGCGCGGCGGCAGCCTAGCGCGCAGAGGGCCTCGCCAGAGGCTGATCCGCGGGTCCGATCCGGAGCGAGGCGACGACCGGTGTTCACCGGTCCGACGCATGGCGGCCACGCCGGAGTAGCCTCCTCAACGACGGGACCTACGAGGCTCCGCGCGGCACACCCCCGCCGATCCCCGGCAGATGCTCCCTGGAGGTCCGATGAACACCCGCAAGATGCTCGTCTCGCTCACAGCGATGGCCACGCTCATGTCCGCGGCGGCCTGCGCCGCCCCCGAGCAGGAGAACGACACCACCACCGAGAGCGGGGTGGACGCGGCGGCCGCCACGTCGGCCGAGGACTTCGGTGGCATGGACGAGCTCGTCCAGGCCGCCCAGGACGAGGGCGAGCTCAACGTCATCGCCCTCCCGCCGGACTGGGCCAACTACGGCGAGGTGATCTCGACCTTCGAGGAGAAGTACGACATCGAGGTCAACTCCGCCCAGCCGGACGCCGCGTCCCAGGACGAGATCAACGCGGCCAACGAGCTCGCCGGCACCGACCGCGCGCCCGACGTCTTCGACCTCGGCCAGTCGGTCGCCCTCGCCAACACCGACATGTTCGCGCCCTACCAGGTCGCGACGTGGGACGACATCCCCGAGGAGTTCAAGGACCCGGACGGCGCCTGGGTCAACGACTACGGCGGCTACATGTCGATCGGCTACGACTCCGCCGTGGTCCCCGAGGTGACCTCGCTGGCCGACCTGTTGAAGCCCGAGTTCGAGGGCAAGGTCGCCCTCAACGGCGACCCGACGCAGGCCGGAGCCGCCTTCAGCGGCGTGGTGATGGCGGCCATCGCCAACGGCGGGTCCGCCGACGACATCGCGCCCGGGGTGGACTTCTTCACCGAGCTCAAGGAGGCCGGCAACTTCCTCACCGTCGACCCCGACTCGACCACCATCGAGCAGGGCACGACGCCGGTCGTCATCGACTGGGACTACCTCGGTGCTGCCGCCGCGGCCAACGTCGACACGTGGAAGACCGTCGTGCCCGAGGAGGCCGTCGTGGCCGGCTACTACTTCCAGGCCATCAACGCCGACGCGCCGAACCCGGCCGCGGCGCGGCTGTGGCAGGAGTTCCTCTACAGCGACGAGGGACAGAACCTGTGGCTCGAGGGTGGCGCTCGTCCGGTGCGCGGTGACGCGATGGCCGAGGCCGGCACGATCGACGCCGAGCTCTGGGGGGCCCTCCCGGAGGTCAGCGGCGACCCGGTGGTCCCGACCGACGACCAGACCGTCACGGCCGGCGAGTACCTCGCAGCGAACTGGTCCAAGGCCATCCGCTGAGCACGCCGACCACCAGTGGGGGGCGGGGACGACGGCTCGCCGTCGCCCCCGCTCTTCCGCTCCTGCCGTTCCTCGTCTTCGTCCTGGTCTTCCTCGTCGTCCCGACGCTCACCGTCGTGCTCGGCGCGTTCCAGGACGAGGACGGCGCGCTCACGCTGGGCAACCTCGACGCCCTGACCAGCGAGGCAGCCGTCTCGGCACTGAAGGGATCGCTGATCCTGTCGGCGTCGACGGCGCTCCTCGGGGCGGTGCTGGGCGCGGTGCTCGCCTATCTTGTCGTCTCCCTGCCTCCCCACAGCCTCTTGCGCCGGGCGACCCTCGCGCTGAGCGGCGTGCTCGCCCAGTTCGGGGGAGTGGTGCTCGCCTTCGCCTGGATCGCGACGATCGGCCAGGTCGGGATCGTCACCCAGGTCGTCAGCGACCTCTTCGGCGCCGACCTCTACGGCTCGGGGTGGCTCTTCGGGCTGCCCGGGCTGGTCGTCGTCTACTGCTACTTCCAGATCCCGCTGATGGTGATCGTCTTCGCGCCCGCCTTCGAGGGACTGCGCCCCCAGTGGCGCGAGGCCGCGGTGAACCTGGGGGCGAGCACCTGGTCCTACTGGCGCCACGTGGCCATCCCCCTGCTGACGCCTGCCTTCCTCGGCGCGCTGCTGCTGCTCTTCGCCAACGCCTTCGCGGCCTATGCGACGGCGGCGGTCCTGGTCAGCCAGGGCCAGCCCATCGTGCCGCTGCTGATCCGGCAGGCCATCACCAGCGAGGTCATCCTGGGCCAGGCCAACGTCGGCTTCGCGCTCGCGCTGGAGATGATCGTCGTGGTCACGGTCGTGATGGTGGCCTACAGCCTGCTGCTGCGGCGTACGTCGAGGTGGATGCGATGACCCCGTCGAAGAGCTTTCGGATCGTCCGCGCGGTGCTGCTGCTGGTCTTCGCGGCCTACTTCTTCGTGCCGCTGCTGGCGATGTTCGACTTCTCCACCCAGGTCCGCGGGAGCGCCCCCGGGCGCACGTGGGACAACTGGACGTTCATGTTCCGCGACGAGGACCTGCGGTCGTCGATCGTCGCCTCGCTCCTGCTCGCGCTCTTCACCGTCGTGCTCATGGTCGCCCTGCTGGTGCCGACGATGGTGTGGGTCCGGCTGCGGGTGCCCCGCGCCAAGAAGCTGATCGAGTTCCTGTGCCTGCTCCCGCTGACCATCCCCGCGCTCGTGATCGTGGTGGGCATCGGCAACGTCTACTCGTGGGTGACCTACCTGCTGGGTGACAGCGCACTGGTGCTGACCTTCGCCTACGTCGTGCTGGTGCTGCCCTACTCGTTCCGCGCCGTCGACGCCTCGCTCTCGGGGGTCGACGCGACGACCCTGTCGGAGGCGGCCAGGTCGCTCGGCGCCGGCTGGTTCACCGTCATCGTGCGGATCATCATGCCCAACATCACCGGCGGCATCCTCGGTGCCGCCTTCATCTCGGTGGCGCTGGTGCTCGGCGAGTACGTCTTCGCCTCGCTGCTCCGCTTCGACACCCTCCCGGTGGCGATGGCCGCGCTCTACAAGAGCAACGGGCCCGCCGCCATGGCGGCCGCGCTGGCCTCGATGCTGCTGGTGTCCGTGCTGCTCGTCGGCCTCACCTTCCTCAGCCGTGACCGGCACCGGCGCAACCAAGGAGCCTCCTCATGACCGACCAGACCCAGACCCCGTCGCGCGGTCTCGCCGTCGCCCTGTCCGACCTCACCCGCGTCTACGGCTCCGTGAAGGCACTGGACGGGTTCACCCTGGACCTCGCCCCCGGCGAGCTCGTCGCCCTGCTCGGTCCCTCGGGCTGCGGCAAGACCACCGCGCTGCGCATCCTCGCCGGCCTCGACCGGGCCACGTCGGGCACGGTGTCGGTGGGCGGCAAGGACCTGACCAGGGTGCCGGCCAGCAAGCGCGACATGGGGATGGTGTTCCAGGCCTACAGCCTCTTCCCGCACATGACGGTCATCGACAACGTCGCCTTCGGGCTCAAGATGCGCGGTCGCGACGGCGCCACCCGTCGTGCGCGCGCAGGCGACATGCTCGAGCTGGTGGGCCTGGGCGAGCACGCCGACCGCTACGCCCACCAGCTCTCCGGTGGCCAGCAGCAGCGCGTGGCCCTGGCCCGGGCGCTGGCGATCGAGCCGTCCGTCCTGCTCCTCGACGAGCCGCTGTCGGCCCTCGACGCCAAGGTGCGGGTGCAGCTGCGCGACGAGATCAGGCGCGTCCAGGTCGAGGTCGGCACCACGACGCTCTTCGTCACCCACGACCAGGAGGAGGCCCTCGCGGTCGCCGACCGGGTCGGGGTGATGAACGCGGGCCGCCTCGAGCAGCTGGCTCCGCCTGCCGAGCTCTACTCCGCCCCGGCCAGCCGCTTCGTGGGGGAGTTCGTCGGGCTCAGCAACCGGCTTCCGGCCCACGTCACCGACGGAGTCGCTGCGGTGCTGGGTCGCGACGTGCCGGTCCTGCCCGGCTCGACCAGCGGTGCGGGCCACGCCCTGGTCCGGCCCGAGTCGGTGTCGGTCGTGGCGGACACCACCGGCACGGCCACCGTGGCGACCGTGATGTTCCTCGGCCCCCTGTCGCGTGTCACCAGCACCCTGGCCGACGGGACGGACGTCGTCGCCCAGCTGGCCAGCTCGGACGCGCTGCGGCTGCAGCCGGGCGACGCCGTACGCATCGAGGTGGCGCCGACGCCGGTGCTCGTCGTGGCGTGACGGGGCCCTACTTCCAGGGGGCGACGAGCGCGGCGAGGTCCGGTGCGAGCTGCTTCTGCAGCAGCGGGCCGAAGGTCACCCGGTGCACGCCCATCACCTGGAGGTCCTCCAGCGAGCCGGCGGACGACCCGGCGCGCGGGTCGGCGATCACGTTCACCGGCCCGGAGAGCGCGTCGAGGACCTGCTGGAGGGTGGCGGCGTCGGGGACCTTCACGGGGTAGACGCAGCGCGCGCCGGCCTCCTCGCAGGCCCGCAGCCGGGTGATGGCCTCCGCGACCGGGTCCTCGAACTGGTCGGCCTTGATGAAGGCGTCGGTGCGGGCGTTGACCACGACGTCGACGCCTGCCGCGTCGGCCGCCTGCCGCAGCCCGCCGATGTAGTCGGCGTGCTCGGCGACCGACCGTAGCCGACCGCCCTCGGAGTGCACGGTGTCCTCGACGTTGAGGCCGACGGCCCCGGCCTCGAGCAGGCGCTCGACCAGCTCGGCGGGTGAGACCCCGTAGCCGGCCTCCATGTCGGCGGTGACCGGCACGTCGGGCACCGCGGAGCAGATGCGGCGTACGCCGTCGAGGGCGTCGTCGAGCGTCATGTCCTCGTTGTCGCCCTGTCCGCGCGAGTCGGCGAGCGGGTGGCTGCCGATGCTCAGGGCGGCGAAGCCGGCGTCGGCGACGACGCGGGCCGACCAGGCGTCCCAGACGTTGGGCAGGACCAGCGTGGAGCCGGTGTGGTGGAGCTCGAGCAGGGTGGTGGCGCGAGTGGCAGTGTCCATGTCCCGAGGCTGCCACGGTGCTGGGCGCGGGCATAGATGCTCCCGGTCGCGCGTTCAACCGGCGTGGAGGTCTGGGACTCGCTCGTGGTCGGCGCCGGCCAGGCCGGCCTCGCGTCGTCGTACTACCTTCGTCGTCGCGGGATCGAGCACCGGGTGCTCGACGCCAACCCCCGTGCCGGGGGTGCGTGGCAGCACCGCTGGGAGTCGCTCGGGATGGACGACGTCCACGGCGTCGCGGACCTTCCCGGATCCGAGGCGCCGCAGGCCTCAGGGTTGCCGGCCAACGTCGTGGTTCCGGACTACTTCGACGACTACGAGCGCCGCCACGACCTGCCGGTGCTGCGGCCGGTGCGCGTGAGCCGCGTCGACAGCGTGGGCGACCTGCTGGTCGTGCGGACGGACCGCGGCGAGTGGCGCACCCGCACGCTGGTCAACGCCACCGGCACCTGGACCCGGCCGTTCGTGCCGTACTACCCCGGCATCGACACCTTCTCGGGCGAGCAGGTCCACACCGCCGACTACCCCGGCCCCGCGCACTTCCGCGGCCGGCGGGTGCTGGTGGTCGGCGGTGGCGCATCCGCCGTCCAGCACCTCGGCGAGCTCGCGCCGGTGGCCGACACCCTGTGGGTGACCAGGCGCGAGCCGGTGTGGCGCGAGGGCTTCGACGCCGCCGCCGGGCTCGCCGCGGTGACCGCGGTGGAGGAGCGCGTACGCCGTGGGCTGCCACCGGCGAGCGTGGTCAGCGTGACCGGCCTGGCGCTGCGGCCCCAGGAGCAGGAGGCGGCCCGCCTCGGGGCGTACGACCGGTTGCCGGTGTTCGCGCGCATCGAGCCGGACGGCGTCCGCTGGGCCGACGGCCGCTTCGAGCAGGTCGACGCGATCGTGTGGGCCACCGGGTTCCGTCCCGCGCTCGACCACCTGGCCCCGCTGGGCCTGCGCTCGGCCGAGGGCGGGATCGCCCTCGAGCCGGTGCGCGGCAACGTCCAGGGCGCGACGACGGCCGTGCGGGACCCCCGGGTGCAGCTGGTGGGCTACGGGCCCTCCGCCAGCACGGTCGGCGCCTCGCGCGCGGGTCGCCAGGCGGCCCTTGCGGTGTCGCGGCTCCTGTCCTCGGGGGACGCTGCCGACCTCAGCGCCTGAGCCGTCGCGCGGAGCCCGTGTGGTGCGCCGAGGCACAATCGCTGGCATGGGTGCTCGGGCGTGGGGCGGCGCGGCAGTGGCGGCGCTCGCGCTCACGGCCTGCACCTCGGCCACGCCGGCCGACACCCGCACCGGCGACGAGGACCCGGCGCGCGTGGCCGACGAGGTCCTCGCCGCCCCGGCGACGGCGTCGGGCGAGGTGACCCTGGCCTTCGGCGGTGACGTCCACTTCGAGGCGCACGTGGGCGCCCTGCTGCGGCGCGGCCTCGGCCCGATCGCGCGGACGCTCCGCGCCGCCGACGTGGCGATGGTCAACCTCGAGACGCCGGTCACCGAGCGCGGTCGCCGCGACCCCAAGGAGCTGGAGTTCGCCTCCGACCGCTACTACTTCCGCACCCCACCACGCGCGCTCGGGGCGCTGGCCGACGCCGGCATCGACGTGGTGACCGTCGCCAACAACCACGCCGGCGACTACGGTCAGGTCGGCCTCGCGGACACGATCCGGGCTGCCCGCCGCAACCGGGTCGCGGTGGTCGGCGGCGGTCGTGACGCCGCGGAGGCCTTCGCGCCGCACGTGGTCCGGGTCGACGGCCTCGACGTGGCCTTCCTCGGTGCCGACACCGTGCAGCGCGAGGGCGGGAGCGACGTGTGGTCCGCCGGACCGGGCACCCCGGGCATCGCCGCGGCCCGCGGGAGTCGTACGGACCAGCTCCTCGACGCCGTCGAGACGGCCGCCGCACGCCAGGACCTGGTGGTCGTCTACCTCCACTGGGGCCGGGAGAACGAGGCCTGCCCGACCCAGAGCCAGCGGGTGCTCTCGCGCGACCTCGCGGCCGCGGGTGCCGACGTCGTCGTCGGCAGCCACTCCCACGTGGTCGGCGGCGCCGGCTTCTCCGGCGACACCTACGTGTCCTACGGCCTGGGCAACTTCGTCTGGTACCACTCCCGCCAGCCCGACACCGGCGTGCTGGTGCTGCGCCTCGACGCCGACGGCGTGGTCGAGGAGGAGTGGGTGCCGGCGCGGATCGCCGCCGACGGCCGCCCGCTGCCCGTGACCGGTGCGGCGCGGTCCGGGGCCGTCCGCGACTGGCGGGCCGGTGCGCGGTGTGCCGGCCTGGGCGCCGAGCGCGGCGAGGCGCAGACCGACGACCCGGAGTACGCAGCGACGATCGCGCCGATCGACGCCGAGCTCGCCGCCCGGATGCGGGGCAGCAGCCACCGTGCGGGCTGTCCGGTCAGGCTGGCCGACCTGCGCCACCTGACCATGACCTACCGCGGCTTCGGCGGCCTGGCCCGCACCGGTGAGATGGTCGTGCACCGCCGCTTCGCTCGCGACGTGACCGAGGTGTTCGGCCGGTTGTACGACGTGGGCTACCCGATCGCGCGGATGAGGCTCGTCGACCACTACGACGGCGACGACGACGCGTCGATGGCCGACAACAACACCTCGGGCTACAACTGCCGCCGCGTCGCGGGCCAGACGAACTGGTCAGACCACGCACGCGGGGCGGCCATCGACATCAACCCGGTGCAGAACCCCTACGTCCGCCCCGGCTCGATCGACCCGCCGGCCGGTCGCCGCTACGCGTTCATCGACCGGGGCCGCTCGGCGCCGGTGCCGACGGGCGTGATCCGCGAGGGCGACCTGCTGGTCCGCGAGTTCGCACGGATCGGATGGGAGTGGGGCGGCTACTGGGTCAACTCCAAGGACTACCAGCACGTCGCGGGCCCCTGACGACTGTCACGGAGCAGTCCCGCGCGGGCTCGCTATCCTGACGGGCATGGGGGAGATCGAGAACCGCCCGCACGACCCGTCGCAGATGCGCATCTCCGACGCCGACCGCCAGCGCGTCGCCGACGTGCTGCGCGACGCCGCGGGCGAGGGACGCATCGACCTCGACGAGCTCGAGGAGCGGCTGGAGCTGACCTGGCAGGCCAAGACGTACGGCGAGCTGGTGCCCATCACCCTCGACCTCCAGGCCGCCGGCCCGGTCCCGCCGCCGGCCGCCGCTCCCGTGCGGCGTACGCCGTCCGGGGTGCCCGCCGTGGGCCACACCTCGTCGACGGCGATCATGGGCGACTGCACGCGCCGCGGCGTGTGGCACGTCCCGGAGCACCACTCGGCGTTCTCGCTGATGGGCAGCGTCACGCTCGACCTCCGCGAGGCGATCCTCGCCGGGCCGCACATCCAGATCAACGCCAGCGCGATCATGGGCGACGTGAAGATCCTGGTCCCCGCGCACATGCACGTCGTCGTCGACGGCACGCCGATCATGGGCGACTACGGCCAGGGCAAGGACCGGGTGCCCGCCGAGGTGGGTCCCGACTCGCCGACCGTGCGGGTGCGCGGCGTCGCCCTCATGGGCTCGGTGCAGGTGCAGCGCCTGCCCGCGCCCGGCACGCCCCGCAAGTACCTCGGCACCTACTGAGGGTCGCCTGCTGAGGGATCGCCTGCCCAGGGGCTTCCTACGGCCGTACGTGCTGGCGTTGGCGGCTGCGAGAGCGCGCCGGCGCCGCGGTGGACCCTCGCACGACCAGGTGGGTGGGCAGCGTGACCCGGTCCTCGACGAGGTCGTGGCCGGCGAGGAGGTCGAGCACCATCGTGCTCGCCGCCCGCGCCTGGTCGACCACGTGCTGGTCGATGGTGGTCAGGCCGAAGAGCGCGCCGAGGTCGTGGCCGTCGACTCCGATGAGTGACATGTCCTCCGGCACCCGGAGCCCGTGGCGGCGCAGCGACGTCGTGGCGGCGACCGCGATGTCGTCGGAGTAGCAGAAGACCGCGGTCGGCGGGTCGGGGAGCGCGAGCAGCTGCTCCATCCCCACCGCGCCGGCGTCCACACCGTAGGCGGCGGTCACCACGAGCGCGGGGTCGAGCGGCAGGCCGTGGTGCGCCAGCGCCTCGAGGAAGCCGGCGCGCCGATGGGCGTCGCTGGCCCACGTGGCGCCGTCGGTGTCGCTGGTGCGGATCATGCCGATGCGGGTGTGACCCAGCGCGACGAGGTGCTCGACCGCCTCCCGGCCGATGGCCACGTCGTCGACGCTGACCGAGGGGAAGTCGCGCAGCCGCGACCCCGCGACGACGACCTCGACGCCCATGAGGTCGAGCCGTTCCTCCTCCTCGGCCCGGATCGGCAGGGTGATCAGCACGACCGCGTCGACCTTGCGGCGGGTGGGCAGGTCGCGGAAGAAGTGGCTGCGCTTCTCCTCGGTGCCGACCTGGTAGACGAGCACGTCGAGGTCGGCCTGCCGCAGCGTCGACTCGACGGTGGCGAGCATCGTGGAGGAGAACCAGCTGTCGAGGCGGGGGAGCACGACCGCCACCCTCCGCGTCGCGCCGCGCAGCGAGGACGCGGCGGGGGAGACGACGTAGTCGAGCTCCTCGACCGTGGACAGCACCCGGCTGCGGGTGCGCGGGCTGACACCGGGCAGGTCGCGCAGGGCGCGCGAGACGGTGGCGATGGACACTCCCGCCCGACGCGCGACATCGGCCATGTTGACCTGGCTGCTGACCTGGCCGGCGTGGGTGTCGGGGGCGGGATCGGGCTCGTCGGGCATCAGCGTCCCCGCTTCCGCTGCGCCACTAGAGTGTGGGCGTGAACACGCCCACCACTCCGTCCCCGCTCTCGCTCGGCGTCGCCACGGCGTCGTACCAGATCGAGGGGGCGGTGGCCGAGGACGGCCGCGGCCCGTCGATCTGGGACACCTTCACCGCCGAGCCGGGCCGGGTCGTCGGCGGCGACGACGGTGCCGAGGCCTGCGACTCCTACCACCGCGTGGAGGACGACATCGCGCTCATCCGCGGCCTGGGAGTGGACGCCTACCGCTTCTCCCTGGCGTGGCCCCGCATCCTGCCCGACGGCCGGGGCCGCGTCGAGACGCGCGGCCTCGACTACTACGAGCGCCTCGTCGACGGGCTGCTGGAGGCCGGCATCGAGCCGGTCGCCACGCTCTACCACTGGGACCTGCCGCAGGCCCTGGAGGACGAGGGAGGCTGGCTCGAGCGCAGCACCGCGGAGGCGTTCGTCGAGTACGCCGGTGTGGCCCACCAGCGCCTCGGTGACCGGGTGACGTCGTGGGCGACCCACAACGAGCCGTGGTGCGCGGCCTACCTCGGCTACGCCGCAGGCGTGCACGCGCCGGGTCGCCGTGAGGGCGCGGCGGGGCACCGGGCCGCCCACCACCTCCTGCTGGGCCACGCGTGGGCCCGCGAGGCGCTGCCGGGCGCCCACGTCGGGATCGTGCTCAACCTGGCGCCCGTCTGGCCGGAGTCGCCCGAGGCCTCGGACGTCGCCGACGGCGTCGACGCGATCCGCAACCGTGTCTGGCTGGGGCCGCTGGTCGACGGGGCGTACGACGAGCGCCTGCTCGCGATCGCGCCCGTCCTGTCCGACCCCGACCTCGTCCGCCCCGGCGACCTCGACGCGATCAAGGGCTCCGCCGACTGGCTCGGCATCAACTACTACACGCCGATCCGCCCGGCCCTGGGGACCGGCGAGGGCGAGCACCCCGAGCAGGGTGCCTACCCCGGCGTCGAGCGGCTCGACCTGGTGGTGCGCGAGCCGCGCACCGACATCGGCTGGGAGGTCGAGCCCCGCGGCCTCGAGGAGCTGCTGGTCGACACCCACCGCCGCACCGGGCTGCCGCTGGTGATCACCGAGAACGGCGCCGCGTGCGCGGACGCCGAGGTCGTCGAGGGCCGGGTCGAGGACACCGACCGCATCGACTACCTGCGCGGCCACCTGGCGGCGGTGGACCGTGCGCGGGAGGCCGGCGCCGACGTGCGGGGCTACTTCGTGTGGACCCTCCTCGACAACTTCGAGTGGGCCGAGGGGTACGCCAAGAAGTTCGGCCTGGTGCACGTCGACCGGTCCTCTCCGTCTCTCACGCGGTCGCCCAAGGCGTCCTACCACTGGTTCGCCGAGCAGGTGGCGGCGCCCGCTCAGGGGCGGGGCGCCGCCGGCCTGCTCACCCCTTGACGCTGCCGGCCAGCAGGCCGCGCACGAAGTAGCGCTGCAGCGACAGGAACACGATCAGCGGGACCACCAGGGAGACGAACGCGCCTGCCGAGAGCAGGTGCCAGTCCTCGCCACGCTGGCCGGCCAGGGCCGCCAGGCGCACCGTCAACGGGGACACCGACGGGTTGCCGCCGGCGAAGACGAGCGCGACCAGGAGGTCGTTCCAGACCCACAGGAACTGGAAGATGCCGAACGCCGCGATCGCCGGCGTCATCAGCGGGAGCATGATCTTGGAGAAGATCTGCACGTGCCCGGCACCGTCGACGCGGGCCGACTCGATCAGCTCCCCGGGGATCTCCCGCATGAAGTTGTGCAGCAGGAAGATCGCCAGCGGCAGCGCGAAGATCGTGTGCGAGAGCCACACGGTGTAGAAGCCGCCACCCGGGGCATCGTTGCCCGCCAGCGGCATCAGGTTGAACGGCGGGTCCACGTAGAGCCGCAGCAACGGGATCATCGTCACCTGGATGGGGACGATCTGCAGCGCGAAGACCGCGACGAAGAGCGTGTCACGGCCCTTGAACGGGATCCACGCGAAGGCGTACGCCGCCATGACGGCCAGGCTGATCGGGATCAGGACCGCGGGGATCGTGATGACCACCGAGTTGATCAGGTAGGTCGCCAGGTCGATGTCCGCACCGCTGATGACCTGCCGGTAGGAGTCGAGCGTGAACTGCGGGTCGGTGACGGCGTTCCACCAGCCGTTGGTCTTGACCTCCCCCTCCGGACGGAACGAGGAGACCAGGAGGCCGAACGTGGGCAGGGTCCACACGATCGCGATGACGATCGCGGCGGCGGAGGCCCAGCGCCCGGACAGGCTGTCGCGGGCCGCGCTGCTCGCGCTCCTGGGAGGAGCGGTCTTGAGCCCGGCTTGCGGAGCCGTGGGTGTCGTGGTGGTCATCGTGCCTCCAGTCGACGCATCTGACGGATGTTGTAGACGACGATCGGCGTCACGAGGACGAAGATCAGCGTCGCGAGCGCCGCACCCAGACCGAAGTCGAAGGAGCGGAAGCTCTGGACGTAGAACTCGTAGGCCAGGACGCTCGTGCCGAACTGACCACCCGTGGCGGTGCGGACGATGTCGAAGACCTTGAGGGTGGTGATGCTGATCGTGGTGAGCACGACGATCAGCGAGGGTCGGATGCTCGGGACCGTGATGTAGCGGAAGAGCTTGAGCCCGTTGACCCCGTCGAGCTTGGCCGCCTCGACGATGTCGTCGGGGATCGCCTTGATCGCCGCCGACAGGATCGTCATCGCGAAGCCCGCCTGGACCCAGACGATGATCACGATGAGGAACAGGGTGTTCCACGGCTCGGTGAGCAGGAAGCGGTAGGTGTCGAAGCCCGCCGTCTTGAGCAAGGCGTTGAGGACGCCGATCTGGTCCTGGTCGGTGCCCTTGTAGTCGTACATGAACTTCCAGATGATCGACGCACCGACCAGAGAGATCGCCATCGGCAGGAAGATCAGCGCCTTGGCGAACTTCTCGAAGCGGGACCGGTCGATGAGCACCGCGTAGACGAGTCCGATGGTCGTCGCGACCAGCGGCGTGAGCACCACCCACAGGGCAGTGTTCTGGAGGACCTGGAGCAGGTCACCGTTGGTGAAGATCCTGCGGTAGTTGTCCAGGCCGACGAAGTTGCCGCCCTCGCCACCGAGGATCGGTTGGTAGGACGAGCCGAAGAAGGACTGGTAGATGGTGCCGACCGCGGGGTAGAGCAGTCCCACGGCGATCAGCAGCAGCGAGGGGGCGATGAAGGCGGCGGCCTGGACCCGCTCCCCGGTGCGCGAGCGCAGCCGGGCGGTGAGGACCAGGATCAGGCCGGTCACGGCGAAGAAGAGCACGACGGCGATGGCCATCTGGACGAGCTTGTCGGTGGATGTCATCCGGACCTCCTGGTTCGGGGGAGGGAGAACGGGGCGCCCGGGCCTCGGCCCGGGCGCCCCGCTCACCTGGTCAGCTGGGCCAGGAGTCCTCGATGTTGTCGAGGGTGGTCTGGGTGTCAGCACCCGTGATCCAGTTGGTCATCTCGGACCAGAACGAACCGGCACCGACAGCACCCGGCATCTGGTCGGAGCCGTCGAAGCGGAAGACCGCCTCGGGGTCCTGCAGGATCTCCGCGGAGAGCTGGTCGATCGGGCTCTTCAGGTTGGCGATGTCGAGCCCGGTGTTGGCGCTCACCCATCCGCCCGGGGTGGCGATGGCCTTCTCGTTGGCCCACACGTCGGAGGACAGGTAGGTCTGGAACGCCTGGACCTCGGTGCGGTCCGAGAACGCCGCCACGAACTCGCCACCGCCGAGGACGGGGGTGCCGAACTCGTCGCTGGTGGTCGGGAGGTAGAAGGCGAACACGTCGCCGGTCTCCGACACGTCGGTGCCCTCGGGCCACTGCGCGGCGTAGAAGGACGCCTGGCGGTGCAGGCCGCACTCGCCGTCGAGGATCGGCAGGCCGCCCTCCTGGAACGCGGTGGTCGCGATCGACTTCACGTCGCCGATGCCGCCGTTGACGTAGTCGGGGTTCTTGAGGATGCCGCCGACGCGGTCGAGCGACTCGACGATGGCCGGGTCGTTGAAGGGGATCTCGTGGTTGACCCACTGGTCGTAGACGTCGGGGCCGGCGTCGCGCAGGACGGCGTCCTCGAGCCAGTCGGTGGTCGGCCAGCCGGTCGCGTCACCGGACTCGATACCGGCGCACCAGGGCTTGACGCCCGCGTCGACCATGTCGTCGGAGAGGGCGAGCATGTCGTCCCAGGTCTCAGGGACCTCCCAGCCGTTCTCCTCGAACATGCTGGGGGAGTACCAGACGAACGACTTCACGTTGGCGCCGAGCGGAGCGGCGTAGAAGGTGTCGTCGACCGTGCCGTAGGACTTCCAGTCCTCGCCGAAGAACTCGTCCACGTTCTCCGAGACCGGGTCGGGCGCTGCCACGACGGCGTCGGTGTCACGGACGAGGGTCTGCAGGAGGCCGGGCTGGGGGATGTAGGCGATGTCGGGGGCGTTGCCGCCCTGGACGCGCACGACGAGCTGGGCCTCGAACTCCGAGGAGCCCTCGTAGGCGACGGTGGCGCCGGTGCACTCCTCGAAGACCTTGTAGGACTCCTTGTGGACCGCATCCTCGGGCGCGATGATCGAGGTGTAGACGCTCACCTCCTTGCCGGTGAGGTCTCCGAACTGCTCGAGCTGGGCGCACTCGGCCTGGCCGGCGCCGGGAGCTTCTCCGCTGACCTCGCCGCCGCCGTCACCACTGTCGTCGGCGCAGGCTGCGAGTCCGAGGCTCGACATCGCGATGACCGCGATGGTGGCCAGTCCCTTACGGGTCCGTTGGTTCTTCATTCGACGTTTCCCTCTCCTTGGGTGCGGCCACGGCGGGTGAGGTGCCTGGCGCGTCAATCCGGGTGCGATGACCGCCACTGCTGTGACACCCATCACCAAGATGAAAACGTTTGCGTGCACTTTCGTCAACGCCGGGCCAGGTCACGGTTCCGTAACTCTGGACCAGTGGGCGTCCGCCGGGCGGCCACCGGTGACGGCGTCGACGCGGGAGGCTAGGGTGTCGGCACGTGTGACACGCGTCACGCGTGTCCGCAGCACACCTTCCACTCGGATCGTCCGGCACGTACCTGCCGGTGAAGGAGAAGAACAGCTATGGCATCAGTGACCTTCGACAAGGCCCAGCGGTGGTATCCCGGGGCCGACGAGCCGGCAGTCCCCGGCATCAGCCTCGAGATCAAGGACGGCGAGTTCATGGTGCTCGTCGGCCCGTCGGGCTGCGGCAAGTCCACCACGCTGCGCATGCTCGCCGGCCTCGAGGAGGTCAACGACGGGCAGATCTACATCGGTGACCGTGACGTCACCAACGTCCCGCCCAAGGACCGCGACATCGCGATGGTGTTCCAGAACTACGCCCTCTACCCGCACATGTCGGTCGAGGAGAACATGGCGTTCTCGCTCAAGATGGCGAAGGTCCCCACCGAGGAGCGCAAGCAGCGCGTGGCCAAGGCGGCGGAGATCCTCGGCCTGACCGAGTTCCTCCAGCGCAAGCCCAAGGCCCTCTCGGGCGGTCAGCGCCAGCGTGTGGCGATGGGTCGCGCGATCGTGCGCGCCCCGCAGGTCTTCTGCATGGACGAGCCGCTGTCCAACCTCGACGCGAAGATGCGCGTGCAGACCCGCACCGACATCGCCCGCCTCCAGCAGGACCTCGGCGTCACGACCGTCTACGTCACCCACGACCAGGTCGAGGCGATGACGATGGGCGACCGCGTGGCGGTCATGAAGCTCGGCGTGCTCCAGCAGGTCGACACCCCGCTCAAGCTCTACGACAAGCCCGCCAACCTCTTCGTCGCCGGTTTCATCGGCTCGCCGCAGATGAACCTCCTCGAGGGCGTCGCCGCCGAGGACGGCACCGTCAAGGTCGGCGGCTACGCCGTGCCGGTGGACCCTGCGGCGAAGAAGAGGATGAGCGGCAAGGTGACCGTCGGCGTACGCCCCGAGAACTGGCGCCTGGTCACCGCCGAGGAGGGCGGCCTGCCCGTCCTCGTCACGGTCGTGGAGGAGCTCGGCGCCGACAGCTTCGTCTACGGCACCTGCGACGTCGAGGGGGTCCCGTCCAACGTGATCGTCCGCGTCGCCGGTCGGCACCACCCGCAGAAGGGCGAGACGCTCTACGTCACCACCGACCCCGAGCACGTCCACGCGTTCGACACCGAGACCGGTGAGCGCCTGTCCGACTGAGCGTCCCCGGTCCGTGGCGCGCGGGTCCGACCGACCCGCGCGCCACGACCCGGCGCCACGAGACAGTGCGTCCCCTCCACCCACGTGACCTCCCGTGATCCGGGCCCCGACCCGGGCTTCGCCGCCCGGCTCGAGGCCCACCTGCCCGACCTCCGCGACACCCTCGAGCGGGTCTACGGCGACGCTGCGCCCGACGTCACCGACCGCCTCGTCGCGATCGCCCGCGCAGCGCACGCCGATCGCCCCGACGACCTGCGCGCGCTCGACGACCAGCGACTGCGCGAGCCGGACTGGTTCCAGCGACCCTCGATGGTCGGCTACGCCGCCTACGCGGACCGCTTCGCCGGCACCCTGCGAGGCGTGGGCGAGCACACGGCGTACCTCCGCGACCTGGGGGTGGGCTACCTCCACCTGATGCCGCTGCTGACCCCCCGTCCGGCACCCAACGACGGTGGCTACGCCGTCATGGACTACCGCTCCGTGCGCCCCGACCTCGGCGACGTCGACGACCTGTGCGCGCTCACCACGACCCTGCGCGCCGAGGGCATCAGCCTGTGCCTGGACCTGGTGCTCAACCACGTGGCCCGTGAGCACGCCTGGGCCGCGGCCGCGCGCGCCGGCGACCGTGACCGGCGCGCCTACTTCCACGTCCATGAGGACCGTGCGGTGCCCGACGCCTACGAGGCCACGCTGCCGGAGGTCTTCCCCGACTTCGCGCCGGGGAACTTCACCTTCGACGACGAGCTCGGCGCCTGGGTGTGGACGACGTTCAACGACTACCAGTGGGACCTCGACTGGTCGAACCCCGCCGTGCTCTGCGAGTTCGCGGACATCATCCTGGCCCTGGCCAACGTGGGCGTCGAGGTGTTCCGGCTCGACGCGATCGCGTTCCTGTGGAAGCGGCTGGGCACGGACTGCCAGAACCAGCCGGAGGTGCACGAGCTCACCCGGGCGCTGCGCACGGTGGCCCGGGTGGCCGCGCCCGCCGTGGCCTTCAAGGCCGAGGCGATCGTCGGCCCCGCCGACCTGCCGGCCTACCTCGGCGTCGGCGAGCACGCCGGTCGGGTGAGCGACCTGGCCTACCACAACGGGCTGATGGTCCAGGTGTGGTCGATGCTGGCCTCCGGCGAGGTGAGGCTCGCCACCCACGCCCTGCAGCAGCTGCCGCGGCCGCCGTCCACCACCGCCTGGATCACCTACGTCCGCTGCCACGACGACATCGGCTGGGCGATCGCCGACGACGACGCGCGCGCGGTCGGGATCGACCCGCACGCGCACCGCCGCTTCCTCTCCGACTGGTACAGCGGGTCGTTCCCCGGGTCGTGGGCGCGCGGCCTGGTCTTCCAGCACAACGAGGCGACCGGCGACCGGCGCATCTCCGGCAGCACCGCGTCCCTCGCGGGGCTCGAGGCCGGCGACCCGGGCGCGGCCGCGCGCATCCTGCTGGCGTACGCCGTCGTGTGCTCGTTCGGGGGCATCCCGGTGGTCTGGATGGGCGACGAGGTCGGCCTGCTCAACGACGCCGGCTGGGCCGACGACCCGGCGCACGCCGACGACAACCGCTGGGTGCACCGGCCACGGATGCCGTGGGAGGTCGTCGCGGCGGGGGAGGACCCGCACGGCATCACCGCCGGGCTGCGGCACCTGCTCGGCGTACGTGCGAGCCTGCCGCACCTGCACGCCGCCTCGCCCACCGAGATCTGGGACCCCCGGGACCCGCGGGTGCTGCTGGTCGTGCGTCGCCATCCCGACGGCCCCCTGCTGGCCGCGCACAACGTGTCGGGCGAGGAGGCCTGGGTGGCCGCCGACGTCCTGCTGTGGCTCGGCCTCGATCCCGCCGGCCTGCGCGACGCGCTGACGGACGCGGCGCCGTCGGTGCGCGACGGTGCCGTGCGGCTGGCGCCGTACGCCGCCGCCTGGTTGCACGCCGGCTCCTGACGCGCCTCCCGACCCGGCTCCTGACGTGGCGGGGCCCCGCGAGCAGTGCTCGCGGGGCCCCGGTTCCGCGCCGACCTGCGGGGCCGGACGTGCGTGGTGCGGGTCAGGTCAGGTGGTCGCCTGGTCCGAGGCCGGCTTGACCTCGTCCTGCTCGTGCCCGACCTCCTCGGCCTTCGCCATCGCGTTGCCGCCGGGGATGATGCCGGCGTTGTCGCTGTCGATGGTGAGGTTCTCGCCGGTGGCCGGGTCGAAGAGGTGGATCTTGCGGGCGTCGACCCAGATCGTGGCCTCGTCGCCCTCGGCGATCCTGCTGGCACCGTCGAGGGAGACCACCAGCTGCGTGCGCAGCGACTCGCCGTCGAGGTCCTTCTCGAGCTGGGTGAGCTGCTCGCGGACCTCGTCCGGCGCCTCGAAGGGGATGTAGGCGTAGGCCTCGTTGCCGAGCCACTCCACCACGTCGACCGTGGCCTTGAAGGTCGCCTCGTCGGTGACCTTGTCGGCATCGACGACCGAGGCGTCCTCGAAGTGGTCGGGCCGGATGCCGGCGATGAGCAGGCCCTTGCCTTGGGCCTTCGCGGCCCGTTCCTCGGGGATGGTCACGGTGCCGAACGGCAGCTCGACGCGGTTGCCGTCGACCTTCGCGGGCAGGAAGTTCATCGGCGGGGAGCCGATGAAGCCGGCGACGAAGAGGTTGGCGGGGTTCTCGTAGAGCTCGCGTGGTGTGGCGTGCTGCTGGAGCACGCCCCGCTTGAGCACCGCGACCCGGTCGCCCAGCGTCATCGCCTCGGTCTGGTCGTGGGTGACGTAGACCGTGGTGATGCCCAGACGCTTCTGGAGCCGGGAGATCTCGGTGCGCATCTGCCCGCGGAGCTTGGCGTCGAGGTTGGACAGCGGCTCGTCGAAGAGGAACGCCTCCGCGTCGCGCACGATCGCCCGCCCCATCGCCACGCGCTGACGCTGGCCGCCCGACAGGTTGCCGGGCTTGCGCTCGAGGTGCTCGTCGAGCTCGAGCGTCTTGGACGCCTCGCGCACCTTCTCGTCGACCTCGGAGTCCGACTTGTTGGCCAGCCGCAGCGGGAACGCGATGTTCTCGTAGACGGTGAGGTGGGGGTAGAGCGCGTAGTTCTGGAACACCATCGACAGGTTGCGGTCGCGCGGGGCGAGGTCGTTGACCTTCTTGCCGCCGATCATCATGTCCCCGTCGGTGATGTCCTCCAGGCCCACGATCATCCGCAGGAGCGTGGACTTCCCGCAGCCCGAGGGCCCGACGAGGATCAGGAACTCGCCGTCCTCCACGTCGATGCTCACGTCGTTGACGGCGGGGAAGCCGTCGCCGTACTGCTTGACGATGTTCTTCATCTCGATGGCAGCCATGAGCTGATCACCCCTTCACTGCGCCGGAGGTGAGGCCGGCGACGATCTTGCGCTGGAACAGCAGGACGATGACGATCACCGGCAGTGTGACGATGACCGACGCCGTCGCGAGCTGCGCGTACGGCGGGTTGAACGGGTCGGGTCCGACGAAGAACGACATCTGTGCCGGCACCGTCCGCGAGGACGTGGTGGAGGTGAGCGAGATCGCGAGGACGAACTCGTTCCACGCGAAGAAGAAGGTCAGGATCGCCGCGGTGAAGACGCCGGGTGCGGCGAGCGGGACGATGACCTTGCGGAAGGCCTGCCACGACGTGGCGCCGTCGACCTGGGCGGCCTGCTCCATCTCCCACGGGATCTCGCGGAAGAAGGCGGAGAGGGTCCAGATCGCCAGCGGCAGCGTGAACGACATGTAGGGGATGACCAGGCCGGGCCAGGTGTTGAAGAGCCCGAACGTGGTCCACATGTCGAAGAGCGGACCCACCAGCGCCACGACCGGGAACATCGCGATCGCGAGGGCCAGGGAGAGCACGAGGCGCTTGCCCTTGAACTCCAGGCGGGCGATGGCGTACGCCGCCAGCGTGGCGAAGATGACCGACAGCAGCGTCGCGATCAGCGAGATGCCGAACGAGTTGATCAGCGCCCGGGTGAAGTCGGGGTTGTCGATGATCGCCTTGTAGTTGTCGAAGGTCGGCTCCTTGGGCAGGAACTGCGCGCTGCCCGCGGCCGTCTCGCCCTCGGACTTGAAGGACAGCGAGATGATCCACGCCACCGGGAACAGGCACCACAGCATGATCAGGGCGAACCCGATCCAGGTGCCGACAGCGGTCTTGCCGCTCGTGTTGCCTGCCATCAGCCCTCACCCCTCGCCTGGGCCAGGTCGACCCGGAACAGCTTCACGATCAGCCATGCCAGGAGCAGCACGGACAGGAACAGCAGCACCGACATCGCCGAGCCGAGGCCCAGCTGCATCTGCTCGATGACCTGGCGGTAGGTGAGGAACGAGATCGACTGCGTCCCCTCCGCGCCCTTGGTCATCACGAAGATGTTGTCGAAGATGCGGTAGGCGTCGAGCGCGCGGAAGAGGACCGCGACCATGATCGCCGCGCGCATGTTGGGCAGGATCACCTTGGTCAGCCGCTGCCACCAGGTGGCGCCGTCGACCTTGGCGGCCTCGAGCATGTCCTCGCTGACCTGCGCCAGCCCGGCCAGCAGCAGCAGCGCCATGAACGGCGTGGTCTTCCAGATCTCCGAGACCATGATCGCGAACATCGCGTGCCAGTAGTCACCGAACCAGTTGGTGTCCTCGGCGATCCACGGCAGCCAGCTGAACCACGCGTTGACGAAACCGTTGTTGAGCGAGAACGCGAACTGCCAGGCGAAGGCCGAGACGACCGTGATGATGCCGTAGGGGATGAGGATCGAGGTCCGCATGAGCCCGCGGGCGAAGACGATGCGGTGCATCACCATCGCGAACGCGAAGCCGATGACGAGCTCGACGGCCACGGTGACGACCATGATCAGCACCGTGGTGCCGGTGCTGAGCCAGAACTGGTCGTCGCTGAGGATCGTCAGGTAGTTGTCGACGCCCACGAACGCCCGGTCGTCCGGCGCGGTGAGCCGGTAGCGGAACAGCGACAGGTAGAGCGCCTGCAGCATCGGGTAGGCGGTGACGAGCAGCATGAGCACGACGGCCGGCGCGACGAGCTTGAGCCCGAGCCGGTTCTCCGCCGTCGTGCGGTCGCTGACCACCGGCTTGCTGCCCTTGCGGTGGTCCTTGCCGGACTTCTCGGTCTCGGGTGCCACGGTGGTGCTCACAGCAGGTCACCCCCCTTCAGTACGTCCTCGATGAACGTGGTCGACCGCTCGGGGGTCTCGTCGTCGACGGACCGCGGCGGGTGCCAGATGTTCTGGATGGAGCCCGACACGTCGCTCCAGTAGGGCGTCACGGTGCGCGGCGCGGCCGCGTCGACGCTCGTCTGGAAGAGCTCGAGCAGGTCCGCCGGGAAGGTCTTCTGGAGGGCCTCGTACTCGTAGCCCTCCGTGCTGGCCGGCATGTTGCCGGTCAGGTCGGCGTTGATGCCCTGGCTCTCCGGGTCGACCAGGCACTGGGCCGCCTCGAGGGCGAGCTCCTGGTCGTCGGAGTAGGCGCTGACGCCGATCCCGATGCCCCCGTAGGGCGGGCGGGACTCCTCGCCCTCGACCGTCTGCGGGTAGCGCGTGTAGCCGATGTCCTTGGCCACGTCGGGCGCGGTCTCGTCGTAGTTCTTGAAGATGTAGGTCCAGTTGACCAGGAACGAGCCCTGGTCGGAGCCGAAGGTCGAGCCGGCGGTGCCCTCGTTGGACACGCTCAGGTCGGCCGGGGCCGCCTCGGAGGAGGCGAGCTTCTCGATGATGCCCGCCGCCTGCTGGCCGGCCTCGTCGCCGAGGGTGATCGTGGCGTCGACCCCCTCCTCGGGGTTCTCCAGGATCGTGCCGCCCGCGCCCTCGACGAGCGCGTTGATCCACACGACGTAGCCCTCGTACTTGTTGGCCTGCACGCCGATCTTGCCGCCGTTCTCGCTGGCGGCGTCGATGATCTGGTCCCACGTGACGGGCTGCGACATGTCGATGCCGGCCTTCTCCACGAAGGACTTGCGGTACCAGAGGACCTGCGTGTTGGACCAGAACGGGAAGACCACGAGCTTGTCGTTCCAGGTGGCAGCGTCCAGGGCGCCCTGGAACGTGCCCTGCTGCTCGAGCTGCTCACGCGCGTCCTGCGGCACCTCGGCGAGGAAGCCGGCGTCGGCGAACTCCGCGGTGAACGGCGGGTCGAGCGACATCAGGTCGATCTCGGGATCCTTGGCCGCGAGGCGCCTGGCCAGCTGGATGCGCTGCTGGCCGGCGTCCTGGGGCAGGACCTGCGTGGAGATCGTGTAGTCGTCGGTGGAGCACTTCTCGGCCACCGCGTCCTGCCCGCCGCTGTCCGGGTTGATGTACCAGACCAGCTCGGGCGTGCCGCTGTCGCCGCCGCACGCGGCGAGCAGGCTGCTCGCGAGCGCGAGCGCGGCCACCGACCCTCCGATCCGCCTCGCTCCTGGTCGACCTCGTGTGCGGGTCGTGGATCGGGATGCCATGCGTCCTCCTCATGAGTGACTCGGGTCACTGGTCTAGCGGCTGGCGATAGGGTTTGGCAACCGCACCACCGCCCTTCGCATGAGCCCCCGGAAGGACCTGTCGTGAGTCGCTGGATCGCGCCCGGACGCATCAACCTCATCGGTGAGCACACCGACTACAACGACGGCTTCGTCCTGCCCTTCGCCCTGGAGGCCGGGTGCACCGCCACGGTCACCGACGCACCCGACGGCTGGGCGGTCTCCTCCGCACAGGCCTCGGGCGACGTGGTCGTGCGCCCCTCCGGCCTGGCCGACCGGGAGTCCGTGCCGGACTGGGCGGCGTACGTGCTGGGCGCGCTGTGGCTGCTCCAGGACGACGGCGTGGACGTGCCGCCGCTGCGCATCGAGGTCGACTCCGACGTCCCGACCGGCGCCGGTCTGTCGTCGTCGGCGGCGCTGGTCTGCTCGGTCGTGTGCGCGCTCGACGACCACCTCGGGCTCGACCTCGGCCCCGACGGCCGGCTGGCCCTGAGCCGGCGGGTCGAGAACGACGCCGTCGGCGCTCCCACCGGCGGGATGGACCAGCTGGCCAGCCTGCGCGGGGAGGCCGGTCACGTGCTCTTCTGCGACATGCGCGACCTCACCTCGCAGTCCGTGCCCTTCGACCCAGCGGCCTCCGGGCTCGCCGTGGTGGTCGTCGACACCCGGGCGCCTCACCGCCACGCCGACGGGGAGTACGCCGCGCGCCGCGACGGTTGCGAGGAGGCCGCGCGCCGCCTCGGCGTGCCGGCGCTGCGCGACGTGACCGCCGCCGACCTCGACGCCGCGCTGGCCGAGCTGAACGACGACGAGCTGCGTCGCTTCGTGCGCCACGTGGTGACGGAGGACGACCGCGTCCTCGCGGCCGTGGAGGTGCTGCGGGAGGGCCGGGTGGAGGACCTCGGCCCGCTGCTGAGCGCCTCCCACGTCTCGATGCGCGACGACTTCCGCATCACCGTGCCCGAGGTCGACACGGCCGTCGACGCCCTCCACGAGTCAGGAGCCCTCGGCGCCCGGATGACCGGCGGCGGGTTCGGCGGCTGCGTGATCGGTCTGGTGCCGGAGGAGCTGCTCGACGCGGCCGGCGACGGCGTACGCCGTGCCTTCGCCGAGGCAGGCTTCGGTGAGCCGACCCTGTTCACCGCCGCGCCGGCGGCCGGGGCACGGTCGCTTTCCCCGGATATCCGGGGAAACTGAAGCCTCACCCCCGAAACTTCGCACTGGAACCTCCAGAGTCCCCGGATATCCGGGGATCCCCCGAGGGTCAGGACGCCCGGTCGGCGGTCCGCGCGATCGCCTCGACGAACGTCTCGAACAGCTCCGCCGGCAGGTCGTGGCCCATGCCGTCGACCAGCAGCAGCTCGGCGCCGGGGATCGCGGAGGCGGTGGAGCGGCCACCGCTGACGTGGACCATCTTGTCGGCCGTCCCGTGGATGACGAGGGCCGGCACCCGGAGGCTGCGCAGCCGCGGGGTGCGGTCGTCCTGGGTCAGGATCGCCAGCATCTGACGTACGGCGCCGCTGGCGCTGACACCGCGGTCGAAGGTGGCCTCCGCCCGGGTGCGGAGCGCGTCGGGGTCGGAGGCGTAGTCGGCGGAGCCGATCAGCGACCACATGACCAGGCTGCTCTCGACGTAGGCGTCCCGTCCGGCCTTGCGGGGAGCGATGAGCCGCGGCAGGAGCGAGGGGTGCTGCCAGCCGACCGTGCGGCGGCCCGTCGTGGAGCTGATGCTCGTCAGCGACCGCACCCGGGCGGTGTGCTCGATGGCGACGGTCTGGGCGATCATCCCGCCCATCGAGACGCCCACGAGGTGCGCGGACTCCAGCCCGAGGTGGTCGAGCAGCGCGACGGCGTCGCCGGCCAGGTCCGACATCGTGTACGGCGTGGTCGCCCGGCCGGTGGCGAATGCCTTCACCAGCTGGTCCGGGCGGGCCGGGGCGTTGATCCGCGACGAGCGACCGGTGTCGCGGTTGTCGTAGCGCACCACGTGGAAGCCGGCCGCGGCGAGGTGGGCGCAGAAGACCTCGTCCCACCACGTCATCGGCCCGCTGAGGCCCATCACCAGCAGCAGCGGCTCGCCGTCGGGGTCGCCGAAGGTCTGGTAGCACAGCTCGACCTCGGTGCCGACGGGGGCGAACAGCTCCGCCGAGACGGAAGGATCCTCGGTGCTGGGGCGACGCGGTGCCATGCCTCCAGTGAACACGACGCATCACCCCAACAGGGGGAAGAGTGACCCACGTCCCCCATTCCTTGCGGGTTCTGGGCTAGGTTCGATGATTGTGACCCAGCGCACAGTGGCGTCCTTCCTGACACCGGACGGCTTCTCCCAGCCGTCGGTGGCCGCGGTGCTGCGCGAGGGATCCCTGGTCACCGAGGCCTCGCGCTACGCGGTGCAGGCCCTCACGACCCGCGGCGCCCGACGTCGTACGCCCTACGGCTCGCGACCGGTGCGCGTCGGCGAACCGGTGCTGCTGGTGCCGGGATTCCTGGCAGGCGACTCGTCGCTCGCGCCGATGAGCCGCACCCTGCGCCACGCGGGCTTCCGCACCTACCGCGCCGACATCCGCGCCAACGTCGGGTGCACCCTGGCGGCCGCGGCCCAGCTCGAGGAGCGGCTGGAGGAGATCTCCCAGCGCCGTGGCTCCCGGGTGCGCGTCGTGGGCCACAGCCTCGGCGGCATGCTCGCCCGCGGCGTCGCGGCGCGGCGTCCGGACCTGGTGTCCGGCATCGTGACGATGGGCAGCCCGATGCTCGCCCCCGGCGCGCACCACGCGTCGCTGGCCCGGAGCGTCGACCTGCTGGTGCGGCTCAACCGCGCCGGACTGCGCAACCTGATGGCCGAGGACTGCGTCGCCGGCCACTGCGCGCAGGAGAGCTTCGAGCAGGCGCGCGCGGTGCTCGGCGCGGACGTCGACTTCACCGCCATCTTCTCGCGCCGCGACGGCATCGTCGACTGGCGCGCGTGCATCGACCCCGCGGCCGTCGCGGTCGAGGTGCGCTCGTCCCACGTGGGCATGGCCTTCGACCCCGTGGTGATCGCCGCGGTCGCGGCCGCGCTGCAGCCGGTCCGCGTGCCGTCAGTTGTCGAAGTCGATCGTGGAGAGATCGCGTAGCTTCGAGAGCCGGTGCTCGGCGGTGATCGAGCGGACGGTGCCGCTGCGCGAGCGCATCACCAGCGAGTGCGTCGTGACGCCCTCGCCGCGGTAGCGCACGCCGCGCATGAGCTCGCCGTCGGTGATGCCGGTGGCCACGAAGAAGGCGTCGTCGCCGGTCACGAGGTCGTCGGTGCCCAGCACGAAGTCGGCGTCGAGATTGTGCCCCGCGTCCAGCGCGCGCTGGCGCTCGTCGTCGTCCTGCGGCCAGAGCCTGCCCTGGATCTTGCCGCCGATGCACTTCATCGCGCAGGCCGCGATGATGCCCTCCGGGGTGCCGCCGACGCCGAGCATCAGGTCCACCCCGGTGTCGGGGCGGGCGGCCATGATCGCGCCGGCCACGTCGCCGTCGGTGATGTACTTGATGCGGGCGCCGGTCTCGCGGATGTCCTCCACCAGCCGGGCGTGGCGCGGGCGGTCGAGCAGCACGACGGTGACGTCGTGGATCGAGAGGCCCTTGGCCTTCGCCACGCGGGAGATGTTCTCCTTCACCGGCAGGCGGATGTCGACGACGTCCGCGGCCTCGGGCCCGGTGACCAGCTTGTCCATGTAGAAGACCGCGCTGGGGTCGTACATCGTGCCGCGCGGCGACACCGCGAGCACCGCGATGGCGTTGTTCATGCCCTTGGCGGTCAGCGTGGTGCCGTCGATCGGGTCGACCGCGACGTCGCACTCGGGGCCGGTGCCGTCGCCGACCTCCTCGCCGTTGAAGAGCATCGGGGCGTTGTCCTTCTCGCCCTCGCCGATGACGACGGTGCCGCGCATGCCGATCGTCGAGATCATCTCGCGCATCGCCTCGACGGCCACGCCGTCGGCGTCGTTCTTGTCGCCGCGGCCCACCCAGCGGCCCGCAGCCATGGCGGCCGCCTCGGTGACCCGCACCAGCTCGAGGGCGAGGTTGCGGTCGGGCTTGCCTGCAGAGGGGCTCATGGCGCGCATGCTATCGATCGCTCGCGACGGTCAGGCACGGGCTCCGTAGCGGCTCACCGCCGTCGCCTTGGCCGACAGCCACACGTCGCGGCCGGGCGCGAGGCCGAGCTCGGCGGCCGCGGCCGGTGTGAGGTCGGCGAGCAGGTCGGGGGAGGCGTGCACCAGCAGGCGTACGGCGTCACCGTGCGGCGCGAGGGTGGCGACCGGGCCGCGCCAGCGCAACCGCGACGACCCCTCCGGCTCGGTCAGCGACACCGTGACCGCGTCCGGTGTGAAGGCGATCAGCTCGTCTCCGTCGGGGACGAGGTTGAGCCCGACCAGGCGGGCGACGTGGGGCGTACGCGGCTCGGCGGCGACCTCGGCCGGGGCACCGACCTGGGCCACCCGGCCCTCGTCGAGCACGAGCACCCGGTCGGCCAGGGTGACCGCGTCGATCGCGTCGTGGGTGACGAGCAGGGTGACGCCGGCGAAGTCGCCCAGGTGCTTGCCCAGCTCGTTGCGCAGCGCCATCTGGGCGGAGACGTCGAGGCCGGTGAAGGGCTCGTCGAGGAGCAGCACGTCGGGGTCCGTGGCGAGCGCCCGAGCGATGGCCACACGCTGCGCCTGGCCGCCGGAGAGCTCGCGCGGCCGGCGGCCGGCGAGGTCGGCGATGCCGAATCGCTCCAGCCACGCGCGGGCGGCGCCGTCGGCCTCGCGCCGGCTGCGGCCGCGCGCCCGCGGCCCGAAGGCGACGTTGTCGAGGGCGGACAGGTGCGGGAAGAGGCTCTGGTCCTGGAAGACGTAGCCGACCCGGCGGCGGGGGACCTCGCGCTCGGTCCAGTCCTCGTCCCCGACCCGGACCCGCCCGGGCTCGAGGCCGGCGATCGTGCGCAGCAGCGTCGACTTGCCGGCGCCGTTGGGCCCGATGACCACCAGCACCTCGCCTGCTGCGGCGCTGACGTCGGCGCGCACCCTTCCCGGGAGGTCGACCTCGACGTGCATCACCGGCCCACCGCCCAGCGCTCGCGGAGCAGCACCAGCACACCGACCGACAGCACCAGCAGGATCAGGCTCAGGGTGCGCGCGACGGTCGGGTCGGAGTTGAGCGCGACGTAGATCAGGCTCGGCATCGTCTGGGTGGTGCCGGGGTAGTTGCCGGCGAAGGTGATCGTCGCGCCGAACTCGCCGAGGCTGCGCGCCCACGCCAGCGCGCTGCCCGCCAGCACCCCGGGCAGCGCGAGCGGCAGGGTGACGCGGCGGAAGGCGGTCCACCGGTCGGCGCCCAGCGTCGCCGCCACCACGTCGTACGACGCCCCGTGGGTGCGCAGCGCCCCCTCGACGGCGAGGACGTAGAAGGGGAGGGACACGAACGTGTGGGCGACCACGACGCCGGAGGTCGTGTAGGGGAGCGTGAACGGCAGGTGCTGGCCGATGAGCCCGCTGCGACCGAGGGCGGTGACGAGCGCGACGCCCGCCACGACAGGCGGCAGGACCAGGGGGACCAGCACGAGGGCGCGCACGATGCGCCGGCCGCGGAAGTCGACGCGGGCGAGCAGCCAGGCCAGCGGGGTGCCGAGCAGGACGCACGCCACCACGGTCAGCAGGCTGCTGAGCGCGGTGATCACCAGCGCCTCGCGCACGACCTGCGAGCCGAGGTGCTCGGGCAGGGTGCGCCACGGGGTGGCCAGGACGAGGGTGGCGAGCGGCACCACGAGCAGCGCGACGCCCACCACGGCGGGGACGAGCAGGACCGCGGGGGCGCGGCCGAGGCGGGGGCCGGTCACGGGGCCGCGACCTCGCCGAAGCCCGCGTCGGTGAAGACCGCTCGCGCCTCGTCGCTGCGCACCAGCGCGACGAAGTCAGCCGCCAGGTCGGCCGTCGCGTCGTCGGCGCCGGTCAGAGGGGCGACGACGTAGGTGGTGGTGACCTCGTCGGCATCGGGGATCGCGACCTCGGCGACGTCGTCGCCGGCCGCGACGGCGTCGGTGCGGTAGACCAGCCCGGCGTCGGCCTCGCCCTGCACCACGCGCGCCAGCACCGCCTTGACGTCCACCTCCTCGCTCGCGGGCGGGGCGTCGATGCCCGCGGAGCCGAGGAGGGCCTCGGCGGCGGCACCGCACGGAGCGGTGGCGGCGCACACGACGTAGTCGACCTCCCGCCCGTCGAGGTCGTCGAGGGACGTGATGCCGGCCGGGTTGTCGGATGGGGTGACGACGGTGAGGCTGTTGCCCACGAAACCGACGGGTGCCGCGGCGAGCACGCCGGCGTCGTCGGCCACGCCCATCGAGACCTCGTCCGCGGTGGCCAGCACCTGCCCCGGTGCGCCGTCGGCCGCCTGCTCGGCGAGCGTCGTGGACGAGCCGAAGACCAGCTCGACCCGGACGCCGGGGTGCTCGTCCTCGAAGGTCGCGGCCAGGTCGGTGAAGGTCTCGGTGAGGCTGGCGGCTGCGAGCACGGTGAGGGTCTGCCCGTCGTCGCCGTCCCCGCCGCAGGCGGTGAGCGGCATGAGCAGCAGGAGGGCGACGGCCGCGCGCTTCACGGGACCTCGACGATCACGTTCGTCGACTTCACGCTGGCGATCGCGCGCACGCCCGCCTCGAGGCCGAGCTCGTCGGCGGCGTCGCTGCTCATCAGGGACACCACGCGGTAGGGCCCGCAGATCATCTCGACCTGGGCCATCACGTGGTCGCGCTTGACCCGGGTGACGATGCCGCTCATCCGGTTGCGCGCGCTCACCGAGCTGGCCCGGGTGCGGTCGCGCTCGGCCACCTCGCCGGTCTCGGCCAGGTGCTCGGCGAGCTCGGCGAGGTCCGTCCCGGCCACGGTGGTGCGCCCGCCGTCGCGCTGGGAGGGGAGCCGGCCGGCGTCCACCCAGCGGCGTACGGTGTCGTCGCTGACGGCCAGGATCTCCGCGGCCTCCGCGATTCGGTAGGTGATCACGGTCGCAGTATGCCGCACCTGCGGTCGTTCCGCCCGCGGGATTCCGCTCCTGCGGTTCTGATGCGCCCCGCTGGCAGCCGAACTACCGGGGGGCTGGGAGGATGGGGCCCGTGAGTGCGCAAGGACAGCCGGGCAGGTACAACCGTTCCTTCGGCGGCATGACCGGCGCACTGATCGTGACCGTGCTCTTCGTGCTCGCCTTCGTGACCTGGCGGGGGCTGTTCCGCGGCGAGGTCGACGACACCCCGGTGGCTGTCGACTGGCGCGACAGCGTCGAGGTCGCGCAGCAGGCGAACCTGTCGGTCGTGCACCCGCGCGACCTGCCGGCCGGGTGGACCGCGACGAGCGTCGAGCTGTCCGCCGGAGACGACCCGCGGTGGGGCCTCGGGGTGCTCACCGACGACGGCGACTTCGTCGGCATCCGCCAGCAGGACGCGTCGGTCGACGACCTCGTGGAGCTGTACGTCGACGAGGACGCGGACGCCGGGGACGAGGCGAGCGTGACCTCCGAGGTCGCCGACACCTGGCAGACCTTCACCGACGACGGCGGGGACACCGGCTACGCCGCGGAGATCGGGGACGAGTCGCTGCTGGTCTACGGCTCCGCGCCGGCCGGGGACATCGAGGCCTTCATGGGGCTGCTGACCCGCTAGTCGTCGGACTCCCCGCCCATCGCCTCGTCGAGGCGGGTGCGGGCACCGTCGAGCCAGGACTGGCAGACCTGGGCGAGCGCCTCGCCGCGCTCCCACAGCGCCAGCGACTCCTCGAGGGTCGTGCCGCCGGCCTCGAGGGTGCGCACCACCTCGATGAGCTCCTCGCGCGCCTCCTCGTAGCTGAGCTGGTCCGGGGCGGGCTGGGGGGAAGCGTCACTCATCGGGGTCCTCCTGGGCAGTGTCCGGCTCGAGGGCGTCGGGCTCGACGCGGTCGGTGGTGGCATGGATGCGGCCATCGGCGACCCGCACCGAGACGGGCGCACCCGCTGTGGTCTGCGCGACGGACGTGACGACGTGGCCATCGGCGTCCTGGAGCACGGCGTAGCCCCGCTGGAGGGTGGCGAGCGGCGAGAGGGCCTGGGCCCGGGCGCGCTGGTGGCCGATGTCGTCAGCGGCGCGGTCGAGGCGGTGCGAGAGCGTACGACGGGCGCGCGCCAGCAGCTCGTCGACCTCGTCGGACCGCACGGCGAGCAGGTTGCGGGGGTCGGACATCGCCGGGCGCGAGCGGACCTGGACGAGCCACTCCTGCTCGCGCGCGATGCGCTGGGTGATGACCTGGCGCAGGCGCTCGCGGGCCCACGTCACGCCCTGCGCCTCCTCGGCCATGTCGGGCACGACCAGCTTGGCGGCGTCGGTGGGGGTGGAGGCGCGCACGTCGGCGACGAGGTCGAGCAGCGGCTGGTCGGGCTCGTGGCCGATGGCTGACACCACCGGGGTGCGCATGGCGTGGACGGCGCGGATGACGGCCTCGTCGGAGAAGGGCAGCAGGTCCTCGATCGAGCCCCCGCCGCGGGCCACGACGACGACGTCGACGTCCGCGTTGCGCTCGAGCCGCTGCAGCGCCTCGATCACCTCGGCGGCACACCGCTGACCCTGCATCGCGGCGTAGGCCACCTCGAACTGCACGGCGGGCCAGCGGCGGCGCGCGTTGTCCAGCACGTCGCGCTCCGCCGCGCTGTTGGGCGCGGTCACCAGCCCCACCCGGCCCGGGAGGAACGGCAGGTCGCGCTTGAGCTCGGGGGCGAAGAGCCCCTCGGCGGCGAGCAGCTGCCGGCGACGCTCGAGGCGAGCGAGCAGCTCGCCGAGGCCGACCATCTTGATCTCGCGCGCGGCCAGCGAGAAGGAGCCGCGGTTGGCGTAGAAGCTGGGGCGTGCGTGGACGACCACGCTCGCCCCCTCGACGAGCGGCGGGTTCATCGAGTCGAAGAGCGAGCGGGCGCACGTGAGCGTCACCGAGATGTCGGCGACGGTGTCGCGCAGGGTCATGAAGACGGTGTTGACCCCGGGCCGCCGGTTGACCTGGGCGATCTGTCCCTCGACCCACACGCCGCCGAGCTTGTCGATCCACTGCGCCACCGCGTTGGCCACCGCGCGCACCGGGGCCGGGGACTCGGCCGTGGCGTCGCGAAGTGAGGGCACGCGGCGAGGATAGGCGAGGGGACGGACACTGGTGGGTGGGCCCGTAGACTCGCACCCATGAGCACCGACCTCGGCCTTCCTCCCGTCCTCGACCCCGAGAGCGCGAAGAACGTGCTGCTGGCGGCCCCCCGCGGCTACTGCGCCGGTGTGGACCGGGCCGTGATCACCGTGGAGAAGGCCCTCGACCTCTACGGCGCGCCGGTCTACGTCCGCAAGCAGATCGTGCACAACAAGCACGTCGTGGCCAATCTCGAGTCCCGCGGGGCGATCTTCGTCGAGGAGCTCGACGAGGTGCCCGAGGGCCAGACCGTGGTCTTCTCCGCCCACGGCGTCTCGCCGGCGGTCCACGCGCAGGCCGCCGAGCGCAGCCTGAAGACCATCGACGCCACCTGCCCGCTGGTGACCAAGGTCCACCACGAGGCGCGCCGCTTCGCCTCCGACGACTACGACATCCTGCTCATCGGGCACGAGGGGCACGAGGAGGTCGAGGGCACCGCTGGCGAGGCGCCCGAGCACATCCAGCTGGTGCAGAGCCCCGACGACGTGGACGGCATCGTCGTACGCGACCCGGCCAGGGTCGCCTGGCTCTCGCAGACCACGCTGAGCGTCGACGAGACCCTCGAGACGGTGGCGGCGATCCGCAAGAAGTTCCCGCTGCTGCTCGACCCGCCGAGCGACGACATCTGCTACGCCACCCAGAACCGCCAGCTCGCGGTCAAGGAGATCTCCGGCGCGGCCGACCTCGTGATCGTGGTGGGCTCGCGCAACTCGTCCAACTCCGTGCGCCTGGTCGAGGTCGCCCTCGAGGCGGGCGCCAAGGCGTCCTACCTCGTCGACGACCACACCGAGATCGACGAGGCGTGGCTCGACGGCGTCGAGACGGTGTCGGTGACCTCGGGTGCATCGGTGCCGGAGGACCTCGTCGAGGGCGTGCTCGCCTTCCTCTCCGAGCGCGGCTACCCCGACGCCAAGGCCGTGCACTCCGCGGAGGAGTCGCTCATCTTCGCGCTTCCGCCGGAGCTGCGCCGCGACCTGCGCGCCGCCCAGAAGGCCTGAACGGGAGCCGGTCATGGCCCGCTACGTCGACATCCACCCCGACAACCCGCAGCCGCGGCTGGTGTCCCAGGTCGTCGACGCGCTCCGCAACGACGAGCTGATCGCCTACCCCACCGACTCCGGCTACGCGCTCGGCGCCCAGCTCGGCAACCGCGAGGGGCGTGACCGGATCCTGAAGATCCGCGAGCTCGACGACCGCCACCACTTCACGCTCATGTGCAAGGACTTCGCCCAGCTCGGGCAGTTCGTGCACGTGGAGAACTACGCGTTCCGCGCGATCAAGGCGGCCACGCCCGGGCCCTACACCTTCATCCTGCCCGCGACCGGTGAGGTGCCGAAGCGGCTGATGCACCCGAAGAAGCGCACCGTCGGGGTCCGGATCCCCGACCACACGCTCGTGTGCGCGCTGCTCGAGGAGCTGGGGGAGCCGATCCTCACCAGCACGCTCATCCTGCCCGGCGAGACCGAGGCGCGGACCATGGGCTGGGAGATCAAGGAGGACCTCGACCACGTCGTCGATGTCGTCGTCGAGTCCGGCGAGGTCACCGCCGAGCCGACCTCGGTGATCGACTGGTCCGAGGCCGAGCCCGTCGTCGTACGCCGCGGGGCGGGCGACGTGGAGCGCTTCGAGGCCTGAGCGGGCTCAGCCGGTCGGCTGGCTCAGCTCGCGCTCGAGCTCGGTGGCGATGTCGGCCTCGCCCTCGCGGTGCAGGCGCCAGGCGAGCCAGCCCAGGCACAGCGCGTAGCCGACCCCGAGGGCGATGCCGTGCGTCGCGACGCCCGAGATCACGGCCTGCAGCACGCTGTCGCTCGGGTCGGCGATCGCGTCGCGCGCCACGAGGGCGACGAAGCCGAAGACGGCCGTCAGCAGCACGGGCGGCAGCAGCGCCACCATGAAGAAGTCGCGCCGGCGCACCAGCGCGGCGAGACCCAGGCAGAGCACCATGAAGCACAGGTCGAAGAACAGGGTCAGCCGTCCGACGAGCAGCACGTCGATGCTCACCGCGGTGAGGGTGACGGCGACGCCGAGGGACACCACCTGACGGCCGGGCTCGCGCCCGACCTGCCACCACGCCTCGGCCAGTGTCACGTCCTTCAACCTAGGACCGGTCTCACGCTCCCCGGGCGCGGCGCGCCGGGGGCTCGCCCGACGAGCGCGCCTGCTGGGAGAGCAGGTCGTCGATCGTGGGCTCCTGCGTCGCACTGCGTACGCCGTCGAGCGCGGCCAGCTCCGGGGCCGCGGCCGAGCGCGGGACGGTCTCGACCTGGCGCGGCTCGTCGAGCGGCTCGGTCGTCACGCCGAGCTCGGCGAAGCGGCGCGCGGACACCAGCACGCGGCCCTCGAGCGAGCCCATCGCCTGGTTGTAGGCGACGACGCTGGCGTTGAGGGAGCGACCGACCCGGTCGAGGTGCCCGGCCATGGACCCGAGCCGGGCGTGGAGCTCCTGGCCGAGCCGCTGCACGGCCTGGGCCTGCTCGTTGAGCACCTCGTGCTGCCAGCCCTGGGCGACGGTGCGCAGCAGCGCGATGAGGGTGGAGGGCGTGGCCAGCACGACGTTCTTCGCCGAGGCCTGCTCGACCAGGTCGGGCACTGCCTGCAGCGCGGCCTGGAGGATCGCCTCGCCCGGCACGAAGAGGACGACGAACTCCGGCGTGCCGGACAACGCCTCCCAGTAGCGGCGCGAGCCGAGGTCGGTGACGTGGGTGCGCATGTGCTCACCGAGCCGGGCGAGCGCCCGGTCGTGCTCGGCCGGGTCGTCGGTCCCGGTCAGGTCGAGGAACGCCGCGAGCGGCGCCTTGGCGTCGACGGCGATGGTGCGCCCGCCGGCGAGGGTCACCACGAGGTCCGGGCGCAGCCGGCCGTCGTCCATGCGGACCTGCTCGGCGAAGTCGCAGTGGTCCACCAGGCCGGCCAGCTCGACGGTGCGGCGCAGGTGCAGCTCGCCCCACTGGCCGCGCACCTGCGGCTTGCGCAGCGCGGTGGCGAGGGTGGTCGTCTCACGGCGCAGGGTCTCGGTGGACAGCCGCATGTCGGCGACCTGCTGGTGCAGCTGGGCCTGCCAGGCGACCCGGTCGTGGGCGAGGTCGCTGAGCTGGTCCTGCAGCCGCTCGAGGCCGTCCTGCACCACGGCGTGGTCGGCCACCCGCCGCTCGAGCGCCGCGACGGCCGCGTCGTCGCCGGGTCGGCTGCGGGCCCACAGCACGCCGATCAGCGCGCCGAGGGCGAGGCCGACCGCGAGGGCCAGGGCCAGGACCATCAGGAGGGGGAAGGTGTCCATGGGCCCAGCATGGGCGTCACCACCGACAACGTGGCGGATTTCGTGCGCTCGCTGACCACCAGGCCGCTCGCCGAGGCGGGTGCTCCTCGGTCAGACTGGCACGCGTGACGACCACGACTCCCGCCGGGCGTCCCGCCCCGGGACCTGCGGACCGCGACCAGCGGCTGCACTGGGCCTGGGTCGTGGCGGGTGTCGCCTTCGTGACCCTCGTCGGTGCCGCGGCCTTCCGCTCGGTCCCCGGGGTGCTGATCGAGCCGCTGAACGAGGAGTTCGGCTGGTCGCACGGCCTGATCGGCTCGGCGGTCTCGCTCAACCTCATGCTCTTCGGCCTGATGTCGCCCTTCGCGGCCGCGCTCATGGACCGCTTCGGCGTACGCCGGGTCGTCACCGTCGCGCTCACCCTCGTCGCGCTCGGCAGCGGCCTCACCGTGTTCATGACCGAGCCCTGGCAGCTGATCCTGTGCTGGGGTCTGCTCGTCGGGCTGGGCACCGGCTCCATGTCGATGGCGTTCGTCGCGACGATCACGAGCCGCTGGTTCGTCGCCCGCCGCGGCCTCGTCAGCGGCATCCTCACTGCCGGCAACGCCACCGGCCAGCTGGTCTTCCTGCCGGTGGTGGCCTGGCTGGCGACCGACTACGGCTGGCGTACGGCGGCGCTCCTCGCGGCCGTCGCCGCGCTGGCGGTGATCCCGCTGGTGCTGCTGCTCCTGCGCAACCACCCGGCCGACCTCGGCCTGCGGGCCTACGGCGCGACCGACGCCGACCCCGGCCCGCCGCCCCACCAGCAGGTCGGCTCCAGCGCCGGACGCGCGCTGGGCGTGCTGCGCGACGTCGCGCGGAGCCGGACGTTCTGGCTGCTGTCCGGCGGCTTCGCGATCTGCGGGATGACCACCAACGGCCTCATCGCCACCCACTTCGTGCCGGCCGCGCACGACCACGGCATGCCCGCGACGACCGCCGCGTCCCTGCTGGCGGTGGTCGGGATCTTCGACGTGGTGGGCACGGTCGCGTCGGGCTGGCTCACCGACAAGGTCGACCCGCGGCTGCTCCTGGTCGGCTACTACGTCCTGCGCGGGGTCGGCCTGATGACGCTGCCGGCGCTGATGTCGCCGCACGTGCAGCCCACGATGTGGGTCTTCATCATCGTCTACGGCCTGGACTGGGTGGCGACCGTGCCGCCGACCGTGGCGCTGTGTCGCGAGTGGTTCGGCGCGTCCGCCGGGCCGATCGTCTTCGGCTGGGTCTTCGCCAGCCACCAGGTCGGCGCCGCGGTCGCCGCGACCGGTGCGGGCGTCGTCCGCGACGTCACCGGCGGCTACGACCCGGCGTTCTACGCCGCCGCCGGCCTCTGTGCACTCGCGGCGGTGATGTCGTACGCCATCCGCCGCGCGCCCGAGCCCGAGCCCGCGCGGCCGCCGGCCGCGGTCAGGTGAGGTCGACGACCACCGGGGCGTGGTCCGACGGCGAGCCCGTGCCCTGCGCCGGGTCCCGCTCGTCGCGGTCGATGAACGCACCCGTGACCCGCGAGGCCAGCGCGGGCGAGCCGAGGACGAAGTCGATCTTCAGCCCGCGGTCGCGCTCGAAGCGCTGGCGGTAGTAGTCCCAGTAGGTGTAGCCCGGCGCGTGGGCGCGCGTCGTCTCCACCCACCCGTCGTCGAGGAAGCCCTGGAAGGCGGCGCGCTCGGGCGGGGTGACGTGGGTCGACTTCGCGAACTGCTTGACGTCGAAGACGTCGTCGTCGGTCGGGCAGATGTTCCAGTCGCCGACGAGCGCGGTGGGCACGTCGAGCCAGTCGCGGGCGCTTGCGCGCAGCCGGGCCAGCCAGTCGAGCTTGTAGACGTAGTGCGGGTCGTCGGGCTTGCGGCCGTTGGGGACGTAGAGGGACCACACGCGCACCCCGCCGCAGGTGGCCCCGATCGCACGCGCCTCCGCGGCGGCAGGGTCGCCGTACGGCGGCATGTCGGCGAAGCCGACCTCGACGTCCTCCAGGCCGACACGCGACAGCAGCGCGACGCCGTTCCACTGGTTGACCCCGGCCACCGCGACCTCGTAGCCGAGCGCCTGGAGACCCATCAGCGGCAGCTGGTCCTCGCGGGCCTTGGTCTCCTGCAGGGCGAGGACGTCGACGTCGTGGCGCTGGAGGAAGGCCTCGACGCGGTCGATGCGGGAGCGGAGGGAGTTGACGTTCCAGGTGGCGATGCGCACCGCTCCACCCTAGGGAAGGGGTCCCACGCGGGACGTCTCGGGGCAGATCACTCTTCACGCAGGAAACCCTTTACAGATGCGGCCTCCGTGGTGGAGGTTCGTCCGCAACGCACTTGTCTCGGGAACTCGTGCCCACCTGCTCGACCCTTCCGAGATGGCGTGTGTCCACATCCCCCCATCTAGGAGAACACCACCATGCAGCGCACTCGACTCGGGGCGATCGCCCTCGGTGCCACGGCCCTCCTCGGCAGCGCCCTGGCCACCCCGGCCCTGGCCGCCACGGACTCGGAGATCCCGACGTTCCAGCAGTTCGCGTCCTCGACGTTCAAGGACACCGACCGGCAGTACATCGTCAACGGCGACGAGCCCATCTCGAGCACCGGCGACCTGAAGGCCTACTACGACCGGATGGTCCACGGCTCGGAGGAGGCCATGGAGGAGGGCCTCGTCGTCAACACCGTCTACGGCGTGGACGACAAGTGGTCGACCTCGCAGGTCGGCAACCTGACCTACTGCGTGAGCACCAAGTTCGGCTCGCGCTACACCGACGTCGTCAACGCGATGGCGGCCGGTGCGGCCCTGTGGGAGGGCGCGTCCTCGCGGATCAACTACGTCCACGTGCCGTCGCAGGACGCGAGCTGCACGACCCGCAACAAGACGGTGCTCTTCTCCGTCGAGCCCGTGCAGACCTCGCAGTACATCGCCCGCGCGTTCTTCCCCAGCACGCCCAAGCGCTCGCGCAACGTGCTGGTCGACGACTCGATCTGGACCTCGGGCTCCTGGACGCCGGCCAACATCATGGGCCACGAGCTCGGCCACACGCTCGGCTTCCGCCACGAGCACACCCGCCCCGAGTCCGGCACCTGCTTCGAGGACAACAACTGGCGCCCGCTAACGCCGTACGACTCCTCCTCGATCATGCACTACCCCCAGTGCAACGGCACCTCGAGCAACCTGAGCATGACCGCGACGGACCGCCAGGGCGCAGCCGCCCTCTACGGAGCCTGATCGGCTAGGCTCGACCGCAGTCGCGAACGCCCCTTCTGTCCCGAGCGGAGGGGGCGTTCGTCATGTCCGCACCACCGCGGCCGGTAGCGTCGTCGCGTGTCCACCAGCGCCTCCACCGTCCTCTCCGCCCGCGACCTCGAGTTCCTGCTCTTCGAGTGGCTCGACGTCGAGAACCTGAGCGAGCGCCCGCGCTTCGCCGAGCACGACCGCGAGTCGTACGACGCCCTGCTGGCGCTGTGCGAGGAGATCGCCACCGAGCACTTCGCCACGCACTACCGCAAGAGCGACACCGAGGAGCCGGTCTTCGACGGCGAGAGGGTGCGGCTGATCCCCGAGATCGAGGCCGCGCTGCAGAAGTTCGCCCAGGCCGACCTCATGGGCCTCACCATCGACGAGGAGCACGGCGGGCTCCAGCTGCCGCACGCGGTGGCCTCGGCCTGCATGGCGTGGTTCACCGCGGCCAACATCGGCACCGCGGCGTACTCCTTCCTCACCGTCGCCAACGCCGGGCTGCTCCTGGCCCACGGCACCCCCGAGCAGGTCGAGCGCTACGTCCAGCCGATGCTGGAGGGACGCTTCTTCGGCACCATGACGCTCTCGGAGCCGCACGCCGGCTCGAGCCTGGGCGACGTCACCACCCGTGCGGTGCCCGCCGACGACGGCACCCACCGCATCTTCGGCAGCAAGATGTGGATCTCCGGGGGCGACCACGAAATGGGGGACAACATCGTCCACCTGGTGCTCGCCAAGCTGCCCGACGCGCCCGCCGGCTCGCGCGGCATCTCGCTCTTCATCGTGCCCAAGCACCTCGTCGCCGACGACGGCACGATCGGTGAGCGCAACGACGTCGTGCTCGCGGGCATCAACCACAAGCTCGGCAGCCGGGGCACGGTCAACACCGCGCCGGTCTTCGGCAGCGGCGCCTTCACGCCGGGCGGGGCCGCGGGCGCGGTCGGCTACCTGGTCGGCGAGCCCCACAAGGGCCTGTCCTACATGTTCCACATGATGAACGCCGCCCGCCTCGGCGTCGGGATGTCGGCGACCACCACGGCCTACACGGCCTACCTCAAGTCGCTGGAGTACGCCCGCTCCCGCCCGCAGGGCCGCTCGCTGGCCGCCGCCGATCCGACCGGGCCGCAGGTGCCGATCATCCAGCACGCCGACGTGCGCCGGATGCTGCTGGCGCAGAAGTCCTACGTCGAGGGCGCGCTGGCGCTGAACCTCTACTGCTCGCGCCTGCTCGACGAGCAGGCCAGCGCCGAGGACGACGCCGAACGGCTCGCGACGGGCCAGCTGCTCGACGTGCTGACGCCGATCGCCAAGTCGTGGCCGTCGCAGTGGGGGCAGGAGAGCTGCAGCCTCGCGATCCAGGTGCTCGGCGGCTCGGGCTACACCCGCGACCACGACCTCGAGGCCCACTGGCGCGACCAGCGGCTGAACCCGATCCACGAGGGCACCCACGGCATCCAGGCCCTCGACCTGCTGGGGCGCAAGATCCTCGGCGGGGGCGGCGTCGCCCTGATGGCCCTCGCCGGCCGGATCGAGCAGACCGTCGCCCGCGCGGGTGAGCTGGGCGGTGAGCCGGAGGCGTACGCCGAGGCGCTGAAGGCCGCGGTCGACCGCCTCGGCGAGGTCACGATGGGCCTGGCCGGTCTCGGCGACCCGGACCGGATGCTGGCCAACGCCACCGTCTACCTCGAGGCCGCCGGCCACGTGGTGATCGCCTGGATGTGGCTCGAGCAGCTGGTCGCCGTGGGGGAGCGGACCGGCGACTTCTACGACGGCAAGCGCGCGGCCGCGCGCTACTTCTTCCGCTGGGAGCTGCCGAAGGTGGCGCCCCAGCTCGACCTGCTCGCCTCGGGCGACACCACGACGCTGGAGATGCGCGAGGACTGGTTCTAGGCGGGCTCGAGGAAGTCGGTCAGCAGTCCGGGCGTCGCCCGGTCGGCCAGGGCGACGGCCACGTCGAGGCGTACGTCCCGCACGAGCACCCGCTCGGCGCCCGCCGCGGTGGTGGCGGTGAGGTCGGCGAGGCCGATCCGGCGCTGCCACCACGACTGGGAGACCACCCAGCCGATGATGCCGTCGGTCTCCAGCACGGTGCGCACCCGCGCCAGGGTGCCGCTCCCGGCGACGAGGTGCCGCTCGTGCAGCGCGTGCCCGAGATGGCGGTACGACGCCTCGCCCGCCGCGGCGGCGAGGAGCAGCGCGCCGAGTGCGACGCCGAGCACCCACAGCCAGGAGAAGTCGAGGAACCACCAGGCGACGGCCACCACGACGGTGACGTCGACGGCGTTGAAGAGCTGGCGGAACCACGCCCGGCGGTGCGCACGCGGTCCGTGCTCCACGAGCGGCTCGGTCAGCGGGCCGGGCTGGTCCAGGACCGACTCGCCGACTCCGACCGCGACGTCGCGCGGGCACGGCGGCAGCACCTGGGTGACGCCGTCCTCGACCCCCGTGGCGAGGGTCGAGAGCTCGGCGCCGCCGACCAGGCGCATCAGCAGCGGGTCGACGAGCTCGACCCCGCGCACCTTCGCCTCCTCGACGGTGATCGAGCGCGTCGTGAAGAGTCCGGAGGTCAGGTGGAGCGAGCCGTGCTCGCGCACCAGGCGGAAGCCCCACCACTGCACGACGTAGCCGGCCACGGACACCACGAGCCACAGGACGAGCCCGCCCACGGCGAGCACGAGGGCGACCAGCGCGACGGCGAACTGGGTGACCCACTGCCACGCCGACGTCGCGGTCTCCTCGTTCCAGATGGGCAGGTCGTCGCCGAACTGGGCCACCACCCCGACGGCACCGGCGAGCAGGACGAGCCGGGCGAGGCTGAAGGGCGCGAACCGCAGCCAGGACCAGTCGATCCGCGCGAGCACGGTGGGCGCCGGCCGGACGACGGTCGCGGGGGCGACGGTGCCGTCCTCCGCGGGCAGCACCGGGGCAGGCTGCTCGGTCTCGCGCCGGCGCAGGAGCGTCGTACGCAGTGCCTGGGCGTCGGCGAGCACCAGGGCGTCGAGGGTGATCCGGTCGTCGTCGACGCCGGTGCCGACCTGCACCTTCTGCAGGCCCAGGACGCGGTGGAGCAGGGAGGCCTCGAGGTCGACGCTGCGCACGCGGTCGAGCGGCGCGGTCGACGTCGTCTTGTTGAGCACGCCGCTGCGCACCTGGATCTGGGAGTCGGTGAGCCGATAGTGCGTGGTGAGCCACGGCAGGGCGCCGAAGAGCAGCGGTGCGACGACCACCAGGGGGAAGATGAACGGCCAGAAACGGGTGTCGCTCTGGCTGATGCCCACCAGTGCGACCACCACGGGCACGATCGCCTGGCCGATCGCCTTGACCGGGTCGAGCAGGAGCTTGCGGGGGCTGAGCCTCGACCACCCCTCGCCCGGGGAGCCGGGGGCGGGGATCACGTGGCGTCGTCCTCGGTCGTGGCGGTGATCGCCGTCAGCCGAGCCACGACGTGGCGCGCGGTGTCGGCGTCGAGGCAGTCGACGGTGATGGGGCCGGCGGCCGAGGCGGTGGTGACGGTGATGGACGCGAGGCCGAACATCCGCTGCAGCGCGCCCTGCCGCGAGTCGACGGTCTGCACCCGGCTGATCGGCGCGATCCGGGTCTCACGGCCGATCCAGCCCTCGCGGGTGTGGACGGCGGTGTCGGTGACCTCCCAGCGGTGCACGCGGAAGCGGATCCGCGGCATCAGCACGACGTGGGCGACCGCGAAAGCGGCGAGGAGGAGGACGAGGAGGCCGACCCAGCCCGGCGCGCCCGGGACGACCAGCCAGGCGACGAGCGCGCCGAGCACCAGCAGCGCGTCACCGATGAGCGCCGACACCGTCCAGAAGCCGATCGCCTGCGGCGAGACCTGGTGCGCAGGCTCCCGCAGGACCGGCGCATCCCCCACGTGACTCATGGGGCGAGTCTTGCAGGTGGGCGTGGAGGACCGTCACTGCGCCGGCGGCCCCTCCGCGGCGCCGGGGCGCGTTTCGCCCGGGGGAGCGTCACGCCCGTAGACTCCCGGCCCGTGGCTCTCACCATCGGCATCGTCGGTCTCCCCAACGCGGGCAAGTCGACGCTCTTCAACGCACTGACCAAGAACGACGTCCTCGCGGCGAACTACCCGTTCGCGACGATCGAGCCCAACGTGGGCGTCGTGGGCGTCCCCGACGAGCGGCTGCCGCAGCTCGCGGAGGTGTTCGAGTCGGCCAAGCAGCTGCCGGCCACCGTCGAGTTCGTCGACATCGCCGGCATCGTCCGCGGCGCCTCGCAGGGCGAGGGCCTGGGCAACAAGTTCCTCGCCCACATCCGTGAGTCCGCGGCGATCTGCCAGGTCACGCGCGTCTTCCGCGACGAGGACGTCACCCACGTCGACGGCGAGGTCAACCCGGCCAACGACATCTCGACGATCCAGACCGAGCTGATCTTCGCCGACCTCGAGACCGTCGAGAAGGCGATCGCCCGGCTCGAGAAGGAGTCGCGGAAGGTCAAGGACCTCGTCGCGAACCTCGAGGCCGCGAAGGCCGCCAAGGACGCGCTGGAGTCGGGCACGCCGATCATCGCCACCGACATCGACCGCTCCCTGCTGCGCGAGCTCTCGCTGCTGACGGCCAAGCCGTTCATCTACGTCTTCAACTGCGACGCCGACGAGCTCGCCGACGAGGCGCTCAAGGACAAGATGCGCGCGATCATCGCGCCGGCCGAGGCGATCTTCCTCGACGCCAAGTTCGAGGCCGACCTCGCCGAGATGGACGACGACGAGATGGCGCACGAGATGCTCGCCGAGATGGGGATCACCGAGTCCGGACTCGACCAGCTCGCCCGCGTCGGCTTCGACACCCTCGGCCTGCAGACCTACCTGACGGCCGGCCCCAAGGAGACGCGGGCCTGGACGATCCGGAAGGGCGCCACCGCACCCGAGGCCGCCGGTGTCATCCACACCGACTTCCAGAAGGGCTTCATCAAGGCCGAGGTCGTCTCCTTCGACGACCTGATGGCCGCCGGCTCCATGCTCAAGGCCAAGGAGGCCGGCAAGGTGCGCATGGAGGGCAAGGACTACGTGATGGCCGACGGCGACGTCGTGGAGTTCCGCTTCAACGTCTGAGCGATCACTGTTTGCGCAGGTCAGAGGCCGTTTACGCCTCTTCAGGCCCGTTCTGCCCTCACTGTGCCCTCACCAGAAGCAACGACTTCGGCGACCAGCCGGGCCGCGGCGTCCCTGACACGGTCTTCGGTGGTCGGCCATAAGTGGGCGTAAGTGGTGAGCGTTGTGGTCGGCTTCGCGTGCCCGAGGGCACGCTGGACGGCCACCACGTCGCAGCCGGATGCGATTAGCCCTGAGGCGTAGAAGTGGCGCAGGTCGTGCAGCCGCACGTCCGTCACCCCGGCTCGCTGCAGTGTGGTGCGCCAGCGGTAGCCGATGGTGTTCTGGTGCGGCGGCACGTCCTCGACCTCGGCGAAGAGCCAGTCGTAGGGGAGTCCAAGAGCGACGTGCTCGGACAGCATCTGCAGCAGCGCGTCGGGGACGTGGACGAAGCGCTCGGAGTTGTACTTCGGCAGCCGGACCTCGAACGAGCCGTTGAGGCGCTGGACCTGCCGGCGCACGTGCACCCGGCGGCGCAGGAAGTCGACGTCGCCGACCTGCAGCGCGGCGGCCTCGCCGAGCCTGAGCCCGGCGAAGACGCACAGCCCCACGAAAGCACGGAACCGCGGGTCTGAGGCTTCGAGGATGCTGCGCACGACCTCCGGGGTCGGGATCGCCATGGCGGCCTCCCGCCGCCGCAGCCGCGGCAGCCGCACCTGGGCGGTCGGATCGACGGCGATCATCCCGTCACGGACGGCTGCCCGGAACACCGAGCGCACGTTGACGAACCGAGTCTTGATGGTGCCAGGCGCGAGCGGGCGCGGCCGGGCGGCGGTCGGCATGGTCATCGACTTCACCCACGACTCGACATGGCTCGGCCTGATCAGGCGCAGGTCCACCTCGGCGAACGTCGTCGACCGAGCCGCCAGCGACATCGCCTTGCGGGTCCCGTAGGTCCACAGCTGGTCGGCTCCCCACGCCTCGAAGTAGGCCAGGAACGACACCTTGCCGGCTTCCGGATCGACCCATCGCCCACGGTCCAGCGCATCGAGCTGCTGTCGACGCCACCGCACCGCGTCGACCTGGCGGTCGAAGGACCGCTCGTGCTGGCGACCCGTCTCCGGGTTGCGGTAGCGAGCCCGCCACGAGTCTCCACGGCGGGTGATGCCCTCAGGCATCGGTGGTTCCGATCGGCGTGGTGGTGGGAGACATGTCGTTCCTCTCTGGGACACATCACGGTAGCTGCGCCCGCCGACGACGGTCGAGATCACCAACCGGTCGCTTGCGGTCCTTGACGGTTGTGGATCGAGAAGGGATCGCGAACCCGCTCGTGATCGCCCAAGGATGTTTCTTCGCCATTGGTGACTGACGGCTCCAACCCACCAATGTCACGAGGAGATGCGACGACATGACACACCATGCGAAGGACCAGGGGCAGCCCAGCTTGTGGGACAGCGCCAGCACGCCTGAGGTCGATGAGGGGCGAACGCCGCGACAAACACCGCCGCTGCTTCCGAGTCAACGTCCCTCGAGGCCCATGGAGCACCAAGAGTTGTGGGACATCGAGAACGTGGCCAACTACCTCGGGGTGCCGAAGCAGACAATCTACTCGTGGCGAACCACCGGCTACGGCCCGCAGGGGTTCCGGGTCGGGAAGCACCTGCGCTGGCGCGCCGCAACCGTGATCGCGTGGACGCTCGGCCTGGAACAGGGCAATTGAACGGAGCGCGCACCGTGGGCGTTGAGGGGGCAGCCCTGCTGGCCCACGGACGGTGGTGCTCGACGTCGATAAGGCAGCGTCGATTGGAGACCATCGGGCATCCTGTGGGCTCGGGAGGCTGGTCGCAGCCCACGAGGCAGCGCACTCAGGTGTACGTCGAAGCGCCGCGAAGGACCCAACTGCGGGCCGGCTCGTCCGGTTCATTGCCAGGCGCACACGATCTAGGTTGGCCGCTCGATACCCGGCGGCAGCTCGCTGGCAATTAGGCGAAGTGCGTTGCGAACGGGTAGCCACTCGGCACTGAGGAGCGTGCCGTCCAAGCGGCGGCGCTCGAGGTGCGACATGAGTCTGCCGACTGCCTCGGGATCGTTCCGGATGACCCGAAGAGCTTGGTCGGGGGAGGGCGGTGACGCACTCCGTCGGTCTACGTCAGCGCTCGGAAGTTGCTGGTTCGAGTCCCGGGATACAGGGTCGGACGTCTCGCCCGATAGGTGTCGGGGAATCTCGACCAATCGGACCTCGATGGCACCCTGCCGTGCGCCGAGCCGCCGCAAAGCGGCGTCGTTTCGGCATCGGGTCGAGCACCAGACTGGACGTCGGCCCACGCCGCGATAGACGACGGTTGCGCCGCAGTTCGTGCAGGTCCGTACGTCTTCTGACTGCTGATCCTCGTCGGCCATCGAATACTTCCGCCGGGTGGGGGCGCATCGTGGTTTCGCACAATCGAAACAGGCTGACATCCGAGAATGCAAGAGGTGTGTGGCACTTGGTCGGTCGCGGCAATCTGGGGGGACGCTGAGGGGCGTCGGTGTCGGCTGGGGCGTCGGGTTCGGGTCGGGTGGGGTGGACGGGTCGAGGGAGTGGGATCGAAGGGCTTCTGCGGTTTCGGTGATCGCCTGGGGTCCGGAAAACGTCCTAGGTGACTGCCAGAGTTCATCTGGGCTTGAGGTCGACACGAGTGAGGAACCGATGAGTCAGCAGACGATCAAGCAGCAGGCGCGACGTGCGGCGCGGGAGATAGCCGTGCAGCGGCGCAAGGAGCGCGAGGAACGGGAGCGCCGGGTGATCGACCTGGCCGAGCGGGTGATGGTCGCGATCGGTGAGCGCGACGCGGCAGTTGCTGAGACCGAGAAGCGTGCCGGTAAGGCGCTGCGGGAGTTGACCGAGCGTGAGGGCATATCGCTAGGCGAGGCCGTCGAGTGGTGCGGTGAGAAGCTGACGATGCGCGAGGCGACGCGGATGCGGCGACTCGGCAGTGAGCCGAAGGGCGCGGACGGCCGCGAGCCGGGTGGCGAGCGTGACGTCGAGCAGACGGCCGACGCTGCGGCGGTCGTCGGTGCTAGGAGTGGGGCAGCAGTGCCGGTTCGTCGACTGGACGACGCCAGGGGCAGGGACCGGGAGTGATCAGTTGACGAAACGAGCAACGGTCACAATCGGGCTCTGGACTGCTGCACGAGCGGGTGACAGTTTGGCCTGACCTACCGTTCAGCAGACTCGCCAACCACCTCGACCACGTGCGCGTCATTGTGTACTGACGGACTCATGTTAGGTGGTCGACGTCCGTGCGCTCACCAATCCGAGCCCACCGTGACACCGAACACGTCCTGACTTCAAACGTTCAGGGGAAGGCCTTGCACATGCGCATGACCGCAATTGCGATCGGCGTCGGACTCGTCCTGGCGATCTCCGGTGGAATCGGGGTTGCGACGACGTCCGACGAGCCGGCAGAGCGGCCAGCCCCTGCGGTGGCTCGCGTGGTGCCGGACTCCGGACAGGACCTCGAGGCCACCATCATCTCGCTCCAGGACACCCTGCGCCGAGTGCCGAAGGATCATGCGTCCTGGGCCAACCTCGCGGTCGCCTACGTCGAGCAAGCCCGCCTCACCGGCTTGGCGTCCTACTACGAGATGGCAGAAGAGGCCGCCTCGCGGTCGTTCAGCATCGAGCCCGACCAGAACTTCACCGCCTTGGCTGCCCGCGCGGCGATCGAGTCGGCCAAGCACGACTTCGATGCGGCACTCGCGAGCGCGGAGGAGGCGCTGGGCGTCAATCCGTACGACGTGGGCAGCCTCGCGATCCGCATTGACACGCTCACCGAACTCGGCAGGTACGACGACCAGCTACGGGCGCTCAGGATCGCCGACCGACGTCGGCCGAGCACCGCAATCGCAGCTCGCTACGCCTACGCGTACGAGCTTCGGGGCGAGCTCGACCGGGCCGGCGACATCCTGCGCGACGCAGCCGCGAACGGTGGCGGTGCGGACCGCGGGTACCTGCTGACCCTGCGCGCCGACATCCTGCGCAAGCAGGGGCGTCTTGAAGCTGCGAGACGTGACCTCGAGACCGCGCAGCAAGTAGCGCCGAAGCTCCTTTTGTCGCTCGTCTCAACTGCGCGCCTGCAGACGGCGCGCGGGGACCTTGCAGGAGCAGTCAAGACGTGGCAGGACGTGACTGCCCGACAGCCGCTGCCTGAGTACATCACCGAGCTGGGGGAGCTCCTCGATCACCTGGGCCGAACGAAGGAGGCTGAGGCGCAGTACGACGTGGTCCGGGCGACGATCGACCTCCTCGACGCCAGCGGTGTGGGGAGTGACCTGGAGACTGCGATCTTCGAGTCAGATCACGGGTCCGTCGAGCAAGCACTCGTTCAGGCCAAGGCAGAGTGGTCGCGGCGCACGAGCGTCCACGTCGCTGATGCGTACGCATGGGCTCTGCACCGCGCCGGACGTGACGCCCAAGCGCTCCCGATCGCGCGTGCGGCCACGCGCCTCGGCACGCCTGAAGCCAGGTTCTGGATCCACCGCGGCACCATCGAGGCCGCCCTTGGGATGACCGGCGCCGCACGTATGCACCTGCGGCGGGGACTGGCGACCGACCCGGGAATATCGCCGTGGCAGCGAGACGAGGCCCTCGCGACGCTCTCCAGGGTCCGCAGCAACCGCTAAGTTCCGCCTCAGGCCCGCCCGCTCACCGCTGAGGGGCGGCTGCGTGCTCGGTCTACCACGCGAACGCTAGTTGGGGTCAGGGATCGGGGGCGGAGACGGCACGAACGGCGTGAGATCGGCTGAGCTTCGACGGCGAGAAGTCACGCAGCCGCGTTGCGGTGAGTCACCCGACTGGATCGAGGATGCCAGCCGACCTCTGCACGGAAACGCCCTCATCTGGTGTTCGCCGGGCGATCAGTGTCCCGGTGACGACGGAGGGGAACCGGTAGTTGACGGCGCCGGGAGCGCCGAGCCGCGATGTCGTCCAGAGCCGGTCGGTGAAGTCCATCTGACCGCGGAACTGGTGGTTCTCGAGCACCAGCTGTCGACGAGTGGCCTGGCCCAGGATGTACGACGCCTCTCCGCGGTAGAATAGGGAGCCGTGCGCCACCTGCATGATGCCGTCACGGATGTTGACCGACTGGTCATGGACCTCGCCGCAGAGATAGACGTCGACGCCGCCATCGACCATCGCTTTCCACAGCGGGGAGCTCGTCCCGCGCTCGTACCGGAGCCGGCTCGAGTTGCGGTGCCGGACCGGCCCCGTGATCGGGGTGTGGCCCTGGACGACGACCCACGGAACTCGTGCCTCCCGCGCTTCTCGCAGCACCTGCCTCAACCATCGCAGCTGTGCCGCATCGACCCGCATCCGGACGTCGTCCTGCGAGCGTGTGAACGGATCGATGGTGACGAGCAGCACGTTGGGGTCCAGGCGGGTCGCATAGGCCGTCCGTCGAGCCTGCCCTGATCTCGGACGGTCGGGCCACCGCCAGGCGCCATCACGTGTCCGGAGCAAGTGATCGGAGTACAGCTTCTTGAGCTCGTCCACGTGGTCGAGCTTGAAGTTGATCCACTCGTCGCTCCTCTTGGCCCATGGATTGTCCCCGATCTCGTGGTCACCCAGCGCCGGATAGGGCGTCAGCCCGTGGCGAGCGAGGCGTCGGGCCCACGACCGGTAGTACACGTCCGCTGCCGCGCGCGCGGCGTTGAACCGCTGGGACGGTGTCTCGATCGGGCCGAAGACGCCGGCGCCGGAGTCGTCGCGACCCCATCGACCCTCTACGAGGTCACCCGCCACGAGGACGTCGCGCGCGCCCTGGGATCGCATCTCGCTGAGCATCTCGAGCAGGGCGCCCTCGTAGGACGCACTGGTCGAGTTGGCGACGCGGCCCGAGGTCGGGTCGAGCACTGGTCGGCCACCCCGGGGGGTCAGGTCCGCTACGTCCTGGTTGAGGAAGTCGGGCGCAGAGATGAAGCGGTAGGCGCGGGAAAGCCGAGGCGCGGGAGGCACCGCCGGGCGACCCCTGGGGTCGCCCGGCGCCCGGTCGTGGTCCTGTGAGCGGTCGTCACGTGGTGTCTCGTCTTCCGCTGGGGGGACCCCCGCCGAGCCGTCGTCCACCACCTCCGGGGACTGGAAGACCGGGGCCGCCAGAACCACCGCGCCGACAACGACCGCTGCGACCAGGAGCGCCGCCCGTGTCGTCACTCGGGGTGCTCGCTCGCCTCGCAATGTCACCAGGTCGCCTCGTTGCACGCCTTCGACGCACGAGACTCGACCTGGAGGGTTGCGTGCTCGATGTGGTGCTTCACACGCATCACGCCACGCGCCTCTTCCAGCACGGCCTGGGCCGACTCGGTGTCGGCCACCACGAGATGGGCAGTGGCGACGTACATTCCCGAGGTGAGCGTCCAGACGTGGAGGTCGTGCACGTCGACCACACCTCGGGTGGACTCCAGGTCCTGGACGATCTGGTCCAGCTCCATACCCTGCGGGACGTGCTGACCCAGGACGGCGAGCACCTCCCGACCCAGCACGACGGCACGGACGGCGACGAAGACTCCGATCGCCAAGGCCACGAGAGTGTCCCACCAGCCTCGCCCGGTAGCCGCGACGAGGATGCCTGCGGTGATGACGCCGACGCTGCCGGCGGCATCTGCCACCACCTCGTAGTACGCCCCCTTGATGTTGAGCGACTCGTCGGCGCCGCCACGCAGCAGCACGATCGACACCACGTTGATGAGCAGACCGATGGCCCCGACCACCAGGACGGGGCCTGCCTGGACCTCCACGTCCTGTCCCAGGCGCGCCAACGCTTCGACGACGACGTACGCCGACACGCCGAGCATGATGAGCACGGTGAAACCCGAGGCGAAGATCTCGGCGCGGTACGAGCCGTAGCTGCGTCGTCCCGACCGGTCGGGACGGGCCGCGAGCTTTGTCGCAGCGAGCGCCGCTCCCAGCGCTACCACGTCGGCGGCCATGTGTCCGGCGTCAGAGATGAGCGCCAACGATCCGGAGATCAGACCGACCGCGAGCTCCACGGCGAAGAACGACCCGACGAGGCCGAAGGCGACCACCAGGCGCCACCGGTGTCGCGCACCGGCGTGGCCCGTCCCGTGTCCATGCCCGGCGCCCATCAGCTGCCCTGCCTGTTCTGCCTGTCGTCGTGGAGTCGGTGCACCAATGCCACCTGTTCGGAATGATCTGCGTGGTCGGCGTGGAACAACGCCTCGTCCAGCAGCCGGTGCACGTGCTCGTCGGCCGCCGTGTAGTAGGCGAAGGTTCCTTCCCGCCTGACCTGCACCAAGCCCGCCAGGCGCAACTTTGCGAGGTGCTGGCTGACTGCGGAGGAGCTCGCGCCCACGCGCTCAGCCAGCTCGTTCACGGATGACTCACCGTGCAACAGGGCCCACAGGATCCTGATGCGCTTGCGATCGGCCAGCATCCTGAACGCCTCGACCGCCAGGTCGACCTGATCGTCCGTCGGCATCTCCATGCGCTCGCTCCGCTTAACCATGAGACCCACCATACCTGCAAAACCGCGCATATACGCAATCAGTTTGGTTCCAGCGAGTTGGCCCGATCGACCCGTCGTCCATACTATGGCCGATAGTAGGACCTCGGCGAGTGTGCTTCGGGTGAGCTCAGATCGTGAGGTCCATCGTGGACACCCATGGCGACATGCGAACCAACAGGAGGCGGAATGGCGCGCTCTCGACGGACGGCCAAGCACGCACGGCGCCGGGAGCGATCGCTTCCCCGTGCGGCCTTCGTCGCTGGCCCCGTCGCGATCGTCGCGACTGGTGTGGTGGTCGGACTCGGGGTGCAGAACGTCCCGGTGCCGGCGCCTGACTTTGCGGCGACAGACGCACTGTCGCCACCGGTCTCGTCGACAGACTCACCGCGCGAAGGTACGGCCTTGACGCGTGACCCTCTCGTATCGCGAAGCGAGCGCCGGCCCGCGCGTCCCGCCGCTGGGGCAGGCGCCAGTCCCGCGGGCGCCAGTCCCGCGGGCGCAGCCACGCTGACCCCGGCTGCGAAGATGATGCGCCCAGCGGCGATCAGGCGAGCGGTCGAGTCGGCAGACACCACTCAGTGGACGACCACGGACCTCAACCTCTGGACCGCGCCAGGCGAGAAGGCGGAGCAGGTCGGCCTGCTGGACGCATCGGTCAAGGTCTTGCTGACCGGCCGTGAGCTCGGGGGGCGCCAGGAAGTCGTCGTCGACGGGAAGGCGCGTTGGGTGACGGCCGGATACCTCAGCGTGGAGAAGCCTTCACCGGAGCGCGGACTGAGCGGACGATGTGACAACGGCACCTCGGTGCCGGCCGGCGTGAGCTCGAACATCCGAGCGGTCCATCAAGCGGTGTGCTCCAACTTCCCGGAGATCACGACGTACGGCACTCTGCGGAGCGACGGCGAGCACGCGCAAGGCATCGCCGTCGACATCATGGTGTCGGGTGCCCGGGGGTGGGAGGTTGCGGAGTTCATCCGTGCGAACAGTTCGGCGCTTGGTGTGAGCTACGCGATCCACGCAAGGAACATCTGGTCCGTGCAGCGCTCGGCCGAAGGCTGGCGGGGGATGGAGGACCGCGGTTCGGCGACCGCCAACCACTACGACCACGTCCACGTGACGACCTTCTGAGGTCAGCGTTCCTCGATGGTGACCGACTCGATGAACAATCGTTCCGCGTAGTCCTCGCCGCCCATCCCAACCCGGTCCAGGGAGGTGAGGGTGTCGATGACACCCATTCCGCTCTGCACGCGCCCGAGCACGGTCTGGGTCCGCTGGGTCTCGAAGCCGGCGTCGAACGCTTCGCCGTAGGCGATGTAGAAGTCGCTCCCCGCGGTGTAGGGGCCTTCGCTCGTGGTGGTCACCGTTCCGACGGGGTAACCCCTGCGCTTCGCGAAGGCAAGCTCGTCCGGCAGTCGATAGCCGATGTCCCATCCGACCGTGTTGTCACCGCTGCCCGCCTGGGCAGCTGCCACCCCTCCGAAGTCACGGAAGAAGAGGAGGCCGTCGTAGAAGCCCTCCCGGGCAAGGAAGACGAACGAGTTGACCGCGACAGGGGCGTGCTTCTCCAACAGGTCGATGGTGATCGGGCCGCAGGAGGTCTCGACTCGTGCGACGTAGTCGGTCCCCTCGCGAAGCACCTGTGCGGGACCACCGGGATAGCGGGGGCGGACGGCACGAGCACTCGCCGGTGCACTTGCCGCACAGGCCACCGGGCGATCGTCGGGCGGTGGCTTCAGCCCGCTGCGGACCGGGGTGCCGGCTGGGACGGTGTAGTCCTCGGCTATGGCGTCACCGGCTTCGATCGCCTTGTTGACTTCGGCGGCCTGGGCCTCGCGAGCCGCTTCTTCCGGGATCAGCTTCGCCGGCTCACTGGCGGATTCCCCGACCGTCTGCGGCGGAGCGTCGCGAGAGGTAGAGATGACTGCCGCTACGACGGCGAGCGTCAGGGTGAGCACCGCTGCTGCGGCCATGAGCAGCACATTGCGACGGCGGCGCTGGGCCAGCTGAAGCTGGTCGCGTTCCCACTGCTCGTGTTCTGCCCTCTGGCGGGCCTTCCGCTGCTTGCTGCTGCTCACGTCTCTCTCCTCGAGGGGCGCCGTGCGGACACATGCGGCCTCGCTCGTGCGGGAGCGGCCTTCTGGTTCAGGGTAACGGGGAGCGCCCGGCGCTGAGCGCCGCGGCCAGCTCCGTGGCTCGACGAGAGCTGAGGAGCCAGTACGGCGCGGGGTCCGTGGGATCGTCGATGGTGATGCGGACCCCGGTGGCGATGTACGGCCTGAGCAGCAGATAGGCGCGGGCGTTGGCGTCGCGTCCTGCTGCGAGCCGCATCTGAGGCGCACTCAGTGATGTCGCAGGCCCGAGGAACGACCGTCGGATACGAGCTCGACCGGCGTAGAGCCACTCGTCCGTGACCACGATCTGTGGTGCTCCGAAGGAGCTCAACAGGGCGATGAGAAGGAGGAAGAGCAGCCCTGTCACCGACCACGCGAGCGTCTCCGGGACGGCGACTGCCATCGCGAGCCAGAAGCTGGCAACCAAGAGCGATCCCAGCGCCCACCAGCGGGTCGGAACTCTGAGCCGCTCGGCGTACACCGGCGCTGTGCTGTCGTTCTCGTTCCGATCCACAAGCCTTCGACGACGCAAGGCGGCTCCTTCGACGGGTCTTGCTGTCCGCCCGCCGCGGCGTGCGCGGGCGCTCCCAAGACGTACTACGCAGAATAGTAGACGTCGGGACGACCCGAATCCCGCGCGCGTCGCCGGTGACAACCTGCGCTGGGCGCCTGGCCGCCTGTCTGCCGCGGACGGGTCAAGCCCGAGAGTCAGGCATGTCTACTATGCGCGATAGTATGTAGTCGATGGACGTCGCACAGCAGGACCACACGCTTGAATCGGAGGACGCCTCCGGGTCTGCGATCAGCGATCCCGCGTCCCCCGTTCGACCGCGTCCCACCGAGCTTGCGGGCTGGGCGCGCTGGGCGTGGCGCCGACTCACCTCGATGCGGACGGCCATCGTGCTGTTGGTGCTGCTGGCCCTCACTGCGGTTCCGGGCTCTCTCCTGCCGCAGAGAGGTGTCGCGAGCGACCCCGCGGCGGTGGCGAACTTCTACCGCCAGCACCCCGACCTGTCCCCGTGGCTGGATCGCCTGTCCCTGTTCAACGTCTACAGCGCTCCGTGGTTCGCGGCGGTCTACGTGCTGCTGCTGGTCTCCATGACTGGCTGCGTGGTGCCGAGGTGCGCCCAGTTGTGGCGTGACTTCAGAGCCGCACCGCCCCCGGCTCCGCGACGCCTGTCACGCGAGACGGGTCATCGACGTGGTGACGCCGCGGCAACGACCGACCCGTTGAACGCTGCGGCTGCCTACCTGCGTGCCCGGAGGTTCAGGGTCACCAGCACAGGCCACGAGGTGCGAGCCGAGAAGGGGCGCTCGCGTGAGCTCGGCAACCTCGCGTTCCACCTCTCGCTGCTGGTGCTGCTCTTCGGTGTGGCCGGCGGCAAGCTCTTCGGCTACGAAGGTCGCGTCGCACTTGTCGAAGGCACCACGTTCGCCAATGTCGCCTCCTCGTACGACGCCCTGACGCCCGCGCCATGGGCGGATGTGAACGGGCTCGAACCGCTGGAGGTGACTCTCGATGACTTCGAGGCGGAGTTCGAGACTGAGGGCGCCCGGTTCGGCGAGCCGCGCTCGTTCGAGGCGGCGGTCTCCTACGAGGGCGACGAGGAGAACGGCACCTTCACGGTTCGCCCGAACCGGCCCCTCGACATCAACGGCACGAAGTTCTTCCTGACCGGTCACGGCTACGCGCCTGAGCTGACCGTGCGGGACGGCAACGGGGACGTCGCAGCCTCGGGGCCCACCATCTTCCTGCCCGTGGACCAAGCGTTCACCTCCGACGGCGTGGTGAAGGTGCCCGACGCCCGCCCGGCCCCGCTGGCGCTGCAGGGCCTCTTCCTTCCCACGGCGGTCGAAGGGCCAGACGGCATGGGCGTCTCCGCGTTCCCGGACCAGGTCAACCCGATCGTCCAGCTGATGGCCTTCACCGGCGACCTCGGTCTCGATGACGGGACCACGCAATCGGTCTACGAGCTGGACTTCACCGACCTCGAACAGGTTCGCGACGGAGAGGGGAAGCCGTGGCGGGTGAGGCTGGCTCCGGGGGAGACGGTGCGGCTGCCCGACGGACTCGGCTCCGTGACCTTCGACGGTCTGTCGCGCTTCGCCAACTTCCAGGTGGCTCGCGACCCGGGCAAGGAGGTTTCGCTGGTCGCGGCGATCCTGCTGATGCTCGGTCTGACGGCATCGCTCGCTGTGCCTCGCAGACGGATCTGGGTCCGACGCAACGACGACGGGACTGTCGAGGTCGCCGCACGGTCGCTCTCTCGACGGCCAGTGCCGCCCGGTGAGCTCCACGCCCTGGCATCTGCGATCGGTCTGTCGCCCGCAGATGGCCGCCAACACAAGGAGGAAGAATGACGTCATTCGACGCAGCGGCACTCTCTGATGCATTCGTGACGTCGGCTCTGGCGGTCTTCTCGCTCGCCCTCGTCGTGTTGGCCCTCGCGGCGGCCCTGTCCCGCACCCGGACCCGGACGGCGCCCCTGTCCGTCCCGGTCCCTGCCCTCGAAGGACCCAGAGACGCACCGGCGCTGCGGTCGGCGCCGACGCACGGCTCGACCCGACTGGCTGGAGCCGGTCAGGCCGGAGTGGTGCTCGGCACGATCCTGGTGTGCCTGGCAGTCGTGGCGCGCGGGGTGGCGGCAGGCAGAGCCCCGTGGGGGAACATGTACGAGTTCGGACTAACAGGGTCCGCAGCGGTCGCAGTGGCCTTCCTGATCTACAGCCGCCGACGGCCTGTTGGAGGTCTCGCGCCGTGGACGGTCGCGCTCGTGCTGGTGCTCCTGGGGGTGTCGGTCACCTCGCTCTACACCCCGGTCGACGACCTGGTGCCGGTCCTGAACTCACGGTGGCTCGTGGTCCATGTCGCGGCGGCCATCGCAGCAGGAGCCCTGTTCACCGTCGGCGCGTTGGCGACCGTCGCCCAGCTCGTCCGCCAACGCCGCGGCGGGAACGACCAGGAGGACCACTTCGGGGCACTCGCCCACACGGTCCACCTCGTTGCGTTCCCCATCTGGACGTTCGCCGTCATCGCTGGTGCAGTGTGGGCCGAGAACGCCTGGGGGCGCTACTGGGGCTGGGACCCGAAGGAGACGTGGGCGTTCATCACGTGGGTCTTCTACGCCGCGCACCTGCACGCACTCTCGACCGTCGGGTGGCGACGTCGGGCCGGCCTTCTCGCGATCGCCGGGTTCCTCGCCTTCCTCTTCAACTTCTTCGGGGTCAACCTCTGGATCCCCGGCCTCCACTCGTACGCAGGAGTGTGACCCATGGACGGCAATGCGATCTCCACCATCATCCTCGGTCTGATTGCCACGATCGGCACGGGCGTCGTGCTCTACCTGGTGTCGAGGGCGAACTGGTGAGCCCCGTCAGAAGGGCCCTTGCCATCCTGATCGCTGCGTTCACCCTCGCCGGTTCCTCCGCAGGACTGGTGATGTCGCCGGCGAACGCGCACACCGAGCTAGTCGATTCGGTCCCGTCTGACGGGGCCGTGCTCGATGAGGTCCCACGCGAGGTGCGGCTGCAGTTCTCGGAGGAGATCGAGGCAAGGCTCAGCACGGTCAACCTGCGCGCCAGCGACGGGGCGATCGTGACTCTCGAGCTCCGCGGCGGGGCAGCCCCCAGCACCCTCGTGGCACTCCTTCCGAGCTCGTTGCGGCCGAACGCCCGTTCGGCGACCAGGTGGAGAACGACCTTCCGAGTCGTCTCCGCCGACGGTCACCCGGTGGTAGGAGCGGTCGACTTCGTCGTACGGGCCGGTGGCGGCCTGCCGTCCGAGGACCCGCAGCCCAAGGACCCAGGCCGTGGCGCAACCACCTCGGACGTCGAGACGGATGCGACGGCGACTCCTGCCCGGGATCGGGGGGAGTCTTGGCCGCTTGCGGTGCTCGGCGGCGGGGTGCTGGTGCTCTTGGCCCTTTCTGTCTGGACCATCATGCGGTTGGCGCGCCGCAACCCGGCCGAATGAGATGGGCGCGTCGGGCCGGGGTGCCTTGGGTGGTGTTTGCGCCTGTCGTGACGGTGATGATGGCGCTCGTCGCCGCGGGTCTGTCGGGCGGGCTGTCGCCGCTCGGCGTCGAGGGCCTGCCTGATCCGGGTGCTCTCACCCGCGTGGGCTTGCCCGTGGTCCAGGCGATCCGTGACCTGGCTGCAATGGTGACGGTGGGGGTGCTGGTCGTCGCTGCCGTGTGCATACCGCCGTCTCACGGCGACACGAAGTCGCGGCTTGGGTCGGCGCAGCTGCGCCTGGTGGGATGCGCGCAGCTGGCGGCCACGGCGTGGTCCGTGTCGGGGATCGTCCTGCTGGCGCTGGTCTACTCCGATTCCGCCGGAAGCGCCATCGGGGTGCCCGGATTCGCCAGCCAGGCTGCTTTCTTCGCCTTGGAGTTCGAGCTCGGTCGCTACGGACTCTGGGGCGTCGGCGCGGCCGGTGCGGTGGCGTTTGCGTGCACCCTGGTCCGTCGGATCGGGGGAGCGGGCATCGCCGCGTTCATGGGTCTCATGGCCCTCTGGCCGATGGCCCTGACCGGGCACGCAGCCAGCAGCCTCAACCACGACGAAGCCGTCAACCTCCAGTTCTTCCACCTCGTCGGCACCAGCGTCTGGCTCGGCGGGCTCGTCGCGCTGGTGCTGGTGCGGCGACTGCTGGGCGACTCGCTGCTCGACTCGGTGCGCCGCTACTCGAGCCTGGCCGGATGGTGCCTGGGCATCGTGACGATCTCGGGAGCCTTCGGGGCGTGGCTACGCCTACCGTCGCCGGCATCATTGTTGTCCTCCTACGGGGTGATCCTCGGGGCAAAGCTCGCCGCTGTCGCGATGCTGGCGGCGGCCGGCTGGTGGCACCGTCGCCGCACCCTCGCCGCCGTGGCACGCGGCGCGGACCTCGCATTCTGGCGACTCGCCGGCGTCGAGCTGGCAGTCCTGGCGGGCGCAGCCGGACTGGGAGTCGCGCTCGCCCGCACGGCCCCACCTGTTCCGCAGGAGCCGCCACGCCCCCTCACTGCAGCCGAGTCCCTGTTGGGGAGGCCGCTGCCCGTGCCGCTCGATGCCTCGCAATGGATCACTGCGTGGAACGTCGACGCGCTCTTCCTCCCGCTCGGGGTCGCCGCGATCGCCTGGTACCTGCTGGCTGCCCGACGCCTGCGACGGCGAGGGGATACGTGGTCATGGTTGCGCACCGCGTCGTGGCTGGTCGGGTGCTTGCTCTTCCTGTGGGCCACCAACGGTGCGCCGGGGACGTACGGCCGCGTGCTGTTCAGCATGCACATGGTCCAGCACATGACCGTTGCGACCGCGGTTCCGGTCTTCCTGGTTCTGGGGACACCGATCACGCTTGCGTTGCGGTCGCTGGCGCGCCGCGGTGACGGATCGAGAGGGCCGCGGGAGTGGGCGCTGAGCGTGAGCCGCTCCCTACCTGTTCACGTGCTCGGGCACCCCGTCGTGGCTGCAGGGATGTTCGTCGTCTCCATGGTGGCGTTCTACTACACCTCGGCCTTCGAGATGTCGCTGGAGTCCCACACCGCGCACGTGGTGATGACCGTGCACTTCCTGCTCACCGGCTACCTCTTCACCGAGAGCGTGGTCGGCTCCGACCCTGCACCCCGACGTACGCCGTATCCACTCCGCGTGCTCCTCATCTTGGTCACGTTCGGCTTCCATGCTCTTTTCGCCGTCAGCCTGATGTCGAGCTCCACGGTGCTGGCAGCTGGCTGGTTCGAGGCCCTCGGCCGACCGTGGGGTCGGTCGCTGCTCGACGACCAGTACGTCGGCGCTTCGATCGGCTGGGTGATGGGGGAGTACCCGATCCTCATCATGGCTGTCGCCCTGATCGCAGGTTGGGTGAGAGCCGATCGTCGTGAGCGCCGACGCTACGACCGTCAGGAGGAGCGAGGAGGCGACAAGGAGCTGACGGCGTACAACACCTACCTGGGCCAGCTGGCACAGGCGGACCTGACACACAGACGCCTGCCTCCTACGATGGAAGCTCGTAGCAAGGATCGGGAGAAGGGGCAACGCAGGTGAGGCAGCTGGGTCAGCTCGAAGCCATGGTGATGCAGCACCTGTGGAGTGTGGGGAATCCCGTGTCCGTGAGAGAGATGCGAGAGACGCTCACAGAGGAGCGTGAGCTCGCGTACACCACGGTGATGACCGTCATGGACAACCTTCACTCGAAGGGCCTCGTGACGCGGCAGAAGCACGGCAAGGCCTACCTCTACTCACCTGTCTCCTCGCGGGACGAGCACACCGCGGCCGTCCTGCACGAAGTTCTCGCCGACAGTCAGGACCGCACTGCCGCCCTCCTCCACCTGGTCGGGAAGATGGACCGCGACGAGGCCGCAGACCTGTTGTCGGCGTTGTCGGAGCGAGTGGACGACGCGCCGTGACCGCCGCACTCCTGCTGGTCGCCTTCGCGTGTCTCGCGTCCTCGCTCGGACGGTGGCTGTTGAGTCGATCATGGGCAGCACGCTCTCCCCGGGTGGCAGTCATCGGCTGGCAAGCACTGTCGACGTCGGTGATGGCGTCCATCCTGCTGGCCGCGATCGCCCTGGCGCTCCCGTTCCTTCCGCTGAGGTTCTCGTTGGCCTACCTCATGGGCGCCCACACGCTCACGATCGTCGAGCACTACGAGACGCCTCTCGGTAGCTGGCCCGGCGTCCTGGGCCTCGCGATGGTCGCGTGCCTCACGGCGATGCTCGTCACCACGACGGTCCGCAGCTTCGCGCGGACACGCAGGGTGCGTCGATCACAGCTTGATGCACTGGCTCTCATCGGTCGGCGCGATCCGGGTGGCTTCACCGTGATCGAGCACGAGGTTCCCGTCGCCTACTGCCTGCCGGGCAGTGGGGAAGGGACTGTGGTGCTGTCTTCAGCGGCGATCGCCCTCCTGGGCGATCGTGAGCGCGAGCTGGTCCTGGGCCACGAGCGTCGTCACCTACGAGCGCGACACGACCTGGCGCTGGCCTACTCGGGGGCGCTTGCCAAGACCTTCCCGTGGGTCCCGCTCTTCGGGGATGCGCACGAGCAGACCGCCGTGCTCCTCGAGATGGCAGCAGACGACGCCGCCATCAGCCCAGCCGACCGTCGTTCGCTCGCCGCTGCCATCGTGGCGCTGGGAACGGGCGCCCGTCCGGAGGCAGCTCTCGCCGCAAGCGACACCGCTGCTCTGGCGCGCGTACGACGACTCACCTCGCCGGCCGGGTCTCCCGTCAGAGGGCTTGGTGCGCTGGCAGGGACTGCCGTGGCGCTGGTGCTCGCGCTGCCGCTCGGGCTTGCGCTCGCCCCCGCAGTGGAGGCCGCCACGATGGATTGCTGCACAGTTGCCGACGTACCTGCGCACGACTGACAATCCCTCCGGCTCGGCGCTCCAGTCCGAGTCGCCCTCACTGCGCGTCTTCCACGAGGCCGATGAGCGTGGCGGCGTCGATCTGCCCGATCACCCGAGCCGCGACGGTGCCCTCGGCGTCGATCACCACCGTGCTCGGCACCGCAGCCGCAGTCAGCACGCCCCCGAACGCCAGGATGGCGGTGGCGCTGTCATCGGGATGGATGCTGGGATAAGGGATGTCGAAGGCTCGCTCGAACGCTCGGGCGGCGTCAGGACTGTCCCGCACGTTGATCCCGTAGAAGGCAGCGCTGGGACCGAGCTTCCGGGCCGCCTCGACGAGCTCTGGAGCCTCGGCCCGGCACGGACCGCACCACGACCCCCAGACGTTGACGACCGTCACTGTCCCGCGCAGGCTGTCGCTGCTCAGGCGAGAGCCGTCGAGCAGTTCGGCATCGAAGGACCCGACGGTGGTCCGCTCGCCCGTTTCGTACTGCTGCACTACGTCGCGAGCGCCTGAGGAACGGCTCGGGGAAGTCTGATCTGCCGCCATGGACTGCGCGAACACAACCCAGCAGATGATGCCGGTCACGACGACCGTCGAGATGAAGAAGAGGCTCCTGCGTGGACGAGTGTTCACAGCGGGGCCTGCCAACCGAGGACGAGCACCTGCATGGCAGCGATTCCCTGCGACCACAGCCCCGTCACCTGCAGAAGTCCCACGATGACGAGGAGGACCCCACCCCCACGAGTGATGAGCGCCGAGCGCTCGCGGACCCAAGCGAAGACCCGCATGGAACGCGTGAGCGACATCGCCGCGAGAAGGAAAGGGAGGCCGAGCCCGATCGCGTAACCAAGTGACAGGAGCGCTCCGCGCCCGGCAGTCGCCGTCGTGGTGGCGAGGGTGAGCACCGCTGCGAGCGCGGGCCCGATGCACGGCGTCCAGCCGACGGCGAAGACGGCGCCCAGCAGCGGCGCGCCGGCGAGCCCGACACGAGGGACGATCCGCACCCGCACAGTGCTACCCAGCACGGGGAGTCGCCCGGCGACGCCGGCGAAGAGAATTCCCAGGGCGATGGTCAGCACTCCAGCGAAGCGCACGACCAGCTCCTGATGGACCAGGAGCCGGGCGCCGAGCGATCCGAAAGCCACGCCGTAGCTGGTGAAGACGACAGCGAAACCGAGCACGAACAGCGCTGCGCCGAGCACCGTGCGGGAGCGACCGCGCGGCGCGCCACCACCGAGCTCGCGGGTGACCTGCGACTCGCTGCCGGCCATGCCTGCGACGTAGGACAGGTAGCCCGGTACCAACGGCAGCGAGCAGGGTGTGAAGAACGACAGCAGTCCCGCGGTGAAGGCGATCGGCAACGCGATGAGCATCGAGCCATCGAGTATCGCGCCCTGGGCGCCGCCGATCACGCTCGCACCCTCACAGGAGCGTGGACCAGTAGGACCAGAACCGCTCGCCGACCAACCCGAGCAGGACGAGGAATGGCACGAGAAGGATCGGCGCGTGCCATTCCGCCGACACGACGGACGCGCGGCTGCGCCGCAGCTTCTCGCCGAACGCACCGCCGGCCAGGTTGCGCAGAGTGACGTACCAGAACATCGGGATCACGACCGCCCACACGACCATGCAGTAGGGGCACAAGGCACCGATGCGGTAGATGCTCTGGAACGCCAACCAGGCCACGAACGCCAACGCTGCGGTGACGCCGACCTGGAGCCCGAGCCAGTACCAGCGTGCCAGCCGGGCGCCGGCCAGGACGGCCACCCCGGTGGTCACGACGACCGGGAACGCGGCGACGCCGATGATCGGGTTGGGGAATCCCAGCAACGACGCCTGCGCGGTCTCCATCACCGACCCACAGCTCAGCACGGGGTTGAGGCTGCAGGTGGGCACGTAGTCGCTGTCCTGCGCGAGCCTGATGCGTTCGACGAGGAGCACCGCAGCAGCGATGAAGCCGACGACCCCGCCAGCGGTCAGCCCCCAGGCCAGGCGACGGTCACTGCTCACTCGGCCAGGGCCTCATCGATCACCGCGGTGAAGTCCTCGACGGTGCGCGGCTGGAAGAGCTCGCCGTCGACGAAGAACGTCGGAGTTCCTGACACACCCAGCGACTCACCATCAGCCACGTCGCGGGCGACCCGGTCGGCGACGTCCTCGGAAGCGACGTCGGCGTCGTACTGATCCATGTCGAGACCCAGGTCCTCTGCGTACGTCCTGAACAGCTCGTCCTTCGGCTCCTGCGACTCGCCCCACTCTGCCTGGGTCTCGTACATCTTGCTGTACATCGCCTCGAGCTCGCCCTGGCGCGCGGCCGACTCCACCGCGCGCGCGGCCGCACCAGAGTTGACGTGCCCGGGGAGCGGGAAGTACCGGATCACGAAGGTGACCTCGCCGGCGTACTTCTCCCGAAGGTCTTCCACGATGGGGTAAGCGGCGCCGCACGCCTCGCACTCGAAGTCGAGGAACTCGACGAAGGTCACATCGCTGGAGCCCTCCTCTCCCAGCACGTGGCTGTCGTCCCGAACGATCGCTCCGTCCGCGATCGCGCGTGAGACCTCAGCGGATGCCGGCTCGTCGCCTCCTCGCACCTGGTTCACCACGAACACACCGACGATCGCGATCACCACGACCGCGGCGACGGTCAGGGCCGCCTGGCTTTGCTTGCGCACGTCTGTCACCTTCCACGGGGTCTACTATTCGAGATAGTAACAAGGGCGGGAAGCCGTCCTGGTCCGCGGCCACCCACCTACGAGTCGACAAGCCAGTGCGAGAGGATCGGTCCGTGAACGACCTCCTCGTCAGTCCCGTCCTGCGGGCAGCGCGGGGAGCGGTGACGGCTGTCGTGGCTGTCGGCCTCGGAGTCGCGGCTCACGTCGCGGGCGGGGGAAATCTCCCGTCTGCGGCCTGGATGACCGCGATCGTGCTGGCGCTGGGCTCGGTCTGCATCGCGTCGATGGGCCGCCCGGCGGGCTTGCTCCGCCTCGTGGTCCTGGTCGGTGGGGGACAGTTCGCCACCCATCTGGTGCTCACTGCTTCTGCGGGTCACGGCGGAGGCCATCCTTCTCGTGGCCCGGCCTTGGTGCAGTCGATGCCATCGACAGACGTCGGCGCAGGTCGCCGCGGGTCACTCCGGGAGTTGACGGAGGTCCGTGTCGAGCCGGATGCCGGCGGCGACCTCGTCGTACCTCACTGGTTCACCCACGTCGTCAGTGACCTCACCGGCCCCAACGCCGCAATGGCCCTCGCTCACCTGGCAGCGGCGGGCGTCGTCGCGTGGTGGCTCGCGCAGGGCGAACGCGCGCTCTGGACCGTACTGGTGCTGGTGGGCTGGTCCGTGGCCCATGCACTCCTCCGGGTCACTGTCCGGAGTGACTGTGCGGCCGTGGTGGAGCCCGAAGTGGGCCCATGGAGCGTCGGCGCCCAGCGGCCAAGTCGGCTGCGCAACCCCCTCGCCGGTGGCTTCGGGCGACGCGGACCCCCGTTGACTGCGATCTGACTCACGACTTCATGCGCACGTACGCCGCGGAGCGGCGTCCGTAGGCGTGCCCTGCCCCGTCCCGATCCAGGAGACCTGCTATGTCCACACTCGTCCGTTCCACGAAGACCTTTGCGGCACTCGTCGCTGCCACGACCGTCCTCGCTGCGTGCTCCAGCAGCGAGCCAACCAGTGAGCCGACCACTGAGCCGACCTCGTCCGCCACGCCGTCGATCTCCCCAACCCCCACGCCGAGTGACACGGCGACGGCGGAAGAGGAGCCCACGCCGGCCGCACCCGAGCTGCTCGTGAGGATCGATGGCCCGAACGTCCAGCCGAACGCGGAGGAGATTGAGCTGGAGACGGGGGAGAAGCTCATGATCGAGATCCAGTCCGACCGTGCCGGGGAGCTGCACGTCCACTCGACGCCGGAGCAGTACGTCGAGTTCGACGCCGGACGGACCAGCGCACAGCTGGTGATCGAGACTCCGGGCAGCGTCGAGGTCGAGGAGCACGACACCAGTGCTGTGGTCGCCCTGATCGAGGCACGCTGAATGAACCAGTTCATCCTGCCCATGCACGGTCTGGGCGGCGGTTCCGACCTGCCGATCGCGGCCTCGATGGCCATCGCCGCCGGCACCGCAGCGCTGACCCTGTCTTTCGTCGTCCTCCTGCTCGCTTGGCGGACACCGCGCTTCGCCGGCGGCCCAGACCGTCAAGTGCCGATCGTGCTGGTGCGGATCTTCGACACTGCCGGTTGGTCGCTCCTACTGCGTGCGCTGGGGCTGCTCTTCTTCTGCTTCATGCTGTGGCCCACGCTCTTCGGGCCCGACACCCTCATCAACCCGATCTTCGGTGTGGTCTACGTCTGGCTGTGGGTGGGCCTGGTGCCTGCGTCGTTGTTGTTCGGTCGGTTCTATCGGGCCGTGAGCCCTGTCCGGACGCTTCACCTGCTGGTGTCCAGGGCAACGGGCCAACCACCCTCGCGCGGGCTCCGGGACTACCCGGCACGTCTCGGCTACTGGCCCGCAGCCATCGGGCTGTTCGCCTTCGTGTGGCTCGAGCTGGTCTCTCCGGACTCGACGTACCTGGGCCCGCTCAGGCTGTCCATCGCCATCTACGTGGCGGTGATGGTGGTCGGCAGCGCTGTCTACGGCGATCGCTGGCTCGAACGGGCCGACCCGTTCGAGGTCTACTCCACGCTGCTGGCCCACCTGTCCCCTTGGGGACGGGACGCCCGCGGCCACCTGGTGTGGGTCAGTCCGCTGCGGCATCTGTCGCGCATCCCCGCTGACGGCGGGCTCGTCGCCGTCGTTGCGGTGTTGCTCGGGAGCACCGCGTACGACAGCTGGCGAGACACCGCGACATGGATCCGTTTCCTACAGGGCAGCAACATCAGCTCGACCGTGTGGGGGACGATCGGGCTCCTGGTCGCTGTCGCCATCGTCGGCGTGACGTTCGCTGCCGCTTCCATGGCCACCGGTGTGGGTGGCGTCGACCGCAGGCAGCTGCCCGGCCGTCTGGCGCACTCCGTCGTCCCGATCATCGTCGGCTACATGGTCGCCCACTACCTCAGCTTCTTCATCCAGACCGGGCAGCTGACGCTGATCCAGCTGAGCGACCCGATGGGGGTCGGAGCAGACCTGTTCGGTACGGCTGACTGGGAGGTGAACTACTGGCTCGCCCAGCACCCGACCTTCCTGGCCACGACCAAGGTCCTGGCCATCGTGGCCGGACACGTGCTCGGGGTGATCGCGGCCCATGACCGTGCGTTGGAGGTCCTGCCCAAGAAGCACCAGGTCACGGGTCAGCTCCCGCTGCTCCTCGCGATGGTGCTCTACACCTTCATGGGCCTGTTCCTGCTGTTCGGCGCCTGAGAGGCACGCTCGAAAGGCCTCCGGTCCGCGGCTCTACCGGTCACGACGCATGTTCGATCACGAGCATGGGAGCACTGTTCAGTCGCAGGCCCGAGGCTTCGTCAGACGTCCAAGTCCGGGTAGGAACCGGCCCACGGAGGCCGCGTACGACTCGTACCTTGTGGCGTGGGTGCGCAGGAGGTAGGGCTCCTCGACGACTCGCACCTGCAGCTGCAGTGCCACGACGAGCAGGACGAACCCGAGCATTGCCACCAGGTTGGGGACCATGAGCCCCAGGCCGAGCCCGGTGGTGGCCATGGCGGCGAAGATGGGGTTGCGAGTCAGCGCGAACGGGCCAGTAGTGACGAGCTCGGTGGTCTCGGTGTCGTCGACGCCGATGCGCCAGCTGGTGCCCATCGCGAGCTGGGTGGCGACGGTGGCCAGCACGCCGGCGAACGCCAGGGCGGCACCCAACAAATGAGTAGTCGCTCCGTCAAGGACCGCGACCGGCTCGAGTCCGAGGAGTGCGGTGATGGGCCCAAGGACGCCGGCTACGAGCGCGACGGTGAACAGGACTCCAGCCCACCACTCGGGGGAGCCGAAGCGGCCGGAGATGCCTCGCCATCCGGTGTCGCCGGTGCGGCGCCACTGCACCCAGGTGCGCAGCCCGAACCCGACGCCCAGGTAGAGCGCGTAGACGGCCAGTGCGGCCACGGCGACCGCGTCGTTGTCCAGCTCAGTCATCATCCTCATCCTGCTCGTCGTCGTCGTCCTCGACGAGTTCGCCTTCCCACGCCTCGCGACCCTCGTGGATGGCGAACGCGGCGATGACGAACCCGGCCACCGGGTCCAGCCATGCGGCGCCGGTGAGGGCGTACAGGCCCAGCCCGATGAGCGTGGAGATGCTGAGCAGGACGCAGATGCGGGTCTCTGCGGCGTCGGCCAGGATGAGCGGGTCTCCGCCGAGCTGTTCTCCGACGCGGCGCTTGGCCCGCGCGAGCAGCGGCATCACCACCACCGACGCGGCGAGCAGCACGATGCCGACCATCGAGTTCTCCGGCGGCTCACCCTCGAGCAGCGACCGGATGCCCTCGAACACGACGTACGCGGCCAGCACGAAGAACGTGACCGCAACGGCCTTCAGGGTCCGTCGCTCCTTGGCCTCGTCAGCTTCACCGTGGCGTAGACGTGCTGCGAGCCGCAATCCCACGAGGACCGAGGCAGCGGACTCGATGCCGGAGTCCAACCCGAAACCGACCAGGGAGACAAGCCCGGCCATCAGGCCGACGGTGATGGCCACCGCACCTTCGACGACGTTGTAGGCGACGGTGAACTGTGCCAGCCGGAGCCCGCGACGCGTAAGCCGTTCGGTCTCCGCGTCGGTCAGTGCAGCAGCCCTTGGAAGATGGTTCGTGGGTCGCGACATCAGTGCCGCCGGTCGAGCTGGAACACGTCGACAGCAGGCGTCGTGTGGTCGGTCTGATCGGTGGGTGTGCAGCAGCCGTCGGTGCAGGTCCCGCCGCTGCAGCATCCGTCGGCGGCGTCGTCTGCGCCGAGGCCGACGGGCCCGCAGCCGCAGTTCTCCCCGCGCCACGCCTCGCGGCCCTCCTTAGCCGCGACCGCAGCGATGATGAGGCCGGCGACGGGGTCGGCCCAGGACCAACCGAGGGTGGCGTTGAGGACCAGCCCGACGAGCAGCACGGCCGAAAGGTAGGTGCACAGCAGCGTCTGCGTGGAGTCCGCGACCACCGCGTTGGAGCCGAGAGCCCTGCCGGTGCGCCGCTGGGCCCAGGACAGGAAGGGCATGATGACCAGCGACGCCGCAGCCAACGCGATGCCGACCGTCGAGGTGTCGGGGTCGTGGTTGCTGAGCAGCGCACGGACTGACTCGAAGGTGACGTAGGCGGCGAGTGCGAAGAACGACAGCGCCATCAGGCGCAGGGCCTGTTGTTCGCGGGATTCGGGCAGGCGGTGGCGGAACTGCCACAAGATGATGAGCCCGCTGGAGACCTCGACGATCGAGTCCAGACCGAACCCAACGAGCGCGACTGATCCCGCGACGAGCCCCGCCGTGATGGCGACAACGGCCTCGATCCCGTTGTAGGCCACCGACGCTCCGGCCAGTAGTTGCGCCCGGCGGCCTAGACGGCTGCGGTCCTCGGGGGAGAGGTCTGCTGCGCGGGAGCGGGCGGTGTCGGGCGAGCTCATCTGGCGTCCTTGGTGTCGTCGGGGGAGAGGAGGCTGTCGGTGCCGTAGTTCGGGCAGAGCGTCACTGCCTCACCTGTGGCGGCGAGTAGCCGTTCGGCGGCGACCCACAGGTCCGTCAGCGCCTCCTCGTGGTTGAGCGTGTACACGGTGGCGCGGCCCTCGGGCCGGGACGTGACCAAGCCGCAGTCGCGCAAGCACGCGAGATGCTTGGAGACCGTCGACTGGGCCAACGCGAGGTGCGCCGTCAGGTCCACCACCCGGTGCTCGCCCACAGCGAGATGGCGCAGGATGGCAATCCGGGACGGGTCGCTGAACCCGCGGAAGAGGCACGCCGCCGCAGCGAGCCCATCTGCGTCCTCCATGACCCGCTCAGGTTGATCGCCAACCATCTTTGACATCGTCACACGGCGATGGTTTCGCATGACTTCTGGGTTCGTCAAGCCGGGCCGTAGGCTTGTGACATCGGCCGCGCTGATCGACGGCGTCGACTCCGCCGGATCGTGTGGTGCCTAAACAATCTCGGACATGCTGCGCGAGGCTTGCGTTGATGTTGGTGTTTCGGTTGGAGCCACGACCGTGTGCCGCAACGTCGCGCGTTGACGCATTCCCTGATTCCCTGGTGTCGCGGGGCGGCTGCGCTTGCGCGTCGTAGGGGCACTCGGCAGCTCTCCACTTACTCGCCAGAGCCATCCGCGAACGACCCGAGATGACCTCATCTGATGTGAACTAGCAAGTCGCACAAGCCTTGAAATCACGAGGGAGCGCGCAAAGCCCCGGAGAAGACTGGCCCTGGAACGTAGGCCCGATCACTCCGGGGTGTCGCAGCTTGGAGTCCCCGGCTGGCTCCCCACTCGCGCCCGGACTGCTGGGACTCGTGGCTCGGCTCTGGGGTGCGAAGTGCCCCGTGACGATGCCGCGACGAACGCACATGGGGCGCGGCGGCCGGGCTTGGTCGGCCGCTCCTGCTGGGTCCACTCGGCCGGGCGTACGTCTCGCTGCGCGCTGGCATGCGTGAGGGACTTGTTCAGCATTGGAAGGTGTCCAAAAACAGGCCATTAACTGCGTCAGGGGCTGGAAACGACTGGCAGATAGTCACCATTGGATTTCGGAGTTTGCGCAGGTCAAGCCGTAACTTGTCGCAACCATCGTCAAACCGCGACCAACGCGTGGGGCCCGCGGAGCGGCATCGGAGGGTTGTTCGACTTGGACATGGCCTCGCGCGCATCGCGCACGACTCCGCGATCCAGCTTCAGGCTTCCATCGGGGTGAGTTTGAGGTACGAGGGTCTCGAGTGCGCGGGCTACAGATCTAGGGCGACGAAGAGGACTACGCCGATCCCATCACTAGTTCTGTCGCCGCTCCCGCTATGAACAGGTCTGCCCGATTTCACGCCCCCGGGGGGATCGACCGGTGGCACCCGCGGACGCGCAACAGAGGAGCACTCGAAACCTGTCTCTCTGCCCTCAACCTGCCCTCACCAGGACCGAAATCGACCCGAAATGTCGAGGAACGCCCACAGGCCCAACTCAGCGTTTGCGCAGGTCAGACAGCATTCTCGGCAATTGACGACGAACGACTGGAACCCTCGGATTCGTTCCGCTTCAACGTCTGAGCCAGTGCACTCACCCGGGTCGAGCCGTGGGTGCCCCCCCTGTCGGGCCCTACAGCCCCACCCGCGAGGTGAGCAGTCGCAGGGTCACCTGGAGGTCCTCGAACTCCTGCTGCCCGAGCCCGAGCTTGTCCTTCATGTCGCAGTGGAGGCGCTGCGCGTGACGCCGCAGTGCCTCGCCCCTGCCTGCCAGTGAGACGACGACCAGGCGCTCGTCGGCGTGGTCGCGTCGTCGCTCGACGAGGCCGGCGGACTCCATGCGCTTGAGCAGCGGCGTGAGTGTCCCGTGGTCGAGACGCAGTCGCTCGGCAAGAGCCCGAACAGTGGTGCTTCCACCCTCCTGCTCCCACAGCACGATGAGGACCAGGTACTGCGGATATGTGAGCCCGAGCTCCGTGAGGACAGGACGGTAGGCACCAGTCACCGCGCGAGACGCGGCGTACAGGTCGAAGCACAGCTGTTCACCCAGTGGTGGCGCGTCGGTGGAGCTCATGTCGCCCATCCTGCCTCAGTGCCGATATCGTGTGCACAATTGCATTGTGCACAAGGAACCCTGCGGCAGTAGTCCTCTCGAAAGGCGCCCTGTGACGAAGCGATCGGGCGGTGCAGACCGTCAAGCACGCGAGGCAGTGAGCGAGCTGCTGGTGCGGTCGGGGCAGGGTGACCAGGAAGCCTTTGCCGATCTCTTCGACGTCCTGGCCGCGCGGGTCTTCGGGGTGGTCTCGTGCCTGGTCCGCGACCCGGTCGCCGCCGAGGCCATCACGGGTGAGGCGTTCCTCGAGGCCTGGCGCCGCGCTGGGTCCTACGACCCGGACGTCTGCAGCGCGACGGCGTGGACCCTCCTGCTCGCACATCGAATGGCGGCTCGTGCCCGGCGGCTCTCGGTGCCGGCGCCCGAGTGGACGACGCCCCACCACGGCGTGGATGACTCGCGACTGGTCGAGGCCGGACTGTCGCGCGCACAGGTCGACGCCGTCCAGGTCGCGTACTTCGAAGGACTCCATCACCTCGTATCCCGGCCGTGGTTGCCTCGGACGAGTCCGGTGCCGCCCTCCTTGCCGACGGACTCCGGATCCTCGCTCGGTCGGCGGCCGCGCAGTGACGCCTCGGGATCTCGAGGCGGTCCGCTCGTCGCGAGGCGTCCTTGCCGGGCTCCGGTGAGGCTCCAGGGTTGGTCGCGAGGAGCGCACCACGATGAACGCGATGGTGGATCCGGATGTCGAGCACGCGCGCGTCGTCGGCATGCTCGAGAAGGCGGAGCGGGAGATCGAGCAGCTGCGGTGCGCGGTCGAGAGTCGTACGGTCATCGGGCAGGCCCAGGGCATCTTGGTGGAGCGCTTCGGGATCGACGCGGACCAGGCGCTCACCTCCCTGCGCCGGGCGTCCTCCCACACCAACCGCAAGCTCGTCGTCATCGCGACCGAGATCGCGGTGACGCGCGAGCTGCCGCTCGAGCTGAGGAGGCCCGACCAGGACACTCGCTGGCTGCCGAGGCCCGTCTCGCCCGATGGAAGTGCGTGAGAGGCGCGCCTCCGCCACCGGTTCAGGGTCTGCTCCGAAGCGAGGTGCTCCTCGGAGTGGCCGGCGCGCGTGGCCCCTCGGCTGGACTCAGGCCCGCGTCGCCTCCGCGAGCGCGGCGCGCAGCTCCTCGGCCCCGACCCGCTTGGCGGTCGACCCGCTCCACGTGCCGTCGGTGCTGCCGTCGTACGGGAGGCCGTAGGCCGGGGTGTCGGGCTGGAAGCGCCACCCCTCGCTGAGCGGTCCCGCGTCCACGACGTCGTAGCCGATCGTGTCGAGCAGTGCGGTCGCGGCCTGCTTGGCCGAGGCGTCGTCGCCGGCGACGGCGAGCACGCTGCGCTCGTCGCTGCCGGCCGGTGCCTGCGGGCGGGCGAGGGCGCCGAGGTGCTCGGAGAAGATGTTGTTGAAGACCTTGACCACGCGTGCGCCCGGGAGCGTGCGCGCGGTGAGCTCGCTCGCCGTGGTCGACCCGTCGTCCAGGTCGGAGATGCGACCGTCCCGCTGCGGGTAGTAGTTGCCGGTGTCGAGGACCACCCGTCCCTCGAAGGCGACGACCGGGAGGTCGCCGAGGGCCTTCAGTGGCACGGTCAGCACCACGAGGTCGCCTGCGCCGGCCGCGTCCTCGGCGGTCGCGGCGCGTGCCCGGGGGCCGAGGTCGGCCACCAGGTCGGCCAGGGTCTCCGGGCCGCGACTGTTGGCGATGACGACATCGAGTCCGGCGTCCACCGCGAGGCGGGCGACCGTGCTGCCGATGTGTCCTGCTCCGACGATTCCCAGTGTGGTCATGGTGACGTCAACGGTGTCCCCGGACGCGTTGTTCCTGCCGAGATCGATCCGCCGGGCTACCGTGGAGTAACCACTCCACCACGCAAGGACCCCGACGATGACCCGACTGGCCCCGGACACGGTCGTGCTCCACGGCCACGAGCTCTCGTACGTCGACAGCGGCGAGGGCCCCGCGGTCCTCTTCATCCACGGGATCCTCGGCTCGCAGGGCCAGTGGGCCCACCTGGTCGACAAGGTCGACGAGGACCACCGCGTGGTGGTGCCGGACCTCTTCGGCCACGGTGCGTCGGCGAAGCCGACCGGCGACTACTCGCTCAGCTCGCACGCCGCGACCCTGCGCGACCTGCTCGACCACCTCGGCATCGACCGCGTCACCCTCGTCGGGCACTCGCTCGGCGGGGGGATCGCGATGCAGTTCTACTACCTCTTCCCCGAGCGGGTCGACCGCCTGGTGCTCGTCTCGAGCGGCGGCCTCGGGCGCGAGGTCAACCTCGTGCTGCGCTCGGCCACGCTGCCCGGCGCCGAGCAGGTGCTGAGCGTGATCGCGTCGGCGCCGGTGCTCGACAAGGTCGAGGCCGTGGGCCGCGGTGCGCAGAAGGTCGGCTGGAAGCCCGGTGCCGACCTCGGCGCGATCTGGCGGGGCTTCACCTCCCTCGGCGACCGCGAGAGCCGACGTGCCTTCCTCGCCACCACCCGCGCGGTGATCGACTTCGGCGGGCAGAGCATCAGCGCCCACGACCACCTCGGCGCGGTGACCGCGCCGCCGACGCTGATCGTGTGGGGCTCGAAGGACCGGATGATCCCCGCCTGGCACGCGCTCAGCGCGCAGCGGGCCGTGCCGGGCTGCCGGGTCGAGCTGTTCGAGGGGGCCGGGCACTTCCCGCACCTCGATGACCCCGACCGCTTCGCGCGGGTGCTGCGGGAGTTCATGTCAGCCGACGGCTGACGGCTCGCGCCACTCGTCCTCGAGGAGGGCGAACACCAGCTGGGTGGCCCACGCGCCCTTGAAGTGCACGCCGTCGACGAGCCGCGCCTCCTGGCGGAAGCCGAGGCGGCCGAGCAGGCGGGTGGACGCGTCGTTGCCCTCGACGACGACGGCGCTGACCCGGTGGAACCCCAGCCCGTCGAAAGCGAGGTCGAGCACCGCGGTCGCGGCCTCGACGGCGTACCCCTGGCCGTGGACGTCGCGGGCGAAGGCGAAGCCCAGCTCGCCCTGGCGCTCGGAGGCCCACTTCAGCAGCACCTCGCCGATGACGCGGCCGGTGTCGCGCTGCTCGACGGCCAGCACCAGCCACTGCCCGGGCTCACGCAGCTCGGCCTGGTCGAGCTTGACCGCCAGCGTCTCGGCGGTGGCCGCGCGGTCGCGCACCGGCCAGGGGACGAACCGGACCACGTCGGGGTCGCTGTGGAAGGCGAGGAGGTCGTCGAGGTCGTCGGGACGGTGTGGTCGCAGGAGCAGCCGGTCGGTCGCGATGGGCAGCGGCACGTCGAGCGGGCTCACAGGGCGAAGTGTCCCGGTGCCAGGCTGCGCAGCACGCAGAACTCGTTGCCCTCCGGGTCGGCCAGCACGACCCAGGTCTCCTCGCCGGTCTGCCCGACGTCGGCGTGGGTCGCGCCGAGCGCGAGCAGCCGCTCGACCTCCTCGTCGCGCGAGCGGTCGACGGGGGAGAGGTCGAGGTGCATCCGGTTCTTGGTCACCTTGTCCTCGGCGACCGCGGCGAGGAACATCGTCGGTGGCACCGGCCCGGTGCGTACGGCGTCGAGCAGGGCCTGGTCGCTCTCGCGGGCCGGGCCGATCTCGACCAGCCCGGGCTCGCGGTCGAGCACCACCCAGTCGAGGGCCGCGGTCCAGAAGTCGGCGAGGCGGTCGGGGTCGTGGCAGTCGAGGGAGATCTCGGTCAGTCGGGAGGCCATGCGTCGATCCAAGCACGGCGCATACTGGTCGGGTGTTCGCCCGCAAGCCCGCCTCCGTGTCGGCCGCCGAGGGTGCCCGTGCGGCAGAGGAGGGTCGGGTCGTCGTCTACTGGCGCAAGGGCTGCCCGTTCTGCAAGCGGCTCCAGCTCGTGCTGGGACGCCGGGTGCGCGACGTGGTGTGGGTCGATGTGTGGGCCGACGACGAGGCGTCGGCCTTCGTGAGGAGCGTGAACGGCGGCGACGAGGTCGTGCCGACCGTCGTCATCGCGGGGGAGCCGCACACGAATCCGCCGCCGCGAGAGGTGCTCGCCGCGCTCTGACGCGCACGCTCGGTGGACGCCGGGCGGATTCTGGGCGGATTGACCGATTCCCCCACGCAGCCCTTCGCCACGTGCCAGTGTGTCCATGGCCCTGAGTCGAACGGGCCCTCTCGTCGGGGGGCGGGGGCGCAGCGAGCAGGGAGCACCAGTCGTGGCATCGAGCAACGTGACCCGGACGGCACCGTTCACCCGGTCGGCGGGCGTCGTCCTCGCCCTCCTGGCAGCGCTCCTGGGGGCCCAGCTCTCGGCACCGCTCGCGGCCACGGCCGATGGGACTGCCGACGCGGCGACCAGTGAGTCCGCTGCGGCAGCCGATCGCGCGGCCGCGCTGCTCGAGTGCACGATCACCGGAACCCGCGGGGACGACGTCCTGGTGGGCGGTCGCGGCGACGACGTCCTCTGTGGGGGTGGTGGCGACGACGTGCTGCGCGGCGGTGGTGGCGACGACGTGCTGCGCGGTGGTGGCGGCGAGGACCGTCTCTTCGGGGGCAGCGGCGACGACTACCTCCAGGGCGGTCGCGCCGACGACCGGCTGCGTGCCGGCGCCGGCGACGACGACCTGCGCGGTGGACGCGGCAACGACCGGTTGCACGCCCGCGACGCGGACCGCTTCGAGGACGACCTGCGCTGCGCTGAGGGCCGGGAGGACCGCGCGTTCGCGGATGCCGGCGACTTCGTGTCCCGGACCTGTGAGGAGCCGCCGCGCAACGCGGCTCCCACCGACCTGACGCTCTCGCCGGCCAGCGTCGTCGAGAACGCCGTCGTCGGCACCGAGGTCGGGCTGCTGTCCGTCACCGACCCCGACGAGCGCGACACCCACATCTTCACCGTGGTCGCCGGCGCGGGCGACGCCGACAACGCCTCCTTCGCGATCGACGGCCGCTGCCTGGTCACCGCGGCCGCGCTGGACTTCGAGCGCGACGCCGCCCTCACCCTCAGGGTCCGTGTCACGGACCGCGCCGGTGCGGCGTACGACGAGGTGGTGGACGTCGCGGTGGTCGACGTCGCCGAGAACCCGGCCCCGGTCGCTGTCGACGACACCTTCTCCACCGACGAGGACACCGTGCTCGTCCTGCCGACCAGCGGTCCCGGCAGCCCGGCGGCCAACGACGTCGACACCGATGCCCTCACCGTCACGGACGTCGCTGCCGCGACCGGCGGCACGGTGACCCTCGCGGGAGCCGCTGTCCGCTTCACCCCGGCGGCCGACCGGTGCGGCCCTGACGCGGGGGGCTTCGACTACACCGTCTCCGACGGTCGTGGGGGCACCGACGTGGGCCGCGTGAGGGTCGACGTCACCTGCGTCCCCGATGACCCGCGCGCCACCGACGACACCGTGACCGTGACCGAGGACGACGCCGCCACCGCCGTCCCCGTGCTGGCCAACGACAGCGACGTCGAGGGCGACGAGCTGGAGATCGGCAGCGTCACGCAGCCTGCCGACGGCACGGTCGTCATCACCGGCGGCGGCTCCGGGCTGACCTATGAGCCGGACGCCGACTACTGCAGCTCGGGCGCGGGCGGGTCGCCCGACACCTTCACCTACAGCCTGGTGCCCGGTGGCTCCACCGCAGAGGTCTCCGTGACGGTCACGTGCGTCGACGACGCACCCGTCGCGGTCGACGACGCGACCACCGTCGTCGAGGACGCCGCGGCCGGCGCGATCGACGTGCTGGCCAACGACACCGACGTCGACGCCGGCGAGCTGGCCGTCCGCTCCGTCACCCAGCCCGGCGACGGCACGGTCGTCATCACCGGCGGCGGCACCGGGCTGACCTATGAGCCGGACGCCGACTACTGCAACTCGGGCGCGGGCGGCACACGCGACACCTTCACCTACACCGTCAACGGCGGCTCGACCGCGACCGTGACCGTGACCGTGACCTGTGTGGACGACGCGCCTGTCGCGGTCGACGACGCGACGACGGTCGTCGAGGACTCCGCCGCCACCGCTGTCGACGTCCTCGGCAACGACACCGACGTCGACGACGGCACCACGTCGATCGCCTCGGTGACGCAGCCCGACAACGGCGCCGTGGTGGTCACCGGCGGCGGCACCGGGCTGACGTACGTCCCCGACGCGAACTACTGCAACGCACCCGGCGGGGGTGTCCCCGACGCTGCTGCGGACACCTTCACCTACGGCCTCGACGGCGGGTCGACGGGCACCGTGCGCGTCACCGTCACCTGCGTGGACGACCGCCCGGTCGCGGTGGACGACGCGGTGACCACCGACGAGGACGAGCAGGTCGACGTCGCGGTGCTGGCCAACGACACCGACGTCGACGGCGGCGCCAGGGCGGTCGCCTCGGTGACGCAGCCGGCCGACGGCACGGTGACGATCACCGGTGGCGGCTCCGGCGTCCGCTACGTCCCGGACGCCGACGCCTGCGGCCCGGACTCCTTCACCTACGAGCTGAACGGCGGGACGTCGGCGACGGTGTCGGTGACCGTGACGTGCGTCGACGACGCCCCCGTCGCAGTGGCCGACACCAGCAGCGTGCCCGTCGACGGGCCCGCCACCGCGATCGACGTGCTGGCCAACGACACGGACGTCGACGGCGGTGCCCTGTCGGTGACGACGGCGACACAGCCGACGAACGGCACCGTGGTCGTCACCGGCGGCGGCACCGGCCTGACGTACGAGCCGGATGCGGGCTACTGCAACTCCGTCACGGGAGGCACGCCGGACACGTTCAGCTACACCCTCAACGGCGGCAGCATCGCGACCGTGTCCGTCACCGTGGTGTGCGACACCCCGCCGGTGGCGGTCGCCGACGTCGCGACGGTCGTCGAGGACGCGGCGGCCACGGAGATCGACGTCCTGGCCAACGACACCGACACCGACGGCGGGCCGAAGGTCGTCGTGTCGGTGACCGACGCGGACCACGGCACCACGGCCTTCACCGAGGACGGCGTGACCTACGCCCCCGACGCCGACTACTGCAACTCGACCGCGGGCGGCACCCCGGACAGCTTCACCTACGAGGTGAACGGCGGCTTCACCGCGACCGTGTCGGTGACCGTGACCTGCGTCGACGACGACCCGGTGGCGGTCGACGACGCGGCGACGGTCCTCGAGGACGCCGCCGCGAGCGCGGTCGACGTGCTGGGCAACGACACCGACGTCGACGGCGGTCCGATCGCCATCTCCGCCCTCACCCAGCCCGTCAACGGCACCGTGGCCATCACCGGCGGCGGCACCGGCCTCACCTACGCCCCCGACGCGAACTACTGCACGGTCGCCGACGCGGTCGACGCCTTCACCTACACGCTCACCGGCGGGTCGAGCGCGACGGTCGAGATGACCGTGACGTGCGTCAACGACGCACCCGTCGCCGACGACGAGACCGTCGCCGGCGCCATCGGCAACACCACGCTGATCGGCGACGACCCGAGTGACGCCGCCCCGACCGTGGGCCACACCAGCCGCACGGTGAGCGCCGACGTCCTCGACGGTGACGCCGACGTGGACGGCCCGGGTCCGTTGGTCGTGACGGCGGGGACCTTCCCCACCAACGACGGCGGCTCGGTCGTCGTCGAGGCCGACGGCGACTTCGTCTACACCCCGGCCGCGGGCACGAGCTGCACGGACACGAGCGACTACTTCGACTACACCGTCTCCGACGGCGGTGCCTCGCCCGCCACGGACACCGGTCGCGTGACGATCACGCTGTCGGACTGCGTCTGGTACGTCTCCAACAGCGCCGCCGGCAACGCCGGCACGTCCAGCGCGCCGTTCGACACGCTGGCCCAGGCGCAGACCGCGTCGGCGGCCAACCACACGATCTACCTCTTCGACGGCGACGACACCGCCACCGGTTACGCCGCCGGCCTCGACCTCAAGGCCGGGCAGCGCCTGATCGGCGAGGCCGCCGACCTCACCGTCGGAGGCGTCCAGCTGCGCAGCGGCGTGCCGGCCGCCCGACCGACCCTCACCGACGTCGGCGACGACGTCGTGACCCTGTCGACCGGGAACACCGTGCGGGGCGTCCAGATCGACCCGCAGGGCGCGGGGGGCGTCTTCGGCGGCTCGTCGGCCGCCAACGGCACGCTCCACGACGTACGGATCGTCGACGCCGGGACGGCGGGCACCCAGCCAGGCCTCGAGCTCGACGCGACCACCGGCACGTGGGACGTCAGCGGTCTCACCGTCCAGAACGGCGGCTCGTCCGCCGCCACCGGCATCCGGCTCAACAACGCCGGCACGGTCAACCTCGGCACCGGCGTCGGCGCCAACACCGTGACCACCACCGGCGCCAAGGCCCTCGACCTCACCGGCACCTCCCTCGGCACGGGCAGCGTGCTGGGCGCCGTCACCGTCACCGGCTCCTCGACCGGCGCTGTCTCGCTGGTCGGCACGACCGGCACCGTCTCGCTCGGCGACGGCTCCGGTGGCGACCTCTCGCTCACCGGGCTGACCGGCGCGACCGCCGCTTTCCGGCTCTCCAACGCCGGCAACGTCACCGTGCCCGCCGCGGGCACCTCGGACGTGTCGATCAACGGCGGCCCGGCGATCGACGTGACGGGCACGTCCGGCGCGACCCTGTCCTTCGACGACGTCGACTCGGCCGGCAGCACGGGCGACGGCATCAACCTCGCCGGCCTCGGCGCCGGGACCTTCCGGGCCGGCACGGGCAGCACGATCACCGACGTCGCCTCCGGTGGCGTCGCCTTCGACCTCGACGGCGGCAGCGGAGCCGTCACCTACGACGGCACCATCACCAGCGACGTCGGCCGGCTCCTGCGCGTGGTCAACACGACCGCGGGCCTCAAGGACTTCAACGGCGCGATCACCGACAACGGCGACGGCGACGGCGGCGAGCTCGGTGTCCTGCTGAGCGGCAACTCCGGCGCGACCGTGCGGCTCGACGGAGGCCTCGTGGTCCGTACGACGACCCAGCCGGCCTTCACCGCCACCGGCGGCGGCACCGTCGCGGTCCTGGACCCGTCCGGCACCAACGCCCTGCAGGCGACCACCGGCACCCCGCTGACGGTCACCTCCACCACGATCCACGACGACGACCTGACCTTCCGTCGCGTCGCGTCCAACGGTGCGGCGAACGGCATCGTGCTGAGCAGCACGGCCAACGCCAACGGCCGACTCGTCGTGGCCGGCACGGGCGGGTCGTGCACCGTCGCCAACCCGACCTGCACCGGTGGCGCCGTCCTGGCCTCCACCGGCGCCGGGGTGTCGCTCACCAACGTCCCCGGCGGCGTGAGCCTGACGGCGATGAGGGTCGCCAACGGCGGCGACGACGGCATCCGGGCGACCACGGTCAACGACGTCGACCTGGTCGAATCGCTGGTCACCGGCAACGGCAACAGCCACGCCGGCGGCGCGGAGGAGCGCGGCCTGGACTACCTCGACGTGACCGGCACGCCGCAGATCCTGCGGACGGTCGTCTCGGGCTCGGCCGACTCCAACGCCCACATCAGGAACACCACCGGCACGACCATCCTCGGCGTCGACGCCTCGACCTTCACCGACTCCAAGAACAACGCCGGGCTGCGCCTGCTGGGCCAGCAGGGCTCGACGATGACCGCGACGGTCCAGCGCAGTGTGTTCTCGCTCAACGCCGACCCGGGCTTCTCGATGCAGGCCGACGCGGCGACCTCGGTGACCCAGACCCTGACCTTCGACGACAACGACGTGTCCGGCGGCAGCGCCAACGCGGTCCCGGGACGTCCGCAGGTGTCCATCAACGCCGGTGGCGGGTCGGTGGTGCGGGCCAGCGTGACCAACAACGACATCAAGAGCGCCTCCGGCGCGGAGATCATCCTGAACACGCTCGCCAGCCACACCGGCACCTTCGACGCGCGGGTCGTCGGCAACGACATCAACGACGCCCAGCCCGGCGCCCTCGACCCGCAGGTCGACGGCGGCTCGAGCATCTGGGGCTGGGCGCACGGCAGCGGCACCACGCGCATGGAGATCCGCAACAACCTCATCGCCAACTGGGGTGGGCGGGCCCTCGAGCTGTCCCACAACGACGGCTCGGGCGACGCGGACTACACGGTGGCCGGCAACACCTTCGGTGCCTCCGACGCCACCCCCAACGTCTTCGAGGGCATCTACGTCTTCGCCGGCGGGCTCACCACCGACGCGAGCGACGTGTGCGTGGACTTCGAGGACAACGCTGGCCTCCAGCAGCTGGGCAACCAGGGCCTCCCCGACATCGCGATGGACCGGTTCTACTCAGCCGTCCTGCGTTTCGCCGACGTCAACGCCGCGTCCGTGGCCGCGGTGCAGACCAGCCTCGCCGGCAAGAACCCCACCAGCCCGGCGCTCTCCTTCGACACCTACGGCAACCAGCCGACCGCGACCACCGCCACCACCTGCGCCCAGGCGGTCGGCACCCCATGACGCACGAGAGGACCGGAGGACGACGTGGCTGAGCCGTACCTGTCGGAGATCAGGCTGATGAGCTTCGTCTTCGCACCCAAGGGCTGGGCGCTGTGCAACGGCCAGCTCCTGCCGATCAACCAGAACCAGGGGCTCTTCAGCCTCCTCGGCACCACCTTCGGTGGCGACGGGCGGGTCAACTTCGCGCTGCCCGACCTGCGGGGCCGGGTGCCGATCCACGTGGGGGGCAGCCACACGCTCGGTGAGCGGGGAGGCGAGCAGGCGCACACCCTGTCCGTGGCCGAGCTGCCGACGCACACCCATCCGCTGACCGGGTCCGCGAGCGACGCCGACCTCGTCCTGCCCACCGACAACGCGGTGGCCCGCTCGAGCCAGGTCTACGGGCCGCCGTCGGACCTGGTCGCGCTGGATCCGTCGAGCAACGGCGTCGCGGGCGGGTCCCAGGCCCACCTCAACATGCAGCCGTTCCTGACCCTGTCGTTCTGCATCGCCCTGCAGGGCATCTTCCCGAGCCCGAACTGAGGACGTGACATGGCACAGCCCTACGTGGGGGAGATCCGGATGTTCGCCGGCAACTTCGCACCCGCCGGGTGGATGTTCTGCGAGGGGCAGCTCCTGCCCATCTCGGAGAACGAGACCCTCTTCCAGCTCATCGGCACGACGTACGGCGGCGACGGCGAGTCCACCTTCGCGCTGCCCGACCTGCGCGGCCGCATCCCGATCCACCAGGGGAACGGCTTCATCCTCGCCGAGACCGGTGGCGCGGAGGAGATCACGCTGACGACCCAGCAGATCCCCGCGCACGCCCACCCGCTGCTCGCCAGCACCGCCGTGGGTTCGGCCGCGAGCCCCGTGGGCAGCGTCCTGGCCGCGAGCGGATCGGCGAACCTCTACCGCCCGGGGCCCGCCTCGGCGGCGATGTCCCCGCAGTCCGTGGGGGCGGTGGGCGGTTCCCAGCCGCACACCAACATGCAGCCCTACCTCTGCGTGAACCACATCATCTCGCTCTTCGGCATCTTCCCCTCCCCGACGTAAGGACCACCCATGGCAGACCCGTTCGTGGCGGAGATCCGGATCTTCCCGTTCAACTTCGCCCCCAAGGGCTGGGCGTGGTGCGACGGCCAGCTCATGCCGCTGTCGCAGAACACCGCCCTCTTCTCGCTGCTCGGCACGACGTACGGCGGCAACGGGAAGTCGAACTTCGCGCTGCCCGACCTCCAGGGCCGCGCTCCGATGCACCCCGGCCAGGGCCCCGGGCTCAGCCTCCACGACCTGGGCGAGTCGTCGGGCACCGAGACGGTGACGCTGCTCGAGAGCGAGATCCCGTCGCACAGCCACGCCGTCAACGCCAGCGCCGGGCCGGCAATCCTGCAGACGCCGGGCAACGACCGGGTGCTCGGCCGCGCCAACGGCGTCGTCTACCGCGACACCCCGGACAACCCGGTGCCGCTGGCTGCCGCGTCGCTGGCCCCCGCCGGCGGGGACCAGCCGCACAACAACATGCAGCCCTACCTGACCTTCTACTTCAACATCGCCCTCCAGGGCGTCTTCCCGCCGAGGACGTGAGGCGCATGGCCACCACCACCGACGGCCGCGCCACCGAGGTCACGCTCCGCCCCTCGACCGACGCCGACCGGGAGTTCCTCGTCGGTCTCTACGGCAGCACCCGCGAGGAGGAGCTGGCGCAGGTGTCGTGGGAGCCCGGCCAGCTCGAGGCCTTCGTCCGGATGCAGTTCACCGCGCAGGACACCGAGTACCGCCGCCTCAACCCGCACGGGTCCTTCGACGTCGTCGAGGTCGACGGCCGGCCGGTCGGCAGGCTGATCGTCGACCGCCGTCCCGGCGACATCCGCGTCGTCGACATCTCGCTGGTCCCGCACGCCCGCGGTACGGGGATCGGCCGCCGCCTCCTCGGCGACCTCGTCGAGGAGGCGCGGGCCACCGGGCGGATCGTCAGCATCCACGTCGAGGCGCACAACCGCGCGGCCGAGCTCTACGCCCGGCTGGGCTTCACCGTCGCCGAGGACCTCGGCGTCTACCGACGCATGGAGTGGACCGGATGAGCACGCGACCCGTCCTCGCCTCAGGCGAAGGCGGCCTCGTAGCGCACGCCCGTGGCATCACGCCCGAGCGGCACCAGGAACAGGTGCTGCTCGCCCACCGCGTCGTGCGTCACGGCGTACGTGCCCTGCGGCAGGACCTGCTCCGCCGGTCCGAGGAAGACGAGCGAGAACTGCAGCCGCTGCTGGCCCTCCGGCCCGGGCCCGCCGGGCTGGGTGCCGACCGTCGCCTCCACCAGCCGCATCGTCAGGTCGCCGTGCGCGCCCGTCTCCACCGTCACGTCCTGGCCGACCAGAGGAGCGAAGTGCTCGTGGGTCAGCCACTCGATCCTCGTCACGCGCCGATGCTAGCCCCGTCCCTCCCCGACCCCCGGAGCACGCCATGAACCTGTCCCGCAGAACCGTCCTGGGAGCCGGCGCGACCGGTGCCGCGGTGCTCGCCGTCGGCCCGGCCGTCGAGGCCGCGGCAGCCGCCGCAGCCCGGGACCTCTACACCCGTCGCCGGTTCACCCGGCTGCGCGGGCGGAAGTTCCAGCTCAGCGACGGCACGAGGAGCTGGTCGGTGAAGCTCACCCGCGTCACCGACCTCACCCACGCGGCACGCGGTGAGCAGCGCTCGTTCGCCCTGACCTTCCGCCGGGCGACGCCGGGCCCGCCACAGGGCACCTACACGCTGCGGCGCCGCGGCTTCAGCCCGACGGTGCTCTTCGTGGTGCCCAGCGACCGCCGCTGCCGCACCTACGAGGTCGTCGTCAACTAGCCGCGTACTCCCGGGCGATCGCCGCGCCGAGGCGCGCGTTGTGCTCCACGAGCGCGATGTTGGCCGTCAGCGAGCTGCCTTCGGTGATCTCGACGATCCGCCCGAGCAGGTAGGGGGTCGCGTCCTTGCCGCGGATGCCGAGGGCGTCCATGTCGGCGAGCGCGCGGTCGATGATCGCGCCGATGTCCTCGGCCGGGATCTCCGACTCCTCCGGGATCGGGTTGGCGACGACGACGCCGCCGGCCAGGCCGAGGTCCCACTTGGACCGCATCAGCGCAGCCACGTCGGCGGGTGCGTCGAGGCGCATGGGCGCCGCGAAGCCCGACCAGCGGGAGAAGAACGACGGGAAGTCGTCGGTGCCGTAGCCGACCACCGGCACACCGAGGGTCTCGAGCTTCTCCAGCGTCAGGCCGATGTCGAGGATGCTCTTCACCCCGGCGCACACCACGGCCACCGACGTGGTGGACAGCTCGGTGAGGTCGGCCGAGACGTCGTACGTCGTCTCCGCGCCGCGGTGCACCCCGCCGAGCCCGCCGGTGACGAAGACGCCGATGCCGGCCAGGGCCGCGAGCCGCATCGTCGAGGCGACGGTCGTCGCCCCGTGCAGGCCGCGCGAGACGACGTAGGGCAGGTCGCGGATGGAGACCTTGATGACCGACTCGTCGGAGGCGAGGAGCTCGAGGTCGTCGGGCGAGAGGCCGATGGTGGGCCGGCCGTGCAGGACCGCGATCGTCGCGGGGACGGCGCCGCCCTCGCGGACGATCCCCTCGACGGTGCGGGCCATCTCGACGTTCTGCGGGTAGGGCATGCCGTGGCTGATGATCGTGCTCTCCAGCGCGACGACGGGCTGCCCGGACGCCAGCGCGTCGCGGACCTCGTCGGTGACGGTCAGGTTCAACGGTGCTCCCTCGTGAGGTGGTGCATGGCTGCGGCCAGGTCCGGCCGGACGGTGTGGGGACTCTCGATGGTCGCGGCTGCTGCCCGGTGGCCGTCGCGCGCCGCCTCGACGGGGTCGTCGCCGCGCAGCCACGCCGCGACCCACGCGGCGAGCATGGCATCACCGGCACCGGTGACGTCGACGACCTCGGCCGGGGCGGCGGCCAGGTGCACCGGGTCGTGCCCGCGGCTGCACATCCACGAGCCGTCGGCCCCGTGCCGGACCCAGACGTGCTCGACGCCGCGGGAGTGGAGGTCGGTGACCGAGGCGTGCCAGTCGGCTGTGGCGCGGGCGGTCAGCGCCGCGAGCTCGTCGGCGTTGGGCGTGACGAGGAAGAGGTCGTGCACCAGGTCGGCCAGCCGTGCGGCCTTCGCCACCGACACCGGCTCGAAGGCCAGCGGCACCCCTGCCTGCGCGGCGGCGGCGAACACGCGCGCGGCCTGGGCGTGCGGGAGGTTGCCGTCGAGGACGACGAGCGCCGCGTCGGTGAGGTGGACGGTCTCGAGGACCAGCTCGTCGACCACCGCCATGTCGGACACCGCGGCCACCAGCTCGCCGCGGTCGTCGAGGACCGCGGTGTAGGTGCCGGTCGCGCCCGGCACGCGGCGTACGGCCGACACGTCGGCACCGCAGGCCGCGGTGACCCGCAGGGCCTCGTCGCCGAAGGTGTCGTCGCCGACCGCCGAGACCAGTCGCACGGGCGCTCCGAGCAGGCCGAGGCAGGCGGCGATGTTGCGCCCGACGCCGCCGGGGGAGATGCGGGTGCGACCCGGGTTGCTGGTCGCGGGGACCAGCGGGGCGGACGTGCGCGCCACGACGTCCATGTTGGTGCCGCCGACGACCACCACCCACTGCTTCACGCCGCAGATCCTGACAGACGCGACCGCGGGTCGCTCAGATCTCGTCGTCGACGTACGCCGGCCTCGCCACGCGCAGGCCCGCCAGGGTCAAGGGCACGGAGGTCAGCGCGAGCAGCACGAGCACCAGCTGCCAGTCGCCGGTCGCGTCGTGGAGCAGCCCGACCGCGAAGGGCCCGACCGCGGCGAGGGCGTAGCCGATGGGCTGCACGAAGCCGGACAGCTGCGCGGTCACGGACGGGTGGCGGGTGCGGGCGGTGATGAGCGCGATGGCGGTCGGGAAGGCGAGCCCGGAGAAGCCGAGCAGCAGTGCCCACAGCCACGGGAGCGTGGCCGGGGCGACGAGCAGCCCGGCGTAGCCGAGGAAGAGGGCGACGCCGAAGGACACCATCCATGCGTGCAGGCCGCGGTCCCGGGCGATCACGGTGGGCATGGCGAGGGCCCCGAGGATGCCGACCCCCGACAGCAGCGCCTGCAGCGCGCCCGCGGACGAGGCGGACATGCCCGCGTCACGGTAGATCTGGGGCAGCCAGCCGAACTGGACGTAGGCGTGCATCGACTGGATGCCGAAGAGCACGGTCAGCGCGATCGCGGTGCGCGAGTGGGCGATGCGCCCGCTCGGGGCGGGACCGCTGCTGACGCTGTGCTCGGACGGCGAGCGGCGCTCGCGCAGCGCCAACCAACCCCACAGCGGGGCCGCCACCAGGAGGACCAGTCCCCACATGCCGAGCCCGACGCGCCATGAGTCGGCCGCCTCCGTGGCCGGCGCGGTGACGAGCGCGCCGAGCGTGGCGCCGACGACGAGGCCGGTGCCGTAGACGGTCATCAGCACCACGGCGTGGCCGTGGGCCTTGATCCACGCCGGGACGATGACGTTGCAGACGGCCATGCCGGCCAGCGCCAGCACGGTGAGGACGAGGAAGACCGGCACGCTGTCGGTCGTCACCCGCAGCAGCAGCCCGACCGCAGCAGCGGCGAGACCGACCGCGACCGAGGCGGTCATCCCGACGCGGCGGGCGAACCCGACGGCCAGGGCCCCGACCAGCCCGAAGCACAGGCCCGGCAGCCCGGTCATCGCACCGGCCACGCCGGCGGTCATGCCGAGACCCTCGCGCACCTCCTCCAGGACCGGTCCGGGCGAGGACGCGCCGGCGCGCAGGTTGAGAGAGACGAGGACGACGGCGGCGACGAGGAGCCCGAACGGTAGGGCGGCGCTGCGGGTGGGGCGGGGATCAGCGTCGGGCACGTGCGCCGACTCTAGACACCGCCAGTCTGGGCAGCACCAGCAGCAAGCCGAGGACGAGGGTCGCGACCACCACGAAGGCCGTCGCCGTGCCCTGCCCCGCGGCCTGCCGCAGCACCATGCCTCCGACGAGCGCGCCGAGCCAGACCACCACGCCCGAGGTGACCGCCTCGGGCGGGCGACGGGTCGCGGCCAGGGCAGCCCAGGCGAGCAGCGCGCCGACGAGGAAGGGCCAGGCCGTCGACCACCAGCCACCGGCGGTGAGGGTGCCGTAGTGGCTGATCCGGCCGACGATCGCGAACACGCCGACGAGCAGTAGGTCGATCAGCAGCCACATGCCCGTCAGCCTAGGCAGGGCGCGGATAGTCTCGCCGCATGAGGTGGGGCGCATGAGGTCGACGGTCCACTGGGGTGTGGCGCACGGCCTGCCGACGCTCCTGCTGCGGCGCGCAGCCGACCGCGGCGACCTCCAGGCGCAGCTCATCCGCGTCGGCTCGCGCGGCACCGACGACGTCTTCGACCTCGTCGAGGAGATCCGCTCGCGCGGCCCGCTCTACCGCTCGCGGATCGGCCACGTCGCCACCAGCCACGCCGCCGTACGCCACCTGTTGACCAGTGACGACTTCCGCACCGGACTGCCGACGACGCAAGGGCCGGTCGGGCGGATCGCGCGGTGGGCGGCGCCGACCACCCTGCACCCGGTGGAGCCGCCGTCGCTGCTGGTCACCGAACCGCCCGACCACACCCGCTACCGCAGGCTGGTCACACGCGTCTTCACCATGCGCGCCGTCGAGCGGCTGCGCGAGCGCACCGAGGAGATCGCCGCGGACCTGCTCGACGCCCTGGAGCCACGCGCGTCCGGCCCGGTGGACCTCGTCGAGGCCTACTGCGCGCAGCTGCCGGTCACCGTGATCGCCGAGGTCCTCGGGGTGCCCGAGCGCGACCGTGCCCGCGTCCTGGAGTTCGGCTCCGCCGCGGCGCCGAGCCTCGACCTGGGTCTCGGGCTGCGGCGCTACCGCTCGGTGTCGCGGGCGCTGGCCGACTTCGACGACTGGCTCGGTCATCACCTCGACCACCTGCGGCGCCATCCAGGCGACGACCTGCTCAGCCAGCTGGTAGCCGTACGCGACGACGGTGCCGGTCTGAGCGAGACCGAGCTCAAGGCCACGGCGGGCCTCGTGCTCGCCGCGGGGTTCGAGACCACGGTCAACCTGCTCGGCAACGGCATCGCGCTCCTGCACGACCATCCCGACGAGCGTGCGCGGGTGGTCGCCGACCCGTCGCTGTGGACCAACGTCGTCGAGGAGGCCCTGCGCCTCGACCCGCCGGTGCTGCTGACCGGCCGGATGGCCGTGCGGGACACCGAGGTGGCCGGGCAGCCGGTGCGCGGGGGCTCGATGGTCACCGCGATCCTCGCCGGCGCCAACCGCGACCCCGAGGTCTTCGCGGACCCGACCCGCTTCGACGTCGCGCGGGCCAACGCACGCGAGCACATCGCCTTCTCCGCCGGTCGCCACCACTGCCTCGGCGCGCAGCTGGCGCGGATGGAGGGAGAGGTGGGGCTGCGGGCGATCTGGCAGCGCTTCCCCGACCTGCGCCTCGAGCCGGGGGCGCGGCGCCGCGAGACCCGCATCCTGCGCGGCTTCGAGACGCTTCCTGCCACGTTGCGCCCCTGAGGGACCACCCGACGGGGTAGGTTCCCCCGGTGCCGATCCGGGGAGCAGTCCGCCTGCTCGTGCTGCTGCTGACCGCTGGGGTCCTGTCCGTCGCGGGGCCCGCCCTCGCCGCCGACCCCGTGCCGCGACCCGTCCTCGACGTCGACTTCCCGGACCCCGCGGTCGTGTCCGCGCCGGGCGGGCTGGTGGCGTACGCGACCGGCGACCGGGTGCCGCACGCGTGGTCGCGCAGCGCCGACGGCCCGTGGCGGCGGGGCGGCAGCCTGCTGTCCCACCGTCCGTCGTGGTCGCGCGACGGCGGCATCTGGGCGGTCGACGTGGCTCGAGTGCGCGGGCGCTGGTTGCTCTACTACGCCACGCCGGTGAAGGGGATGGGCGAGCACGGGCGGTGCATCGGCGTCGCCCGCTCGACCTCTGCGCGTGGGCCGTTCCGCCCGGTCGGCCGCGCCCCGCTCGTCTGCCCGTCGTACGCCGGCACGCCGACCGCCCAGGACCCGCTGCTGCCGCGCGACCCCACGCTGCCGCGCGCCGGCGTGATCGACCCGTCCTTCTTCCGCGACGTCGACGGCACGGCGTACCTGCTCTACAAGACCGACCGGATCCCCTCCACGGTGCGGATCGTGGCGCTCACGCGCGACGGGCAGTCGGTGGGCACAGGAGCGACCAGCGTGGAGCTGGTGCGCTCGCCCGGCGTGATCGAGAACCCGGTGCTCGCCCCGCGGCCCGAGGGCTACGTGCTGCTCATCTCGGAGGGCGACTGGACCCGCTGCGGCTACCGCACCCGCTGGCTGCGCTCGACGGCGCTGCTCGACTGGACGCTCGCGGAGAGCGGGATGCTGCTCGACACCGCGACCACAGGGCTGTGCGGCCCCGGCGGCGCAGACCTGGTCGAGACGCCCGACGGGCGCACGCTCGCCTTCCTGCACGGCTGGACCTGCCGCGGCACCACGCTCCCGTGCGCCGGCACCGGCAAGTGGGACCACAAGCCGCGCCAGCGCGGTCGCCGGTCGATGTACGCCGCCCGTCTCGACTGGGTCGGCGGGCTGCCCGTGGTCGCGGAGTGGCTCCGGGCGCGCTGAGGCTCCCTCGACCTAGGCTCGGGCCCATGCCTTCCGAGTGGGACACCCACACCGCCCTGACCGCGACCGGCGACGGACTCTTCGGCGCTGACCTCGACGCCGGTTGGCTCGTGGGCGGCGGCGTCAACGGCGGCTACCTCCTCGGTGTGGTCGGAACCGCGATCGCCGAGGCCGTCCCGGCGAAGTCGCACCCGCTCGCGGTGAGTGCCTACTACCTGTCCGCCGCGCGACCCGGCCACGCCCAGGTGTCCACGCGGGTGCTCCGCGAGGGAGGCTCGGTGGCGACCGTGGCCGCGGAGCTCGCCCAGGAGGGGGCCACCCGCATCAGCGTCCTGGCGACGTACGGCGACCTGCGCGCCATGCCGGACGACGTCGCCACCACGGCCGAGCCCCCGCAGCTGCCGCCGCTCGAGGAGTGCGTGGCCGGCTCGCTCGCACCGGAGGAGACGCGACGCGTGGCGCCGGTGATGGACCGCTTCGACATGCGGTTCGACCCGGCCTGCATCGGCTGGGCGATGGGCGCCCCCAGCGGTCGGGGCCACATCCAGGCCTGGTTCCGGATGGCCGACGGCCACGACGTCGACCCGGTCGGGCTGCTCATGGTCTGCGACGCGCTGCCGCCGGTCACCTTCGACCTCGGCCGGCCGGGCTGGGCCCCGACGCTCGAGCTCACCGTCCACGTCCGCGCCGTCCCGGCGCCGGGGTGGCTCCGGGTCTCGCACCGCACGCGCAACATCGCCGGCGGCATGTTCGAGGAGGACTGCGAGGTCTGGGACTCGGCCGACCGGCTGGTCGCCCAGAGCCGCCAGCTGGCGATGCAACCACGCGGCTGACCTGCACCCTTGCGGTTGAGTCTCAGGGAGACTCAACCCGTATCCCGGGCGTGTCGCGGCGCGGTCTCGCCTCGCCCTCGCCCGTGAGTCTCCCAGCGACTCAACGCCGAGTCAGTCGAACCAGGCCCGGTCCATCGAGACGATCCAGCGCCGCCGCGGGTGCTCGGTGAGCGACCAGATCCGGTCGGTGGACGGCCAGTAGGACAGGTCCTCCGGGCCCATCGGCAGCGCCCAGCGGCGCTGCCGCATCGACCCCGGCCGACCGGCGTACACGCTGCCGGGCATCCAGGGCCCGTGGGAGACGGTGACGTGGAACCGACCGGCCGCGATCACCGCGCCCTGCATCTGCCGCACCCCGCCGTCGTCGAGGGCCAGCGGCCGGGAGAACCCGTCGTCGCCGGTGGAGAGCTGCCACGTCGTGGGGTCCAGGGGGTAGCGGGCCAGGCGGGTGGTCGCGTCGGCGCGCAGGGCGTACTCGCCCGCGACGAGCGCCGGCGGGTCCGAGCTCCGGTCCAGCGACATGAAGGAGTAGCGCAGCTTCTGGTGGCCCTCGTCGGTGAAGGCCTGGTGGGTGAAGCGCACCGGCAGGACGTAGCGGTGGCCGAAGGAGTGGACCGCGGTGCCCTCGACGCCGAGACGATCCGGGTGGTCGTCGTCGCCCGGGACCCGCATGATGTCGTCGACCCGCGCGGTGACGAAGCCGCGGCTCGTGGCCGCGACGTGCAGGTAGGGCCCGGCCCAGACGATGCCGCCGGCGTGGATGTTCATGGGCCGCAGCACCAACCGGCCGTCCTCGTCGAGCACCGGCGAGACCAGCAGCACGTGGCGGTAGGTGCCCTGGTCGAGGTCGACGAAGGTCACCCGCGACCCGCGCTTGGTGCCGTCGCGGCCCGTGGAGTACCACGTCGTGACCAGCACCCGGCGGCCGTCGACGTCCTCGGTGTCGGAGGCGTCGGCGCTCGTCGAGATGCCCTGCGGGTACCACTGCTCGTCCCGCTCGTCGTAGTCGTCCCAGCGCCACGCCTCCCGCACCGCGCGCCCGAGCAGCCGGGGCACCCGGGCGCGCCGGACGCGGTACTTCAGGTCACCGAGCAGCCCCCCGAGTCCGGCGGGCTCGCCGAGGAGCTCGGCAAGGGCGGCGATCTCCCGCACGTTCTCGTCGGTGCGCTGCAGGTGCACCCCCTCGACGTACGGCATCTCCGACGCGGTGGACATGGGGTGACCCTAGCCAGCGGGGGGAGGGGCACAATCACCCCCGTGAGGGCGATCTTCTTCGACGAGGACGACGCGCAGGCGGTCGTGGCGCGGCTGCGCGCGGACGGCTTCGAGGCGCACATCGAGCGGGAGCGGCTGGCCGGTGAGGACGACGACGAGGACCACCCGTGGGCGATCGTGAGCGACGCCCCAGCCTTCATGCTGGAGGTCCTGGTGGACACCCACGACGGCTGGCTCGACGAGGACGACGGAGGTCCCGGCACGGGTGCGGAACACAGTGACCCCTTCCCGCCGTTGCACCTGCCGACCGCGCCGAAGCGCATCAAGCGCCCCGATCTAGGCTGAGGAAACATGACCGACCGCCGCATCCTGCTCGTCCACGCCCACCCCGACGACGAGTGCATCGGCACCGGAGCCACCATGGCCCGCTACGTCGACGAAGGTGTCGGCGTCACCCTCGTGACCTGCACCGCGGGCGAGATGGGCGAGGTGCTCGTCCCGGCGCTGTCGCACCTGGCCTTCGAGGAGAAGGGCGGCCTGGGCGAGCACCGGCGCGGCGAGCTCGACGAGGCGATGAAGGTCCTCGGGGTCACCGACCACCGCTTCCTCGGCGGCTTCGGCCGCTTCCACGACTCCGGCATGGCCTGGCACGAGGACGGCCACGCGGTCGCGGCCGAGAAGATCCCCGACAACGCCTTCTGGACCGCTGACCTCAACGAGGCCGCCGACGAGCTGGTCACGGTGATCCGCGAGGTCCGGCCGCAGGTGCTGGTGACCTACGACCAGTTCGGCGGCTACGGCCACCCCGACCACATCCAGGCCCACCGCGTCGCGATGTACGCCGCCCAGCTGGCGGCCGCGCCCTCCTACAAGCGCGAGCTCGGCGAGCCGCACGACATCGCGAAGATCTACTGGACGGCCATGAGCGAGTCGCGGATGCGCGCGAGCCTGCGAGCGCTGCGCGAGTCGGGCGACACCGAGACCTTCAAGGGCATGGAGCCCGACGGCAAGCTGCCGGCCTTCGTGACCCCGGACGAGCTGATCAGCGCCCGCGTCGATGGCTCGAAGACCGTCCAGCGCAAGATGGACGCCCTCGCCAAGCACGACACGCAGGTGGAGACGGACGGGGGCTTCTTCTCGGGCGCCGAGAGCGGGCACGCGTGGTGGTCGGAGGAGTTCTACCGCCTGGTCAAGGGCACCCCCGGTCCCACCGACGCCGACGGCTTCGAGGACGACCTCTTCGCAGGTCTGTGAGGACGCTGGCCGCCGTCCCGGCCGCGCTCCTGGTCGGGATCGTGTCCGGGGCGGCCGGGACGCTGCTGCACCAGCGGTGGTGGGGGCTCGCCCTCGCGCTGGTCGCCGGTCTCGTCGTGCTGGCCTGGCTGCCGCCCGGCGTGGTCCGTCTCGCCTTCGCGCTCGGGTGGTGGGTCCCCGTCGCCCGCGGGGCGCTGGAACGCCCGGCGGGCGGCTTCCTGATCTCCGCCGACACCGCCGGCTGGTCATTCCTCGCCGGCTCGGCGGTCCTGCTCCTCGCCGCCCTCGCGACGGTCGTGTCGGGTCGCCGGCGCCCCGCGGACCGCTCCGAGGATCACGGGGTTCGACGCACGGCGACCTAAACTCGCGGCGTGCCGAAGAACCAGTTGCGTCCTGACGGCCAGCCCCGCGACAAGGCTGGCGCCTCTGTCGTCGTGTGGCTGCTGCTCGGCCTCGTGGTCCTGTTCGGCGGGCTCTACGTCGCGGCGCACTACGTCGCGGGCGACAAGGTGCCGCGCAACACCACCGTGTCCGGCGTACGCATCGGCGGGCACCCGCAGGGCGAGGCCGCGCAGCGCCTGCAGGCAGGGCTGGCCGACCGGGTGAACCGGCCGATCGCCACCACCATCGAGGGCGAGCAGGTGGCGATCGACCCGGCCCGCGCCGGCCTGGCGGTCGACTACGACGCCTCCGTCGCCGAGGCCGGCGGCGAGCGCAGCTGGGACCCGGTGCGCCTGTGGAACTACTTCACCGGCGGTGACGACTTCGAGGCCGAGGTGGAGGTCGACGAGACGGCGTACGCCGCCCAGCTCGCCGAGCTCGACGAGCAGCACGGCACCGCGCCCCGCGACGGCGCCGTCAGGTTCGACGGCATCGACATCCGCACCACCAAGGCGCGCACCGGCCAGGCGCTCGACCCGAGCGACACCCTCGCCGCGCTGCAGGAGGTCTACCTCGCGGACTCCCCGGAGGTGGTCGCGCTCGAGATGTCGGAGGTCGCCCCGGACATCGATGCCGGTGACGTGCAGGAAGCGCTCGACGGCTTCGCCTCACCCGCCGTCGCGGCGCCCGTCACGCTCGGGTTCGAGGGCTCCGAGGTCAAGGTCTTCCCCGAGGACTACACCGCCGCGCTCAGCCTGGTCCCCACCGACGGCGAGCTCGTGCCCACCCTCGACGCGAAGGCGCTGACCGAGGTCGTCGACACCCGGGTCACCAGCGGCGCCCCGGTCGACGCGACCGTCTCGCTCGTCGACGGGCGCCCGCAGGTCGTCCCGGCCAGGCCGGGCGTGACCTTCGACCCCGCCGAGCTCGAGGCCGGCTTCCTCGACGCGGTCGCCCGCCCGCAGGGCGAGCGCCGGATCGACCTCACCGCCACGGTCGCGAAGCCGGACTTCACCACCAGGGAGGCGCGGGCGCTGAAGGTCCGCGAGGAGGTCTCGTCCTTCACCACCTACTTCCCCTACGCGGAGTACCGCAACATCAACATCGGCCGCGCCGCCGAGGTCGTCGACGGCACCCTGCTCAAGCCCGGCGAGACCTTCTCCCTCAACGACATCGTCGGGGAGCGCACCGAGGCCAACGGCTTCACCGAGGGCTTCGTCATCAACGACGGCATCCTCGTGCAGGACCTCGGCGGTGGTGTCTCCCAGATGGCGACCACGCTGTTCAACGCGATGTTCTTCGCCGGCCTCGAGGACGTCGAGCACAAGCCGCACTCCTTCTACATCGACCGCTACCCGGTCGGCCGCGAGGCCACGGTCGCGTGGGGGGCCATCGACCTGCGGTTCACCAACGACACCCCCTACGGCGTGCTCATCGACACCTCGTTCACCAACTCGACGCCGTCGTCGTCCGGCGCGGTGACGGTCACGATGTACTCCACGAAGCACTGGGACATCACCACGACGACGAGCGGCCGCTACAACCTCACCCAGCCCGAGGTGCGTCGCCTCGACACGCCCGACTGCTACCCCAACGAGGGCTACGGCGGCTTCGACATCGACGTGATGCGCTACTTCACCCCGGTCAACGGCAACACCGAGACGCGCGACGACGAGCTCTTCCGCACCACCTACACGCCGAGCGACACCGTCATCTGCACCAACCCCGACGCCGTCGAGGAGTAGGCCGCCTACGGCGCCAGCCGGTGCAGGTCGCGCGGGAAGAGCGTGACCTCGCGGACGTTGGCCGCCTCCACGAGGCGGGCCACCCAGCGCTCGAGCCCGATCGCGAACCCGCCGTGCGGCGGCATCCCGTGGCGGAACGCCTGGAGGTAGGACTCGTACGCCGACGGGTCCTCGCCGCGCGCCCGGATCGCGCGCTCGTAGTCGCCCGGCCGGTGCAGCCGCTGGCCGCCGGTGACCAGCTCGAGGCCGCGGAAGAGCAGGTCGAAGGAGTTGGACCACCGCTCGTCGCCGGGCTGCGGGTGCGTGTAGAACGGCCGCTTCGCCATCGGGTACCCCTCGACGGCGAGGAAGTCGCTGCCGTGCTCGGCCAGCGCCCACGCACCCAGCGCGCGCTCGTGCTCGGGGGCGAGGTCGGGCTCGTCGGCCGGTGCCCCGACGAGCGCGAGCGCGTCGGCGAAGTGGATGACGGGGATCTCCTCCGGCACGACGGGCAACCGGGCGCCGCTGCGCGCCACGGCCTGCTCCGCCTCCGCCGCTGCACCGACCATGCCGGCCAGCACCTCGCGCAGCACGCGGAGCACGTCGCGGTGGTCCTCGATGAAGCCGAGCTCGACGTCGAGCGAGCGGTACTCCGCCAGGTGGCGCACCGTGTCGTGGGGCTCGGCGCGGAACACGGGCCCCACCTCGTAGACCCGCTCGAAGACCCCGACCAGCTGCTGCTTGGCGAACTGCGGGCTCTGCGCGAGGTGGGCAGGACGCCCGAACCAGTCGACGGTGAAGACCGACGAGCCGGACTCGGTGGCCGTCGCGACGATCTTCGGGGTGGCGACCTCGGTGAAGCCGCGGGAGTCGAGGGCGGACCGGAAGCCGCGCAGCGACGCTGCGGCGAGCTCCCAGCGTGCCTTCTGGGCGGGATGGCGCCACAGCACGGGGGCGTGGTCGAGCAGCGTGGGCAGCGAGACGTCGAGCGAGGGGCGCCACAGCTCGGCGGGCGGCGTCGCGGCGTCGTCGGTCAGCGACTCGACGTACGCCTCCGTCACCTCGACGCCGCCGGGTGCCTGCGCGTTGGCGGTGGCGGTGCCGGTGACCCGGACGGTCGTCTCCTCGGGCGGCAGGGCGGCGCCGGCCGGCAGCACCACCTGGGCCAGGCCGCTGCGGTCGCGCAGCACCAGGAAGGTCACCCGGGCCAGCTCGCGGCGCCGGTGCACCCAGCCCTCGAGGACCACCGGGGATCCGGGGGCGGTGCTGGACAGGTCGTGGCAGAGCGTTCTCATGGGGTCCTCCTGGCGTGGTGAGGCCCAGGAGGTGTGGGCGGAGGGCTGGGTCGCGGTGCCACCACACCTTCGCCGGCGGTCCCGCGGGTGCCGGCCTCTCGTCGGTGACGTCGTACGCACGGACGGCGCTGCTCTGCCTCCGGGGAGGAGGGGGTTCGTCACGCCCCGCGCCGTCACCGCGAGCCTAGGTCGAGGGCGAGCGGACCGGCCAGCGGTTTTCGCCCGGCGCGCCCGTCTAGGGTCGGCGCCATGCTGGTCCTCCTGCGCCTCACCGTGCCGAGCGAGCTCAGCGACGAGGTCGTCGACCTCCTGCGCCACGAGGACCGCTCCGCCAACCTCACCCTGCACCGCGGCGCCTCCCTGTCCCCGGTGGGCGACCTCGTCGAGTGCGACGTCGCCCGCGAGCTCGCCGGCGAGGTGATCGGCCGGCTGCGCCGGCTGGGGCTGCACGAGTCGGGCGGGATCGTGGTGACCACCCCGACCTCCACGCCGTTCCTCGCCGCCCGCCGGCTCGAGCGTGCCGCGCCGGGTGACCCGGACGACGCGGTGATCTGGGAGAGCGTCATCCAGCAGTGCCACGACGCGAGCCGCCCGACGGTGTCCTACTACGTGTTCTTCGTCCTCGCCACCCTGCTCGCCGCGATCGCCGTCATCACCGACTCCGCCGTCCTGGTGATCGGCGCGATGGTCGTGGGACCCGAGTTCGGGACCGTCGCCGCCATCGCGACCGGACTGGTGCTCGGCCGGCCCGGGCTCACCACGCGGGCGTTGCGGCTGCTCGTCAGCGGCGTCGTCGTCGCGGTCGTCGTGGTCGCCCTCCTCAGCCTGATCGGCGGGCTCACCGGCCTGATCACCGCGGACATGGTCACCCGACCCCGCCCGCAGACCGGCTTCATCTGGCACCCCGACCGGTGGTCGTTCATCGTCGCGCTCATCGCCGGCGCTGCCGGGGTGCTGGCACTGACGACGGCGCGGGCCAACGCGATGGTCGGCGTCTTCATCTCGGTCACCACGATCCCGGCAGTGGGCAACCTCGCCCTCGCCATCGGCGTGTGGGCGCCGTCGGAGATGCGCGGGTCGCTCGCGCAGCTCGCGGTCAACATCGCCGGCATGGTCGTCGCCGGGATGGTCGTGCTGGCCCTCCAGCGGCTGCTGTGGGTGCGCACGCTCGCCGCGGCGCAACGGCTCTTCAGCCGCGACGATCAGCGCGCGACGAGGTAGCGGTTGGTGTGGTGCGTGGTGAAACCGTGCTGCCCGTAGAGCGCGATCGCGCCCGCGTTGACGGTCTCGACGTGCAGCAGTGCCGTGGTCGCGCCGAGCGAGGCGCCCCAGTCGAGGACCTCCGCCAGCACGGCGGTGGCCAGGCCCCGGCGCCGACTGCCCGGGTCCACCAGGAGCGACTCGACCAGCAGCCAGTCCCCGGACAGCACCCCGCGGCCGGAGGCGGCCCCGCCGTCGAGCGACACCACGACGGAGTCCGGCAGCTCCTCGAGCTCGGCCGGGACGTCCGGAGCAGCCGAGCGCGCTGACCGGAGGGCGCGCGCCACGGACGCCAGCTGGGCGTGCGCGTCGCCGTCGCCCATCGGCGCGAAGCCGAGGGGCGCCAGCGTCTGCTCCACGGGAGAGTCGAGCTGCACCTGGACCGTCGGCACCTGGTCGAGGGCGTCGTAGAAGCGGCGTACGCCCCACGCCGCGTCCGCCCACCCGATGCCCGGGTCGTCCATGGCGAGCGCGGAGTTGCCGCGGCGGCGGAGCCGGCCGCCGTGCGGGGGAGAGGCCCGCAGCTGCCACTGCCCCAGCGGCTCGGTGGTGATCGACGTCCACAGCGCCGCGACGTGCTGCTCGACCTCCTGCGCGGAGACACGGGCGCGCACCGACGCGCGCGGCGGCACCGGCTTGCCGGTGACCACCTGGGCCAGCGGGATCGTCACGGGACCGTGACCCTCCCGCTCGACCGTGAGCGAGTCCGCGCCCCACTCCGTGCAGGTGCCGAGGACGTCGGTGGCGCGGCCGTCGGGGAGCAGGTGGCGCACCACGACGCGCTGCCCGACGACGTGGGGACCGAGGCCGTGGCTGCCCACGCCAGTCTCGTGTGACTGGGGTTCCGGCGCATCGGTCATGGCGAGATACTAAGGTTGCCTGCGTCCCACCCCGTGCCCCCTCAGGAGGATCCGGTGACCTACGTCATCGCCCAGCCGTGCGTCGACCTCAAGGACCGCGCGTGCGTCGACGAGTGCCCCGTCGACTGCATCTACGAGGGCAAGCGGATGCTCTACATCCACCCCGACGAGTGCGTCGACTGCGGCGCCTGCGAGCCCGTCTGCCCGGTCGAGGCGATCTTCTACGAGGACGACACCCCGGAGGAGTGGAAGGGCTACTACGACGCCAACGTCCACTTCTTCGACGACCTCGGCTCGCCCGGTGGCGCCGCCAAGATGGGCGTCATCGACAAGGACCACGAGCTCGTCGCCGCGCTGCCCCCGCAGGAGCACGACGAGTGACGGGCGGGCCGGTCTCCGGCCGCCTCCCGGACTTCCCCTGGGACAAGCTCACCACCCACGCGGCCACGGCCCGAACGCATCCCGACGGGGTGTGCGACCTGTCGGTGGGCACCCCGGTCGACCCGACCCCGCAGGTCGTCCAGGACGCGCTGCGTGAGGCTGCGGACTCGCCGGGCTACCCGACGACCATCGGCCTCGAGGCCACCCGCCGGGCCGCGATCGACTGGCTGGCCCGCCGCCACGGCGTGAGCGGGCTCGACCTCGACGGCGTGCTGCCGGTGATCGGCTCCAAGGAGCTCATCGCCTCGATGGCGGTGCACCTCGGCATCGGTGCCGGCGACCTGGTCGGCTACCCGGCGCTGGCCTACCCGACGTACGAGGTGGGCGCGGCGCTCGCGGGCGCCGACAGCCTCGCCACCGACTCGCTGACCGCGTTCGGTCCGCGCACCCCGCGGGTGCTGTGGATCAACAGCCCGGCCAACCCCAGCGGCCGGGTGCTGCCGCTGGAGCATCTGCGCAAGGTCGTCGACTGGTGCCGCGAGCGCGGCACGCTGCTGGTCTCCGACGAGTGCTACATCGAGTGCGCCTGGGAGGGCGACGCGCCGCTGTCGGTGCTCGACCCGCAGGTCAACGGCGGCTCCCTGAGGGGGATCCTCGCCGTCCACTCGCTCTCCAAGCGGTCCAACCTCGCGGGCTACCGCTGCGCCTTCGTCGCGGGCGATCCCGCGGTGGTGGGCGAGCTGCTCGCGGTCCGCAAGAACCTCGGCCTCCAGATGCCCGCACCCCAGCAGCGCGCGATGATCGCCGCGCTGGAGGACGACGACCACGTCGCCGAGCAGCACGCCCGCTACGCCGCACGGCGCGCGACCCTGCGGGCGGCGCTGGAGTCGGCCGGCTTCCGCATCGACCACTCCGAGGCCTCGCTCTACCTCTGGGCGACCCGCGGCCAGGACTGCTGGACGACGGTCTCCGAGCTGGCCGAGCAGGGCATCCTCGTGGCGCCCGGCGAGTTCTACGGCGCCGCGGGACGCGAGCACGTACGCGTCGCCTTCACCGCGACCGACGAACGGGTCGAGGCGGCCGCAGCGCGACTGCGCGGCTGAGGAGTCAGTCGAAGACGTCCACGTGGACGTGGTCGCGGTGCTCGAGGATCGCCCGGTTGCCGCCCGACGACGACGGCACGCGGTAGTCGCGCCACCCGTCGCCCGCCCACGACCCGGCCTGCCAGATGCGGTCGTCGAAGATGATGGTCCGGATGTCGAGGCGGTCGGCGTTGGCGACGAGGTAGGACGCCATCGCCCAGCCCCGCTTGGTGTTCTCGGCGTTGATCGGGCGGAAGAACACGTCGACCGCCCGGCCCTCGTAGTGCGCCGACCCCTCCATGTGGCCGCTCGAGACGCCGCCGGGCTCGAACCCGCCGAGCGAGAGCTGGCCGAAGCGCTGCTCGAGGTCACGGCGTACGACGGTGGCGCGCGGCACCAGGCCGGTCTCGTCGAGCTCGTCGCTGGCCTCGTCGGCGTCCCCCGGGACGTCGCACCACAGGGCGCCCGGCGAGTTGCCGGTCAGCGCGGAGGCGAGGGCGCGGCCGTCCTTCTCGTGGTCGGCGTAGGCGTCGGGGTAGGCCGAGCGCTGCACCTCCTGGGCTGCGACCGTGATCTCCATCGTGTCGTAGCCGTCGACCTGCGCGAGGGCGTCGTAGAAGGCGTTGGTGGCGTAGACGGGATCGGTGAGCTGCTCGACGGTGCCCCACCCCTGCGACGGCCGCTGCTGGAACAGGCCGACGGAGTCCCGGTCGCCGAAGTCGATGTTGTAGAGCTTCGACTCCTGGTAGGCCGTGGCGAGCGCGATGCTCGCGGCGCGCGCGGGCATGCCGCGCTCGACCGCCACGGCTGTGATGAGCGCGGCGTTCTCCGCCTGCTCGAGGTCGACCTCGACGGTGTGGCCGTCGACCTCCGCGGTGCACCCGCTGGTGTCGAGGATCGACGGCACCCCGCCGCGGTCGACCACGACGAGCGCGGTCGCCACCGCGCCGGCGGCCACGACCGCGCCGATCGCGGCCTGGCGCAGCGACGGCATGGCTAGTTGGCGTGCAGCGCCGCGTTGAGGGCGATCCCGTCGCCCTTCCACGGCACTGCCTCGATGGCGCCGCTGACCGAGTTGCGACGGAAGAGGATGTTGTCGACGCCCGAGAGCGTGGCCGCCTTGACCACCTGCGGCTTGCCGTCGATGTCGGTGACGGTGACCTTGGTGCCGGCGGTGACGTAGCAGCCGGCCTCGACGACGCAGTCGTCGCCGAGGGAGATGCCGATACCGGCGTTGGCGCCGAGCAGGCAGCGCTCGCCGACGGAGATGACCTCCTTGCCGCCTCCCGACAGGGTGCCCATGATCGAGGACCCGCCGCCGACGTCGGAGCCGTCGCCGACCACCACGCCGGCGGAGATGCGGCCCTCGACCATCGACGTCCCGAGGGTGCCGGCGTTGAAGTTCACGAAGCCCTCGTGCATGACGGTCGTGCCCTCGGCGAGGTGGGCGCCGAGCCGGACCCGGTCCGCGTCGGCGATGCGTACGCCGCTGGGCACCACGTAGTCGACCAGCCGCGGGAACTTGTCGACGCCGAAGACGGTGACGTGCTGGCCGGAGGCCCGCAGCCGGGCGCGGGTCGTCTCGAAGCCCTCCACCGCGCAGGGGCCGGCGGAGGTCCACACGACGTTGGTGAGCAGGCCGAAGACGCCGTCCATCGACATGCCGTGCGGCTTCACCAGCCGCGTCGAGAGCAGGTGCAGCCGCAGCCACACGTCCGCGGTGCTGGCCGGGGCCCCGTCGAGGTCGGCGATCTCGATCAGGTGCACCTCACGGCGTACGCCGCGGGCCTCGTCCTCACCCTCGAGCGCAGTGAGCTCCGCGGGCGCCTCGCCCTCGGTCGCGCCGAGGACGGGGGAGGGGAACCACGCGTCGAGGACGGTGTCGCCGTGCAGGGTCACGAGGCCGTAGCCGGAAGCAGCAGTCACGAGGGCAAGCCTACGGAGGTGGTTCCACCCCCACGCCTACTGCCCGGCGCGGCCGTCCACGCACTCGCGCACGAGGTCGGCGTGCCCGCAGTGACGGGCGTACTCCTCGATCATGTGGACCACGATGTCGCGCACCTCGGTCGGCTCGCCGTGCACGTCGACCACCTGGTCGAGGTCGGTGCGCTCGAGGACCTCGCGGGCGTAGGCGATCTCCTCCTGCCACAGCGCGTGCGACGCACGCACCAGCTCGTCGTCGGCCTCCGGGAAGGTGAAGCCGGCGTCCTCGGTCTCGTCGGGGAACAGCCGCGGCAGCTCCATCCGCGCCTCGATCACCCGGCGGAACCAGCTCTGCTCGACCCGCGCCATGTGCCGCACCAGTCCGAGCAGCGAGATGTTCGACGGCGGCACTGCCTTGGTCGCCAGCTGCGCGGCGTCGAGGCCGTCGCACTTCAGTGCCAGCGTCTGGCGGTAGTGCTCGAGGTAGCCCACCAGGCACTCCCGCTCCCCGCGGGTGGGACCCATCTGCATCCGGGGGTCCTGGTCGGTCGGGAGCCACATGCCGTCGTACCCGGGGTTCGCCATGGGGCCAGCCAACCGTCAGGACCCCGGGGTAGTCCAGTGACTTCTGGCTGTCGCGGCGGGTAATCCAGTGAGCGATGGCCGCGTGGGAGCGCCTGTCGCAGCCAGGCTTCACTGGACTACCCCGGGGGCTGAGGGCAGTTGCCCTGTGGATAGCCGGTACGAGCCGCTCGGGGCCGGAAACGCTTCCTCCATGTTCGTCCCACCTCCCTTCCACAAGAACCGGCCGGGACTTGTTGCGCCGGTGCGAGCGGACCCGACTGGCGTGGCCGGTCCCACCCGCGGCCAGGCGCGCGGTCCGCGGTGGCGTACGACGGGGTGTGGGCTGTGGGTACCTTCCGTCGTGCCCTCGACGCCGGCGCAGCGGGCAGTGGAGGCGCTGGCTGTGCTGAAGCCGGACGAGGCAGTCACGGGCTGGGCTGCGCTGGCCTGGCAGGGCGCACCGTGGTTCGACGGGACGTGGGACGGAGTGCGCGAGAGACCGGTGACGGTGGTCGCGCGCCGCAATGTCCGACCGCAACCGGGGATCGCCGTTAGCCAGGAGTTCCTGAACCCGGAGCAGATCGTCCTTCTCGACGGACTCCGCCTCACTCGTGCGGTGCGCTCAGTGGCGTTCGAGATGAGGTACGCCAACGGGCTCGGCGCGGCTGTCGAGGCGATCGACATGGCCTGCTACTCCGACGTGGTCAGCCTCGCCGAAGTGGCGGCGTACGTGCGGCAGCTCGGGCCCGTCACCGGCATCCAGCAGGCTCGTGACGCCCTGGCAGAGGCCGACGAGAACTCATGGTCACCGCGCGAGACGGCGATGCGCGGGGTGTGGACGCGGCTGGCCGGGCTGCCCAGGCCGAGGTGCAACGCTCCGGTCTTCACCCTCGACGGGCACCACGTCGGCACACCGGACCTCATCGATCCGCGGACGGGACTGGTGGGGCTCTACCACGGTGACTCGCACCTCAGCCTCGTCGGTGCCTCGAAGGACAACCGACAGGATGCAGACTTCCGTGACGTCGGGCTCGAACCGGTTGCGATGTTCGCGACGGACTGGCACGAGCTCGACGACGTGGCACGGAGGTTGATCGCGGCCCAACAGCGCGCACGGTCGCGGAACGAGCATCGAGGGTGGTCGCTCGACCCACCGCAGTGGTGGACGCCGACGGAGACCGTTGCGCAACGACGGGCACTGGCGGACGGGGAGAAGAAGCGCTACCTGCGCTATCGCAGGGCCGCCTGACTGAGCGTCCGCGACCGCGTGCCCTCGCGCCTGCCTGGGTAGTCCAGTGAGCGATGGCTCCCGGCGCGGCCGTATCCGGACCATCCGTCACTGGACTACCCGACGGGAACAGCCAGAACTGACTGGACTACCACCGTCAGTCACCGCGCTGCGCATCCCAACCGATTGGCGCGCCCCAGCGCGAGCGCCGTACGATCGCCGCAGGCGTCTGAGCCGTCATCAGCGGCGAGCCTCGGGAAGAACAGGTGCGGCGATCCGGCCGCGGCCCCACTAGACCCCGACGGGTGCGGCCCGACACAGCCGGAACGAGCGGTCGTCTCCCCGCCGGGGAGCGGCAAGCGAGGTGGTACCGCGGTCTGCAGATCGTCCTCGTGGTGAAGACCCGAGACGTACGACGCACCGCGAGGAGCCCCCTGATGGCCTATCCCAAGGTCTCGCACACCGACGCCACCACCGTCGCGAGCAGCCCGCGCTTCCCCGAGATCGAGGAGGCGGTGCTGGCCTACTGGGAGGCCGACGACACCTTCCGTGCGAGCGTCGAGCAGCGCGAGGCGGGCGAGAGCGGGGACAACGAGTTCGTCTTCTACGACGGCCCGCCCTTCGCCAACGGCCTGCCGCACTACGGCCACCTCCTCACCGGCTACGTCAAGGACCTCATCCCGCGCTACCAGACGATGCGCGGCAAGCGCGTCGAGCGCCGCTTCGGGTGGGACACCCACGGCCTGCCCGCCGAGCTCGAGGCGATGCGCCTCAACGGCATCAAGACCACCGACGAGATCGTCGAGCTGGGCATCGAGAAGTTCAACGAGGCCTGCCGCCAGAGCGTGCTGAAGTACACCGGCGAGTGGCGCGACTACGTCACCCGCCAGGCGCGCTGGGTCGACTTCGACAACGACTACCGCACGATGAACCCCGAGTTCATGGAGTCGGTCATCTGGGCCTTCAAGCAGCTGCACGACAAGGGCCTGGTCTACGAGGGCTTCCGTGTCCTGCCCTACTGCTGGCAGGACGAGACGCCGCTGTCCAACCACGAGCTGCGCATGGACGACGACGTCTACCAGATGCGCCAGGACCCGGCCGTCACCGTCGGCTACGACGTGACCACCGACGGAGCGTTCAAGGGCGTCAAGGTCCTCGTCTGGACGACCACGCCGTGGACCCTGCCGTCCAACCTGGCCGTCATGGTCGGCGAGGACATCGACTACGTCGTCGTCACCTCCGACGGCCCCACCGGCAGCCCCGAGCGCTACCTCATCGCCGAGGCCCGCCTGGCGTCGTACGCCCGGGAGCTGGGCGAGTCGCCTGAGGTCACCTGGCGCGGGACGGGCGCCGACCTCGTCGGCCTGGAGTACGCCCCGCCGTTCAGCTACTACGCCGGCCACGAGCGCGCCTTCCGCCTCGTGCCCGCCGAGTTCGTCACCACCACCGACGGCACCGGGCTGGTGCACACCGCCGGCGCCTTCGGTGAGGACGACAAGGTCGTCACCGACCGCGAGGGCATCGAGGCGGTCATGCCGGTCGGCAAGGACGGGCGCTTCACCTTCCCGGTCACCGACTACGAGGGCATGCAGGTCTTCGACGCCAACCTCCACGTCATCGACCACCTCAAGGCCGCGACCCGGGAGGGGGAGACCGGCTCCGTGACCCCCGGCACCGTCCTCGTGCGCCGCGAGACCTACGACCACTCCTACCCGCACTGCTGGCGCTGCCGGCAGCCCCTGATCTACAAGGGTGTCTCGTCGTGGTTCGTCGAGGTGACCAAGGTCAAGGAGCGCCTGATGGCGCTCAACCAGGACATCCGCTGGGTGCCCGACCACATCAAGGACGGACAGTTCGGCAAGTGGCTGGAGAACGCCCGCGACTGGTCGATCACCCGCAACCGCTTCTGGGGCAGCCCGGTCCCGGTGTGGAAGTCCGACGACGAGCACCACCCGCGCATCGACGTCTACGGCTCCTTCGCCGACATCGAGCGCGACTTCGGCACCCTGCCGCGGGACAAGGACGGCAACCCCGACCTGCACCGCCCGTTCGTCGACGAGCTGACGCGACCGAACCCGGACGACCCGACGGGGAGGTCCACGATGCGGCGCGTCACCGACGTCCTCGACGTGTGGTTCGACTCGGGCTCGATGAGCTTCGCGCAGGTGCACTACCCGTTCGAGAACAAGGACTGGTTCGACCACCACTTCCCGGGCGACTTCATCGTCGAGTACATCGGCCAGACCCGCGGCTGGTTCTACACGATGCACGTCCTGGCCGGCGCGATCTTCGACCGTCCGGCGTTCTCGACGTGCCTGAGCCACGGCATCGTCCTGGGCAACGACGGCCAGAAGATGTCGAAGTCGCTGCGCAACTACCCCGACGTCCGCGAGGTCTTCGACCGCGACGGCGCCGACGCGATGCGCTGGTTCCTCATGTCGAGCCCGATCCTGCGCGGCGGCAACCTCGTCGTCACCGAGCAGGGCATCCGCGACTCGGTGCGGCAGGTGCTGATCCCGCTGTGGAACAGCTGGTCGTTCTTCACCCTGTACGCCAACGCGGCGGGTGGCGGCGCCGGCCACGACGCGACCTGGCGCACCGACAGCACGCACCCCATCGACCGCTACATCCTGGCCAAGCTGCGCGACTACGTCGCCGCGATGACCGACCAGCTCGACAACTACGAGGTCGCGGCGGCGTGCGACTCCACGCGCAGCTTCCTCGACGTGCTGACGAACTGGTACATCCGTCGCTCCCGCGAGCGCTTCTGGGACGAGGACGCCGACGCCTTCGACACCCTCTACACCGTGCTCGAGGTCGTCTGCCGCGTCACCGCGCCGCTGATGCCGCTGACGACCGAGGAGGTATGGCGCGGCCTCACCGGCGAGCGCTCGGTGCACCTGGCCGACTGGCCGTCCGCCGAGGACCTGCCGGCCGACGACGCGCTGGTCGCCTCGATGGACACCGTCCGCGACGTCTGCTCGGCCGGATCGGCGCTGCGCAAGGCCGCGAACCTCCGCAACCGGCTGCCGCTCTCGCGGCTGACCGTCGTCACCGAGGCCGACCTCACCGGCTTCGACTCGCTGGTGGCCGACGAGCTGAACCTCAAGTCGGTCGAGCTCCTCGCGACCGACGCGCCCGAGGCGGCGGCGTACGGCGTCTCGCAGCGACTGACCGTCAACGCCCGCGCGGCCGGTCCGCGCCTGGGCAAGGACGTCCAGCTCGCGATCAAGGGCTCCAAGTCCGGGGACTGGTCGGTGGCGGAGGACGGCACCGTCACCGCTGGCGGGCTCGCCCTCGTCGAGGGGGAGTACGCCCTGGAGACCGTGGCCGGCTCGACGGCCGACGACACCGCCATCGGCATGCTGCCGCGCGGCGGCTTCGTCGTCCTGGACACCGCCGTGACGCCGGAGCTCGAGGCCGAGGGCACCGCCCGCGACCTGGTGCGTGCGGTCCAGCAGGCCCGCAAGGACGCCGGGCTCCAGGTGAGCGACCGGATCGCGCTGACGATCTCGGCGCCCGCCTCCACCCTGGACGCCGCGCGGACCCACGAGGCCCTGATCGCGGAGGAGACGCTCGCCACCACCGTGGCGTACGCCGACGCCGACGAGGTGGCCGTCGAGGTCGCCCGGGCCTGACCCACACGAGATCTCGGGGGAGACGCACGCATGGACGGACCGACCGACATCGACGCGCTGGCCGAGGCGCTGCGCGAGGACGGCGTCGTCATCGACCGCGTCATGGGCTCGGGCGAGGCCGAGGCCACGCACGACCGCATCGCCGCACTCGTGAGGGAGACGCCGTTCCCGGTCTACGTCGCACTGGTGGACACGCCTGCGGGACTGCCCGACGACGGCTCCGCGGCGAGCGACGCGCTGGTCGGCCTGCTCAACCGCCGGCTGGGGGACGGCCTCTACGTGATCAAGCTCCCGACGGGCGGGCAGCAGGTCTGGTCCTACGGACTCGGCGCCGACCCGTCCCGGCTGAGCCTGGCGGACTACGCCAACCGTGACGTGCTCGAGGCGTCCATCGCCGAGCTGGCGGGGCCTTCCGGCACCGAGGACTACGTCTACCCGCCGCCGGTCGTGGTGGCGGAGGCGTCCGCGCTCACCGCGGAGGGCATCGTCGAGGTGGGACGCCAGGAGCCGAGCGGCGACTACCCCGCGACCCTGGACGAGGCGGACGCCGACCGGCTCGCCGAGCGGGCGGTGGAGCTGGACGCATCGGCGAGCTGGCGTCCCCGGGGCGACGACTACGTCCCGGTGCGGACCGCGTCGGCCGGCCTGTCCGCCCTCGTCGGCGGCCTCGTCGGGCTCTCCGTCGCGCTCCTGCTGGGCCAGACCCTGGCCGGCTGGCCCCGCCGTCGTCGCGACGCGGAGCCCGAGCCGCCGAAGTCGCCGGCCGTCGTGCCGACACCGCCGCCCGACCTGCACGCCGAGCGCCGGATCGCCCGCGCGCAGGCCGATGCCCTCGCCAAGGCGCTGTCCGGCACCGACTGGGACGCCGTGCGCGACCGGGACACCGCCGGGCGCGCACTCACCGCGCGGGACGCGGTGGAGCAGCTGCTCGACTCGGGCGACGTGGCCGACCTGATCGGCGCGCAGGTGGTCGCGCGCGCCGGCTCGCGCGACCTCTCCCGCGGTCGGCGCGGGAAGGGCGAGGCCCTCCGCACCTGCTTCTTCGACCCCCGTCACCCCGAGGCCACGTCCACGGCGAGGTGGCACCTGGGTGACGGCGGGGTCGAGGTGCCCTGTTGCGGTGCGTGCGGCACCGCGGTCGTCCACGACGGGACCCCGGCCTACCTGCGCCTGCCGGCACGCCGCGGCACCGAGCCCTACTGGGAGCGCGACGACGTGTGGGCCCGGACGGGGTTCGGCGCCGTCAGCGACTTCCTCGCCCGCGACGTGCTGGCGGACCGGGAGGGCACGCGATGACGCCGCGCTCGCGCCGGGTCGCCGGCTGGAGCGTCGGCGCCGTGGCCGGCGTCGTCGCAGGCGTCCTGCTGGGCATCGCGACGCACGACTGGCAGGAGGCGCGCGAGGCGCGCGACATCGAGCTCCGGGCGGAGGAGTTCGCCCGGACCGAAGTCGTGCCTCCGCCGGGCGACGCCGTACGCGCGCTGGTCGAGCAGGACGCGCTCGTCGCCGTCGACCCGCTCCTGGTCGACCGCGTGCCCGAGGACGACGTACGCCGCGCCGAGGCGATCCTCCAGGACGCGCCGGTGCCGGCCCGGATCGCCTACCTGGCCTACCCGGACACCACCGACGCCGGCTACACCCAGAGCGGGGCCGCGGCCCAGTGGAGCACCGCGGTCGGGGAGGAGGGCCACTACGTCGTGCTCTGGGACAACGGGAGCAACACCTCGGTGGCGGTCGGCCTCGAGCCGCCCTACGTCGAGGCCGGCACCGAGGGCCAGCCCGGCCCGGCCCTGGTCCGGATCGCCGCGGAGATGGCCGCCTGGAAGGCCGAGCCGCTGCCCACGGCGCCCGACGAGCCGAGCGACTTCGACTACTACGACGGCGTCGGCGGCGGCATCGCGGCGGCGCTCCTCTACGGCGCCCTCGGGGTGGTGCCGGCCTTCTTCCTGCTCCGGTGGTTCGTGGGTTCCCGACGACGAGAGGTCGCATGAGCATGGACCAGATCAGTGACGCCACGATCGCCGAGATCGAGGACGAGCTCGCCGGCGACGGGGTGTGGATCGATCCCGCCTTCGCCCGCAACAACGACATCTCCGCCTCCGACGAGGCGCGCATCGAGGAGGCAGTGGCCTCTGCCGAGCGGTCCGACCTCAAGGTGGTCCTCGTCGAGGTCGACACCCAGGACGAACGCTTCCAGGGCAGCTTCTCCAGCCTCACCGCGTGGCTTCAGGACAGCACCGGCGGTCGCGACACCACGTACGTCGGCTGGCAGGACTACAGCGAGCCCGCGCTCCAGGTGGACGCGTACGGCGACCAGCCCGACACGACGTACGTCGACAACGTGGCCGCCCACGAGCACCCCGACGACTTCGTCGACCAGGTCGTCCGGGTGCAGGAGCTGCTCGACGACGGCAACGCCGACGCCCTGTGGGACCAGGTCCCCGACGACGAGAAGTACTCCTGGACGGCCGACGAGGGCGTGCAGGCCCCTGAGGTCGTCGTCGGGCTCGGCATCGTCGTGGCCGTCGCGGCGCTCGTCGCGGGGCTCGTGGTGTGGCGCCGTCGGCGGCGCCACACCCGCCCCGCGGGCTTCACCCTGCCCGCCACCGTGCTGCACACGGTGCGGGCCGCCGAGGACCGGCGGCTGCGCCAGCAGGCGGACGCCGAGGTGCTCGCGCTGGGCGAGGCGATCGGTCGCGGCGAGCCCACGGGATCCGCCGACGCGCTCGCCGCGTGGCAGCAGGCGCTCGACCACTACGCCGCTGCGCGCTCGATCCTGTCGCAGGACGCGGCACCGGCCGACGTGGTGGGCGCGCTCGTCCTGGCCCGCCGGGGCGAGGACGCCCGCACGAGCGCCCAGGCACGGACGTCGTCGGCCTGGGAGCCGGAGGTCCGCTGCTGGTTCAACCCGCTGCACGACGGCCCCACCACGACCGTCACGTGGCGTCAGGAGGGGCGGGACGAGGGCCGCGACGGTGGCCGCGCCGTCGACGTACCCGCGTGCCGCGACTGCGCGGGCGACGTGCGCGCCGGGCGCGAGCCGGGTGACGTCCTCGACTTCATCGAGGGCGACCGGACCGTGCACTACTTCCGGCTCGACCTCGGCCCGTGGAGCCGCACCGGCTACGGCACGCTCGAGCCCGACCTGCTCGGCGCCCTGCGTTCGGGCGGGAAGGGCGCGCTGCGCGGCCGGGGGACCCGGGGCCGCCGCGGCACGGCTGGTTGAATCGAGCCATGGCCCACCTCGACCTGTCCGCCGACGTCGTCACCCTGACCCAGCAGCTCGTCGACATCTTCTCGGTGTCCCACGAGGAGGAGGCGATCGCCGACGCGGTCGAGTCCGCCCTGCGCGGCCTCCCGCACCTCACCGTCACCCGCCGCGGCCACACGATCGTCGCCCGCACCGAGCTCGGCCGCGGTGAACGCGTCGTCGTCGCCGGCCACATCGACACCGTGCCGCTCAACGACAACCTGCCCTCGCGACTCGAGGACGGGGTCCTGCACGGACTCGGCAGCTGTGACATGAAGGGTGGCGACGCGGTGATGCTCAAGCTCGCCGCCGACGTGACCGAGCCCAACCGCGACCTGACCTTCGTCTTCTACGAGGCCGAGGAGGTCGACTCGGTCCACAACGGTCTGCGCAAGCTCACCGAGAGCGACCCGCACCTGCTGGAGGCCGACTTCGCGATCCTCATGGAGCCCAGCAACGCCGCTGTCGAGGCGGGCTGCCAGGGCACGATGCGCGTCGACGTCCGCACCACCGGCGAGCGCTCCCACAGCGCGCGCAGCTGGAAGGGCGTCAACGCCATCCACCTCGCCGGACCGGTCCTGGCGCGGCTCAACGACTACGTCGCGCGGGAGCCGGAGATCGACGGCCTGACCTACCACGAGGGCCTCAACGCCACCGGGATCCGCGGTGGGGTCGCCGGCAACGTGATCCCCGACGAGTGCGTGGTCGAGGTCAACTTCCGCTTCGCCCCCGACCGCAGCGAGGCCGACGCCGAGGCCTTCGTCCGTGACTTCTTCGAGGGCTACGACGTCACGGTGACCGACCTGGCCGCGGGCGCGCTGCCCGGCCTCGACCGGCCGGCCGCCAAGGCGTTCGTCGACGCCGTGGGCGGCGAGGTCGCGCCGAAGTTCGGCTGGACCGACGTCGCGCAGTTCACCAAGCTCGGGATCCCGGCGGTGAACTTCGGCCCCGGCGACCCGATGTTCGCCCACAAGCAGGACGAGCACGTCCCCGTCGAGCACATCGAGCGCTGCGAGCGCCTGCTGAAGGACTGGCTCGCATGACCGACCGCTCCCACGACCGGATGAAGGGGCCCGTCGTGACCCGCCGCAGCCAGGTCGAGGAGGGCACGACGACCGACCAGCGGCTCCTCGACTCCCGCGGCCCGAGCGACTGGGTCCACACCGACCCGTGGCGGGTGCTCCGGATCCAGGCCGAGTTCGTCGAGGGCTTCGGCGCGCTCGCCGAGATCGGGCCGGCGATCGCCGTCTTCGGCTCGGCCCGCACCCCGGCCGACCACCCCTTCTACGCGATCGGCGAGGAGGCCGGTCGCAAGCTGGCCGAGGCCGGATTCGCGGTGATCACCGGTGGCGGCCCGGGCGCGATGGAGGCGGCCAACAAGGGCGCCTGCGAGGCCGGGGGAGTCAGCGTCGGCCTGGGCATCGAGCTGCCCTTCGAGTCCGGGCTCAACCAGTGGGTCGACAAGGGCATCAACTTCCGCTACTTCTTCGCCCGCAAGACCATGTTCGTCAAGTACTCCCAGGGCTTCGTGGTGCTGCCCGGCGGGCTCGGCACCTTCGACGAGCTCTTCGAGGCGCTCACGCTGGTCCAGACCCAGAAGGTCACCTCGTTCCCGATCGTGCTGATCGGCACGTCCTACTGGCAGGGCCTGCTCGACTGGCTGCGCGGCACCGTGCTCGCCGAGGGCAAGATCAACGCCAAGGACCTCGACATGCTCGTGGTGACCGACGACGTCGACGAGGCGGTGGCGCTGATGGTCGCCGCCCGCGAGGAACGCTTCCCCACGCCGCCCCCGGAGCGTCCCGAATGATGTGGCTGTTCGCGGCTCTGATCGTCCTCGCCATGGCCGGCGTGGCGATGGTGGCCTCGGGCCACGGCGGGTCGATGGCGCCGGCGTACGACGACCGCCCCGACCTCGCGCTGCCCGACGACCGGCCGCTCGAGGCGCGCGACCTGCGGCGGGTGCGCTTCCCGCTCGCGCTGCGCGGCTACCGGATGTCCGACGTCGACGCGCTGCTCGCGCGCCTGGCCACCGAGCTCGAGGACCGGCCCGGGGACCGGACCGACGACGGCCCCGCCGCCGACGGCTCGTCTGGCGAGCCGGCTCGCGACTAGGGCAGACTGCACGGCCATGTCCTTCCCGATCGTCGTGTGGATCCTCACGGCCCTGGCCGCCGTGGCGATCGTGCTGACCCGCCTCCGCCTCAGTGGCGACGGCGCGGCCGGACAGTTCGCGATCAGCAGGCGGGTGCCGCTCGCCCACTTCGTGGCCGGCGTGCTCGCGCTGGTCCTGTGGCTGGGCGTGCTCGTGTCGCCGGAGGACTCCTTCGTCGGTGGCCCGTTCGTCGGCATCCTGGCGATCGCCTGCTGGTGGGTCACCGCCATCTGCGGGCTGCTGATCCTGGCCCGCTGGCTGCCGTCGCGGGGGCGGCACGTGCCGGCCGCGGCGGGCGACAGCTGGAGCGACGGGCCCGGCCTCTCCCTGCTGGCCCACCTCGGCATGGTGGTCGGCGTGCTGGTCTTCACCTACGCCTACCTCACCGCCGCGGTCTGATGTCGCGGCGTGCGGCGACCGTCGTGGTCGGCCTCCTGCTCGCAGGCCTCGTGGCACCGGCGCCGGCGAGCGGCGTACGGGCTGCTCCCGACGAGCGCCCCGCGGTCGTCGAGGCGCGCACCATCGGCCACTCCGTGAAGGGGCGGCCGATCCGTGCCTGGCGGCTCGGGGAGCCGGGCCGGCGCCGGATCGTGCTCGTCTCGACGATGCACGGCGACGAGCCCCACACCCGGGCGATCCTGGAGACCCTGCGCGACGGTCGCGCGATCCGGGGCGTCGACCTCTGGGTGGTCCCGACCTACAACCCCGACGGGCTGGCGCGCGGCACCCGGCGCAACGCCCGCGGCGTCGACCTCAACCGCAACTTCCCCCACCGCTGGAAGGACCTCGACGGGCGCTACGAGTCCGGCCGCCGGCCCGCCAGCGAGCCCGAGACGCGGGCGGTGATGGCGTTCCTCGAGGAGATCGACCCGGTGCGGGTCGTGAGCTTCCACCAGCCGCTCAACGGCGTCGACACCGACACCAAGGACCCGCGGTTCGCCCGTCGCCTGGCCCGCGCCCTGCGCCTGCCGCGCACGTCCCTCGACTGCGGCGGGCTCTGCCACGGCACCATGACGATGTGGTTCAACCACCGCATGCGCGGCTCGGCGCTCACGGTCGAGTACGGCGCGCGCCCCTCGCGGCACCGGATGGTCGTCCAGGCCCCGCGCCAGCTCCTCGGCGCCCTCGGTGCGCACCGCACCTCGCGTGGCTGACGCCCGGCCATCCAGGTCGGGTCAGCGGCCCTGGAAGGCCGGCTTCTCCTTGGCCATGAAGGCCGTGACCGCGGCGAGGTGGTCCTCGGTGCCGCCGGTGAGCGCCATCTTCTCGGCCTCGAAGGCGAGCGACTCCTCGAGCGGGTGCGAGGCGGCGTACGCGACGGCCTGCCGGATCGAGCCGAACGCGACGGTCGGCCCCGCGGCGAGGCGCCCCGCGAGCTGCCCGACGGTGGCGGCCAGCTCGGCCTCCGGCACGACCTGCGTGGCCAGCCCCAGCTCGAGGGCCTCGGTCGCGGAGACGGTGCGGGGGAAGTAGAGCAGCTCCATTGCCTTGGCGCGGCCCACGAGGCGCGGCAGCGTCCAGCTCGACCCGGTGTCGCACGACAGCGCGACCCCGGCGAAGGAGGTGTTGTAGCCGGCGGTGTCGACCAGGATCCGGAAGTCGGCGGCGAAGGCCAGGCTCGCCCCGGCACCCGCGGCGACGCCGTTGACCGCGGCGATCACGGGCTTCGGCATCGTGGACAGCGCCAGCATGATCGGGTTGTAGTGCTTCTCCACCGTGTCCGACAGAGGCACGTCGGCCTCTCCGGTGAGGCCCGCGAGGTGCTCCTTGAGGTCCTGACCCACGCAGAAGGCGCGGCCGCTGCCGGTGAGCACGACACAGCGCACGGCCGCGTCGTCGGCGACGCGTCGCACGGTCTCGAGGAGCAGGTCCTTCGTGGCGACGTCGAGGCCGTTCATCGCCTCGGGCCGGTTGAGGGTGATGGTGGCGACGGCGTCGGAGACGTCCAGGAGGACGGGAGCAGGGCTGGTCATGGGGGCAGTCTGCCCGACGCAGTTCGCCTGTCCGGGTGCCCTGTGGTGCCGATCACGCCCTTCATGGGGGATAATGGAGGAGTACGACGCCGATCGAGGTGGCCAGGCACGACTCAGCCGCCTCGATTCGCATGTGATGAGCCTCCATCGCCGAACCGATGGCAGAACAGGAAGAGGTGCGCCGATGGCCGCCATGAAGCCCCGCACGGGCGACGGACCCCTCGAGGTCACCAAGGAGGGGCGCGGCATCGTCATGCGCGTCCCGCTCGAGGGCGGTGGGCGTCTGGTGGTCGAGCTGAACGCCGACGAGGCACGCGCTCTCGGCGACGCCCTCAAGGACGTCGTCGGCTGATCGTGGCCATCCCCCAGCTGCCGACGCAGGTCTCCCCGCCCGAGTTCGCCCTCAGCCCGGCGCTTCCCCACCAGATCGGTGGCGCCGAGGTCTGGGCCTTCCCGGTCCTCCCCGGCGACGACGGCCCCCTGCTCGGGCCCGGCGCCGACGAGGCCTCGGAGCTCCTCGGGACCGACCTCCTCGCCGCGCTCGACGCCGCCCGGGCCACTGGGCGCACGGGTGAGGTCACCACGGTCCCCGTGGCCGGTCTCCCGTCGGCCGACGACGTGAGCGTCGTGCTCCTCGTCGGTGTGGGCGAGGCGTCGGTGACCGACTTCCGGCGTGCAGGTGCCGCCCTGGCCCGGGCGACCAAGGACCGCGTCAGCGTCGTCACCTCGGTCGCGGCGATCGCGCCGGAGGACGGCCTCGGTGCCTTCGTGGTCGGGGCCATGCTCGGCTCGTTCGCCTTCCACTGGCGCTCCACCGGCCCGCGCGAGCGGCCGGTCGCCCGCATCGTGCTCGCCGACATCACCGACGACGGCGCCGACGACGAGCTCGCCCGCGCGATCGCCCTCGGTGGGGCCGGATGGCGCTCGCGCGCCCTGGCCACGGTCCCGGCGAACCTGAAGACGCCGGCGTGGCTGGCCGAGCAGGCCGTCGAGGTCGGCGAGGCCGCAGGTCTCGAGGTGCGCGTGTGGGACACCGACCAGCTCGCCGCCGAGGGGTTCGGCGGCATCCTCGCCGTCGGCGGCGCCTCGGCCCACGGGCCGCGGCTGATCCGCATGGACTACACGCCCCGCGGTGCGACGAAGAAGGTCCCGACCGTCGTCCTCGTCGGCAAGGGCATCACCTTCGACACCGGAGGCCTCGACATCAAGCCCAGCGAGGGCATGCTGACGATGAAGCGCGACATGAGCGGCGGCGGCGCGGTCATCGCCGCCATGGCGGCCCTGCGCGACGTCGACTGCCCGGTGCGCGTCGTCGGCCTGGTCCCGGCCGCCGAGAACGCCGTCAGCGGCACGGCCATGCGACCCGGTGACGTGATCACCCACTTCGGCGGACGCACCTCCGAGGTCAACAACACCGACGCCGAGGGCCGCCTCGTGCTCGCCGACGCGATGGCGTACGCCGTCTCCGAGCTCGCGCCGGCCGTGCTGGTCGACGTCGCCACCCTCACCGGCGCGATGAAGGTGTCGCTCGGGCAGTGGACCGGCGGCTACTTCGCCAACCACGAGGGCCTCGCCGCGCAGGTCGAGTCCGCCGCCTCCGCCTCGGGCGAGAACGTCTGGCGGATGCCGCTGGTCAAGGACTACGAGGAGCGCGTCGCGTCCAAGATCGCCGACGGCGACAACGCGGCGGGCGGCGCGGGCGCGATCACCGCGGCCCTGTTCCTGCAGCACTTCGCCGGCGACGTCCCGTGGGCGCACGTCGACTTCGCTTCCGCCGCCGAGTCCCCGGCCGACCGGCACGAGTGGACGGCCGGACCCAGCGGCTTCGGGCCCCGCCTGCTGCTCGCCTGGCTGGGTTCCGAGGACCCCCTGGACGGGATCGCCTGATGCTGGGCCTCGGCTGATGCTGGGCCTGACGGTCCGCTGGTCGCTCGTCGACGCCGCCGAGGGCGTGGAGGAGGAGCTCGCGGCCTACGTCGCCGAGACCTCGCACGCGCGGTTCACCGGCATGTCCGGACTGCGCTTCAAGACGTGGCGGTCCGTGCCGGGGGAGTGGTTCGAGGGCTGCTACGTCTTCGCCACCGACGAGGCGCGCGAGGAGTTCCAGCGCACCTTCACCGCCGGCGCGGACGAGTCGCCGGGATCGCGGATCATCGGCTCGTCGCCGGTGCTCATCGAGGCGTGCGACATCGTCGCGATCGCCGAGGGCTGGGACGGCTTCGTCGCCGCGCCGCGCGCCTGAGCGCAGGAGGTCAGGCCTCCGGCGCCCACTCCTTCTTGGCGGCCAGCAGGCCGTCGCCGACGGGCAGGAGCACGGGCACCAGCGCCTCGTGCTCGAGGATCGTGCGACCGAGCTCACGGATGGTGACGGTCTCGTCGTCGCGCTGCGCCGGGTCCGCGACGCGGTCGTGCCACAGCGCGTTGTCGAAGGCCACGATGCCGCCGGGGCGCAGCAGCCGCAGCGCCTCCTTGAGGTAGGCGGCGTACTCGCGCTTGTCGCCGTCGCAGAAGACGAGGTCGTAGTGGCCGTCGGTGAGACGGGGGAGCACGTCGAGCCCGGCGCCCGCGATGGTGCGGGCGCGGTTGCCCGGGATCCCGGCCTCGGTGAAGGTCTCCTTGGCGAGCCGCTGGTGCTCGGCCTCGATGTCCACGGTCGTCAGCACGCCGTCGGCGCGCATGCCGCGCAGCAGCCAGAGCCCGGAGACGCCGGTGCCGGTGCCGATCTCCACGACGGCGCGCGCGTCGAGCACGGAGGCGAGGAAGCGCAGCGCGGCTCCCACGCCGGGGCCGACGGGAGACACCCCCACCTCCTCGGCACGGCTGCGGGCGGCGGCCAGGATCTCGTCCTCGGCCACGAACGACTCGGCGTAGGACCAGCTCGCGGGCTTGATCGGGGTGGTGTGGTGGGGCACGGGCGGACTCTATCGCGCGCGAGGCGCCGCGCGTGGCCGGGAACACACGCACCACCCCGCTCGTTGGGAGCAGTGTGCCCGCGACACCGCGGGTGGCCGGACCCCGAAGTTCTTGGGTGGACCGCATGAGGTTCACAGGGAACTCTCAGGCGTGACGCCTAGCGTCAGGAAGGACAGCGAACCGTTGCAGCTGCGGTCGAGGAAGTCGAGCCAGGGAGCGCCCGTGGGCGAGCAGGTCGGCACCACCACGAGTCAGGTCCCGACCTGGGACGAGGTCGTCGAGCAGCACTCCGACCGCGTCTTCCGCCTGGCCTACCGGCTCACGGGCAACCGGCCCGACGCCGAGGACCTCACGCAGGAGGTCTTCGTGCGGGTCTTCCGGTCGCTCGACACCTACACCCCCGGCACCTTCGAGGGCTGGCTGCACCGCATCACCACCAACCTCTTCCTCGACGGTGCGCGACGCAAGCAGCGGATCCGCTTCGACCCCCTCTCCGACGAGCGCGCCGCCCGGCTCACCAGCGCGGCCCCGGCCCCGGAGCTCGCCTTCGCCGACCGGACCTTCGACGACGACATCGAGACGGCTCTCGCCACGCTGCCCCCGGACTTCCGCGCCGCCGTCGTGCTGTGCGACGTGGAGGGCCTGAGCTACGAGGAGATCGCCGAGATCATGGGCGCCAAGCTCGGCACGGTCCGCTCGCGCATCCACCGCGGCCGCACGATGCTCCGCACGGCCCTCGCACACCGCGAGCCCACCGAGGGACGCCAGCGCTACTCCGGTCCTCACCAGCCGCGTGGGACGGTGTGAGCATGAGCCACCTCGGATCGCGCGTGAGTGCCCTCCTCGACGGCCGGCTCGCGCCAGAGGAGGAGGAGCGCTGCTGGAGCCACGTCCACGGTTGCCACAGCTGCCGTGACCTCGTCGAGCAGGAGGGCTGGGTCAAGACCCAGCTCGCCCAGCTCTCGATGGGCGACTCGTCGGCGTCGCACGACTTCAAGACCTCGCTCCTCGGGCGCTGCGCCGCCGCCTCGGGCTCTCCGTTGACGCCTGCTGCCTTCCCGGTCGCCGGTCACCGGCCGCGTCGCGGCCTGGTGGCCATCGGCGGGGGAGCGGCCAGCGCCTGCGTCGTCGGCGTCCTCGTGCTCGGTGCCGCCGGTGCACCCCGGGTGGACCCGCGGCCGCCCACCACCGACCTCAGCCGTCCGACCGTCCCGGCGACCCCGGCGGTCAACGTCGACGACCGGTCCGCCCGCGGGCCCGTGTCGCCCTCCCGGACGCCCCTGGCCGAGCGCCTCGTGGCGATCCGGGAGAAGATTGCTCCGTGAGCGACGAGCGCGAGCCGGACGACCAGGCGTACGACCACCCCTCCGACGGCCCGACCCACGACGGGACGGAGCCGACGCAGCCGCTGGCGGGGTGGCGCGACCCCTCGTCACGGACCGAGGAGCCCGAGCCGGCGCCGGAGTCCGAGCCGGTGCCCGAGTCCGGAACCGCGCGGGAGCCCGAGCCGGCGGTGCAGCCCGACGGCCTGCCCTACGGCCGTGACGAGGGCATGCTCGCCGGACCGCCCCCGTCCGCCGAGGAGGCCCCCGACCAGCGTCCCGCGCCGACGGTCCCGATGCGGCAGGGCCCCGGTCCCGGCCCGTGGTTCGGTCCGGGCCCCAGCCCCTACGGCCAGCCCGCTCCGGGCCAGGCTCCCTACGGCCAGCCGCCCTACGGTGCGTCGCCCTACGCCCGGTCGCCGTACGCCCGACCTGCGTCCACGCGTCGGCTCCCGCTCTGGGTGTGGCCCGCCGTCGCATGCCTCGCTCTCGTCGTGGGCATCCTCGGCGGCCTTGCGGGCGGTGCGCTCCAGGACGAGTTGGCCTCGCAGCCCGGCACCAACGACAACGGACTCGGCGGAGTGCGCACCCAGACCGCGGCGCCGCTCGAGGCCGACAACGGCTCGGTCTCGGCCGTCGCCCAGGCGCTGCTGCCGAGCACGGTGCAGATCCTCGCCGAGCTCGACGGCCAGGCCGCCGGAGCCACGGGCTCCGGCTTCGTGCTCGACCGCGACGGCCACGTCGTCACCAACAACCACGTCGTCGCGTCGGCTGCCGCGGACAACGGCTCGATCATCGTCATCGACCAGGCGGGCGAGCGCCGCGAGGCGACCGTGCTGGGCCGCAGCGCGGTCTACGACCTCGCGGTGCTGAACGTCGAGGACGCCGGGTCGCTGGAGCCGGCCGCGCTCGGGGCGTCCCAGGTGCTGCGCGTCGGCGAGTCCGTCGTCGCGTTCGGCGCTCCGCTCGGCCTGAGCCAGACCGTCACCTCCGGCATCGTCAGCGCGCTCAACCGACCGGTCACCACGTCGGGTGAGTCCGACGACGAGTCGTCGTACATCAACGCCGTGCAGACCGACGCCGCGATCAACCCGGGGAACTCCGGCGGTCCGCTGGTGAACCTCGCCGGCGAGGTGGTGGGGGTCAACTCCGCCATCGCGACCACCGGCGGTGCGTCCGGGGAGTCCGGCAACATCGGCGTGGGCTTCGCCATCCCGATCGAGCAGGTCCGCACGACGGTGGACCAGATCCTGCGCACCGGCAGGGCGGAGTACCCCGTCATCGGGGCACAGGTCCGCACCGGTGGCGAGCCCGACGCGGAGGGCGCGACGATCACCGAGGTCATGCCCGACACCCCGGCCGAGCGCGCCGGCCTCCAGCAGGACGACGTCATCACCTCGGTCGACGACCAGCCCGTCAACGACGGCATCGCGCTCATCGTGGCGATCCGGACGCACCTGCCGGGCGAGACCGTCGAGATGTCGGTCGTGCGCGGTGGCGAGGAGCGGGTCGTGCAGGTCGAGCTCGACGGCAAGGTCGGCTAGTCAGTCCCTGGCCGGGTCCGCGCCGGCGTCCGCCTCGACGAAGGGGTGCTGGTCCACGAAGGTGCGCGTCTCGGCGTACATCCGCTGGATGAAGTCCTCGAGCTGGACCCGCTCCACGCGCCACTGGCCGCGCCCGCCGATCTTGATCGCCGGGAGGTCGCCGCGACGCACGAGCGCGTAGACCTGCGCGCTCGAGGTGTTGAGCACCTCGGCCACGTCGGCGAGCGTCAGGAAGCGGGGGTCGTCGGCCATGGGGTCATGGTGCCACCGAGGCGGTCGCGCCCGTGGCCGACCTCCCGTGCCTGTGGAGAGACAGGTGTGAACTCGGCCCGGCGTGGCAATGATGGCCCCGTGTCTCGGATCCTGTCTCGGAACTCCTCGCGCCATCCCTCCCACACCTCCGGCGGTCTCGACGTGCCGCCGGCCACGCGTGCCACCCGTCCGGGCTGGCGCGACCCGCGGCTGTGGATCGGCGTCGCCCTCGTCACCGGCTCGGTCGTCGCCGGGGCCCGGATCCTCGCCGGCGCCGACGACATGACCCAGGTCTGGTCGGCCTCCACCGACCTCGTCGCCGGCCAGACGGTGGACGCCGACGACCTCGCGGCGACGCAGGTCCGCTTCGGCGACGACCTGGACCGTGAGCGCTACCTCGCCGTCGGCGACGAGCTCCCGGCGGCCCGGACGCTCACCCGTCCGCTGGCGGCCGGCGAGCTGGTGCCGGCGGCCGCACTGGGAGGGGCCACCGACGAGGACGCGGTGGCGGTGTCGATCGCGGTGGCCGCCGAGCACGTGCCGCCCGACGTGGTCCGCGGCTCGCGGGTCGACGTCTGGGTGATCGGCGAGCCCACCCTCGGCTCCGGCGGGGGACGACGGGGTGCGGGTGCCGAGCCGGTGCTCGAGGACATCGTCGTGCTCAACGCACCCGTCGTGGCGGACTCCTTCGCCTCCGCGACCAGCCGGCAGCTGGTGCTGTCGGTCCCCGTCGACGACGACGAGTCCCTCGGCCTCGTCCTCGCGGCCAGCGGGGACGACCGCGTGCGGGTCGTCGGCCGGGGGTGAGGTCGTGATCTGCGTGCTCGTCATGGCCGCGGGCGAGTCCTGGGAGTCACCCGCCCTGGCGGACCTCGAGGCCCGCCCGGGCGTCGTCGTGCTCAAGCGCTGCGTCGACGTGGACGACCTGCTCGCGGCGGTGTCGAGCGGGCAGGCCGACGTCGCGGTGGTGTCCCTCGACGCACCCGGGCTGGACCCGGCAGCGGTGGCGCACCTGCGGCGCCACGCCGTGCGCCCTGTCGCCGTGACCACGTCCACGTCGACCGACGTCGACGTGCGCGAGCGCGCCCAGCGGCTCGGCATCACCGCAGTCGTGGGCTCCGGGGAGCTCGCGACGCTCCCCGACGTCGTGGTGACGGTCGAGGACGAGCCCGACACCAGGGTGCGACCCGCCGACCCCGCCCCCGAGCGGGCGGTGCCCGACCTCGCCCCGGCGGCCCCCGCGACCCAGGCGGGCCGGGTGGTGGCCGTGTGGGGCCCCGCCGGCGCTCCCGGGCGGACGACCGTCGCCACCCACCTCGCCTGCGAGCTCGCCGGCCGCGGGACGGACGTGGTCCTGGCGGACCTCGACCCCTACGGCGGTGCGGTGGCCCAGCAGCTCGGGATCCTCGACGAGGTCTCGGGACTGCTGTCGGCAGCGCGACTGGCCGCCGCGGGACACCTCGACGAGCGCTTCACCTCGGTGTGCCGTGGGGTGGGTGACCACCTGGCGGTGGTGACCGGCCTCCCGCGGGCGGACCGGTGGCGCGAGGTCCGGGCCGCGCAGGTCGAGCAGCTGCTCGAGCGTTCGCGCGACCTCGGCCAGGTCGTCGTCGACACGGGCTTCTGCCTCGAGGACGACACCGCATCCGACTTCGGCGGGCGTCCGAGCCGCAACGCCCTGACGCTGACCGCCCTCGAGCAGGCCGACGAGATCGTGGTGGTGGGCTCGGCCGACCCGGTGGGCCTGGCGCGGCTGGCCCGCGGGCTGGTCGACCTGCGCGCACAGGCCTACGCAGCCCCGGTGCGGGTCGTCGTCAACCGGATGCGTCCCTCGATCGGGTGGTCGGAGAGGGAGATCGCCGGCATGGTGGAGGGCTTCACGCGGGCGTCGGGGCTGCACTTCCTGCCCGAGGACCGACCCGGTCTGGACCGTGCGCTGGTGGCGGGGCTGCCGGTGCGGGACGTCGGGGACTCGGCGCTGGGGCAGGCCCTCGTCACGCTCACCGATGCGGTGTTCCCGGCATCCGTCGTGCCCGAGCAGGGCCGAAGCAGGAGGAGCTCCCGCGCCCGCCGGAGATGAACCCGGTGAAAATGGTGCTAAACCTCAAGATTCAACTTAGATTGGGTTCTGATTCCAAGGAGAACCCACGTGATTTCTACCCCTCGCGCCGGCGTGCTCGCCCTGACCGCGCTTGCCCTGACCGCCACGCCTGCCCTCGCGGCGCCCGTGGCGCGCGGCACCACGACCGACGACGTCATCGTGGGCCGGGCCAAGGCGGACCGGATCATGTCCCTCGGAGGGCGCGACCGCGTGCGCGGCTACGGCGGTGACGACACCATCTACGCCGGCAAGGGCCACGACGTCGTCTACGGCGACGGCGGCAACGACTGGATCACCCTCCAGCCGGGCGACGACTGGGTCGCGGGCGGCCTCGGCAACGACAAGGTCGACGGCGGCCAGGGCGACGACGTTATGTACGGCGGCGAGGGCGACGACATCTTGGCCTCCAACACCGGCAACGACACCGTCTACGGCGAGGCCGGCAACGACCTCCTGGGCGGCAACGACGGCGACGACCGCCTCATCGGCGGCGACGGCTCCGACAAGATGATCGGCGGCGCAGGGAACGACTGGATCGACGGCGGGCCCGGTGACGACGGCGCCATCCAGGGTGGGGCCGGCAACGACGTGCTCATCGACGGTGAGGGCCACGACTGGCTGATCAAGGGCGACGAGGGCGACGACGTCGTCTTCCTCGGCCCGGGCGCCGACAAGGTGTTCACCGAGCAGGGCAACGACACGATCTACGTCCTGCCCGACGGGTCGGTCGACAAGATCCGCTGCGACGACGGTGGCCAGGAGCAGGGCCAGTCCGACCGGGTCGTCTTCGTCGGATGGCGCGACCCGCTCGACATCGTCGACCCCTACGGCACCTGCGAGTTCGTCATGACCGTGACCGACCTGCCGGCCGGCTGGCCCTACGGCCCGGTCGCCCCGCCTGCGCGTCAGGCCGCGAACAACAGGTAGAGCCCGCCCACCGTGAATCCGACCATGGCCACGAGCAGCGGGAGCTGACCGGTCAGCTGGTGGCGCCGGGGGAGCAGCTTGATGGCGCGGTCGTGCGCTGCGACGACACCGACGACGTGCCCGAGGGCGACCGCCACGACCTTCGTCACGGCGAGGAACGTCGGGTGCATCGAGAGCCAGTAGTTGACCGCCAGGTCGGCCGTGCCGAGGTAGTCGTCGCCGCGGGTGAACGGGTCGCTGAGCTGGATGATCGTCAGCTGGCCGTACTCGAAGAAGTAGGTCAGGTAGTGGGCGACGATGTAGCCCACGATGATCGGCACGACCGAGTGGGCGAAGAGGTCGGGCAGCGCGCGACGGGGGGTCTCGCTGGTGACCCCGGTGGCCATCGTGGCCAGTGTCAGCACGAGCGCGACGCCGGCGGAGAAGCACACCAGCGCCAGGGTGTCGGGCAGGACCCGTGACGCCGACATCGACTGCACGAGCTTGAGCCACGGGGTGGACTCGCGGAAGGAGTCGAAGGCCGTGCTGCCGAAGAGGATGCCGACGACCGCGACCAGGCCGGGCCGTGCCACGAGGGTGTCGAGGTTGGCGAGCGGGCTGCGGATGACGAGCGCGCCGTCGCGGCGCCCCCAGACCGACAGCTTCGCCACGAGCGAGGAGTAGACCTCGAAGGGGTCCGCGCGGGCGAGGAACGTCGTGCCCCACACGGCCGAGCCGATCAGCATGATGCCGAGGTAGGCCGCGACCCACAGGCGTACGGGACCGAGGTCGGTGGAGCCGGGGTAGACCAGCTCCAGCCACACGAAGGCGAAGAGTCCCGCAGCCGCCGGCCAGTAGCCCAGGCGCGCGGGGTAGGCGTACAGGCCCTGTCCCTCGGGCACGCCGGAGATCCTGGCGAAGAGCATGGCGATCGTCCGCGCCGGGCTCACCGCCTTGAAGAACTCGCCGAACAGCAGGGACGCGGGCACCAGCCCGACCCACAGCAGCACGTAGAAGGTGCCGAGGAAGGGATTGGTGAGGCTGTCCTTGCCGAAGACGGCCGCGGCCCCCACGTAGAGGAAGAACGCCATGCCCAGCACCCGCGCGGACACGGCGAGCGCCCGTGAGGACACCACCCGGTCGAGCCAGGCGGGTGCAGGCCTGCCGCTCGTCGCGGCGTCGTAGCGCGGCTCACGCCACGCGACCGCCAGGACGGTGAAGGAGATCACCAGCGCGGCGACCGCGCCGGCGATGGCCAGCTCGGAGGGGATCGGGAGGTCCTTGGCGCCGCCCAGCCCGTGGGCCGAGATCGCGCCGCCGGCGCCCGGGCTCAACGGACTTCGAGCTGGAGCACGATCGAGTCGGGGTCGTGGCTCTCGACCTCGACCACGCCGGGACGGTCGACGGTGATCTCGTGCTCGGAGGTGCCGGCCTCGTAGGCCAGGTCCTGCTCGGGGGTGCTGTGCACGTGGAGCTCACCGGCCTCGTCGGCGGTGACCTGCAGGACGAGCGTCTGGCCGACGGCCATCTCGACACGCTCACCGTTCGGTGTGAAGGTGTCGCCCTCGCGGGTCACCTCGACGGTCACGGTGTCGTCGCCGGTGTCGTCGCTGCCGGACCCGTCCTCGGGGGTCGAGGAGCTCGACGAGGAGCTGGGGGACTCGCTCGCCGCCGGGCTTCCCGTCGAGGGGTCGGCGTCGTCACCGCCGCAGGCGCTGAGGCTCCCGGCGAGGACGAGGACGAGGGGGACGAGGCGCGCGAGACCGCGACCGGACACAGGTTTCTCCTAACGACTGTTCCACGAGTGACGGTGGCCACGGCTCGTGCCTGCCACCGCCTCTGCCAGAATCCCATGCGGGACAAGCCATCGACGACTCGGCCTCAGGAAGGGGCGCACCCCATGAGCGAGCGCAGCGAGCACGTGCATGAGTGATCGGCTCGGGCCGCGGGACCTGGCGATCCTGGCCGCCGAGTCCCCGACGACGCCCATGCACAACGCCACCGTCGAGGTCTTCGACCCGGGCGACTCCGGCTTCGACCACGACCGGCTGGTCGAGCTGATCGCCGACCGCATCGCCTTCGTGCCGCGCTACCGCCAGCGGCTCCAGGTGGTGCCGGGACGGCTGGCCAACCCGGCCTGGGTGGACGACGAGAACTTCGACCTCGGCTACCACGTACGCCGCTCCGCGCTGCCGCGCCCGGGCACGATGGACCAGCTCCGCGAGCTCGTCGCCCGCATCGCCTCGCGCCCGCTCGACCGCAGCCGTCCGCTGTGGGAGTGCTACTTCGTCGAGGGCCTGGCCCACGGACACATCGCGCTGCTGACCAAGAGCCACCAGATCCTCGTCGACGGTCGGGAGACCGTCGACATCGGCCAGGTGCTGCTGGACACCTCGCCCGACCGCTCGACCCTCGGGCACGACGACGACTGGCGCCCCCGGCGTACGGCCGGTCCGGTGGCGGCTGCGCTCAACGCGGTCACCGACAGCCTGGAGAGCCCCCGCACGCTGTGGTCGACGACCCGGGCCAACGCCGAGGCCGTCGGCCGGCAGGCCTCGGCCTCCGGTGCCCGCGTCGCAGAGGTCGCGAGCGCGCTCGCCGGGCGCGGCCCGGTGCACTCCACACCGGTGCACCGCAAGCTCTCCCAGCAGCGCCGCTTCGTCGCCGTACGCACCGAGCTGGCCGACTACCGCGCCATCCGCGAGGTGCACAGCGGCACCGTCAACGACGTCATCCTCGCCACGATCGCCGGCGGCCTGCGCGGCTGGCTGATGGCACGCGCAGAGTCGATGGCGGGACTGCGGACCATCAAGGCGATCGTGCCGATGTCGGTCATCGACGACGAGCTCGAGGCGACCTCGCTCGGCACCCAGATCACCGGCCACCTCGTCAACCTGCCGGTCAGCGAGCCGAGCCCGGTCGTGCGCCTGCACCAGGTGAGCTACGACCTCAAGGCCCACCGCGACAACGGCCGCAACGTCTCGGCCCGGCGGCTCTCGGGCATCGCGGGCTTCGCCCCGACGACCTTCCACGCGCTCGGGTCGCGGCTGGCCGCCGCCGAGCTGCGCCACGGCTTCCACGTCTCGATCACCAACGTGCCGGGCCCGCAGTTCCCGCTCTACGCCGACGGCGCGCGGATGCTGGAGTCCTACCCCGTCCACCCGCTCCTGCCCGACCACCCGCTGGCCATCGGCGTGACTTCCTACGACGGCGGGGTGTTCTACGGCATCACCGCCGACCGCGACGCGGTCGCCGACGCCGACACGCTCGGCCAGTGCGTGCTCGAGTCGCTCGAGGAGCTCAAGGACTCCGCCTCAGACTCGCGCCCGCGCGCACCCCGAGGACGCAAGAAGTGACCCGCCGCTACCTGCCCAGCACCCTGCCCCGCCTGGCCGAGGACTGGGAGCGCGAGGGCCCGTCCCCGGTCGACCCCGTCCTCGCCGAGGACGACGGCGAGGAGACCGAGTACGCCGCCCTGATGACCGCCGCGGACGCCTCCGCGGAGCTGGTGGCGGGACTGCCCGACGGGCAGCGTCGCCGGGTGGTGGTGGTCGTCGAGACGGCGACCTCCGACGGGCCCGTGACCTGGCGTGACGTGGTGGCCGTGCACGTCGACGACCGCGACGACGCGCACCCCGACGACGACCTCGCCTGGTGGGCGACACAGGAGGTCGGCGACCTCCTCGCCGGTCGCTGACCCAGGCACTTGGAGGCGCTGCTCAGTCTCTGACACGATCAGCGCCATGGACGCGATCACCTTCCCGCCGGCTCCCACCAACGAGCCGAACCTGACCTACGCCCCCGGCAGCCCGGAGCGTGAGGCGCTCGTCACCGAGATCGCCGCGCTGGAGAAGAAGCAGCACTCCTTCCGCGCCGTGATCGGCGGCAAGCGACGCAACGGCGGGGGCGCGGAGATCAAGGTCGTGCAGCCCCACGACCACGCCCACGTCCTCGGCACCCTGAAGAACTCGACGACCAAGGACGCCGAGGCGGCGGTCAAGGCCGCGACCGATGCCGCGCCCGACTGGCGCGCGATGCCGTTCGACGAGCGCTGCGCGATCCTGCTCAAGGCCGCCGACCTGCTCGCCGGGCCGTGGCGCCAGCGCCTCAACGCCGCGACCATGCTCGGACAGTCCAAGACGGCCTTCCAGGCCGAGATCGACGCGGCGTGCGAGCTGATCGACTTCTGGCGCTTCAACGTCCACTACGCCAAGCAGATCCTCGCCGACCAGCCGATCGCCAACAGCCCCGGCATCTGGAACCGCACCGACCACCGCCCGCTCGAGGGCTTCGTCTACGCGATCACGCCGTTCAACTTCACCGCGATCGCCGGCAACCTGCCCACCGCTCCGGCCCTGATGGGCAACACGGTCCTGTGGAAGCCCTCGCCGACCCAGCAGCTCGCCGCGTCGCTGACGATGGAGCTGCTCGAGGAGGCCGGCATGCCCCCGGGCGTGATCAACATGCTCCCCGGTGACGGCCTCGACGTCTCGAAGGTCGCCCTGGCGCACCGCGACCTCGCCGGCATCCACTTCACCGGCTCGACCCCGACCTTCCAGCACCTGTGGGGCACGGTCGGCGCCAACATCTCCGGCTACCGCACCTACCCGCGGATCGTCGGCGAGACCGGTGGCAAGGACTTCATCGTCGCGCACCCCTCGGCCGACCCCGACGTGCTGCGGGTGGCGATGATCCGCGGAGCGTTCGAGTTCCAGGGCCAGAAGTGCTCGGCCGCCTCACGTGCCTACGTCCCGAAGTCGGTCTGGGCGAAGATCAAGGACCAGCTGATCGCCGACACCGAGGCGCTCGCCATGGGCGACGTCACCGACTTCAGCAACTTCATGGGCGCGGTCATCGACGACCGGGCCTTCGCCAAGCACAAGGCGGCCATCGCCCGGGCGAAGCGCAACAAGCACCTCACCGTGCTGGCCGGCGGCCAGGTCGACGACTCGGTCGGCTACTTCGTGCGCCCCACGATCGTGGAGTCCACCGACCCGACGGACCAGATGTTCTCCGAGGAGTACTTCGGCCCGATCCTCGCCGTCCACGTCTACGACGACGACCGCTTCGAGCAGGTCGTGGCGCAGATGGAGTCGTTCGCGCCGTACGCCCTCACCGGGGCGATCATCGCCCAGGACCGCGCTGCCATCGCGTGGGCCCGCAAGACGCTGCGCTTCGCTGCCGGCAACTTCTACATCAACGACAAGCCGACCGGTGCGGTCGTGGGCCAGCAGCCGTTCGGCGGGGGCCGGGCGTCGGGGACCAACGACAAGGCGGGCGCCGCGGTCAACCTGCTGCGCTGGACCTCGCCGCGCTCGATCAAGGAGACGTTCGTGCCGCCGAAGGAGCACCTCTACCCGCACCAGGGCTGAGGTCGCCCTCGACGACCCGGTGGGGGAGGATGGGGTCGTGATCGACCCCGTCCTCCGCCCGCTGTGGCACATGGGTGCCCTGCACCCATACGAGCAGGCGCTCACGCTGATGCTCGCCTTCGGGCCGTTCGTGGTGCTCGGGCTCGTCGTGCGCGCGCGCCGGCGCGAGGACGCGGCCGAGGAGGAGCGTCAGGCCCTGGCGACGGACCAGGCCCGGCCCGACGTCAGCGGCTGAGCCACTCCACGCCGACCTGGTGCTCGACGTCGAGCGCGTGGCCGATCATGTCGGCGATCATCGCCTCGATCTTGCCTCCGACCAGGGGGATCTTGACGCTGACGTCGAGCTCGACGGTCTCCGTGGTCGTGTCGCCGGACTCGACCAACGCCAGCGTGCCGACCGCCTCGCCCGGCTTGCCGGGGATGGCCAGCTCCACGTCGGCACCGTGCGCGGAGGTCCAGGTCTCGGTCTGCACGATCACGATCTCGTCGCCGACGAACTTCTTGGCGAAGGACGGGATGTCGTCGGCGGAGCGCACCTGCTCGATCCGCGCCACGTCGCCGTCGATGGCGACCGAGCCACGCTTGACGCGCTGGCGCTCGAGCACCGCCTCGCGGAACGCGGGGTCGTCGAGCATGGCGGCCACGGCGTCGGCGGAGGCGTCGTACGTGAGCTTCTTGGAGAGCTTCTTCATGGCGCCCATCATGGCCCAGCAACAGCCTCCACCCCCCTGTTGTGAGCGTCACACGGCGGGTCCTATGGTCGGTGCGTGGCCACGCCCGAGGAGACCAAGGACCAGCAGCTCGACGCCGCGACCCGGGCTCGCCCCGCATGGGGTGACCTGCTCCGCGCCTACTACCGGCACGTCGCGCCGGAGGAGGTCGCCGAGCGCTCGCCCGAGGACCTGCTCGGTGCCGTCGCGTCGCACCGCGAGCTGGCCATGTCCCGGCCGCAGGGCACCGCCGCGGTCCGCGTCGTCACGCCCACCAGTGCCGACTCAGGCTGGTCGGCCGCGGGCCGCTCGGTCGTCGAGGTCGTCACGGACGACATGCCGTTCCTGGTCGACTCGGTGACCATGGAGCTCAACCGCCAGGGCCACAACGTGCACGCGGTGATCCACCCGCAGTTCACGGTCGAGCGCGACATCACCGGCGAGCTCCAGGAGGTGGCGGTCCACGTGGTCGAGCCGCGCGCCGGCACGGCGGAGTCCGGTGCCGAGTCGTGGATGCACGTCGAGATCGACCGCACCGACGACGACGAGGCCGCGGAGATCACCGAGGGCGTGCAGCGGGTGCTGCGCGACGTACGCGAGTCGGTGGAGGACTGGGCCAAGATGCACGCCCAGGTGCTGGCGGTGGTGGACCAGCTCGACCAGGACCCGCCGCCGCTGGCGGACGCCGAGCTGCGCGAGGGCCGCGACTTCCTCACCTGGCTGGCCGACGACCACTTCACGTTCCTCGGCTACCGCGAGTACCTGCTCGAGGCCGAGGAGGGAGCGCCCGACGAGTGCGGGCTGCGCGCCGTGCCCGGCTCCGGGCTCGGCATCCTGCGCAGCGACCAGGACCTTTCGAGCTCGTTCGCCAAGCTGCCGCCGCTGGCGAAGGCCAAGGCACGCGAGAAGACGCTGCTGGTGCTGGCCAAGGCCAACTCCCGCGCGACCGTGCACCGCCCGGCGTACCTCGACTACGTCGGCGTCAAGACGTTCGGCGCGGACGGCGAGGTCGTCGGCGAGCGCCGCTTCCTCGGCCTGTTCTCGAGCGCGGCCTACACCGAGTCCGTCACCCGCATCCCGGTGCTGCGCTCCAAGGTCACCGAGGTCATGCGCCACGCCGGCTTCGACCCGCGCAGCCACGCCGGCAAGGCGCTGATGGACACCCTGGAGAACTACCCCCGCGACGAGCTGTTCCACACCTCGCCCGACGAGCTCGCCCCGATCGCACAGGACGTGATGTTCGCCCGCGAGCGGCGCCAGCTGCGGGCCTTCGTGCGCCGCGACACCTACGGCCGCTACGTCTCCGTCCTGGTCTACCTCCCGCGCGACCGCTACAGCACCGCCGTGCGCGAGCGCTTCTCCGACATCCTGCGCGAGGACCTCGGCGGCGAGCACGTCGAGTTCACCGCCCGCGTCAACGAGTCCACGACCGCGCGTGTGCACTTCGTCGTCCACCCGCCCAAGGGCGACCACATCCCCGAGATCAACGTCGCCGACCTCGAGCGCCGCCTGACCGAGGCGTCGCGCTCGTGGCGCGACGACTTCATGGCCGCCGTGGTGAGCGAGTACGGCGAGGACCGCGGGTCGCGGCTGGCCCGGGCCTGGGCCGACGCGTTCCCCGAGGCCTACAAGGAGGACTACCAGCCCCAGCGCGGGTCCGCCGACCTCGGCCGCATCGAGGCGATCGAGGGCCCCGTGGGCATCGACCTCGCGCTCTTCGACCAGGACCAGCAGTCCGGCCTCTACCGCCGTGGCGAGTCGCGCCTCAAGGTCTTCCGCGTCGGCGAGCCGCTCTCGTTGAGCACGATGCTCCCGATGCTCACCTCGATGGGCGTCGAGGTCGTCGACGAGCGCCCCTACGAGCTCGCGGGCCTGGGCCGGCCCACCTACATCTACGAGTTCGGCCTGCGCCACGGGCGTACGCTCCCGCCGCACGAGCGCACCCTCTTCGCCGAGGCGCTGCGAGCGGTGTGGGACGGCTACAACGAGATCGACGGCTTCAACCAGCTCGTCCTCGCCGCCGGGCTGACGTGGCGCCAGGCCACGGTGCTCCGCGCCTACGCGAAGTACCTCAAGCAGGGCAACTCGCCCTTCGCCCTCGACTACATCGAGGAGGCGCTGCGCAACAACGTCGACATCACGCGGCTGCTCGTCGAGCTCTTCGAGGCGCGGTTCGACCCCGGCCGCACCGAGGGCCGGGTCCTCGAGGCCGACGCCGAGGCCCGTACGGCCAAGGTCGAGGCGATCGAGGAGCGACTGGCCAAGGCGCTCGACGACGTCGTGAGCCTCGACCACGACCGCATCCTGCGCTCCTACCGCACGCTCGTGCGTGCCACGCTCCGCACGAATTTCTTCCAGCGCACCGCCGAGGGGCAGGTGCACAACTACATCTCCTTCAAGCTCGAGCCGTCGGCGATCCCCGACCTGCCCGAGCCGCGCCCGCGCTACGAGATCTTCGTCTACAGCCCGCGCGTGGAGGGCTCCCACCTGCGCTTCGGCGCGGTCGCTCGCGGCGGCCTGCGCTGGTCGGACCGGCGCGACGACTTCCGCACCGAGGTGCTGGGCCTGGTCAAGGCGCAGATGGTCAAGAACACCGTGATCGTGCCGGTCGGCGCGAAGGGCGCGTTCTTCTGCAAGCAGCTGCCCGACCCCTCCGACCGCGACGCGTGGCTGGCCGAGGGCGTGGCCTGCTACAAGACCTTCATCTCCGGCCTGCTCGACATCACCGACAACCTCGTCGACGGCGAGACGGTGCCGCCGGCCGGGGTCGTGCGCCACGACGGCGACGACTCCTACCTCGTGGTGGCCGCCGACAAGGGCACCGCGACCTTCTCCGACATCGCCAACGGCGTGGCCAAGGACTACGGGTTCTGGCTCGGCGACGCCTTCGCCTCCGGCGGCTCCGTCGGCTACGACCACAAGGCGATGGGCATCACCGCCAAGGGCGCGTGGGTCTCCGTGCAGCGCCACTTCCGCGAGATGGGCGTCGACTGCCAGGCCGAGGACTTCACCGCGGTGGGCATCGGCGACATGTCCGGCGACGTCTTCGGCAACGGGATGCTCTGCTCCGAGCACACCCGGCTGGTCGCGGCGTTCGACCACCGCGACATCTTCATCGACCCGGCGCCCGACGCCGCGTCGTCGTACGCCGAGCGGCGCCGGCTCTTCGACCTGCCGCGCTCGAGCTGGAAGGACTACGACACCTCGCTGATCTCCGAGGGCGGCGGCGTGTGGCCGCGCTCGGCGAAGTCGATCCCGGTCTCGGCGCAGGTGCGCAAGGTGCTCGGACTCGGCTCCGGCGTCACCGCGCTCACGCCGGCGGAGCTGATGAAGGCGATCCTGCTGGCGCCGGTCGACCTGCTGTGGAACGGCGGCATCGGCACCTACGTGAAGTCGTCGGAGGAGACCGACGCCGACGCCGGCGACAAGGCCAACGACGCCATCCGCGTCAACGGCGAGGACCTGCGCGCCCGCTGCATCGGCGAGGGCGGCAACCTCGGCTTCACCCAGCTCGGCCGCGTGGAGTACGCCCGGTACGGCTGCGGCGGCGACGGCGGCCGGATGAACACGGACTTCATCGACAACTCCGCGGGTGTCGACACGTCCGACCACGAGGTCAACATCAAGATCCTGCTCGACAAGGTCGTCCGGTCGGGAGGCATGGACGAGCCCGCCCGCAACGAGCTGCTCGCCGAGATGACCGACGAGGTCGGAGCCCTGGTCCTGCGCGACAACTACGAGCAGAACCTCGCGCTCGCCAATGCCGAGGCCCACGCTCCGTCACTGCTGCACGTGCACGAGGAGTGGATGCGCGCGCTGGAGAAGCGGGGTGTGCTCAACCGCGAGCTGGAGGGGCTCCCCAGCACCCGCCAGGTCAAGCGCCGCCTCGACCGCAAGCAGGCGTTGTCCGCTCCCGAGCTCTCGGTGCTGATGGCATGGACCAAGATCGTGCTCGCCGACGAGCTGGTGGCGTCCGACCTGCCGGACGACCCGTACCTCCGGGAGGACCTGCTGGCCTACTTCCCCAGCCGCATGAAGCCCGATCTCGAGGCCGAGATCGAGGACCACCCGCTGCGCCGCGAGATCATCGTGACGCAGGTGGTCAACGACCTGGTCAACGGTGCCGGCATGACCTTCTGGCCGCGGCTGGCAGGGGAGACGGGCGCCAGCGCGGCCGACCTGACCCGCGCCAACTTCGTGGCGCGCGAGATCTTCGGGTCGCTGCCGCTGCGCCAGGAGATCGCGGCGCTGGACAACCAGGTGCCGGCCGAGCGGCAGACCCGGATGCGGATCGAGATGCGCACCCTGGTCGAGCGTGCGTCGCGCTGGCTCGTCACCAACCGTCGGCCCCCGCTGGACTCCAGCGCGACCGTGGAGTTCTTCCGCGGCCCGGTGCAGACGGTGATGGCCGAGCTGCCCGGCATCATGAGCGGCCGCGAGCTCGACGACTACCGCGCCCGCGAGAAGCGGCTCACCGACCACGGTGTGCCCGCCGACCTCGCCTCGCGCGTGGCGGTGCTGGCGTCGGCGTACGCCCTCCTCGGGATCGTGGAGACCGCCGACCGGCTCGGACTCGACCCGGTCGAGGTGGCCCGCGTCCACTTCGCCCTCGGCGAGCGGCTGGGCCTGCCCGCGCTGGTCGAGCGGATCTTCGCGCTGCCGCGCGACGACCGCTGGCAGACCATGGCGCGCGCCGCGGTGCGCGACGACCTCTACGGCGTGCACCAGCAGCTCACCGCGCAGGTGCTGGAGTCGACGAGCGCCGACGACAGCGCCCCGGCCCGGGTCGCGGCGTGGGAGGACTCCGAGGAGGAGCTGGTCGCCCGGGCCAGCGCCACGCTGGAGGAGATCTGCCGCGAGGAGACCGCCGAGCTGGCCCGCCTGTCCGTGGGCCTGCGGGTGGTGCGCGGCCTGCTGTCCTGACGTGCGCCCGGACGTGAGGCGTCCGGGGCGGGTCAGAGGAGCAGCAGCGCGGCGACGACGCCGGCCGCCACGACGGCCCAGCGGAAGACCGCGTCGGGCAGCTTGCGCCCGATCCGGGCGCCGACGTAGCCGCCGACCAGCGAGCCTGCGGCGAGCGTCACCACGACGTCCCAGCGTGGCTCGGCCACGACGATGAAGATGAGCCCCGCGACGACGTTGCCGACCATCAGCGACAGGGTCTTGAGGCCGTTCACGACCCGGAGCTCGAGGTCGGTGCCGAGCCCGAGGACGGCGACCATCATGACCCCGGCGCCGGCGCCGAAGTAGCCGCCGTAGACGCCGGTCACCGTGGCGAACGCCGTCGTGGCGGGGGACATGTGGCGGCGCTCGGCGCGCGCCTCGCCGTGGCGTGCCTCGTGCCGCTCGCGCAGCCACCGCGCGATGCGGGGCTGTACGCCGACCAGGAGGCAGGTGAAGAGGATCAGCCACGGCACGATCGCCTCGAAGACGCCGGGCGGCAGGCCGAGCAGCAGCGCTGCCCCGGCGACGGCCCCGAGGGCGCAGACGAGGACGATCGCCCGGGCGATCGGGCCGGCCTCGCGGACCTCGTCGCGATAGCCCAGGACGCCGCCGAGGCCGCCGGGGATCAGGCCGAGGGTGTTGGAGACGTTGGCGACGACCGGCGGCAGCCCGAGCGCGACCAGGACCGGGAAGCTGAGCAGGGAAGCGACCCCGACGGTGGAGGACAGCACACCGGCGCCGAATCCGGTCGCGACGACCAGGATCCCCTCGAGCAGGGTCACTGCTGCTCGCGCAGGAGGGCGACGTCGCTGACCATGGCGACGTGCGCGTGCATCGCCTCGGCCGCGCGGGCGGGGTCGCCGGCGCGGATGGCCTCGGCGATGGCCCGGTGCCCGGCGAGCGAGTCCTGCGGGCGCCCGGGCTGGCCGAGCGACTCCAGGCGGCTCTCCTTGATCAGGTCGCCGATCTCGTCCATCAACCGGGCGAGGAGGAGGGAGTGGGCCGCGGCGGTGACGGCGCCGTGGAAGCGCTCGTCGCCCTCCACGCCGCGTCCGCCGGCCTCGATGTCGGCGGCCATGAAGGCCAGGGCGTCGTCGATGCGGGCGAGGTCGTCGTCGGTGCGGCGGGCGGCTGCCAGCGAGGCGATCTTGGTCTCCAGCGCGTCGCGGGTCTCGATGATCTCGGGGAGCCGGTCGGCGTGGTTGCGGATCGCCTCGACGATGCGGCTCGAGGTCTGGTGGCGTGCGGTGACGACGGTGCCGTCGCCGTGACGTACCTCGACCACTCCGACCACCTCGAGCGCCACGAGCGCCTGGCTGAGCGTGGCGCGGCTGACGCCGAGACGCTGGGCGAGCTCGCGCTCGGGCGGCAGCTTGTCGCCCGCAGCAAGGCCGTTGTCGCTGATCCACGACGAGATCTGGCCGGCCACCTGCTCGTAGAGGCGGGTGCGCAGCAGCCGGGGAGGGAACGGCGACTCGGACGACGCGGACATGGGCCCACCCTATTGACGATCGGCTCATTGTCCTATTGGCTAGGCCACTGAGCCAAGCGCGTGACGACGGTCACCCCCCGTCCCCGGCGCTCGGGCCGTCTACTCAGAAGGTTTCGCTATGGGTCCGGAATGGATTGCGATCATCGCGCTCGTCGCGTTGTTCGTCATCGGCACGCTGCTGCCGATCAACATGGGAGCGCTGGCCTACGTCGCGGCCTGGCTCGTCGGGATGTACGCCCTCGACCTCGACGAGAAGGAGATCCTTGCCGGCGTCAGCGGTGACCTGATCCTGACGTTGATCGGTGTCACCTACCTCTTCGCGATCGCGCGCAACAACGGCACGGTCGACCTCATCGTCCGGACGGCCGTCAAGGGTGTCGGCGGCCGCGTGGCGCTGATCCCGTGGGTGATGTTCGCGGTGACCGCGGTGCTGACCGGCATCGGTGCCGTCAGCCCGGCGGCCTGCGCGATCATCGGCCCGATCGCCCTGGGCTTCGCGGGTCGCTACGGCATCAGCCCGCTGATGATGGGCATGTTCGTCGTGCACGGCGCCCAGGCCGGCGGCTTCTCGCCGATCAGCATCTACGGCGTGATCACCAACTCCGTCATGGAGGACGCCGGGCTGCCGTCCAGCGAGATCACCGTCTTCCTCGCCAGCCTGATCGTGAACACGATCATGGCCGCGATCCTCTTCGTCGCCCTCGGCGGCCGCAAGCTGATGGCGATGCGGATCGACCCCGACGAGCCCGACACCCTCGACGACGACCTGCACCGCGGCGGCGCCACGGTGCCGGCCCGCGGCTACGGCACGTCCGCGCCGACCGGCACCCAGGCCCAGGGCGTACGCCGTGACCAGGTGCTGACCCTGCTGGCCTTCGTCGGCGTCGCGCTCATCGCGCTGGTCTTCGACAAGAACATCGGCTTCGTCGCCATCACCGCCGCGGTCATCCTCGCCATGCTCAACGCCGACGAGCACAAGGACGCGGTCAAGCAGATCGCCTGGCCCACCGTCCTCCTCGTCGCCGGCGTCAGCACCTACGCCACGATCCTGACCACCGCCGGCTCGCCCGAGTTCGTCGGCACCTGGGCCGCGGGCCTCGGCGCGGCCGCGATCGGCGCGCTGGTCCTCTGCTACGTCGGCGGTGTCGTATCGGCGTTCGCCTCCTCGACGGCGCTGCTGCCGGTGATCATCCCGATCGCCGTGCCGCTCATCGCCGACGGCGGCATCAACGCCGCGCTCTTCGTGGCGGCCCTCGCGGTGTCCTCGACGATCGTGGACGTCAGCCCGTTCAGCACCAACGGCGCGCTCATGCTCGCCAACAAGCCGGACTCGATCAGCGAGCCGGTCTACTACAAGCAGATCCTGGGCTACGGCGTGATCGTGACCCTGGTCGGACCGCTGCTCGTCTGGGCAGCGCTCGTTCTCCCCGGATGGTGACCCCCATGACCCAGCACGGCCCCCTCTCCGACCTGCTCGTCGTCGACCTCACCCGCGCGCTCGCCGGACCGCACGCCACGCAGATGCTGGGCGACCTCGGTGCCCGCGTGATCAAGGTGGAGGCGCCCGGCAGCGGCGACGACACCCGCGGCTGGGGACCGCCGTTCGTCGGCGACCCCGACGCGCGCCAGTCGACCTACTTCCTCTGCACCAACCGCAACAAGGAGTCCATCGCCCTCGACCTCAAGGACGAGGCCGACAAGGACGTCCTGGTCGGGCTGGTCGAGCGCGCCGACGTGCTCGTGGAGAACTTCCGCACCGGCGTGCTCGAGCGCCTCGGCCTGGGGATCGAGGAGCTGATGCGCCGCAACCCGCGCCTGGTCGTCCTCTCGATCACCGGCTTCGGCCACGACGGCCCCGAGGGCGGCCGCGCCGGCTACGACCAGATCGCGCAGGGCGAGGCCGGCCTGATGTCACTGACGGGCTCGGGTCCCGACGACCCGCAGCGCGTCGGCGTACCGATCGCGGACCTGCTGTCGGGGATGTACGGCGCCTACGGAGTGATGGCCGCGCTGCACGAACGCGAGCGCACCGGCAAGGGCACCGTGGTGCGTACGTCCCTGCTGGCCTCGGTCGTCGGGGTGCACGCCTTCCAGGGCACCCGCTGGACCGTGGCCGGCGAGGTCGGCCGGGCGCAGGGCAATCACCACCCCTCGATCGCGCCCTACGGCCTGTTCCACTGCCGCGACGGCGCGGTGCAGATCGCGCTGGGCAGCGAGGGGTTGTGGAAGAAGTTCTGCGCGGGCTTCGGCCTCGACCCCGACGCCGAGGGCCTGGCCACCAACGGCGAGCGCGTCGCGCGCCGCGAGGACGTGATCGCCCTCGTCGAGCAGGCCTTCGCCGAGTGGGACGCCGAGCCGCTGCTGGCCCGCCTCGCCGAGATCGGGATCCCCGCGGGCAAGGTCCGCAGCCTCGACGAGGTCTACGAGTGGGACCAGGTCGCCAGCCAGGGCCTGCTCGTCGACGTCGAGCACCCCACCCTCGGCGGGATCACCCTGCCGGGCCCGCCGCTGCGGTTCTTCGACGCCGAGGGCGCCGAGGTCACACGGCGCGACCACGTCGCCCCGCCCCTGCTCGACCAGCACGCCGACGAGATCCGCGCGTGGATCGGCGGGGGTGGGGCGTGAAGCGCTGGACCTCCCACGAGATGCTCGACCTGGTGCTCGACGAGGGCACCTTCACCTCCTGGGACCAGCCCATCGACCTCTCCGGGGTCGAGCCGGGCTACCGCGCGGTGCTCGAGGCCGCCGCTCAGAAGGCCGGCACGGACGAGTCGGTGGTCACCGGCCGCGGTGAGGTGCGCGGGCGCCCGGTGGCCGTCGTGGTCAACGAGTTCGGATTCCTCGCCGGCTCCATCGGCCGCGCCGCCGCGGACCGGATCACCGCAGCCGTACGCCGTGCGACGGCCGAGGGGCTGCCGCTCCTGGCCAGCACCGCGTCGGGCGGTACCCGCATGCAGGAGGGCACGCCGGCCTTCGTGCGGATGGTCGAGATCTCCCGGGCGCTGATGGACCACCGCGCCGCGGGCCTGCCCTACCTCGTGCACCTGCGTCACCCCACCACCGGCGGCGTCTACGCCTCGTGGGGCTCGCTGGGCCACGTCACCGTGGCCGAGCCGGGCGCGCTGGTCGGCTTCCTGGGGCCCAAGGTCTACGAGGCGCTCAACGGCCGGCCCTTCCGCCCTGGTGTCCAGGTCGCGGAGAACCTCGCCGCGGCCGGCGTCATCGACGGCGTCGTGGGCGCCGAGGACCTGCCCGCGATGGTCGACGCGGCCCTCGCCGTGCTCGTCGACGGACCCGGCCCCGGCCGGCTCGAGCCGCGGGCGCCGCGCACGATCGGCGACCACGCCGCCTGGGACAGCGTCGAGCGCACGCGTCGTACGGACCGGGCGGGCGTGCGCGACCTGCTCGCCCACGGCGCCACCGGCACCCTCCAGCTGCGCGGCACCGACGAGGGCGAGCGCGACTCCACCGTGCTGGTGGCCCTCACCCGACTCGACGGCCAGCCGTGCGTCGTGATCGGGCAGGACCGCTCCCGCCAGACGCCCGGACACGCCATGGGTCCCGGAGCACTGCGCGAGGCCAGGCGCGGAATGCGGCTGGCCGAGGAGCTCGGGCTGCCGCTGGTCAGCGTCATCGACACGCCGGGCGCCGAGCTGTCGCCGGAGGCGGAGGAGCGCGCCATCGCCGGCGAGATCGCCCGCTGCATCGCCACCCTGACCACCATGACCGTGCCGACGGTGTCGGTGATCCTCGGCCAGGGCTGCGGGGGAGGGGCGCTGGCGTTCCTCCCGGCCCGGACCGTGATCGCGACCGAGCACGCGTGGCTCTCGCCGTTGCCGCCCGAGGGTGCGAGCGTCATCGTCCACGGCGACGTCACGCATGCCGCCGAGATGGCGCAGCGCCAGCGGGTGCGCGCCACGGACCTGCTCGCCGACGGTGTCGTGCACCGCGTGGTGCCTGAGGTCGACGGGGAGTCGCCGCGCGAGTTGGCCGTCGCCGTCGCCGCCGAGGTGTCCGCGCTGCTGCGCGAGCTCACCGGGCGTCCGCCGGTGGCTGCCGCGAGCTGAGCTGCTCCCCCGAGCGGTGAGTGAGGCAGGTTCCGGGCGCCGAGACCATGTCTCACGCACCGCTCGTGCGGCACGACGAGGGGCCGGAGGCTAGCTCGCCTTCTTCGCCTGCTTCTTCGCGGCGGTCTTCTTGGCAGGAGCCTTCTTCGCCGCGGTCTTCTTCGCGGGCGCCTTCTTCGCGGCGGCCTTCTTCGCGGGAGCCTTCTTCGCAGCCGTCGACTTCTTGGCGGCGGTCTTCTTCGCCGCGGGCTCGTCGGTCTCCTCGCCGCGGGCGGACTTGGCCGCCGCCACGGACTTCTGGAGCGCGGCGAGCAGGTCGACGACCTCGCCGGAGGTCTTGGTGGAGGTCTCGGTGCGCTTGATCTCGCCGCCCTCGATCTTCGACTTCACCAGCGCCTCGACAGCGCCGGCGTAGTCGTCCTCGAACTCGCTGGCGTCGAAGTCGCCGGCGAGCGTCTCGACGAGCATCTGGGCCATCTTGACCTCGGAGTCCTTGACGTCGCCGGGCTCGACCGAGAAGTCGGGGGTGCGGATCTCGTCGGGCCACATCATCGTCTGCAGCACGATCACGTCGTCCTTGACCCGCAGCACCGCGATGCTGGTGCGCTGGCGCAGCGCCACGGTCACGACCGCCATCCGGTCGGCGTCGAGCAGCGCCTGGCGCAGCAGGGCGTACGGCTTGGCGCCGGCGCCCTCGGGCTCGAGGTAGTAGGACTTCTCGAAGAGCAGCGGGTCGATCTGGTCGCGCGGGACGAACTTCTCCACCGCGATCTCACGCGACGACGTCGACGGCAGGTCGGCCATGTCGTCGTCGGTGAGGATGACCATCTCGCCGTCCTCGGTCTCGTAGCCCTTGGCGATGTCGGCGTACGCCACCTCCTCGCCGTCGAGGGAGCACACGCGCTGGTACTTGATGCGGCCGCCGTCCTTGGCGTGCACCTGGCGGAACGAGACGTCGTGGCTCTCGGTCGCGGCGTAGAGCTTGACCGGCACCGACACCAGGCCGAAGGAGACCGCGCCCTTCCAGATGGCTCGCATGGGGTAAGCATGTCCCATGCGCCCCATGCTCGCCACCAAGGGAGACGTCGTCCCCACGGGCGACGAGTGGTCCCACGAGGTCAAGTGGGACGGCGTCCGCATGCTCGCCGACGTGACCTCAGGCGGGGACCGGGCGCGACTCGCCACCCGCAACGGCAACGACGCCACCATTGCCTGGCCCGACCTCGGCCCCGCCCCGATGGGTGGGCGCGACCTCCTCGTCGACGGCGAGGTGATCGGCATCAACGACGCCGGGGTGCCGGACTTCGCGGTGATCCAGGAGCGGATGCACGTCCGCTCCGCGACGACCGCGGCCCGGCTCGCGAAGAGCGTGCCGGCGACCTTCATGGTCTTCGACGTGATGCGCCTCGACGGCCGCGACCTCACCGGGCTGCCCCTGGCCGAGCGCCGCGAGATCCTCGAGGGGCTCGACCTCGGCGGCTGGCAGGTGCCCCCGACGTACGACGACGGGGCGATGCTGCGCGAGGCCACGCTGGCGCAGGGACTGGAAGGGATCGTGTCCAAGCGGCTCACCTCGACCTACCAGCCCGGGGTGCGCAGCAAGGCGTGGCTGAAGTTCGCCCACCGGCACCGCTTCTCCTTCGTCGTCGGCGGCTGGCGACCGCAGGAGGGGACGAAGGACCGCCTCGCCTCCCTGCTGGTGGGGGAGCCGACCGCGGACGGGCTGCTCTACCGCGGGCGCGTCGGCAGCGGCATCGGCGGCGCCGCGAGCCGGCTGCTCGGCGAGCAGCTCGCGGGCCGGGAGGTCGGGGCCAGCCCGTTCGCCGACGACGTGCCGGCCGTGGACGCGCGCGGCACCAGGTGGGTGGAGCCGTTCCTCGTCGTCGACGTCGACTCGCTGAACAAGATGCCCGTCACCCGCCTGCGACAGCCGTCCTACCGCGGCGTCCGCACCGACATCGGACCCGAGGACGTGAGCGGGTGAGCGAGGTGCAGGTCGACGTCGAGGGCCGCACGCTGACGATCAGCAACCTCGACAAGGTGCTCTACCCGCGCACCGGCACGACGAAGGGCGAGGTGCTCAACTACTACGCCCAGGTCTCGCCGGTGCTCCTGCCGCACCTGCGGGACCGCGCGGTCACCCGCATCCGCTGGCCGCACGGTGTCGAGGGGTCGAGCTTCTTCGAGAAGAACGCCCCTCCCGGGACGCCTTCGTGGGTGCGCACCGTCGAGGTGCCGACCACCGGCTCGCGCTCGGGCAAGGGCGACGGCACCATCCGCTTCCCGATCTGCGACGACCTCGCGACGCTCACGTGGCTGGCCAACCTCGCCGCCCTCGAGCTGCACGTCCACCAGTGGCAGGTCGACGCCGACGGCACGCCGCGCCACCCCGACCGACTGGTGATCGACCTCGACCCCGGCGAGCCGGCCGGCCTCCACGAGTGCGCGCAGGTCGCGCTCATGGTCCGCGAGGCGCTGGCCGAGCGCGACCTCGTCTGCACGCCGGTCACGAGCGGCAGCAAGGGGTTGCACCTCTACGCCCACCTGCCCGGCGACCTGGACAGCGACGGCACCACGGCACTGGCCAGGGAGGTGGCCGAGGGCCTGCAGAAGGAGCACCCCGACCTGGTCACGGCGACCATGACCAAGGCGAAGCGTCCCGGCAAGGTGTTCCTCGACTGGTCGCAGAACTCCGGGTCGAAGACGACGGTCTCGCCCTACTCCCTGCGCGGGCGGGAGCGGCCCACCGTGGCGACCCCGCTGACGTGGGACGAGGTGGAGGCCGGCGCCGAGGACGACCTCGCTCTCGAGCAGCTCACGCTCGAGCAGGTGCTCGCGCGGGTGGAGGAGCTGGGCGACGTCTTCGACGCCTGAGCGCCCCTCCGAACTGTCACACCCGGTTACGCCCAGCTGTGCCCGTTCAGGTTTCAAGTATTCCCTTCGTGTGACCGCTCTGAGGGTCCGGTGTGGATGCGCCCGCCACATGCTTTACCCATGTCCCGCATCCTCCTGGTCCCCGTCGCAGTCCTCCTGGCTGCCGGTGGCGTCGTGCTCGGCCCGGGCGAGCAGGCCCCGGCGCAGCCCGCCACCACGGTGGTCTCGACGACGGTCGACTCGGGCGTTCAGTCCACCAACCGCTGACCCTGCCTCTATGCTCGCTTGCATGGTGCAGGACGTGTTGGTGGTTGAGGACGAGGAAGACATCGCGGTACCTCTCATGCGCACCCTCGAGCGTGAGGGCTACGAGGTCAGCCGCGCGTCCGGAGGCGCCGAGGCGGTGTCCTTCGCCGTCAGCAACGACCCGGCGGTCGTGATCCTCGACCTGGGCCTGCCCGACATGGACGGCCTCGACGTGTGCCGTCAGATGCGCTCCGGCGGCTACGAGGGCGGGATCATCATGGTCACCGCTCGCGCCGGCGAGCTCGACCGCGTGGTCGGCCTCGACGTCGGCGCCGACGACTACCTCGCCAAGCCCTTCGGCCTCGCCGAGCTGCTGGCCCGGGTTCGCGCCCTGCTGCGCCGCAGCGGTACGCCGGCCGCGACCGACGACACCACCGTGACCACGTCCTCGGGGCTGCGCATCGACGCCGCCTCGCGCCGCGTCCACCTCAACGAGCGGGAGATCGCGCTGACGGCCAAGGAGTTCGACGTCCTGGCCGTGCTCGCGTCCAACCACGACAAGGTCGTTCCGCGCGAGACGCTGATGAACCAGGTGTGGGACCAGAACTGGTACGGCTCGACCAAGACGCTCGACGTCACCATCGGTCGCCTGCGCAGCAAGCTCGAGGCGGCCGACGCCGGCGAGAAGGTCGTCGCCATCCGCGGCGTCGGCTTCCGCCTCGAGACCGGCACCTGAGCCCTCCGGCTCAGACCCCCGCGTCCACCAGCTCGCCCTCGGCGTCGTGCACCACGCCGTCCGGGCCCGTCCAGCTTCACCCCCGCCCTGCGTCATACGTTCTCGCACCCATGCGTGCCAGGACGTATGACGCAGGGCAACCGACAAGGGAGGGCTGGCCCGCCGATCCGGAGGTTGTCCACAACCTTTACCGGTGACCTGTTTTCGGCCCCGTCCTGCTGGGTAGCGTCCCCAGTGCACGATCTCGGGGAAGCAGGTAGGCCATGGCAGTGGACCGTCTGGCGGTCGATCGACCGCGGCAGCACCGCGCACCCGTGCGCGACGACCTCGTTGAGCGGCTCGACGCGTCGGTGCGCGAGCGGGTGCGGCGCGAGGGCGTCGACCCGCAGCGCGAGGCACTCGTCGTACGCCGCATCGCCGAGGACGTCGTCCGGGACCACGACCAGCTCAGCCTGACCGGCGCCGTCGCGCCGATCGCCGACGACGAGGCAATGGTGGGCGAGCTCCTCGCGCGGGTCTCCGGCTTCGGGCCGCTCCAGCCCTTCCTCGACGACCCCGAGGTGGAGGAGGTGTGGATCAACTCCCCGGAGCGGGTCTTCATCGCGCGCCGCGGTCGCCACGAGCTCACCAACCTGCGCCTCGATGCCGCCCAGGTCGACGAGCTGGTCGAGCGGATGCTCAAGTCGAGCGGGCGCCGCCTGGACATCAGTACGCCCTTCGTGGACGCGATGCTGCCAGAGGGACACCGTCTCCACGTGGTGCTCGAGGGCATCACGCGCGGCTTCACGGCCGTCAACATCCGCAAGTTCCTCCTCCGTGCCCATCGTCTGTCCGACCTGGTCGCGCTGGGGAGCCTCACGCCGCAGGCGGCGGCGTTCCTCGAGGCGTCGGTGCGGGCGGGGATGAACATCCTCGTCGCTGGCGGCACGCAGGCCGGGAAGACCACGATGCTCAACTGCCTCGCCGCGGCCGTGCCCGGTGGCGAGCGGGTGGTCAGTGCCGAGGAGGTCTTCGAGCTCCGCTTCAACCACCCGGACTGGGTCGCCATGCAGACCAGGCAGGCAGGCCTCGAGCAGACCGGCGCGATCGTGCTGCGCGACCTGGTCAAGGAGGCGCTGCGGATGCGGCCGAGCCGCATCCTGGTCGGAGAGGTGCGGGCCGCGGAGTGCCTCGACCTGCTGCTGGCGCTCAACTCGGGGCTGCCGGGCATGTGCACCCTCCATGCCAACAGTGCGCGCGAGGCGCTGGTGAAGATGTGCACGCTGCCGCTGCTCGCCGGCGACAACATCTCCGCACGGTTCGTCGTGCCGACGGTGGCGAGCTCGGTGGACCTCGTCGTCCACCTCGGCCTCGGCCACGACGGCGTACGCCGGGTGAACGAGGTCGTCGCGGTCCCGGGCCGCGTCGAGGCGGACGTCATCGAGGTGGAGCCGATCTTCGTGCGCGAGGGCGCAGAGCTGCGCCGCACCGGGGGAGTGCCTGCGCGGGTCGAGCGCTACGAGCGCGTCGGCATCGACATCCACCAGGTCCTGGCGAGCACGGGCGGGGAGCGCTGATGGGTGCGCTTGTCGGCCTCGGGGTGGGCGTGGGGCTGCTGCTGGTCTGGTCGGCCTTCGCCCTGCCGCGCCAGCCGCGCACCTCGACCCCCACGTCCACGGCGCTGGGGAGGCTGCTCGGGCGGGCCGGGCTGGGGGACGTCACCTCTGCGAGCGTCCTGTCGCTGTGCGCGGTCCTCTTCGTGGTCGCGTTCGTGCTGGTGCAGGCCGTCTCCCGCACCGCACCGGTGGCCTTCGTCTTCGCCGCGATGGCGGCCTACCTGCCGATCGCGGTGCTGCGCCAGCGGGCCGCCCGTCGCCTACGCGACTTCGCAGAGGTCTGGCCCGAGGCCGTCGACAACCTCGCCAGCGCCGTACGCGCCGGGCTGTCCCTGCCCGATGCTGTCGCCGCGCTCGGCACCACCGGTCCCGAGGCGCTGCGCGCCGACTTCGTCCGCTTCGCCCTCGACTACCAGGTCACGGGTCGCTTCGGCGAGTGCCTCGACCGGCTCAAGGACCGTCTCGCCGACCCCGTCGGGGATCGCGTGGTGGAGGGCCTGCGCCTTGCCCGTGAGGTCGGTGGGGGCGACCTCGGCCGCCTGCTGCGCAACCTCTCGGGCTTCCTGCGCGACGATGCCCGCACCCGCTCGGAGCTCGAGTCGCGCCAGGCGTGGACCGTCAACGGGGCCAGGCTCGCGGTCTCGGCGCCGTGGATCGTGCTGCTGCTCATGTCGTTCCAGACCACCGCCATCCGCCAGTACGCCTCACCGGGTGGCGTGGTCGTGCTGGGGATCGGAGCCGGCGTCTGTGTGCTCGCCTACACAGCGATGATGCGCATCGGCCGGCTCCCGGTCGAGAAGCGGATCCTGTCGTGAGCGCCGCGGTCTGGGGCGGAGCCCTCGGCGGCGTCGCCGCGGTCGGTCTGTTGATGGTCGTGCTCCGGGTGATGGTGCTGCGCCGGCCGCAGCTCGACGTGCGGGTCCTGCCCTACCTCCGCGACGTCCCGCTCCGCGACCAGCCCCGGGTGCTCCAGGGCGGACCCAGCAGCCCGACGTCGGCGGTCGCCGGGATCTTCGGGCCCGTGCTTCGCTCGGCCGCCGACCTCGTCGAGCGCGTCCTCGGCGGCAGCACCTCCGTACGCCGTCGCCTTCAGCGCGCCGGGCTCGACAGGTCCGTGCAGGACTTCCGGATCGAGCAGGTGGTGTGGGGCCTGGTCGGGTTCGGCGCGGCCGCGGCGATCGTGCTGCTGCGCGCCCTCGGCGGTGTCGGCGGCGTCGGGTCGGCGGTGGTGTCCTGCCTCCTCGGCTTCGTCTGCGGGGTCTTCCTGCGCGACAACCGGCTGAGCACCCAGGTGAAGAACCGCGAGCGCCAGGTGCTCACCGAGTTCCCCACCGTGGCCGAGCTGCTCGCGCTCTCGGTCGCGGCGGGCGAGAGCCCGGTCGCCGCGCTCGACCGGGTCGTGCGGCGCAGCCACGGCGCGCTGTCGGAGGACCTGGCCCAGGTGCTGGCGCGGATCCGCACCGGGGAGCCGGTCGGCCAGGCCTTCGAGTCCCTCGCCCGCTCCACCGGTCTGCCGATCGTGGCGCGCTTCGCCACGGGCATCACCGTCGCGATGGAGCGCGGCACGCCCCTGGCCGACGTGCTGCACGCCCAGGCCGCCGACGTACGCGAGGCCGGACGCCGACTGCTCATCGAGACCGCCGCGCGCAAGGAGATCGCGATGATGGCGCCTGTCGTCTTCTTCGTGCTGCCGGTGACCATCCTGTTCGCCTTCTACCCCGGCGTGCTGGGCCTGCGCCTCACCACGCCCTGACGCCCCCTCGCTCCGTCACCACCGACCTGTCGCACCACGGAAGGACACGACATGCACCACCTCATCTCGGGACTCCTCCTCCAGACCGCCCTCCCGGCGGTCGACCGGCCACGCGACGAGCGGGGCGACGTCCCCGGCTGGGTGATGGTCACCCTGATGACCGCCATCGTGGTCGCCGCGCTCACGCCGTTTGTGAGCGACGAGCTCATGCGGCTGCTGCGCCAGGCCTTCTCGATGGTGCAGGGCTAGGCCGGACCCGTGTCGGCTCGCGCCCGGACCGGCGAGCGCGGGGCGGCGGTCGTGGACTTCGTCCTCGTCCTGCTGGTCCTGCTGCCGCTGGTCCTCGGCATCCTCCAGCTCGCGCTGGTGCTGCACGTGCGCAACACCCTCGCCTCGGCCGCGTCCGAGGGGGCGCGTCACGCCGCCGTCGCGGGGTCGTCGGCGCCCGCCGGCGCCGCCAAGGCGCAGGAGCTGGTCGACGGCGCGCTGTCCCCGGAGTTCTCCCGGTCGGTCGCCGTGCGGCCCGCGCTGGTCGGCGGCGCCCCGGGTTATGAGGCGGTCATCGAGGCGGAGGTCGCCGTCCTCGGCCTCGGCGACACCGGGATCCGCGTCCGCGTCGAGGGCCACGCCATCGCCGAGCAGGCTGCGGTGCAGCCATGAGGCGCCGGGACGACTCCGGCTCCGCGCTGGTCGAGTTCAGCTGGCTGGCGATCATCCTGATCGTCCCGCTGGTCTGGATCATCCTGTCGGTCTTCGAGGTCCAGCAGGGCGCGTTCGCCACGACGGCTGCGGCACGCGCGGCCGGACGGGCGTACGCCCTCGCGCCCGACGACGCAACCGGCCAGGCGCGGGCCGAGGCGGTGGTGCAGCAGGTCCTCGCCGATCAGGGCGCGCCTGGTCAGCGGGCGCGGGTCCAGGTCACCTGCGAGTCGCCGACCGGCAGCTGCCACGCAGGCACCGCGGTCATCACCGTGCGGGTCGACTCAGGTGTCGACCTGCCGCTCTTCCCGGCGATCTTCGACGAGGAGGGTGCGCCGAGCTTCTCCCTCGACGCCACCCACACCGTGCCCATCGGCCAGTACGTCGAGAGCGCGCGGGACGACGACGGGGAGCCCGACCCGTGAGGCGGCGGGCGCGCGACGAGGCCGGCCAGGTCACGATGCTGATCCTCGGGTTCGCCGGCATCCTGGTGATGGCCATCGTGGTCGTGGTGGACGCCTCGGCGGCGTACCTCCAGCGGCAGGGGCTCGACAACCTCGCCGACGGGGCAGCCCTCTACGGCGCGGACCTCGGCTCGGCCGGCGTCTACGAGCAGGGCCTCGACGGACAGCGGCTGCTCCAGCAGGAGGCCGCGGTCGAGGCGGCCGTGCGCGACTACCTCACTCGGGCCGGAGCCGGAGCGACGTACCCCGGCATTGACGTCGCCGTGCGGGTCGACCCGGCCGGCCGCTCGGTGACGGTCCTGCTCCGCGCACCGCTCGACCTGCCGCTGCGGATCCCGGGCTCGCCCGCCAGGCCGGAGATCGGGGCCAGCAGCACGGCGGCGGTGACGGTGGTGCCGGGCAGCTGAGGTCCCGAGCATCCTGCGTCATACGAACCCGCACCGATGAGTGCGGGAACGTATGACGCAGGGGAGGGACGCCGGGGAGGGACGCAGGGGAGGGACGCAGGGGAGGAACGCAGGGGAGGAACGCAGGGGAGGGCAGCCGGAGGCCGAGGTGACGACCGCCACCGGCTCCCACCCCATGAGATGAGCCATGGGGAACTACCGGCCGGTCGCCGGTAGCGTCAGAGCATGACCGAGACCTGGCCCGGCACCGCCTACCCCCTGGGTGCCACCTTCGACGGCAGCGGCACGAACTTCGCGCTCTTCAGCGAGGTCGCCGAGCGCGTCGAGCTCTGCCTGTTCGACCCCGACCCGGACAACCCCGGCAGCTTCGTCGAGACGAAGCTCGAGGTCACCGAGGTCGACGCCTACGTCTGGCACTGCTACATCCCCACCGTGCAGCCGGGCCAGCGCTACGGCTACCGCGTCCACGGCCCGTGGGACCCGACGCAGGGGCTGCGCTGCAACCCCAACAAGCTCCTCCTCGACCCCTACGCCAAGGCCACGGCCGGCGAGATCGACTGGGACCAGTCGCTGTTCGCCTACAACTTCGGCGACGAGGACTCCCGCAACGACGACGACTCCGCGGCGCACATGACGCACGGCGTGGTCATCAACCCGTTCTTCGACTGGGAGGGCGACCGCCGCCTCTCCATCCCCTACAACGAGTCCTTCATCTACGAGGCGCACGTCAAGGGCCTGACCCAGCTGCACCCCGACGTGCCCGAGGAGCAGCGCGGGACGTACGCCGGTCTCGCGCACCCCGCGATCACGGCGCACCTCGCCAAGCTCGGCGTCACCGCCATCGAGCTGATGCCGGTGCACCAGTTCGTGCAGGACTCCACCCTGCTCGACCAGGGCCTGCGCAACTACTGGGGCTACAACACCCTCGGCTTCTTCGCCCCGCACGCCGACTACGCCTCGAGCCAGCAGGGCCAGCAGGTCCAGGAGTTCAAGGCGATGGTCAAGGCCATGCACGCCGCCGGCATCGAGGTCATCCTCGACGTCGTCTACAACCACACCGCCGAGGGCAACCACCTCGGTCCGACGCTGAGCTTCAAGGGCATCGACAACGCGGCCTACTACCGCCTCGTCGAGGACGACCAGCGCTACTACATGGACTACACCGGCACCGGCAACACCCTCAACGTGCGCCACCCGCACTCGGTGCAGCTGATCATGGACTCGCTGCGCTACTGGGTCACCGAGATGCACGTCGACGGCTTCCGCTTCGACCTCGCCGCCACCCTGGCCCGCGAGTTCTACGACGTCGACAAGCTCTCCACCTTCTTCGAGATGGTGCAGCAGGACCCGGTCGTCAGCCAGGTCAAGCTCATCGCCGAGCCGTGGGACATCGGCCCCGGTGGCTACCAGGTCGGCGGCTTCCCGCCCCAGTGGACCGAGTGGAACGGCGACTACCGCGACACCGTGCGCGACTTCTGGCGCGGCGAGCCGTCGCTGGGCGACTTCGCCTCGCGCCTGTCGGGCTCCTCCGACCTCTACGAGCACTCCGGCCGGCGCCCCTTCGCCAGCATCAACTTCGTCACCGCCCACGACGGCTTCACGCTGCGCGACCTGGTGTCCTACAACGAGAAGCACAACGACGCCAACGGCGAGGACAACAACGACGGCGAGAGCCACAACCGCTCGTGGAACCACGGCGTCGAGGGGCCGACGGAGGACCCGGAGATCCTCGGGGCGCGCGCCCGCGAGCAGCGCAACTTCATCGCCACCCTGCTGCTCAGCCAGGGCGTGCCGATGCTGCTGCACGGCGACGAGCTCAGCCGCACCCAGGACGGCAACAACAACACCTACGCCCAGGACAGCGAGATCAGCTGGGTCCACTGGGACAAGGCCGACAAGCCGCTCATCGAGTTCACCGCCGCGGTCGCCAAGCTGCGCGCGGAGCACCCGACCTTCCACCGCAAGCGCTTCTTCACCGGCAACACGGTGCGCACCGGCGACGGCGAGCGCCTCAACGACATCGTGTGGCTCGACCTCGACGGCGAGCCGATGGAGGACGGCGACTGGGAGGGCGGCAAGGCCATCGGGATGTACCTCAACGGCAACGGCATCGCCGGCAAGGACGCCCGCGGCGGCACCATCACCGACGACCACTTCCTGCTCTACTTCAACGCCGACGGCGACGCGCAGGTGACGCTGCCGACCGAGGAGTACGCCGCCGCGTGGGACGTCGTGATCGACACCGGCGGTGACGCCGACGCCGAGGCGACGCTCCAGGCCGGGGGCACGTTCGCGCTCGGCACCCACAGCCTCGTCGTGCTCCGCGAGCACTCCGAGCCCGAGGCCAGCCCGGACCACTCGGTCGCCGCATCGCTGGCCGCCCGGACGGGTACGGAGACCTCGTGACCGAGCCGGCCAGCGAGACGCGTACGCCTCACAGCACCTACCGGCTCCAGGTCACCCAGGACTTCGACCTCCACGCCGCGGCGCGGGTGCTGCCCTACCTCCACGACCTCGGCGTGGACTGGGTCTACCTCTCGCCGATCCTGGCGTCCGAGCCGGGAAGCACCCACGGCTACGACGTGGTCGCCTTCGACCACATCGACGAGGAGCGCGGTGGAGAAGCCGGGCTGGCCGCGGTCTCGGCCGAGGCACGCCGGCTCGGCATGGGGATCCTCGTCGACATCGTGCCCAACCACGTCGGCGTGGCCACGCCGAGCGAGGACCCGTGGTGGTGGGACGTGCTGCGGCTGGGCCGCGCCTCCGAGCACGCCAACGCCTTCGACGTCGACTGGGCCGCGGGTGACGGTCGCATCGTCATCCCCGTCATCGGTGACGACGACGAGGACGCCATCAAGGTCGTGCCCTCGGCCAAGGGTGGGGGCGAGGTCCGCTACCACGACCAGCGCTTCCCGCTCGCCCCCGGCACGACCACGCTGGAGGAGCAGCACTACGAGCTGGTCAACTGGCGCGCGGCCGACGAGGACCTCAACTACCGCCGCTTCTTCGCGGTGAACACCCTCGCCGCGGTGCGCGTCGAGGACCCCGAGGTCTTCGCCGAGACCCACGTGGAGATCAAGCGGTGGTTCGACGAGGGACTCGTCGACGGCCTCCGTGTCGACCACCCCGACGGCCTGCGCGACCCGAAGCGCTACCTCGACGACCTCGCCGCCCTGACCGGCGGCGCCTACGTCCTGGTCGAGAAGATCCTCGAGCCTGGGGAGGAGCTGCCGTCCGAGTGGGCGACCGCCGGCACCACCGGCTACGACGCCCTCGCGCTCGTCGACCGCGTGCTCACCGACCCCGCCGGCGAGGCGCCGCTGACCGCGCTCGAGGACCGGCTGCGCGGCGCCCCCGTCGACTGGGCGCGGATGGTCCACGACAACAAGCGCGCCGTCGCCGACGGGATCCTGCACTCCGAGGTCCTGCGGATCTCCCGCGAGGTCGCCACCTACCTCGAGGCCCGGGACGAGAGCGCCGACGAAGACGCCGTGGCGGACGCGATCGGCGAGCTGCTCGCCTGCTTCCCGGTCTACCGCTCCTACCTCCCCGAGGGCCGCCACCACCTCGACGAGGCCTTCGCCGCGGCGCGCGCCGAGCGACCCGACCTTGCGGAGACCTACGACGTCCTCGAGCCGGTGATGAACGACGAGTGGGGCCAGCCGGCCCGTCGCTTCCAGCAGACCTCCGGCATGGTGATGGCCAAGGGCGTGGAGGACTGCTCGTTCTACCGCTGGTCGCGCCTCACCTCGCTCAACGAGGTCGGTGCCGACCCGTCGGTCTTCTCCGTCGACGTCGCGACCTTCCACGACGCGATGGCCACCCGCCAGCGCGACTGGCCGGTCTCGATGACCACCCTCTCCACTCACGACACCAAGCGCGGCGAGGACGTCCGTGCCCGCATCACCGTGCTGGCCGAGGAGCCGGGCCACTGGGAGCAGGCGCTCGACGAGCTGCTGCGCCTCGCGCCCGTCCCCGACCCCGCGTTCGGCTCGCTGCTGTGGCAGGCCGTGCTCGGCGCGTGGACCCCCGACCACCTGCCCGACCTCCCCGAGCGCCTCCACGGCTACGCCGAGAAGGCGATGCGCGAGGCCGGCGACCACACCACGTGGACCGAGCCGGACGAGGCGTACGAGGCTGCGGTGCACGCAGCGGTCGACGCGGTCTTCGCCTCCGACGAGGTCCGCACGGTGCTGACCGACCTCGCAGCCCGCATCGACGCACCCGCGCAGGCCAACTCGCTGGCCGCCAAGCTGCTGGCCCTGACGATGCCGGGCGTGCCCGACGTCTACCAGGGCAGCGATCTGTGGGAGACCTCGCTCGTCGACCCCGACAACCGTCGCCCGGTCGACTTCGACCACCGCGTCGCCGTGCTCGCGGGCACCGCCGAGGACGACGCTGCCGCCAAGCTGCACGTCACCTGCTCGGCGCTGACCCTGCGCCGCGAGCGGCCGGAGCTGTTCACCGGCTACACCCCGGTGACCGCGACGGGCTCCGCAGCGGGCCACGCGGTGGCGTACGACCGCGGCGGTGCGATCACGGTCGTCACCCGGCTCCCCGTCGGCCTCGCGGCCGCCGGCGGCTGGGGCGACGCCGCCCTCGACCTCCCGCCCGGGACGTGGCACGACGTGCTCACCGGGCTCGACACCGACGGCCGGCTGGCCGACCTGCTGGCGGTGCACCCCGTCGCCCTGCTGGTGAGGAAGGACTGATCCAGATGCGTGGTCCGTACGACGTCTGGGCCCCGCGGCCCGAGCGCGTCCGCCTGCAGGTGGCGGGCGAGGTCGTCGCGATGACGCGCGGCGACGACGACTGGTGGACGCCGACCGGCCCGGTGCCCGACGGCGCGGTCGACTACGGCTACCTCCTCGACGACGAGCCCGACCCGCGGCCCGACCCGCGCTCACGCCGCCAGCCCGACGGCGTGCACGGGCTGTCGCGACGCGACGTGACGACGTACGAGTGGCAGGACTCCGACTGGACCGGGCGCCAGCTGGCCGGCTCCGTGGTCTACGAGCTGCACGTCGGCACCTTCACCCCCGGCGGCACGCTCGACTCCGCGATCGAGCGGCTCGACCACCTCGTCGACCTCGGTGTCGACCTCGTCGAGGTGATGCCGGTCAACGCCTTCAACGGCACCCACAACTGGGGCTACGACGGCGTCGCGTGGTTCGCGGTCGCCGAGCCCTACGGCGGACCGGACGCCTACCGCCGCTTCGTCGACGCCTGCCACGCACGTGGCCTGGGCGTCGTGCAGGACGTCGTGCACAACCACCTCGGCCCATCGGGCAACTACCTCCCGCTCTTCGGGCCCTACCTCAAGGCCGGGCGCAACACCTGGGGCGACCTGGTCAACCTCGACGGGGAAGGCTCGGCCGAGGTGCGCCGCTACATCCTCGACAACGTGCGGATGTGGTTCGAGGACTTCCACGTCGATGCCCTCCGCCTCGACGCGGTCCACGCGCTCAGCGACACCTCGGAGGTCCACCTCCTCGAGGAGATGGCGATCGAGACCGCCGCGTTCTCGGCGCACGTCCGACGGCCGTTGACGCTCATCGCCGAGTCCGACCTCAACGACACCACCCTCGTCACCCCGCGCGAGGCCGGCGGCCGCGGCCTCGACGCCCAGTGGAGCGACGACTTCCACCACGCCGTCCACGTCGCGCTGACCGGGGAGACCACCGGCTACTACGCCGACTTCGAGCCGCTCGAGGCGCTGGCGAAGGTGTGCGAGAAGGGCTTTTTCCACGACGGGACCTTCTCCTCCTTCCGCGACCGCGACCACGGCCGACCGGTCGACACCGCGCACATGCCCACGTGGCGCCTCGTGGTCGCCAACCAGAACCACGACCAGGTCGGCAACCGCGCCCGCGGCGACCGCCCGGCCGAGCACCTCGACGACGACCAGGTCGCCTGCGCCGCGCTGCTGACGCTGGCGGGACCGTTCACCCCGATGCTGTTCATGGGGGAGGAGTGGGCGGCGTCGTCGCCCTTCGCCTTCTTCACCTCCCACCCGGAGCCGGAGCTCGGCAAGGCGACGGCATACGGCCGCATCGCGGAGTTCGAGCAGATGGGGTGGGACCCCGACGAGGTCCTCGACCCGCAGGACCCCGAGACCTTCCACCGCTCGCGCCTCGACTGGGACGAGCTCGCGCGGGGCCGGCACGCCGTCGTCCTCGACTGCTACCGCCGCCTCGGCCGGCTGCGGCGCGAGCTGCCGCAGCTCACCGACCCCGACTTCGGCGCCGTGTCGTGCACCGTGGACGGTCGGCTGTTCACCATGCGGCGCGGCGACCTGCTCGTCGTGGTCAACACCGGCGACTCGGCGACCGAGGTGCAGGTCGGTGAGCGCGAGGTGCTGTTCGAGACGCCGGCGGGGGTCAGTCTCGACGGCGGGAACCTGACAGTTCCCGGCCACGCCGGAACACTGCTGGGCGCCGTCGCAACTTTCTGAGTGCCGCCGTAGTCTCCCTCGTGAACGGCCCGCACTCAGGGCCCACACGACGGGGAATCCCATGAACCGCATCACCGCACTCGCCGCCACCGTGGCACTCGCCGCCGGCTCGCTCGCCCTGACCGCTCCCGCCGCCCAGGCGGCGCCGGCGAAGTACAAGGTGACCGCCAAGGCCAACACCGAGATCGTCATCGTCAAGGAGGACACGGTCAAGATCCGCGGCCGGGTCACCCCCAAGGCCGCCGGCCAGAAGGTCGTCCTCCAGCAGCGCGTGGGCAACAAGAAGTCCTGGAAGGTCACCGCCAGCGCGAAGGTCAAGGGCAACGGCACCTACGTCCTGAAGGACAAGCCGACCACGCCCGGGTCGCGCGAGTACCGCGTGGTCAAGGCGGCCAGCAAGGGCATCAAGAAGGGCATCAGCAAGTCGATGCCCGTCGAGGTCTACGCCTGGGAGAACCTCACCTCGCGGAACCCCGGCCCGATGACCAACATCGCTCCGATGGGCGTCAACATCGGCGCCGAGTTCTACGGCTCGAGCTTGGCCACCACCACCGCCGGCACGCCGTCGTCGGTGGAGTACACCCTGGGCCGCAAGTGCATCGAGATGCGCGCGTCCTACGCGCTGACCGACGAGTCCGCCTCGGGCGCGACCGGCCTGGTCGCCGTGTCCGCTGACGGCACCGTCCTGGCCAGCCACGCCCTGGCCGTCGGCTCCCTCGTGGCCGACGAGACCCTCGACCTCACCGATGTCTTCCGCCTGAAGATCGACGCCACCACCAGCGCGACCCCGGCCGCGACCGTCGCCGTCGCCACCCCGGAGGTCCTCTGCACCCGCTGACCGGGAGCAGCACGGTCCGCAGCGGCGGGCGCCACCGGGAATCACAGGCCCCGGTGGCGTCCGCCGCTGCCTCTGCCCGTCCGTCCGGCCGGCGCCGGACCGCCGATCAGCAGCGCGCATGGGTTTGCCCGTAGGCTTGGCTCTTGTGGCAGGCATCGACTACGAAGCAGAGATCAAGCAGCTCCAGGCGACGATGAAGACCATCGGCTCGGTGCTGAACATCGACCGGATGCGCGGGGAGATCGCGGACCTCAGCGAGCAGGTCGCCGCGCCCGACCTCTGGGACGACGTCGAGAGCGCGACCCGCATCACCGGCCGCCTGTCCGCGCTCCAGGGCGAGCTCGACCGCTTCACCGGTCTCGAGTCCCGCATCGAGGACCTCGGCCTGATGGTCGAGATGGCCCAGGACGAGGGCGACGCCGACTCGCTCGCCGACTCCGAGGCCGAGCTGGGCCGGATCAAGAAGTCCGTGGAGTCCCTCGAGATCCGCACCCTGCTGTCCGGCGAGTACGACGAGCGCGAGGCGATCGTGACGATCCGTTCGGGTGCCGGTGGCGTCGACGCCGCCGACTTCGCCGAGATGCTGATGCGGATGTACACCCGCTGGGCCGAGCAGCACAAGTACGGCGTCGAGGTCTACGAGGTGTCCTACGCCGAGGAGGCGGGCATCAAGTCCGCCGAGTTCGCGATCCACGCCCCCTACGCCTACGGCACCCTCTCCGTCGAAGCCGGCACCCACCGCCTGGTGCGGATCAGCCCCTTCGACAACCAGGGCCGCCGACAGACCTCCTTCGCCGCGGTCGAGGTGGTGCCCATGCTCGAGCAGACCGACGAGGTCGAGGTCGACGAGAACGAGATCCGCACCGACGTGTTCCGCTCCGGCGGTCCCGGCGGCCAGTCGGTCAACACCACCGACTCCGCGGTGCGCCTGACCCACATCCCGACCGGCATCGTCGTGTCGTGCCAGAACGAGAAGTCGCAGCTGCAGAACAAGGCGTCCGCGATGGTCGTGCTCAAGGCCAAGCTCCTCGCCCGCAAGAAGGCCGAGGAGGCCGCGCTCAAGAAGGACCTCAAGGGCGACGTGCAGGCCAGCTGGGGCGACCAGATGCGCAACTACGTCCTCAACCCCTACCAGGTCGTCAAGGACCTGCGGACCGGCCACGAGTCCGGCAACCCCAGCGGTGTCTTCGACGGCGACCTCGACGACTTCATGGAGGCCGGCATCCGCTGGCGGCGCGGGGCGGACAAGGTCGACGCCTGAGTCCGGCAGCGCCCCGCGCGCGTTTCGGGTCTGCGTCCACCACTGACGTAGCCTCGACGCCGTGATTCGCTTCGAGAAGGTCACCAAGGCCTACCCCGGCCACCCCCACCCCGCGCTCGACAACATCTCGGTCGACGTGGAGAAGGGGGAGTTCGTCTTCCTGGTCGGGTCCTCGGGCTCCGGCAAGTCGACCTTCCTGCGGCTGGTGCTCCGGGAGTACCGCCCCACCTCGGGCCGGGTCTACGTCGCGGGCAAGGAGATCAACCGGCTCGCGAGCTGGAAGGTGCCGCGGCTGCGCCGCGACATCGGCACCGTCTTCCAGGACTTCCGGCTGCTGCCCAACAAGACCGTGACCGAGAACGTCGCGTTCGCGCTCCAGGTGATCGGCAAGTCGCGCAAGGAGATCAAGGACCTGGTCCCCGAGACGCTCGAGCTGGTCGGCCTCAGCGGCAAGGGCGACCGGATGCCCGATGAGCTCTCCGGCGGCGAGCAGCAGCGCGTGGCCGTGGCCCGCGCCTTCGTCAACCGGCCGATGATCCTCATCGCCGACGAGCCGACCGGAAACCTGGACCCGACCACGTCGGTCGGGATCATGAAGCTCCTCGACCGCATCAACCGCACCGGCACCACGGTCGTGATGGCGACCCACGACTCGGGCATCGTCGACCAGATGCGCAAGCGCGTCATCGAGCTCGAGAACGGCCACGTCGTGCGCGACCAGGCGCAGGGCGTCTACGGCCACCAGACCTGACCCCACCCCGGTCACCTCCAGATCTTCGACGCAACAGATCGAGAGCCTTCCCTCCATGCAGCTTCGCTACGTCTCCTCCGAGCTCGGCCAGGGCCTGCGGCGCAACGTGTCCATGCACCTCGCCGTGGTGCTGACCCTCTTCGTCTCGCTCACGCTCGTCGGCGTCGGCGTCCTGTTCAACCAGCAGGCGTCCAAGGCGGCCGACCACTGGGGCAACCAGCTCCAGATCACGGTCTACCTGTGCCGCGTCAACGACAGCAGCGCCGTGTGTCCCAACGCGGTCACCGACGCCCAGAAGACCGAGATCGCCACGGTCGTCGAGGACAACCCGGAGGTCGCGGACTTCCACTTCGAGTCCAGCGAGCAGGCCCTCTCCAAGGCCCGGGAGCTCTACGGCGACGAGCTGTTCACCGGCGAGAACCCCGCGATCACCGCGGAGGACATGCCGCAGACGTTGTGGATCACGCTGCAGGACCCCGACGAGTACGAAGGCATCACCAGTGCCGTGCAGGGCCTCGACGGCGTCTCCAAGGTGCGCGACATGCGCGAGCAGGTCGCCCCGATCCTGGAGTCGATCAACATGCTCCAGTGGGTCGCGCTCGGCACCGCGGCCTTCCTGGTGTTCGCCGCCCTGCTCCTGGTGGCCAACACGATCCGGCTCGCGGCCTTCGCCAGGCGCAAGGAGATCGGCATCATGCGGCTCGTCGGCGCCTCGACGCTCTACATCGCGCTGCCCTTCCTCCTCGAGGCCCTGGTGACCGCGCTCATCGGCGTCGTGCTGGCCGGCGGTGCGCTCTGGGGCTTCATGTACTTCGGCATCGACGAGCTCTCCGCGAACCGGCTGAAGTTCGTCCCGTGGATCGGGTGGGACGAGTTCTGGCTGGCCGCCGGGTCGGTCGCGATCCTCGGTCCGCTGCTCACGCTGCTCCCGACACTCGTGTTGACGCGCAAATACCTCAAAGTGTGATCCGCGGGGGTTAGCGTCTGGGTGTTCCCTTCCCCGAACACAAAGGCTCCTCCGGTGCGTTCCTTCCCCCGTACCGCTCATCGCCGCACGGCCGCAGCACTTGTCGCCGTCATGGCCCTGGGCGTCTCCGCCGCGCACGCCGACGACCTCAAGGACAAGCAGGACAAGGTCGAGCGGCAGCTCGAGAGCGCCCAGGACGACCTCGGTGAGTCGAGCTCGCAGCTGCGCCGCGCCAGTGCGCGCCTCGAGGCCGCCCAGGCCCAGCTCGCCGACGCCAAGACCCAGCTGGCCACGGCACGCGGCAAGGTCGAGGTCGCCCGCGAGCGCGACGCCCAGATGCAGGCCGAGCTCGCCACCGCCGAGGCCGAGCTGGCGTCCGCCGAGGCGGCGCTGGACCAGGGCCAGGTCGACCGTGAGGAGCAGCGCGAGCGCGTCGCGGCCACCATCGCCGACATGTACTCCGAGGGCGACCCCGAGCTGATCGCCTTCTCCTCGCTCATCGACGCCGAGACGACCGAGGAGCTCACCCGCCGCGACGGCGTACGCGACGTCATCGTCGGGCAGGAGGCCCGGGCGTACGACGAGCTCACGGCCGCCGAGGTGCTCCTCGAGGTCCGCGAGCAGCAGGTCACCGAGGCCCGCGACGACGTGGCCGCCAAGCGTGAGGCCGCTGCCGAGCACCTCACCCTCATGCAGCAGCTCGAGGCCGAGGAGCAGTCGGCCAAGGACTCCGTCGTCTCGATGGTCGTCGAGCGCCGCGACGCCCGGGTGGGCGCCCGTGAGGCCCGTGCGGCCGACGTGGCCAAGCTCCGCAAGCTCCAGCGCGAGCAGGAGCAGATCGAGGAGATGCTGCGCAAGCGGGCCCTCGCCGCCCTGCGCCGCCAGCGGGCGCAGGCCCGGTCGCGGGCCGCCACCCCGAGCCCGGGGCTGCTGGCCTACCCGGTCGACGGCTACGTCACCTCGCCCTTCGGCTACCGCACCCACCCGATCTACCGCTACTGGGGCCTGCACGACGGCGTCGACTTCGGCGGCGGCTGCGGCACCCCGCTGCGGGCGGCCGCCCCCGGCAAGGTCGTGTCGTCCTACTTCAGCGGCGTCTACGGCAACCGGCTGATCATCGACCACGGCGTGCTCGGCGGTCGCGGCGTCGCCACGATCTACAACCACGCCACCGGCTACAACGTCGGCGTGGGCGACCAGGTCGCCGAGGGGCAGGTCATCGGCTTCGAGGGCAGCACCGGCTGGTCCACGGGCTGCCACCTGCACTTCACCGTGATGGCCAACGGTCAGGCCGTCGACCCGATGAACTGGCTGTAAGGCGCTGGACACCGCCTGAGAGAATGGCTCCATGGCGAAGGAGCAGGGCCAGAAGATGGTCGCGCAGAACAAGAAGGCCCGCCACGACTACCACATCGAGGACACCTGGGAGGCCGGGCTGGTCCTCATGGGCACCGAGGTGAAGTCGTTGCGCCAGGGCCGCGCGTCCCTCGTCGACGGCTTCGCCGAGATCGACAACGGCGAGGCGTGGCTGCTCGGCGTCCACATCCCGGAGTACAGCCAGGGCACCTGGACCAACCACTCCGCACGTCGTCGCCGCAAGCTGCTGCTCAACCGCTCCGAGATCGACAAGATCGAGCGCAAGATCACCGACAAGGGCTACACGATCGTCCCCCTCGCCCTCTACTTCAAGGACGGCCGCGCGAAGGTCGAGATCGCGCTCGCCAAGGGCAAGAAGTCCTACGACAAGCGCCACACCCTCGCCGAGCGCACGGCCAACCGCGAGAAGGTGGAGGCGGTGCAGCGGAGGCTCAAGGGCCACCGTGACTGACCCCCGGGCGTTCGCCAACGCCCTCGGCCTCCCCGGGCTCTCGGACCTCCACACCCACTTCCTGCCGCCGCGGGTGATGGCCAAGGTGCGCGCGCAGTTCGACGCCGCGGGACCGCTCATCGGGCGACCGTGGCCGCTGCACTACCGCGACTCCGACGACGTGCTGGTGGAGACGCTGCGCTCGTTCGGCGTACGCCGCTTCACCGCGCTGCCCTACGCCCACAAGCCCGACATGGCCGAGTTCCTCAACGACTGGGCGGCCGGCTTCGCCGAGCGGGTGCCGGAGGCGCTCGTGTGCGGGACCTTCTTCCCCGAGCCCGGCGTGGCGGCGTACGTCGCCGCCCGCTCGGCTCCCTCGCCGCATCGGGTGGAGGTCTGGAAGGTCCACGTGCAGGTCGGCGCCTTCGACGTCACCGACTCGCTCCTGGACGAGGCGTGGGGGATCGTCGCCGACACCGGCACCCCGGTCGTGCTCCACGCCGGCAGCGGCCCCGTCGCCACCGAGCACACCGGCCCCGCGCCCGTCGCCGCGCTGCTTGCGCGGCACCCGCGGCTGCGACTGGTGATCGCGCACGCCGGCGCGCCGGAGTACGCCGAGTTCCTCGCGCTCGCCGAGACCCACGAGCGGGTCGCGCTCGACACGACGATGGCCTTCACGCCCTTCTTCGAGGACATGGGCGGAGCCTATCCGCCGGAGCTGCTGCCGCGGCTGCGCGACCTCGGGCTGGCCGGGAAGGTGCACCTCGGGAGTGACTTCCCCAACATCCCCTACCCCTACTCCACCCAGCTCGACGCGCTGGAGCGGCTGGACCTGGGCGAGGAGTGGCTGCGTGCGGTGTGCTGGACCAACACCGAGGCCCTGCTCGGATAAGCGCCCTCTCAGGATCCGCCGATAGGTTCAAGCCGTGGAACCTGGTACCTGGATCGACGTCCTGCTCGTCCTCGCGTTCATCCTCGTGGGCGGTGTGTTCGCCGCGACCGAGATCGCGCTGGTCTCGCTGCGCTCCGGACAGGTGGACCGGCTGGAGACCGAGGGCGGACGCGGTCACTCCGTGGCGTCGCTGGCCCGTGACCCCAACCGGTTCCTGTCGGCCGTGCAGATCGGCGTCACCGTGGCGGGCTTCTTCTCGGCCGCCTTCGGCGCCTCCACGCTCGCGCCGTCCTTCGCCCCGGTCTTCGAGGGGCTGGGCCTTCCGGGCCCGGACACGGTGTCGCTCGTCGTGACGACCCTCGTCGTCTCCTACCTCTCCCTCGTGCTCGGGGAGCTCGTGCCCAAGCGGCTCGCGCTCCAGCGATCGGTCGGCGTGGCCAAGCTGTTCGCCCCGCCGCTGGGCCGCTTCGCCACGGTGATGACGCCTGTCATCTGGCTGCTCTCGCTCTCAACCAACCTGCTCGTCCGCCTGCTCGGTGGCAACCCCGACGCCGCAGGCGACGAGGTGGACGAGGAGGAGCTGCGGATGATGATCTCGGGCCACGAGGACATCCCGGAGGGCGAGCGCCGCCTCGTCGACGACGTCTTCGAGGCCGGCGACCGCTCGCTGAGCGAGGTGATGAAGCCGCGTGGCGACGTCGTCTTCCTCGCCGGCGACCTCACGCTGGCCGAGGCGGTCTCGGTGATCGTCACCGAGCCCTACACGCGCTACCCGGTCACGGGGGAGTCCTTCGACGAGATCCTGGGCTACCTCCACCTCCGCGACGTGCTGGGCCGCGCCGACGACCACACCACCACGGTGGCCGACATCGTCCGCGACCTGCCGGTGCTGCCGCGCACCAACCGGGTGCTGCCCTCGATCGACCAGCTGCGCGGGCAGGGCGCCCACCTCGCGCTGGTGGTCGACGAGTACGGCGGCACCGACGGCATCGTGACGCTCGAGGACCTGATGGAGGAGCTCGTCGGCGAGATCCACGACGAGTACGACCGCGACGCCGAGATCGCCGCCTCCGCCGACCCCGAGACGGTCGACGCCGGACTGACGATCGAGGAGTTCGGCGAGCGCACCGGCGTCGAACTCGTGGACGGGCCGTACGAGACGGTGGCCGGCTTCGTGCTCCACCGCCTGGCCCGGATGGCCGACGTGGGGGACAAGGTCCCGGTCGGCGACCACACCCTCGAGGTGGCGGAGGTCGACGGGCACCGCATCACGCGCGTACGCGTCCACGAGCCGATCCTCCCTGCCGAGACCGGCGACGAGGTGGAGCACGGCACCGCGCAGCAGGCCGCCTTCGCGCGCTACTTCGGCGCCTGGGGCCTCTTCCTCCCCGACCGCGCCGTCACCGAGAAGCGCGACGGCCACCTCCGTGGCGACGGGTGGACCGTACGCTTCCGCTGGCGCGAGGACGGTTCCCTGCTGGTCCGCGCGGGCCACCGCATGACCAACGAGCGCGTCTTCGCCCTCACCCCCGACGGCGAGGTGGAGCCGGCCGAGCCGACGGCGCCGTTGGAGGCCGTGGTGACGCCCCCCGGGACGAGCGACGAGGACAGGACCCGTGCCGAGCAGGAGCACCGCGCGGCCTGGACCCGGCACTCCCGCGCTGTCTCCGCAGCCGGGCTGGACCACGACACGTCCGCGCCCCCCGCCGCTCTTCCGACGGGCCCGGACGCCCAGCTGTGGCGCCTCGACGACGGGGAGTGGCACAGCGACCCGCTGCTCGCGACGGAATAGCGTTCGCCCCGTGTCGGTTGTGGCACGTAGACTGTGGGTGCAGGCCAGCACCACCGGTCTGCTTGACAACACAAGAGGGGCTGATCGGTTTCGACTTGGGACGTTAGTTCCAGGAGAAGCGGGTCGAGAAGCCAGCGTCATCTCGTAAACGACCGCTGGAAACCACAGTTGCCAACACCAATCGCAACGACTTCGCTCTCGCTGCCTGAGCAGTGATCGAAGGGTCTGACCGGGCATCCGTCTCCGTCCCGGACCCAGGCCTCATCTAGGAGACTTGCTGGTCGCTCTCTGTCAGGAGGGGCGGCCGGGACTCAATCCTGACTGAGCCTGTCGGTGACCTGTCCGTGGGAGCACCGAGGCCGAGAAAAGCGACAGCACGGACTGCACCCGGAGAAGACCTGGATCGACGCTCGAGGACCGGGGTTCGATTCCCCGCAGCTCCACGCGCAGCCCTCTTGACGAGAGCCGCCCCGACATCCGTCGGGGCGGCCCTCGTGCGTCCAGGACCCGGTCGACGTCACCGGCCCGGCAGTGGTCCACACCGCTGACCAGCCGATGGGTAGCGTCGGATCGGGCGCTGCGCGGCGTCCAGACCCCTACCCCGAGGAGCACTGCCGTGCCGAAGATCCTGATCGTCCTCACCGGTTCCGACCACTGGACCCTCAACGACGGGACCAAGCACCCGACGGGCTTCTGGGCCGAGGAGCTGCTGGCGCCCCTGCAGGTGTTCTCCGACGCCGGGATCGACGTCGACCTCGCCAGCCCGGGTGGCGCGACGCCCGTCGTGGACGAGGGCAGCCTGGACCCCGACGCCATCGGCGAGGAGGAGTCCGCCAAGCAGCGCAAGGCCCTCGACGCCCTCGCGGACCGGCTCGGCTCGACGCTGGTCCTGGCCGATGTGGACCCCGGTTCCTACGACGCCGTCTTCGTGCCCGGTGGCCACGGTCCGATGGAGGACCTCGCCGTGAGCGAGGACCTCGGCCGCGTCCTCGTGACCATGCTCGACGGCGGCAAGGTCGTCTCCTCGGTCTGCCACGGCCCCGCTGCCCTCCTGCCGGCCCGGCGCGACGACGGCTCCTGGCTGTTCGCCGGTCGCAACCTGACCGCCTTCACCGACGCGGAGGAGGAGCAGGCCGGCCTCGCCGACAAGGCGCCCTGGCTGCTGGAGTCGCGCCTGCGTGAGGCCGGCGCGACCTTCGCCTCGGGGGAGTCGTGGGCGCCCTTCGTGGTCGTCGACGACAAGCTGGTGACGGGCCAGAACCCCGCGTCGAGCACGGAGGCCGCGCAGGAGATCGTCAAGCTCCTCACGGCCTGACGCCGTGGCCCGCTCAGCCCAGCAGGGCTGAGCGGGCCACGTCGCGGCCGGGCTCGCGGCGCAGCTCCTCACCGAGCGCGCGGGCCAGGCCCGGCGCGGGCCCGTCGAGGACGCCGCGCACCGCGGCGGTCAGCTCCGCGGACGTCGCCGTGTTCGGGGCGAGCGCCGTCCCCAGGCCGGCGGCCTCGATCGCCGCCGCCCCTGCGAACTGGTCGGTCGAGAAGGGCAGCACCACCATCGGCACCCCGGCGGTGAGCGCCTCCGTCACGCTGTTGTTGCCGCCGTGCGTGACCGCCACCGCCGCGCGGTCCAGCAGGGCGACCTGCGGCAGGTAGGGGCGCACCAGCCAGTCCGACGGGACGTCCGGCAGACCCGTGGCGGAACCGGTCGCCACCGCGACCCGGAGGCCGAGCGGGCGCAGCGCTTCCAGCACCGTCGCCAGCACGTCGCCGCGCGCGGAGAGGAAGCTGCCGAAGCTCACGTAGACCACCGGTCGGTCGTCGGCGGCGAGCCAGTCCCGTACGTCGTCGTCCGCGGGCTCGGCCCGCACTGCGGACCCGAGGAACGCGTGCGGCGACAGCTTCGCCGTACGGGCGGGGTCGTGCAGGGCTGCTGGATAGTTCAGCAGCAGCAGGTCGCCGTGCTCCGCGAACGCGTCCTGCGACGGCGCGACGCCGGGTGCGAGCACGTGCATGGCGGCGTTCCACTCCTCGGTGAAGGCGTCGCGGACCTCGCAGCACAACCGGTGGAGCGCGGTGAGCTCGGACTCCGGCGCGTCGAGGGCCGCGGGCCAGGCAGTCGGGTAGCCGTACACCTCGTCGCCGACGGGGAGGGCGGACGGGTGGCCGAGGACCACGTCGGCGTGCGGGACGCCTGCCGCGGCCAGTGCGATGCGGGCGCTGAACGCGAGGTGGTCGACGACGACGTGGTCGGGCCTGACCTGCTCGACGACGTCGAGGACGGCACGGGCCCGGCCGACCGGGTCCCACAGCAGGTCGTTGCGCCGGACCTCGGCCTGGTAGCGCAGCGTCGCCACCATGCCGCGCCGGGTGGCGTCGAAGAAGCCACGCAGCGCGTCGTCCTCACCGGGTGGTTGCTGCTCGGCCCGGATGACACCGGGGTTCGAGCCGCGGCCCAGCACGAGGTCGGCACGCTCGAAGCCGAAGTCGGCGACGATGCCCGCGGTCGCCGGCCCGGTCGCCACCACCACCGACTCGCCGGCGTCGCGCCAGGCCGTCGCGAGGGTCGCCAGCGGCAACAGGTGCGAGGCGTAGTCCGGGCTGATCACCAACAGGGTCATGAGGGCAACGCTGTCACGAGCGAGCGGCGGTCCGGACGGCGCCGGTGTAGATGGTGCTCAGCCGGTCCGCCATCGCCTGGACGGTGAAGTCGGCCTCGATCCGATCTCGCGCCCGGCTCGTCCTGGCGGCCTGGTCCGGCGCGGTGGCGAGGTCGAAGGCCGCCTTGATCGCGCGAGCCACCTCGTCGGGCCGGCGGGTGTCGACCAGCACCCCGGTCACCTCGTCGTCGATGTAGGTGGCCGGACCACCTGCTGCCGGACCCACCACCACGAGGCCGGAGGCCAGGGCCTCCAGGAGGGCGAGGCCGAACTCCTCCTTGAGGCTGCTGCAGACGTACACACCAGCCGCGCCGATCCCGCCCGGCCGTCCCTCGCGGACGGCCGCGAGCCACACCGCGACGACGTCGTTGGGGCGGTGGCCGGGCATCAGCAGACCCTCGCTCGCTCCGGGGAACCGTGCAAGCACGTCCTCGATGCGGTCGAGCTGCTCACGCTCGTCCTGGGACGGGTCGGCAAGGTCCCCGCCGACGACGAGCAGGTTGCACCGCTCGGCGAGGTCCGGGTCACCGGCCCACGCCTCGACCAGGGTCGCCATCCCCTTCACCCGGTGCAGGCGACCCACGCTGACCACCAGCGGCAGCCGACGGCGGTGCTCGGGCAGTGCGGCGACGAGCGCGTCGAGCTCGGCGAGTGCCGGTCCGGGTGCCCCGGGCCGCTCGAGCTCGGCGGCGGCTGCGGTGCTGACTCCCAGGTCGATGCCCTCCGGCACCACGGTGAACCTGTCGGGCTGTCCGGCGACGTCGAGGCCGAGCAGCTCGCGCATGTCGTGCTGGAGCTCGGGGCGGGGGAAGAGGACGACGTGCGCGGCGTCCTCGGCCAGCCGCTGCACCAGTCGGGCGCGGAACCAGTAGTGCTCGCGTGCGTCCTCGGTGCCGAAGTTGCCCCGGTGCAGGCCGCCGGTCATGTCGAGTGCGTGGACGACCGCGTGCGGGTCGGGCGCGAGGGTGAACACGACCGGGATGCCCAGCTCGCGGGCCACCTCGGCGGCAGCCAGGCTGCCCACCTCGGCCATCCGCAGGTGCAGGACGTCGGCGCGGTGCGTGCGCAGCACGCGACGGATCCCGCGTTCGGCCGCGATCCGCGACGGCCAGGCCTGCGGGGCGGAGGTGGCCTCGGCCAGGAGCGGCACCGGGGTCAGCAGGTGCCCGTCGCCCGGCGTCAGCGCGGCCAGGGCTTCACCCGCGGCGCCGCGGGACAGGGTCAGCACCCGGTCGACACCCGACTGCGCCGCCAGCGCGTCGCCCAGCCGGACCAGCAGGGTGGCGACACCTCCGTTGTCTCCGGCACCCGCCCGGCTGATGTCGCGGTCGATGTCGGCGTGGAGGAAGAGCTGGGCGACGGTCAGGCCGGTGCCGGGCTCGCTGGGCTCGACGGCGTCGAGGCCCAGGTCGATCGCGGCGAGCCGCGCCGCGTCCCCCAGGTCGCCCTCGACCCTGATGAGGTCACGGACCACCGCCTCAGCGGCGGCGTCGTACGGGCGGTCGCCGAGCGCGGCCACAGCGGCCGAGCGCGCCGCCGGGTGCTCGCGGGAGTCGGTCGCGTGGGCGAGCAACGCGCGGTCGGCGAGCGGACCGGGGACCAGCCCGAGGGTCTCGACCAGCCTGCCGCGGACCGACGGACCGGACGCGCCGGCGAGCGCCCCCTCGACGGCGAGCGCGAGCTGCTCGGGTGCGCTGTCGCCCCACTGGCCGAGCGTGCGCTGCGCGAGGACGCCGGGGAACCCGCCGGTGGCGACAACGCCGACCAGCCTGCCGATCGCGTCGATGCGGGGAAGCCGGCGTTGGAGGGCCCAGCTCGCGTGCTCGCGCAGGAACGGCCGAGGGTGCGACAGCAGCCCCGTCAGCACGGCGTCCGCGCCGTCGTCGAACACCCGGGCGAGCGCGTGCACGGCCGCGACCGCGGTGAGCTCGTCGGGCTCCTGGATCACCGCGGCGAGGAGGCGGACCGCCTCCGGTCCGTCTGCACTGCCCGCGGCAGCCGCCAGACGATCCCCGCTGCGCAGCACGTCCACGACGAACGGCGCCTGCTGGACCTCGTCGAGGGCGCGCTGGAGAGACTGAGCCATGTGCGGTGTTCGACGCCGGAGCGACATCGGATGGCCGGGATCGACTGGTCTGGACCAGTCCTCCGTCGCCCTGGTGGGAGCATGCCGGCGTGCCTCCTCACGTCGACCCCGCCTCCATCCGCATCGCGCCGCTGACCCGCGCGCACGCCGAGGACATCGCGACCTGGCGCTCCGCCTCGCCGTACGACGTCTACAACATGACGGACGCCGACCCCGACGAGCTGCTGGACCCGGCGCTGGGCTTCCACGCGGTCCTGTCAGGACAGGAGCTGATCGGCTTCCGGTCCTTCGGACCCGACGGCCGGGTGCCCGGCTGGGACTACGACGACGCAGCGCTCGACACCGGGGGAGGGCTGCGGCCGTCGCTGACCGGGCAGGGGCTGGGCAGGTCGGTGATCGCGGCCGGGCTCGACTTCGGGCGCTCGCGGTTCGCGCCGGTCGCCTTCCGGGTCACGGTCGCCTCCTTCAACGCCCGCGCGCGGCGTACGGTCGAGTCGCTCGGCTTCGAGGTGGTCGGGTCGTTCGCCGCCCGTCGCGACGGGCAGCCGTTCGACGTGCTGGTCCGCGACGAGGGCCGCTGACGGGTCGTCAGCGCGGACCGGTGGCCGTCCAGGGCGTGCTGCGGGCCATGTCGAGCGCGCGACGCGCCACGAACGGGTCGGCCTGGTTGTAGAGCCACGGGCGCCCGAACCAGACGAAGCCGTCGACGGACTTCGCGGCCACCGCCCGCTGCTCCGGCGGCAGGCCCCACTGCGGGTCGGCGGGGCGCGGGGTCGGCGGGATCCCCAGGGTGACGCAGCGCTTCATCGCCCGGGTGGTGCAGGTGCGCGCGTTGTTCTTGAGGTCCTTCTTCGTCGCCGGGACCATGTCGCGCCACAGGGTGGGCCGGCCGGACTTCGCGGTGTCGACGATGAAGTGCTTCTCGCTGTAGCCGGCGGCCTCGAGCAGGGCCAGGATCTCGCTGCCGCGGTCGATGTTCTCGACCGGACCGGCGTAGTGGGTGGAGTCGAGCGCGAAGCCGCGGGCGTACTGGATGCCGGTCAGCTCAAGGATCTCCGCGCAGCGGAACGACTCCTGGGCGGTGCCGTTCTCGCACCAGTCGGCCGCGCCTGCGTCGATGTAGACGCTGGTGTTCGGCAGGGCGCTGAGTGTCTGGGTGGCCCACGTGAGCAGCTCGGACTTCGCCGCCCGGTCCGGCGCGCAGAGCAGGAACGGTCCGTCGGGCTGCATCACCACGAGCGTGTGCGCACTGCCGATGCCGGCGGCGAGCTCGGTGATCCAGGCGCGGTAGCTCGCCGCCTCGGCGGGGGTCGTCGGGCGCCTGCAGGCCTCGCCCTCCCACGGCTTCATCCGGAAGACGGCCATCTGGGCGAGGGTCTCGGGGTCGCCGTCCTGCGCGGACGCGATGTAGTCGGTCACGGTCGTGCGGATGCGGTGGTCGGGCACGAACGCGCCGTACCACTTGGTGCGCGGTCGCTCGGCGATGACGGCCAGCGCCTCCCGCTTGCGCCCCGTCGCCTTCGTGAAGGGTCGCCACACCTGGTCCTGCGGGCCCTCGTAGACGCCCCACAGGCGGCCGGCGAGCGGGTTCGTCGGGTTCTCGGCGTGGGCGGCCACGGGTGCGACCCAGACCGGCAGCGACGACGTACGCGCCGGGGCCGGGGCGGCGTCGGACATCGTGGTGGCAGGTGCCGCGGGACTCGCCCCGGGCACGGCCAGCGGCACCGCCACCAGGACGGTGGCAGCGAGGGCGCGGACGAGCGGAGCGAGGAGCATGGTCCGCCCATGGTGGGTGAGCGCGGCGACGGGCGTCGGCGTTTTCGCGATTTCGACCGGCTGGGTCAGGGGGCCGCGAGCAGGACGCACCTCTCCAACGCCGGGCTGCAGCGCACCATCCGCTCCTGCTGCCCGTCGGTCACCCGGGCGACGAGGAACTGGTCGTCCTCGAAGGTGAAGGCGGTGTTGACGAAGCGCCATCCCTGCGGCGAGGCGAGCACGCCCTCGCGCCCACCGTCGAGATCGCGGACTTGGATCTCGTCGTACGCAGGGACGTCGCCCGACACCACGTCCGCCCGCGCCCACGCCACCCACTCCCCGGACACGTCGGCGATCCCGAAGTTCGGCAGCTCCGCGATCGCGACGATCTCGCCGTCGGCGCCCATGTCGGCGAGGTAGACGCGGCCGCTCGCAGGGTCACGGGAGCCGTCCGTCCCGTCGACGACCACCAGGCCGGCATCGGTCGCCTGCCAGACCAGCTGGCCGGGGGCGGTCTGCGTCAGGTCGACGGGCTCGGCGCCGTCGAAGGGACGCCACAGCACACCGACACCCCGGCCGCTGGCGATCACCCAGCCGTCGTCGGTGACGGCCCCGATGCGGGTGCCCACGCCGTCGTCGTCGCGGACCGGAACCGGCACAGGGAGACCCATCCCCTCACCGTCGGGCGCGGTCTGGAACCCGTTCAGGTCACCCTCGGTGGACAGGTGGGCGAGATACCGACCGTCGGGCGACACGGCCGGCGGCTGCTCGACCGCGACGTCCAGCACCTGCGGCGCTCCACCGTTGCCCCACGACCAGACGAAGGGCGACTGCACCGCCAACCAGCCCTGCGCGGTGCCGCCGACCTCGTAGTAGCCGGAGGACGGGTCCCCGGGGAACGCGTCCCCGCCCACGTGCACGACGCCGTCGAGGACGTACGGCACCCGCGGCTGGCCGGTGGGCACCTCCGTCGGCAGCGGATCGGTCGCGTCGTCGGTGACCACCTCGGTCGGCTCGGTCGGCTGGTTCGGCTGCGGGGCCGGATCGAGCCTGGAGCCGCGGCCCGCCGGGTCGCCGACGAGGAAGACCAGCGCGACCAGGACAGCGGCGGCCACCGCCACGAGCGGAACCCAGAGGAACCGGGACGACGGTCGTGCGGGCAGGTGCGGCACGACGGGGACGTCCAGGCCGTCAGCGACCTCGCGCAGCTCGCGGGTCAGGATCTTCTCGATGTCCTCGCGCACGTCAGCCCTCCCTCCCTTCGGAGCCGAGTCGGTCCTGCTCGTCCAGCACGGACCGCAGGCTCTTGAGGGCTCGGTGGGCCGTGGACTTCACGGTGCCGCGCGAGCAACCGAGGGTCTCGGCGATCTCCGCCTCGCTCAGGTCCTCGTAGTAGCGCAGCACGACCACCGCACGCTGCCGCGGCGGCAGCTCCCTGACGTGCGGCCACAGGACCGTCCGGTCCTCGGACGTCGCGGCGATCGCGGTCGACTCCGGGAGCGCGTCCGTCAGCTCCTCCAGCCGGCGCCGCCGGGGACGCCTGGAGGAGAGGAAGGCGTTGGTGAGGATCCGCCGCACGTAGGCGTCGATGGAGTCCGAGGCGCTCACCCTGTCCCAGGCGTGGTGCACCTTGATCAGCGTCTGCTGTGCGAGGTCCTCGGCGTCCGCGTGGTTGCCCGCCAGCAGGTAGGCGCTGCGGTAGAGCCGTGACCAGGAGACAGCGGCGTACTCCTCGAACGAGGGCAGGTGCGTGTCGGTCGCCGAGAACATCCCCACCCCCGCCTCACCCGGCACCACTGCGGTGCCCGTCTACCTCTCCTGACTCCCGATGACGGCGTGAGGTTGCGTCCGGTCCGGATTTGTTCGATCCGCTGCACGCTGACGGTCTCTTCTGTGACGCTCTCACCCATGGAAACCGCAGCGATCACGTCATGGACCCTCGTGCAGGAGATCCCCGTCCCCGCAGACGTCAACGACCTCCTCGTCGACGGGGAGCAGGCTGTCACGGCGTACAAGACCTTCCGCGACTCGGCGATCTTCACCACCAAGCGCCTGATCGTGCGGGACGCCCAGGGGATCACGGGCAAGAAGGTCGAGGTCTACTCGCTGCCCTACAGCCGCATCGACATGTGGTCCTCCGAGAACGCGGGGAAGCTGCTCGACTTCAACGCCGAGCTCGAGCTGTGGACCCGCGCAGGACACATCAAGATCAAGCTCGACAAGAAGGTCGACATCCGCCGCCTCGACAAGCTCATCGCCTGGGCCGTGCTCAACGCCTGATGCGCGGGGGATGAGAGGCTCCCGGCGTGAGCATCACCCTCCTCTTCGTGCTGGTCCCCGCAGCCGTGGCCGTGGGCTTCGCACTGATCATCGGCATCATCCTGCTCGCCTCGCGCCGCCGCCCGGAGCAGCACGGATGGGTGGCGACGCCGGTCGGCGGACACGGCACGTGGAACGCCGAGGTCCTGGGCGAGGGCGGTCTCGGCGCCCTCGGGGGCACCCTGGCCAGCACGTTCGGCACCTTCCGGCTCGAGGCCGGCGTGCTCACGTTCACCCCGGTCGACGCAGCAGCGCCGGCGTGGTGGGCACACTGCCGCGACCTGGCGGTGGGCCGGCGCGGGTTCCTCGAGCTCGACGGCGCCGACGTCCGCCTCGTCGGCCCCATGGGCGACCTGCGCTGCAACGTCAGCCTCGAGCGGATCAACCGGATGAGCCGCAACACGATCAAGGACCTGCGCGAGCGCGACTACGCCGCGCAGTTCGTCGAGGTCCTCGTCGGGCACGGGGCGCGGCCGCTCGCGTGAGCGGCCCGACCGGGCGAAGCGTCAGACCTGACGGGCGTGCGGCGACGGCGCCCGGACCTCCGGGTGCAGGATGCCCGCGAGCACCTCGACCCCGTCGACCAGTCGCGGACCCGGCCGGGCGAACTGGCCGTCGGCGTCGACGGCCCACACCGGCACGCCGGGGAAGCGGTGGCGTACGTCCTCGGCGAGCGCCGCGCTGCCCTCGAGGTCGAAGCCGCAGGGCGCGCACACCACGACGTCGGGCTGCGAGCCGGTGGCGTCGTCCCACGTGATCCTCGTCGACTTCGTGCCGGCGGTGCCGACGGTCGGCTCGCCGCCGGCGCGCTCGACCATCTCGGGGATCCAGTGCCCCGGCGCGAAGGGTGGGTCGGTCCACTCCAGGACCAGCACCCGGGGGCGCGGTCGACCGGCGACCTGCTCGGCCACCGCCGCGAGGCGCTCCTCGAGGGACCGCACCAGCTCCACCGCCGCGGCCTCCCGGCCGGTCCGCCGGCCGACCTCGGTGACCGACGCCAGCACGTCGTCGAGGGTGTGCGGGTCGATCGTCGCGACCTCCGCCCGGCAGCCCAGGTGGGACAGGGCGTCGTCGACGGTGGACACGTCCACGGCGCACACCGCGCACAGGTCCTGGGTGACCACGAGGTCGGCGTCGATCTCGGCGAGCGCGCCGGCGTCGAGGCGGTAGAGGTCCTCACCGGCCGCCATCGCGGCCCCGACGAAGTCGTCGATCTCCTTCGGCGTCAGCCCCTCGGGCATCGCCGAGGTCGACACGATCCGCCGCTCGCGCGCCGCGGGCGGGTGGTCGCACTCGAAGGTCACGCCGACCACGTCGTCACCGGCTCCGACCGCGAAGAGGATCTCCGTCGCGGAGGGGATCAGGGAGACGATGCGCATCCCGCGAGCCTAGGTGGTCCGCGACCCCCGCCACACGTGCGGCGGCCGCGGCCGTGCCACCGCTTTCCCGAGCGAGTAGGAATGTCGAGTGACCCAAGACCCGACGGACCACTTCGTCCACGTCCGGGGGGCGAGCGAGAACAACCTCCGCGACGTCGACCTCGACATCCCACGCGACGCGATGGTGGCCTTCACCGGAGTCTCCGGGTCCGGCAAGTCGTCCCTCGCCTTCGGCACCCTCTACGCCGAGGCGCAGCGGCGCTACTTCGAGTCCGTGGCGCCGTACGCCCGTCGCCTGCTGCAGCAGGTCGGTGCCCCGCACGTGCAGGAGATCACCGGGCTGCCACCCGCCGTGGCCCTCCAGCAGCGACGTGGCGCGCCGAGCTCGCGCTCGAGCGTCGGGACGCTGACCACGCTCTCCAACCTCGTCCGGATCCTCTACTCGCGGGCCGGCACCTACCCGGAGGGAGCCGAGAGGCTGGCCGCCGAGGCGTTCTCGCCGAACACCGCCGCGGGAGCGTGCCCCACCTGCCACGGGCTGGGGGTGGCCCACGACGTCGCCGAGGACCTCCTCGTGCCCGACGAGTCGCTGAGCATCCGCGAGGGCGCCATCGCGGCCTGGCCCGGCGCCTGGCAGGGCAAGAACCTGCTGCGGGTGACCAAGGCCGTCGGCATCGACGTCGACGCGCCGTGGCGCGAGCTGGCCCGCAAGGACCGCGACTGGCTGCTCTACACCGACGAGCAGCCACGCGTCCTCATCGACCGGCGCGGGGAGGCCGACGACACGACCGGTCGCGACTACCACGGCACGTTCTGGAGCGCGCGCAAGCACGTGCGCCACACCCTCGCCGACACCAAGAGCCAGATGATGCGCGACAAGGCGATGCGCTTCGTCCGCAGCACCGTCTGCCCGGTCTGCCACGGCTCCGGGCTGCGGCCCGAGTCCCTCGCGGTGACCTTCCAGGGACTGAGCATCGCCGAGACGAACGCCCTCTCGTTCGTCGAGCTGGTGGCCCTGCTGCGCCCGGCGGCCGAGACCGGCGAGACCGAGGTGGCCGTACGGCTCTGCACGGACGTCGTGGAGCGCGTCGAGGTGCTGCTCGACCTGGGGCTCGGATACCTCGCCCTCGGGCGGAGCTCCACCACGCTCTCGCCCGGCGAGGCCCAGCGGCTCCGGATCGCGACCCAGCTGCGCTCGGGCCTCTTCGGGGTCGTCTACGTGCTCGACGAGCCGTCGGCCGGGCTGCACCCCGCCGACGCCGCGCCGCTGCTCGACGTGCTCGACCGCCTGAAGCGCTCGGGCAACTCGCTGTTCGTGGTCGAGCACGACCTCGACGTCGTACGCCGTGCCGACTGGGTCGTCGACATCGGCCCGGGTGCCGGGGAGGCCGGGGGCCGGGTGCTCTACTCCGGGCCGGTCGCCGGCCTCGAGGAGGTCGCGGAGTCGGTGACGGGGGCCCACCTGTTCGGCCGGGCGGCCCCGCTCGAGCGGCACGACCGCTCGCCGCACGGATGGCTGCACCTGCGCGGCGTCAGCAGGCACAACCTGACCGACCTCTCGGTCGACCTCCCGCTGTGCGTGCTCACCGCGGTCACCGGTGTCTCCGGGTCGGGCAAGTCCACGCTGGTCACCCAGGTGCTCGCCGAGCTCGTCCGGCGCCACCTCGGCCAGGCCCCGGACGACACCGAGGAGGCCGAGCTCGAGATCGACGTCGACGACGCGACGGGGCTGGAGTCGTTCGACCGCCTCGTGCGGGTGGACCAGCGCCCGATCGGTCGCACGCCCCGGTCCAACCTCGCGACCTACACCGGTCTCTTCGACGCCGTCCGCAAGGTGTTCGCCGCCACGCCCGAGGCGCAGGCTCGCGGCTACGGCGTCGGCCGGTTCTCCTTCAACGTCGCCGAGGGGCGCTGCGAGACCTGCCAGGGCGAGGGATCGGTCTCGGTCGAGCTGCTCTTCCTCCCCGGGACCTATGCGCCGTGCCCGACGTGCCACGGCGCGCGCTACAACGCCGAGACCCTCGAAGTCACCTGGCACGACCTGACGATCGCCGACGTGCTCGGTCTCACCGTCGAGCAGGCGGCCGACGTCCTGGCCGACGTGCCGGCCGCGGCACGCAGCCTCCGGACCCTCCAGGAGGTCGGTCTCGGCTACCTCCGGCTGGGCCAGCCGGCCACGGAGCTCAGCGGTGGCGAGGCGCAGCGGATCAAGCTCGCGACCGAGCTGCAGCGGGCACGCCGCGGGCACGCGCTCTACCTGCTGGACGAGCCCACCGCCGGCCTGCACCCCGCCGACACCGCGCTGCTGCTGCGCCAGCTGCACCGGCTGGTGGACGCCGGCAACACCGTGGTGCTCGTCGAGCACGACCTGGACACCATCGCCACCGCCGACTGGGTCATCGACCTCGGCCCCGGGGGCGGGGACCGGGGCGGCACGGTGGTGGCCACCGGGACACCGGGCGACATCGCCGCAGCGCCCGGCAGCGCCACCGGGTCCTACCTGGCTGGGCACCTGGCCTGACAGGCACACTGTCGGCATGGCTGACTGCGTCTTCTGCCGGATCGTGTCCGGCGACCTGCCCGGCCACCTCGTCCTCGAGACCGACGACCTCGTCGCCTTCCTCGACACGCGCCCGGTCTTCAAGGGCCACGTCCTGCTCGTCCCGCGCGAGCACGTCGAGACCCTCCCGGACCTGCCGGCCGGGTTGCGCGACGGCTTCCTCGCTGCCGCGCAGCGGATCGCGACCGCGGTCAAGGACGGCCTCGGCGCGCAGGGATCCTTCGTCGCGATCAACAACACGGTCAGCCAGTCGGTGCCGCACCTGCACCTCCACGTCGTCCCGCGCACCAAGGGGGACGGGTTGCGCGGCTTCTTCTGGCCCCGCACGAAGTACGCCGACGGCGAGGAGGCGACGTACGCCGAGCGCCTGCGCGACGCCCTCGCGCAGCCCTAGCCTGCGCGCGTCACCTCGTCCGCCGGCTCCGGCCGCAGGGTCCACGCCTCCTCGCGACGTCGCAGCGGGTTGCCCGTGACGCGGGCAGCGAGAGCGACCGACGCGCACCCGACGGCGATCCCACCGAGGACGTCGACGAAGAAGTGCCAGCCGAGGTAGACCGTCGCCACGATCGTCAGGGCGAGGAAGGTCCAGCTCGCGACACGCACGACGAGCGGCAGCCGGATCAGCTCGCTCACCAGGCAGATCGTCACCATCACCGCCACGTGCAGCGAGGCGAAGGCCGCGATCGTCTGCACGGCCGAGGTGTCCCACGGCCCGGCGAGCACCTCGACGCGGTCCGACAGCAGCGTGTCCCGCACCGACGTGTTCGGGGTGCGGGCCAGGTCCGCGAACCACCCGGGGGAGGAGTACGTCGGGCCCAGCGACGGCACGGCGTAGTAGAGGAGTGCGCCGAGGCACCAGTTCAGCGACGTGGCCGTGACGTACCACGCGCCCGCCGTCGAGCGCCGGGTCCACACCAGCGCGATGGCCAGGGTGGCCGGCACCAGCCCGATCCACACCAGGTAGACCGCGGCCATCACCCAGTTGGCCCACCCGGTGCCGAGGGTGTCGTGCAGCACGGGCGCCGGGTCGTGGCCGAGCCACATGAAGCGGTCCAGCCGGGCCAGCTCCTCGTCGTGGAGGCGGTCGGTGACGAAGGGGACGTAGCCCTTGAGGTTGCGGAACGCGACGTAGGCGACGTACCAGGTGAGCAGGCCACTGGCGGTGAACCGGACCTGGTCACGGTCCCAGCGCTCGCGCACCACCTCGCGCAGCGTCGCCCGGGCCGCCACGCCGCGGCTGCGCAGCACCAGTGCCCACCGCGCCAGCACGTCGAGCGCGACCGCGGACGCGACGATCACCGGCAGCCGGAACCACGTCGGCAGGTTGGCGCCGTCGGGGTCGCGCAGCGGCAGGTGGTGGGTCCAGGCGACCAGCCCGGCGGCGAGCGCCATCACCGCAGCGACGACCGCAGCCGCGCGGAACTCCCCCCGACCCATCTGCCCACCGTAGCGACTAGCCTCGGGCTCGATCTGTCTCCCGACCTCCCACATACCCCAAGGAGTACCCATGGGCCGGTTCGACCGCCGCGTCGCCGTCATCACCGGAGCAGCCCGAGGCATCGGCTTCGGCATCGCCCAGCGCCTCGCCAGCGAGGGCGCCTCGATCGCGATCCTCGACCTCGACGAGGCCGCAGCCGCCGACGCTGCGGGCCGCCTCGACCTCGCCGACGGTGCCCGCGCGGTCGGCATCGGGTGCGACGTCGTCGACTCCGCCGCCGCGGAGGCCGCGGTGCAGCGCGTGGTCGACGAGCTCGGCGGGATCCACGTCCTGGTCAACAACGCCGGCGTCACCCGCGACAACCTGCTCTTCAAGATGACCGAGGAGGACTGGGACCTGGTCATGAACGTCCACCTCAAGGGCGTCTTCAACATGACCAAGGCTGCCCAGTCGCGGTTCGTGGAGCAGAAGTACGGCAAGATCCTCAACCTCTCCAGCGTCTCCGCGCTGGGCAACCGCGGCCAGGCCAACTACTCGGCCGCCAAGATGGGCATCCAGGGCCTCACCCGCACCCTCGGCATCGAGCTCGGCCCGTTCGGCGTCACCGCCAACGCCATCGCGCCCGGATTCATCGTCACCGAGATGACCGACGCCACCGCGCGCCGGCTCAAGATGGAGCCCGAGGAGCTGCAGCGGCTCAACGCCGAGGCCACCCCCGTGCGCCGGGTCGGGCAGCCCGAGGACATCGCCGCGGCCGCCGCCTTCCTGTGCAGCGACGAGGCGTCCTTCATCACCGGCCAGACGCTGTACGTCGACGGCGGGCGCAAGCTCGGTTGAGCGTGATCTCGGCCACGACCCACGCGGGGCGGGTCGTGGCCGGGTTTGCGGGACGTGGGGGCCTCTGTCACGTTGTCGGAGGAGTCGAGAGACCCACAGGACGGCTCGGGTCGTCCTGCTGGCGTCGGGCTCCGTCACACCATCGTGTCTGACGACACCCGCCCCGGGCGACGCCGAGTCCTGCCCCGCCGGAGCGGCCCCCCGAGAAGATCGAGGGCAGGAGTGGGGGACCCACAGGTTCCACTGCCGGTGCGTGCAGCCGCACGCCACGGCTCGGGGTGAAGCCACCCCCTCCTCCGGGAGGACGGCGGCGGGACACCTTCCAGTCCCAACCCGACAGCTCACCTCACAGGCGTGGGAAAGGACCCACCTCATGCCTGCGACCCCTCGCACGCTGCGCACCTGCGCGATCGCCCTCGCCGGGCTCGGGCTCTCCGCCTCGACGCTGACAGCGCTGCCCGCCGCCGCGGCCGACGGCGGCTCCGGCTCGGTCACGACGACCGCGACGGCCACCAAGACGACCGCGAAGCGCACCGCCGCCCGTCGCGTGTCGGCCCGCGTGCTCAGCGCCCGCGACATCGCCATGCGCCAGCGCGGTGACGCCTACGCCTACGGTGCCGCCGGCCCGGACCGCTTCGACTGCTCCGGACTGATCCGCTACAGCTACGCCCGCGCCGGCTTCGACGTGCCGCGCACGTCCAGGGCCCAGGCCGGCCACACCCGCCGCGTGGCGAAGAAGGACATGCGCGCCGGGGACCTGATGTTCTTCCACGGCAGCGGCGGCGTTTACCACGCCGCCATCTTCCTGCGCTGGTCGAACGGCCACGCCGTGATGCTGCACTCGCCGGGCTCGGGCCAGCGCGTCCGCATCGCCGCTCCGTGGACCTCGCAGTGGTTCGGCGGGACCCTGCGCCGCGGCTGACCAGGCGGTGACAGGCTCGGATTGGTAGGCAGTTCCTGCTGATCTACCCTGTGGCGCGCCTTCCCCGAACGGGGAGGGCGCGCCTCCACACTTTCAGGGCAGAGTCCCCCCGCTCGATCGGAGTTCCCCCGTGCGTCACCGTCTCCACACCTCCGTCGCCGCGCTCGTCGCGGCCTCGCTCCTCCTGGCCGGCTGCGGCGGCGGGGACGAGCAGGAGGCGCCGGCGGACGCCGCTCCGTCCTCGGAGCCGACGGCCTCCGCGACGAGCGAGCCGCCGGAGCCGACGTACTGGCCCCTCACCGGCCTCGAGCGCACCGGCAAGGCGCCGAAGCACCCGGTGATCGTGACCAAGGTCGACAACACCTCCTCGAGCGCCCCCCAGGTCGGCCTGGGCGCGGCGGACCTCGTCGTCGAGGAGCTCGTCGAGGGCGGCTACACCCGCCTGGCGGCGTTCTACTACTCCAAGGTTCCCGCCAGCATCGGCCCGGTGCGCTCGATGCGCGCCAGCGACATCGGCATCGTGCCCGAGGGCGCGACGGTCGTGACCAGCGGCGCCGCGCCGGTCACCATCCAGCGCATCAACGGCGCCGGCATCCCGTGGATCACCGAGGGCGCCGCCGGCGTCTACCGCGAGACCACGCGCTCGGCGCCCTACAACCTCTTCGCCCGCCTCGGGGAGATCTCCCAGCGCCTCAAGGCCGAGGAGGAGCCGCCCGCCTACCTCCCGTGGGGCACGCCGGACGAGCTCCCGAAGGGTGCGAAGGCGCGCACGCTGACCGCCGACTTCGGCGCGCACTCCACCAGCTGGCAGTTCCAGGGCGGCGGCTACGTCAACACCGACTCCTACGCCGCCGAGGGCGACCAGTTCCCCGCCGACTCCGTGCTCGTGCTGCGGGTGCAGGTCGGCGACGCCGGCTACCGCGATCCCGCGGGCTACCCCGTCCCGGAGACCAAGTTCGAGGGCAAGGGCGCCGCGCTGCTCTTCCACGGCGGTCGTGTCATCCGCGGCACCTGGTCCAAGGACGGCCTCACCGGCGCCATCGAGCTCGCCACCAAGGGCGGCGAGCTCACCGTGCCGGCCGGCAAGGTCTGGGTCGAGCTCGTGCCGGCGGTCAACGGCGACGTCACCTTCGCGAAGTAGCGCTGCTGTCCAGGAGCTGGCGCAGCCCGGCCATGATGGTGCCGATGGCCAGCTCGACGCGGGCTGCCGCGGCCCCAGGGTCCTGGCTCACCGCGACAGCGCCGCCGGCGGCCGACATCGCCCCGAAGAAGATCCGGGTGAAGGTGTCGAGCATCGCGTCATCGAGGTCGTAGGCGTCGGTGCCGAGCGCGGAGCGGACGATCTCGTCGACGATCGCGTAGGTCGAGCGCTCCTCCTGCTCGCGGAACCGCTCGTGCCCGAGCACCGAGGGCCCGTCCGAGATGACGACCTGGCGGTAGGCCGGCTCCTGCACGGCCTCCAGGAAGGCGCGCAGTCCTGCCTGCGCCTTCTCCCAGGGGTCGTCGTGCCCCTCCGTGGCACGGGCGATGCCGCTGCTGGCGCGTGACTCGACCCGCTCGAAGGCGGCCTCGAAGACCGCCTGCTTGCCGCTGAAGTGGTGGTAGAGCGCGCCCTTGGTGACGTCCGCGCCGGCGACGATCGCGTCGAGCGAGGTGGCGGAGTAGCCATGGGTGGTGAAGAGCTGCTCGGCGACGTCGACGAGTGCGCGCTTGGTCGAGTCCGAGTAGCGCTGCCGGCGCGACCTCACTGGCGTGTCCCCATGGGCGCAGCCTAGGTGACCCGGCTCACGTGCGGAGCGGTTGGAGCGCGAGGGAGGGCTGGGCATACTGAGAGTACGTACCGCTGGTATGTCACCTGAGGAGACCGCCATGACCTGGACGTCCCACCACCGACGCGGAGACGTGCTCCGCGACGTGATCAGTGCCGCCGACACCCGCCTCGACGGTCACCTGCCCCTCGACGTCGAGGGGGTCGCGGAGACCTTCGGCGACGACCTGACCCTGCTCGGCGCCCTGCAGCTGCGCTGGCACACGCGCCTGGCCGGCCACGTCGAGCGCGAGCTCGCCGACCAGCCCCTCGACCTCAAGAACGCCGTCGCCCTCGCGTGGTTGCGCGCCGCCGAGGACATGCCGGGGATCCGGGCCGTCATCGACCACCACGTCGACCACCCGACGAGCCCGGAGATGGCGCGCGCCACGGCGCTGGCGACCGGCAAGGAGCACGAGATGCTCGCCCTCATGGCCGGACGCGCGAGCGCTCCCGGGGAGGCCGCCCAGCGCGTCGGCCGTGCGATCGAGCGCGCCGCGCGGACGTCGTACGTCCCCCGGACCACGCCCCGCAGAGCCCCCGGGGAGGGCGCCTCCCTCGTCAAGCGGCTGAAGGCGGTGCTGGCCGCCTGACATAGTGGGCGGCATGCAGCTGGCATCGGGGATGCTGCTGGTGGCGACACCGGCCCTGCAGGATCCCAACTTCGTCGACACGGTGGTGCTGCTGCTCGACGTCACCGACGACGGTGCCCTCGGTGTCGTGCTCAACCGTCCGTCGCAGGTCCTGGTGGCCGACGTGCTCGAGCCGTGGAGCGACGTGGTCGCCGCGCCGGAGGTCCTCTTCCGTGGCGGGCCGGTCGGCACCGACGGCGCGCTCGCGGTGGCGCGGCTGCGCGACCCCGACGAGCCACCGGTCGGCTGGCGTCCGGTCGCGGGAGCGGTCGGCATGGTCGACCTGGACACCCCGGCCGAGCTCGTCGACGGCTCCCTCGCCGCGATGCGGGTCTTCGCGGGCTACGCCGGGTGGGGCGTCGGACAGCTGGCCGGTGAGGTCGACGAGGGCAGCTGGTACGTCGTCACCGGCGAGGCCGGCGACGCCTTCCGCGGCGAGACGAGCGGGCTGCGCCGCGACGTCATGCGACGCCAGCCCGGGATGCTCGCCTGGCACGTGAACCGGCCCGTCGATCCGGACATGAACTGAGCTGTCGACCTTCGCAACCGATCCGCGGCGAGGAGCGTCTCCCCGGGCATGAGGATCATGCTGGGCGGAGGGGTCGCCCTGGTCGCCGCGGCGCTGTGTGCCGGGCTGGGCGTGCCGGCAGCGGGGGAGCGACCGGTGCAGGAGGCCGACCGTGCCGTCCGCGCGATGCCGCTGAACCGCGTGGCTGACACGGTGCTGCGGAAGGGTCGCTACGACTACCAGCGCCAGAACTGGCGGGTCCGCGAGGCCGACGGTCTGCCCGCCTGGTTGCGCCTGCGCGACGGCCGCCTCGCCGGCACCGCGCCCCGCTTCGGACGGTGGCGGATCGAGCTCGAGGAGCGTGGTGTGCGCAAGCAGCGCGGCGAGGTCCGTCGTACGACGCTGGTGCTGAGGTCGGTGGCGCCGCGGGCTGCGACGGGGACCGTCCTCGTCACCCGGGGGCGCGGCGGTCGCCCTGCGAACGAGGACAGCCGCGACGTCACGTTGTCGGGTGACGGCAGCACGGTCGTGTTCTCCTCGCGAGCGACGAACCTGGTGCTGGGCACCGAGGAACCGGTCGGGCGCCTGTATGTCTGGGACACCGCATCGCAGCGGGTCTCGCTGCTCCACCCGGAGCACTGGGCAGTGCTCAAGGGCATCAGCCACGACGGACAGCGAGCGCTCGTGCAGCTCACGGCCGGGCTGTTCCTCGTCGACCGGGCGGACGGCTCCGTCATCCGCGTGGCGGAGCGTGCCGTCGGTGCGGCGCTGGCCGCGGACGGCGAGCGCGTCCTCTACCAGGACCGCGGCAACGAGCTCGCGTCCCCCGAGCCCCGGCTGCTGGAGTGGACGCGCGCCACCGGCGAGACCCGGACCGTGGCGGAGCAGCTCGGCACGCGGACCCTCGTGGGCCAGTCCGCCGACGGCAGGTTCGCCGTCCTCGGTGACCTCTACTCCAGCCAGGTCCTCGACACGACCACCGGCACCCACGCGGACCTCGGCCTGCTGGGGATCGAGGGCGGCAGCGTGACCTGGCTCGACATCTCCGACGACGGCAGGCTCGTCTCCGTGCGGGGGACGGGGCTCCCCGGTGGCAGCGGGAGCAGCGGCCGTCCGTTCGCCCTCGTCCACGACACCGTCCGGGGGTGGCGGCGTGGGCCGCTCGGCAACACGGGCACGGCCATCACCGCGGACGGCACCCACTACGCCGTCGCCACGGCCACCCGGCACCTGCGGGTGGTCGAGGCTGCGACCGGTGACCGCACGTCACCCTTCGCCGCCCGTCCGAGCGGCCAGGAGACCTGGGCGTCGCTGAGCGACGACGTCACGCGGGTGGCGTACGTCAGTGACGGCCACGACCTGCTCCCCGGCACCCGCCGCGGCGTCGCCAACGTCTACGTCTGGGTCCGTCCGCGTTAGGCTTGTCCATCATGAGCACCATCGGATTCTCCCCGGGCAGCCAGACGGTCGAAGAGCGTCAGACCGTCCCGACGGACGAGGGTGACCACGAGCGGTTCTCCCACTACGTCCCCAAGGACAAGCTCACCGAGGCGATGGTCATGGGCACCCCCGTGATCGCGCTGTGCGGCAAGGTGTGGGTGCCCTCGCGGGCGCCGGAGAAGTTCCCGGTGTGCCCGGACTGCAAGGAGGTCTGGGAGTCCATGAAGTCCGGGGACGGCTCGGGTTCGGACGGCTCGGGTCCCGAGGCGTGACGGGGCGCCCCGACGCGCCGCTGCCCCCCGCGTGGCCCGACCGGGCCGCCTGGGGCACCGCGCCCTCGCTGCGTGCGTGGCAGCAGGCGGCGATGGACCTCTACACCTCCCGCCAGCCGCGTGACTTCCTCGCGGTCGCGACCCCCGGTGCCGGCAAGACGACCTTCGCGCTGACCGTCGCCGCCGACCTCCTCGGGCGCCGCATCGTCGACCGCATCATCGTGGTCGCCCCGACCGAGCACCTGAAGACCCAGTGGGCCGAGGCCGCCGCACGTGCGGGCATCCCGATCGACCCCGCCTACTCCGCCGGCAAGGGCCGCACCTCCGACGACTACGTCGGGATCGCGGTCACCTACGCCGGTGTCGCGGTCAACCCGCTCGCGATGCGGATCCGCACCGAGCGCTCGAAGACCCTGGTCATCCTCGACGAGATCCACCACGCCGGCGACGCGCTGTCGTGGGGCGAGGGCGTGCGCGAGGCGTTCGACCCGGCGACTCGACGACTCTCGCTGACGGGCACCCCGTTCCGCTCCGACATCAACCCGATCCCGTTCGTCACCTACGCCCCCGGCGACGACGGCATCCCCACCTCGGTCGCCGACTACACCTACGGCTACGCCCACGCGCTGTCGGACCACGTCGTGCGCCCGGTGCTGTTCATGGCCTACTCCGGCGAGATGCAGTGGCGCACCCGCGCCGGCGACGAGATCGTCGCCCGCCTCGGCGAGCCGCTCACCAAGGACATGCACGCCCACGCGCTGCGTACGGCGCTGGACCCGAAGGGGTCCTGGATGCCGGCGGTGCTGCAGGCGGCCGACAGGCGCCTGGCCGAGGTGCGCCGCCACGTCCCCGACGCCGGCGGGATGGTCATCGCCAGCGACCAGGAGACCGCGCGCGCCTACGCCGGGCTGCTCAAGAAGATCACCGGCGAGTCGCCGACCGTGGTGCTCTCGGACGAGAAGGGTGCGTCGAAGAAGATCGCGACCTTCACCGACTCCGACCAGCGCTGGCTGGTGGCCGTGCGCATGGTCTCCGAGGGCGTCGACGTGCCGCGTCTCGCCGTCGGCGTGTGGGCGACCACCACCTCGACACCGCTGTTCTTCGCCCAGGCCGTGGGCCGCTTCGTGCGCGCCCGCTCCCGCGGCGAGACGGCGTCGGTCTTCCTGCCGTCGGTGCCGCACCTGCTCGAGTTCGCCTCCGACATGGAGGCGCAGCGCGACCACGTGCTGGGGCGACGGGTGACCGACGACGGCGACATCTTCGCCGCCGAGGAGGACCTGCTTGCCCAGGCCAACGCCGAGGAGGGGACCTCCGAGGAGCTGGAGATGTCGTGGGAGGCGCTGGGGTCCACCGCGTCCTTCGACCACGTCCTCTACGAGGGCGCCCAGTTCGGCCACTCCGGTGAGGTGCACGCCGGCTCGGAGGAGGAGATGGACTTCCTCGGCATCCCCGGCCTGCTCGAGCCCGACCAGGTGCGCGAGCTCCTGCACTCGCGGCAGAGCGAGCGGGCGCGCAAGCAGCGCGCGGACGGCGGGGGAGACCGCGTCGTGGAGTCGGTGGCGCAGATGAGCACCCACCAGCAGCTCGGGGTGCTGCGCCGCGAGCTCAACGGCCTCGTCGCCGCGTGGCACCACCGCACGGGGCAGGCCCACGGCATCACTCACTCGGCGCTGCGCAAGGAGTGCGGCGGCCCGCCCGCCGCGGTCGCCAACGCCGAGCAGCTGCACGAGCGGATCAACCGGATCCGCGAGTGGGCGATGCGCCAGACGTCCTGACGGCACGGTCTCGATACGCCCGTCGCGACCTCGTGCCTCGGTCACGGCGCTACTCGACCTCCCTCGCCACGCCGGGGGCGACTCCGTCGCACCCGGCTAGGCTCGCGACATGGCCTCGGAGACCTCGCAGACGCTCGACCGCGGCCTGAGGGTGCTGCGGGTCCTCTCCGAGAGCCCCGACGGGCTGACCGTCACCGAGCTGTCCGGGCGCCTCGAGGTCAACCGGACGGTGGTCTACCGCCTCGTCAGCACCCTCGAGCAGCACGGGCTCGTACGCCGCGACGCGCGGTCGCGGCTCTTCGTCGGGCTCGGCGTGCTGCACCTGGCCAGCGGGGTCCAGCCGCTGCTGCGCGACCTCGCGATGCCGGTGCTCCGTCGCCTCGCCGAGTCGGTCGGCTCCACCGCGCACCTCACCGTCGCCGACGGTGACGAGGCGCTGGCCCTTGCCGTCGTCGAGCCCACGTGGACCGACTTCCACGTGTCCTACCGCGTCGGCGCCCGCCACCCGCTCTCGCAGGGGGCGGCGGGCAAGGCGATCGCGCTCACGGACCCGGCCGGGTCGGCGTACGCCGTCACGAGCGGCGAGCTGCAGTCCGGCGCCCGCGGCCTGGCCGCCCCGGTGCTCGGCGTCGAGGGGCTGCACGCCAGCGTGGGCGTGGTGACCCTGGACGGCGCGATCGACGAGGACGTCGTGGCCCCGCAGGTGCTGGCCGCCGCCCACGAGGTGGCCGAACGGCTGCGGTGACGCCCCCGCTCAGGCGTCGAACGGCCTGATCCCCGGTCCCGGTCGGCTCACCACGTCCCGTGGCTGCGTGATCGTGTGGCCGTCGGTGCAGCGCACGGTGACCTCGACCTGCGCGCCGCAGTCACGGTGCGCGAACTCGACCGGCGGCCCGTCGTCGTCGGCGTAGTGGCGATCGCCCCACTCGGCGACGGCGACGATCACGGGGAACAGCTCGAACCCCTTGTCGGTGAGGCGGTACTCGTGGCGCTCGCGCTGGCCCTCCTCGCGGTAGGCCACCCGGCGCAGGATGTCGTGCTCGACGAGCAGGGCGAGGCGGTCGGTCAGCACCTGGCGCGGCATCCCGGTGTGGCGGCGCATGTCGTCGAAGCGCCGGATGCCGTTGGCCACCTCGCGGACGACCACGAAGGTCCAGCGCTCGCCGAGCACGGCCATCGCCCGACCGATGGTGCAGTTGTCGGTGGAGAAGGAGAGGGCGGGTGGCGCGGCCATGCCGCCATGCTAGGTCCAGTTGACAGACTCAGACAAGCACCCGCATGCTGGGTCCATGACGCAGACCAAGCCCTCCGCGCCGGGCGCGTTCGCGACCGAGTCCCGCACCTTCTCCTGGGCCACGCCGGGGCAGGGCGACCTGTCCCGGATGCTCGAGCTCGACGGGCTCCAGCAGCTGGAGGCGATGGTCGCCGGCGAGCTGCCGCCCCCGCCGATCATGGACACGCTGGGCTTCACCGACATGCGGCCCGAGGCCGGGCGCGTGGTCGTGGAGATGCCTGCGGCGGAGTTCCACTACAACCCGCTCGGCACCGTGCACGGCGGGGTCATCTCCACCCTGCTCGACACGGCGGCCGGCTGCGCGGTGCACACCACGATGGCGGTGGGCGAGGTCTACACCTCGGTCGACCTGACGGTGAAGTTCCTGCGCCCCGTGACGGTGGACTCCGGCCTGCTGACCTGCGAGGGCACCGTCATCCAGCGCGGACGGCGTACGGCACTCGCGCAGGCGCAGCTCACCGACGCCGCCGGCAGGCTCGTCGCCCACGCCACCTCGACCTGCCTGATCATGCAGGTGGGGGGCTGACGGCCGACCGCGCCAGCGGCAGCACCCGGTGCGGGATCTGGGTGGCCAACGCGATGACGGTCGTCGACCGGTCGATCGCGGGCTCGGTCAGCACCAGGTCGATCACCCGCTGGAGGTCGGCGTTGGACCGCGCCACCACGCGTGCCCACATGTCGCCGGCGCCGGTGATCGTGTAGGCCTCGAGCACCTCGGGGATCCGTGCGAGGTGCGCCGCGACCGCGTCGTGTCCGCCCGCGCTCCCCGAGCCCTGGCGGATCTCCAGGGTCAGGAAGGCCATCACCGGGTAGCCGAGCGCCTCGGGGGAGAGGTCGGGGCCCCAACCGGTGATGACGCCCGAGGCGGCGAGCTTGTCGAGCCGCGCCTGCACCGTGCCGCGGGCGATGCCGAGCCGGCGGCTGGCCTCCAGGACGCCGAGCCGCGGCTCGTGGGCGAACAGATCGATCACCTTGCCGTCGATCTCGTCCATCTACTGCTCCTCGACTGTGCAACCTGCCCAACGTTTCGGCGTACTGTTGCACACCTTGCCTCTCGTTGGCAGGGTGCGACCCATGACGACTGACATCGCCTCGACCGGTGGCGCCCTGACCGTGGACGAGATGAAGGCCGACCTCTCGCTGGAGCAGCTGCGCCAGCTCGTCGGCCTCGTGGAGTACGACGCCGACGCCGACCCCTTCCCGGTGACCGGGTGGGACGCGATCTGCTTCGTGGTCGGCAACGCGACGCAGGCCGCTCACTACTACGCCTCCGCGTGGGGCATGGAGCTCGTCGCCTACTCGGGCCCCGAGAACGGCAACCGCGACCACAAGTCCTTCGTGCTGAAGTCCGGGTCCATCAAGTTCGTGCTCAGCGGTGCGGTCTCGCCCGACAGCGACCTCGTGCAGCACCACGCGCGGCACGGCGACGGCGTCGTCGACATCGCGCTCGAGGTGCCCGACGTCGACCAGTGCATCGTCCAGGCCCGCGCGGCCGGTGCGACCGTGCTGCAGGAGCCCACGACGGTCACCGACGAGCACGGCTCGGTGCGCATCGCCGCGATCGCGACCTACGGCGAGACCCGCCACACGCTCGTGCAGCGCAGCGTCGACGGAGTGACGTACGCCGGTCCCTACCTCCCGGGCTACGTCGCGGTCGCGCCGCGCTGGGAGAAGAAGGACGACCAGCCCAAGCGCCTGTTCCAGGCCCTCGACCACATCGTCGGCAACGTCGAGCTCGGCAAGATGGACGAGTGGGTCACCTTCTACAACAAGGTGATGGGCTTCGTTAACATGGCCGAGTTCATCGGCGACGACATCGCCACCGACTACTCCGCGCTGATGTCGAAGGTCGTCGCCAACGGCAACCACCGGGTGAAGTTCCCGCTCAACGAGCCGGCCGTCGCGAAGAAGAAGTCGCAGATCGACGAGTACCTCGAGTTCTACAACGGCCCCGGCGCCCAGCACCTCGCGCTGGCGACCGGCGACATCCTCGCCACCGTCGACGCCCTGCGCGCCAACGGCGTGGAGTTCCTCAACACCCCGGACTCCTACTACGAGGACCCCGAGCTGCGCGCGCGGATCGGCGAGGTCCGGGTGCCGATCGAGGAGCTCAAGAAGCGCGGCATCCTCGTCGACCGCGACGAGGACGGCTACCTCCTCCAGATCTTCACCAAGCCGCTCGGCGACCGGCCCACGGTCTTCTTCGAGCTCATCGAGCGCCACGGCTCCCTCGGCTTCGGCAAGGGCAACTTCAAGGCGCTCTTCGAGGCCATCGAGCGCGAGCAGGACGCCCGCGGCAACCTGTGACGAGCGCCGGCGACCGAGACGCCGCACCTCGCCGCTGAGCGGTGCGCCACCCACATTCCGTACGCCGGGAACGTGGGTGGCGCACCGCTCGCGTCGTTCCCAGGGCGTGTCGGCGCCGGAGCGGTGGCCCAGCCACCTCGACGTGCGCAGGAATGTGGCTGGTGCACCGCTCGCGGACGCGGCGTACGCCGACCCGTTGACGTATCGAAAATCGATGCCCTATCGTTTGTCGACAACATCGACATTCGACATGCGGGGGATCCATGGACGGCACGCGCGACAACGACCCGCTGAAGGTCCTCGAGGCACTGGTGGGGCTGGTCGTCACCGTGATGGCGATCCTGGCCGTCGCGACGGTGGCCGCGACGATCTTCGGCACCGGATCGATCCCGGGCGTCAACGCGCAGGTCTGTGCGTCGGGCTCGGGCGACGAACCGGCCTTCCAGCGCGTCGACGGTGAGCTGACCGGACCGGTCGACCTGCGGGAGGGCATCACGTGGAGTCCCGTCGAGGTGCAGGTGTGCGACCCCGAGCCGGACGGCGCGACGCGGGCGCTGGCCGGAGCCGGCCTCCTCGTGTGGGTCGGTGGCCCTGCCGTCTTCTTCGTGATGCTGTGGCGCTTCCTGCGCCGGGCGCGCAAGGAGGGCGTCTTCGCCGACCGGGTCCCCGGCCAGCTGACGACGCTCGGGCGCATCCTCATCGGCTGGGCCGCGCTGGACTTCGTGCTCTCGGGCTGGATCAACGCGATGCTGCTCAACCGGATGAGCGACACCACCCTCGTCCTCACCGCGACGGTGCCGTGGCTGCCCGTGCTCCTGGGCATCGCCCTGCTGGCACTGGCGAGGGTGATGGCTCAGGCCGTCGACCTGCGGCGCGACGCCGAGGCCACCATCTGATGGCGCGACGCGTGGAGGCTGCCGTCGAGCCCGATGAGCCGCACGGCGTGAGCGTGCACCTCGACGAGGTCCTGGCCGCGCGCGGCATGACGCTCACCGAGCTGGCCGACCGGGTCGGCGTCACCGTGGTCAACCTCAGCGTGCTGAAGAACGGTCGGGCCAAGGCGGTGCGCTTCAGCACCCTCACCGGGATCTGCCGCGCCCTGGACTGCCAGCCGGGCGACATCCTCCGGGTGGACTGAGAAACTGCCGCCATGATGATCCGACCGGCCGAGCTGGCCGCCATCAGGGCCGGCACCGTCGACCTCGCCTTCCGTCGCTGGGCGCGGCCGCGCGTCGTGGTCGGCACGAGGATGCGTACGGCCGTCGGGCTGGTCGAGGTCACCTCGGTCGAGCAGGTCGGCGTCGCGAGCCTGCGCGCCGAGGACGCCCGCCGGGCCGGCGCCCCGTCGCTGGCCGCGCTCAAGCAGGCCCTCGCCGCGCGGCCGGGCGACCCGGCCTGGCGGATCGGGTTGACGTACGCCGGTCCCGACCCGCGGGAGCTGCTGCGCGAGAGCATCCCGGACACCGACGAGGTCGCCGCGATCAACGCGCGGCTCGACCGCCTCGACGCCGCCTCGGCCCACGGGGCGTGGACGCGCGAGACCCTCGACCTGATCGACCTCAACGGGGGCGTTCGGGCGCCCGACCTCGCCGCGCGGGTGGGGCGCGAGACGCCGGACTTCAAGAAGGACGTGCGCAAGCTCAAGGAGCTCGGGCTCACCGAGTCCCTGGCGATCGGCTACCTGCTGTCGCCGCGGGGCCGGGCAGTCGTCGACGCCGGCCTGCCCGCACCGCGCGTACGCCGACCGCGTGAGGAGGGCACCGCACTGCCGCGCGCCATCGGGGCCCCGGCCACCCGCGCGCTGCGGGCGGCCGGGCTGACCACGCTCGAGCAGGTGGCGACCCGCTCCGCCGCGGAGCTGGCCGCCATGCACGGCGTCGGGCCGATCGCGATCACCCGGCTGCGTGAGGCGCTCGCCGAGCAGGGCGCGGGGCTGGCGGGGGAGTAGCCCGCCGCTGGGCGCTCAGTGGGCGAGCAGGCCCACGCCGAGCACGCCCATGAACACCGCGATGCCGGAGTCCAGCACCCGCCACGCGCTCGGGCGGGCGAAGACGCCGCGCAGCAGTCGCGCGCCGAAGCCGAGGCCGAAGAACCACAGCACGCTGGCCACGAGCGTCCCGGAGACGAACCACCACCGGTCGTCGCCGAAGCTGTTCGCGACGGTGCCGAGCATGAGGACGGCGTCGAGGTAGAAGTGCGGGTTGAGCCAGGTCAGCGCCAGCGTGAGCAGGACGGCCCGACCGGGGGTCAGGGCGCTGCCGGCGCCGGTGTCGAGCGCGGTCGGGCGCCACGCGCGCATGGCGGCGTGCAGGCCGAACGCGATCAGGTAGAGCCCGCCGAGGACCTGGGCGACAGGCAGCACCGACGGCCAGCGCTCGAGCACGACGCCGAGGCCCGCGACGCCGGCGGTGATGGCGACGACGTCGGAGACCAGGCAGGTCAGCACGATGGGCAGGACCTGCTCGCCACGGATCGCCTGACGGAGCAGGAACGCGTTCTGTGCGCCGACGGCGATGATGAGAGCGAGTCCGGTGAGCAGACCGGTGAGGGCAACCTGGAACATGTGATCAACGGTAGGTGCCTGATCTACTTCAATCCAGCGAACTATTTTCACTAATCATTAGGATGTCTAAGTATGAAAGACATCACTCAGCTCGACCCGGTCGCACTGCGCACGCTGGCCGTCGCGGTGCGGCTCGGGACGTTCGAGGCAGCCGCTCGCGAGCTGCACGTCACCCCCTCCGCGGTGAGCCAGCGCATCAAGGCCCTGGAGACGCGGATCGGCCGGGTGCTGCTCCACCGCGTGAAGCCGTTGGAGCCCACCGAGGCCGGCCTCGTGCTGGTGCGACTGGCGACCCAGACCGAGCTGCTGGAGCGCGAGGCCGTCGCCGAGCTGGTGGAGGAGGACGACGGCGACGGGACGTCGTACGCCTCCCTGCCGATCGCGGTGAACGCCGACGCGCTCTACGGCTGGTTCGTCGACGCCCTGGCCGAGGTGCAGGGTCGGCATCGGGTCGTCTTCGAGGTGGTGCGCGAGGACCACACCCGCACCGCTGAGCGGCTGCGTCGCGGCGAGGTGGTGGCGGCCATCACCGGGGAGCCCAAGCCGGTCCCGGGGTGCCGGGTGGTGCGGCTCGGCCGACTGCGCTACGCCGCCGTGGCGACACGCGACTTCCACGCGGCCCACTTCGCCGACGGTGTCGGGTCGGCCTCGCTCGCCGAGGCACCGATCGTGGCCTTCGACCGCAGCGACTCGCTCCAGCACGACTTCGTCCGGCGTGTGACGCGCCGCCACCTGGCCCCGCCGGTGACCTACCTGCCGTCGGTCCGCGAGTTCGACCGCGCCATCCGGGTGGGCATGGGGTGGGGCCTGCTGCCCGAGTCCGACGTCGCGGAGCAGCTGGCGAGCGGGGACCTGGTCGAGCTGGTCCCGGGGCGCCGTCCGGAGGTGGCGCTGTTCTGGCAGCACTGGCGCCTCGGCTCGTCGTTGGTGGACGACCTGACCGACGCCGTGGTCGGCGCGGCACGCGGCTGGATGGCGAGCTAGGCGTGGCCTTGACGAGATCTTCGGTTCGCCTGACAGGTTCCTCCGGTCGGTCCTAGGCTCCGGGCGGGAGCGAGCACGAGCTCATCACGGACCGGAACGGGGAGACCCTGTGGCACGTCGCAGCAGCGCAGCATGGGCCGGGGCCCTCGGGGCCGGTCTCCTCCTCGCCCTGACCGGGTGTGGCGGGTCGGGCGAGGCAGCGGCCAGCAAGGGCGACACGGTCGTCCTGGAGGGCGAGCAGCTCGAGGCACTGGTCTCGCAGGTGAACAAGATGGGCATCGTGGAGTGGCACGGCCAGCTGCTCACCAAGAACCCCGACAACGGCGGCAAGCGCATCTTCGACCTCGACGGCCGCTTCAGCCCCTCGACCGGCTACAGCGAGCTCTCGATGGACTCGGTGATCGACGGCAACGCCCAGCAGGTCGACTACCTCGTCGTCGCGGGGCGCACCTACTTCAACAGTGAGTCGTGGGGCCCCAACGCCGCCACCTGCTACGTCGACATCACCGACGACGCCGACCGCAGCTGGGCGCTGCCGACCGACCTGGACCCGACCTGGCCGGTCACCGCGGCCCGGGCGATCCGCCTGGCCGGCGACGGCGTGAGCGTCGGCGTACCCGCCGAGGACGTCATCACCGGCATGCCCCGGGGGCTGTTCCCCGCCGTCCCCGCGGCGCTCGACGGCGTCGAGGCGAAGGCGGTCATCACCCCGCACGGCCACCTCATCGAGGTGGGCGTCGACGTGGTCAACATGTGGGGCGAGGTGCCCCCGGCCGAGCTCGCGACGATCGACACGCGCAAGGCCGGCTGGTGGGCCATGACGATGAAGGAGTCGCAGAACGGCGCCAACATCGTCCCGCCGCAGCACGTCTTCGACCCCGCCGTGACCCCGCCCAGCCAGTGCAAGCGCGCCTGAGCGACAGGTCTCCGTCCCTCGGGGCATGATCGGGCCATGCCCACCTACGTCGCGTTCCTGCGAGCGATCAACCTCGGTGCGAGGCGCAAGTTCCCCAAGGACGCGATCAGGGCCGCCACCGAGGCCGCCGGCGGCACCGATGTCGAGACCTACATCAACACCGGCAACGTCCGCCTGACGCACCCGGCGCGGTCCGCGGCGAAGGTGCGCCGGGCCCTCGAGGAGGCGTACGCCGCCGAGACCGGCTTCGAGGTCCCGACGGTCGTCTTCACGACCGCCGAGCTGGCCACGCTCACCGCACGGGCCGAGGAGCTGCACGCCGGTCATGCCGGCGAGATCGGCAACCACTACGTCACGCTCTTCTCCGACCCGCCGGCCGCCTTCGCGGTGGAGGCCGCGCACGCGCTCGAGCACACGGGGGAGACGGTGGTGGTCGAGGGCCGGGCGGCCTACGTGCTGCTGGCGGGTGACATCCACACCTCCAAGGTGCTGTCCAGCAAGCAGTTCAACGCACTCGGCCAGGGCACGGCACGGACGATCAAGGTGCTGCGGACCGTCACCGGCAAGTGGTGCTGAGGCTCACGCGATCTCGACGCCTGCGCTGCTCATCTCGGTGATCGCGGCCGCCGTGGAGTCCTCGGCCACCCCGGTGCACAGCGGCAGCAGCACGCGGGTCGCGAAGCCTGCGCCGGCGCTGTCCAGCGCGGTGGCCCGCACGCAGTGGTCGGTGGCGATGCCGCACACGTCGACCTCGTCGACCTGGCGGGCGCGCAGCCAGTCCGTGAGGGCCTCGCCCGACGCCGTACGCCCCTCGAAACCGCTGTAGGCGGCCTCGTGCTCGCCCTTGTAGAACACCTCGTCGAAGGGCTGCGGGTCGAGGTTGGGGTGGAAGCCAGCGCCCTCGGTGCCGACCTTGCAGTGCACCGGCCAGGACTCGGCGAAGTCCGGCTTGAGCGACCAGTGGGCGCCGGGGTCGACGTGGTGGTCCTTCGTGGCCACCACGACGTCGTACGCCGGGGCGTCGGCGGCCTTCGAGTGCCAGCGGTGCAGCAGTGCGCCGATGTCGGAGGCGACGCGCGCGCCTCCCGCCACCGGGAGGGACCCGCCCTCGCAGAAGTCGTTCTGGACGTCGACCACGATCAGCGCTCGTGTCATGCCCGGAGCCTATCGGGAGGCGATGTCGGTGCGGGGTGCAAGACTCGTCCGCAGCTCGCCCGCACGGGTGAGGGGGAGGACGCGACGATGGTCGACATGATCCGCGCACGCGGTCTGGTCAAGCGCTACAAGGCGGTCGAGGCCCTGGGTGGGCTCGACCTGACCGTCCCCGAGGGGACGGTCCTCGCCCTGCTCGGTCCCAACGGCGCCGGCAAGACGACCGCCGTGCGCTGCCTGACGACCTTGCTGGTGCCCGACGAGGGCAGCGTCGAGGTCGCCGGCGTGGACGTGCTGGCCGACCCGCAGGGCGTCCGCCGCAGGATCGGGCTCTCCGGGCAGTACGCCGCGGTCGACGAGTACCTCACCGGTTTCGAGAACCTGACGATGGTCGGTCGCCTCTACGGCATGCCGAAGGCTCGCGCCCGGGTGCGAGCCCGGGAGCTGCTCGAGCGCTTCGACCTCGCCGACGCGGCCGACCGACCGTCCAAGACCTACTCCGGCGGCATGCGCCGACGCCTCGACCTCGCCGGGGCCCTGGTCGCGGAGCCTCCCGTGCTGGTGCTCGACGAGCCGACGACCGGCCTCGACGTCCGGGCGCGCCAGCAGATGTGGGAGGTCATCAAGGACCTCGTCTCCTCGGGTGCGACGCTGCTCCTGACCACGCAGTACCTCGAGGAGGCCGACCGCCTCGCCGACGACATCGTCGTCATCGACCGCGGCCGGGCCATCGCCCGGGGCACCGCCGACGAGCTGAAGGCTCAGTCGGGCGGAGCGCACATCGAGGTCGTGCTCGAGCACCGCCGTGACGTCGACAGCACCACGAGCGTGCTGCGGAGCGTCGCGGCCGGTGAGGTGCAGACCGACGACCGCACGGTCTCCGCGGCGGTGCACGACGGTGCGCCCGCACTGCGGCACGTCCTCGACGGCCTCGACCGCGCCGGGGTGCCGGTGCTCGACATCGGCCTGAGGCGCCCCACCCTCGACGACGTGTTCCTGTCCCTCACCGGGCACGCTGCCGCCTCGGCCCCTCCCGACGACGACCGCACCGACGACGACATCCACGAGCGTGAGGCCACCGCATGAGCACCAAGCAGGCCCTGGTCGACGGTTGGGTGGTCGCCACCCGCAACGTCATCAAGATCAAGCGGGTGCCAGAGGTGCTCGTCTTCGTGCTCATCAGCCCGATCATGTTCGTGCTGCTCTTCGCCTACGTCTTCGGCGGCGCGATCAGCCCGCCCGGAGTCGACTACAAGGAGTTCCTGGCGGCTGGCATCTTCGCCCAGACCGTCGTGTTCGGGGCGACCTTCACCGGCGCCGGACTGGCGGAGGACATGCAGAAGGGGATCATCGACCGGTTCCGGTCCCTGCCCATGTCGCGCTCGGCGGTCCTGGTCGGACGCACGACCTCGGACATCATCTACAACGTCCTGTCGCTGGTCATCATGTCGCTCACCGCGCTGCTCATCGGCTGGCGGGTGCGCACCAGCGTGCCCGACGCGGTGCTCGGATTCGTGCTGCTGCTGGTCTTCGCCTACGCCGTCAGCTGGATCATGGCCTACGTCGGGCTGCTCGTGCCGAGCGTCGACGTGGTCAACAACGCGTCGTTCGTGGTGATCTTCCCGCTGACGTTCCTGTCCAACGCCTTCGTGCCGCTCGACAACTTCAGCGGCGTGCTCAAGGTCCTCGTCGAGTGGAACCCGGTCTCCGCCCTGACGCAGGCGGTGCGCGAGGCGTTCGGCAACACCGGCGGGCTACCACCACCCTCCGACGCCTTCTCGATGCAGCACCCGGCGATCTACACGCTGGTGTGGGCCGCGATCCTGGTCGCGGTGTTCCTCCCGCTCTCGGTGCGGCAGTTCAAGCGGGCGTCGTCCAAGTAGCCGGGCCCTCCGGGGGCCGGTCAGGCACCCACGAACACCGTCGGGATCACCGGCTCCCCGGCCGACATCATGGTCACCGCGCGCGGGAGCTCGGCGACGGACGCACGGTGGCGCGCCCTGGCCTCGTCGAGGGTCGCGCGACCGACGACCTCCCCGTCGCGCACCAGGGGGACCAGCAGGGGCCGGTCGTCGGTGTCCCCGGCGGGCTCCTCGCCGATGCCGATGACCTCGGCCTGGGCGGTGCCGGCGGGGGAGCGGCGGCGCAGGGCGTACTTCCGCCCGCCGACCGATGCCTTGTCGGTGGAGCGCTTGGCGACCGAGACCAGCTCCCCGTCCGCGTCCTCACGCGCCACGAGCTTGTAGACGAAGCCGCACGTCGGGTGGCCCGAGCCGGTGACGAGCTGGGTGCCGACGCCGTACGCGTCGACCGGTGCGGCGGCCAGGGCCGCGATGGCGTGCTCGTCGAGGTCGCTGGTCACCACGATCCGGGTGGACGTGGCGCCGAGGGAGTCGAGCTGTGCCCGCACGTCGCGGGCGACGAGCCCGAGGTCTCCGGAGTCGAGGCGGACGGCACCGAGGTTGGTTCCGGCGACCTCGACCGCGAGGCGCACCGCCTCGGTGACGTCGTAGGTGTCGACCAGCAGCGTGGTGCCGACGCCGAGGGTCTGCACCTGGGCCCGGAAGGCGTCGGCCTCGGTGTCGTGCAGCAGGGTGAAGGAGTGCGCGGCGGTGCCGGCCGACGGGACGCCGTACGCCGTCCGCGCGGCGAGGTTGCTCGTCGCGTCGAACCCGGCGACGTACGCCGCCCGTGCCGCCGCGACGGCCGCCTGCTCGTGGGTGCGGCGAGACCCCATCTCGATGCACGGCCGACTGCCCGCGGCCAGCGTCATCCGCGAAGCGGCCGAGGCGATGGCGGAGTCGTGGTTGTAGATGGACAGCAGCACGGTCTCCAGCAGCACCGCCTCGGCGAAGGTGCCCTCGACGACCAGCAGCGGCGAGTGGGGGAAGTAGGCCTCGCCCTCGGCGTAGCCCCACACGTCGCCGGAGAAGCGGTAGGAGGCCAACCACTCGAGCATGTCGGCGTCGACGACGCCCTCCAGGCCGGCGAGCGCGGCGCCGTCGAAGCGGAAGGCCTCGATCGCGTCGAGCGCCCGGCCGACGCCCGCCACCACGCCGTACCTCCGCCCCTCGGGCAGGCGGCGCGGGAAGAGCTCGAAGACCGAGCGCCGGCCGGCGGTGCCCGCCTGCCGGGCGGCCTGCACCATGGTGAGCTCGTAGTGGTCGGTCAGCAGCGCCGCAGACGTCGGGGGTGGGCTCGTCACGACCGACACTGTGCCACGATGGCCCCGTGTCAGCCGCCAGTCCCGTAGAGGTCGAGCCGACCCTGACTCCCGATGAGATCACCTTCCTGGCCAAGCCGTGGGTGACGTTGGTCTGGGACGACCCGGTGAACCTCATGTCCTACGTGTCCTACGTGTTCCAGAAGTACTTCGGATATGACAAGAAGAAGGCCGAGAAGCTGATGCTCGAGGTGCACACCGAGGGCCGCTCGGTCGTCTCGACGGGCACCCGCGAGGAGATGGAGCGCGACGTCAAGGCGATGCACGAGTACGGCCTCTGGGCGACGATGGAGAAGGCGTCCTGAGGTGAGCGGTTTCGAGCGTCACCGGCGGTCCGCGCGCGTCATCGCCACCTTCACCGGCTTCGAGGCCGACCTGCTGCGCTCGCTCGCCTCGCAGATGGTCGAGCTGCTGCGCAACGAGCGTGCCGAGCCGGCTGCCCCCTCCGCCGATGTCTTCGAGGCGCTCATGGCGGAGTTCTCGGGTGCCACGACCATCCCCGAGGACCCCGTGCTGGCACGGCTGTTCCCGACGGCCTACCCCGACGACGAGGAGGCGGCCGCGGACTTCCGCCGCTTCACCGAGGGCGGGCTGCGCGACGGCAAGGCCGGCGCGGCGGCACTGATCATCGACACCTTGGAGGAAGCCGGCCTTCCCGAGGAGCTGCGCGAGGACGGGCTGGTGATCGACGTCGAGCTCACCCCCGACGAGGCCGAGACGTGGATGCGCGCCTTCACCGACATCCGGCTCGCGCTCGCCACCCGCCTCGGCGTCGAGGCCGGTGACGAGGACTACTGGCACTCCCTGCCCGAGGACGACCCGCGGGCCCAGGCGCACGACATCTACGAGTGGGTCGGCTACCTCCAGGAGACGATCGTCGAGGCGCTGATGTCGTGAGCCCGGTCCCCGACTTCGTCGTCGCGATCCGCGAGAAGATCGGCCACGACCCGCTGTGGCTGCCCGGCGTCACCGCGGTCGTACGGCGCGGCGACGAGGTGCTGCTCGTCAAGCGCGCCGACAACGGGCACTGGACGCCCGTGACGGGGATCCCGGACCCCGGAGAGGAGCCCGCTGTCGCCGCGGCGCGCGAGGCGCTGGAGGAGACCGGCACCCGGATCCGGGTCGACCGGCTCGCCTCGACCGCCGTCCACGGCGAGGTCGTGCACGTCAACGGCGACCGAGCGACCTACCTCGACCTCACCTTCGCCTGCACCTGGCTCGAGGGAGACGCCCACGTCGCCGACGACGAGTCGAGCGACGTGCGCTGGTGGCCGGTGGCGGCGCTGCCGGAGATGGCGGACGTGATGCTCGAACGCATCGCGGCGGCGTTCAGCGACGAGCGCGAGGCGCGCTTCGCGGTGCCTCCGGACCAGCCTCCGGCGATCGAGGTGCTGACCCCGGACGTGCCGGTCCTCGGGGTGGACGCGTGCCCCGGCGGCTGGGTCGGTGTGCTCATCGACACCGGAGGCCGGGCGTCGGTCTTCGTCGACGCCACCATCGACGGGCTGGTCGCGCTCGTGCGTGAGACGACCTCCGTTGCCGTCGTCGCGATCGACATCCCCATCGGCCTGCCCGACTCCTCGGGCCGTCTCGCGGACGCCGAGGCCCGTGGACAGCTGGCCGGCAAGTCCTCGTCGGTCTTCTCCACGCCCACCCGAGCGGCCCTCGAGGCCGAGTCGTACGCCGCCGCCCGCACCGCCAACCTCGCCGCCACCGGCGGGCGCACGAGTGTCAGCGCGCAGGCCTACGCGCTGCGGGAGAAGGTGCTCCAGGTCGACGGGTGGGTGCGCTCACGCCCCGGTGCCACGGTCATCGAGGTGCACCCCGAGGTCAGCTTCGCGCGGATGGCCGGCGCTCCCGTCCTGGCGCGCAAGAAGGACGCCGACGGCGTACGCGCGCGCCGCGAGGCGCTGGCCGCGCACGGGATCGTCGCGCCGCCGTGGTTCCGAGGTGCCGGCTTCGGTGAGGACGACCTGCTCGACGCGTGCGCGGCCGCGTGGTCCGCCGTACGCCACTCGCTCGGCGTCTCGGAGTCCTTCCCCGCCACGCCCGAGGTGTTCTCCGACGGGGTCCCGGCTGCTATCCACGTCTGAAGCCGTGGACGAACGTGAGGACCAGCTCCACCTCGCGTTCGAGGCTGTCGTGTTCGTCGCGACGTGACGCCTCGAGGAGCCCGCGGGTCAGGTCCCTCTCCCGCGATCGGACGGCAGTCACGGAAGAGCCGATCGCATCGTCCCAGCGACCGGCCTCGACGATGGTCGACCAGATGCCGTCGAACACCTCCTCGAGCCACGACTGCGGGAGGAGCGCCAGCGCGACGTCCGGGACGGTCAAACCGGCCCCACCCGAGGATGCCGAGAACGTGCGGGCCCGTGCGAGGTTGCCCCGCTCGCGGATCCACCGGTCACCGTAGACCGCCGCGACGGCCGCACGCATCGCCGCCACCGAGGGGAACCACGCGAGCGCCGGCCAACCGCCGTCGGCCAGGATCGGGATGGCGAGGTCGGTGGCCATCTGGGCCTTCGCCGGGCTGCTGCGGGAGAACATCGGGCCCGAGCGGGGGATGAAGCGGTTGTCAGCGTCCATGGAAGGAGCACAGCAGACCGATCGGTGCTCGCGGGACTCTCATCCACAGGCACCCAACAGCGACCGTCAACGAGTTGAATTGAAATCAACTCAACTCGCGACCGACCGGTTGGCGCGGCCGGGTAGGTAGGTCGTTCAGTGCTATCCCGAGTGGGTCAGCACGCCGTAGCGCTCGCGCGAGGCCAGCGCCCACCGCGAGACCGGCACCGACACCAGCGCGATGGCCATCATCATCCCCGCGAGGACGAGCCAGCCGGTCTCGCCCATCTCGACGCACAGCAGCGTCACGATCGGCGGCCCGATGACCGCCACCACGCTGAAGCCGAGTCCGGCGAAGCCCTGGTACTGGCCCTGCCGCTCGTGGGGCGCGAGCCCCATCTGGAGTCCCCACTGGCCGCCGGAGCCGATCATCTCGCCGACCACGTGCACCAGCGAGCCGATGACCAGGACGACGATCGCGAAGGTCGCGTCGCCGCGGTCGGCCAGCGCCACGATGGCGAAGCCGGCCGCGATCCAGACCGCACCGCGCACCAGCGCGCGGGCGCCGGCCTCGACCGAGTCGGCGCGCCGCGACAGTCGGACCTGGAAGAGCGCGACGGCCGCCGTGTTGACGACGAGCAGGATCGCGACCATGACAGGTGGCGCCGACGTGCGCTCGGAGATGTAGAGCGCCAGACCGAGCTCCATGACGAAGAAGTGCATCGAGAACAGCCCGGTGATCGCCACCACGACGACGTAGGGCCAGTCGCGCAGCACCGCGAGCCGCGGCTCGCCCTCGATCCGCACGTAGGGCGGCAGCTCGGGCAGGCGCGTGCTGTTCCACGCGGCGAAGCCGGTGAAGGCGGCGTTGAGGACGAAGACCGCGACGTAGGCCCAGGTCTCGTCGATCACGAGCGCGGCGCCGCCGAAGACCGAGCCGAGGCCGATGGCGGTGTTGGTGACCGCGCGCAGGTAGGCCTTGAAGAGCACGCCCCGCCCGCCCGTCGCGAGCTGGGCGATCACGCCCTGCTGCACGGAGCCGGCGGACCGCTCGAAGAGCGCCAGCAGGCCCAGGAGCAGCGCGAGCTGCCACGGCGTACGCGCGAGGACGGGCAGCGCGCTGGTGAGCGCGGCGCCGACCATGCACCAGGTGAGCACCCGGCGCGGGCCGCGGGTGTCACCGAGGTGCCCTGCAGGGACCTGGACGACGATGCCGACGATCGCGGCCACGGACAGTGCCAGCGCCACCTCGGCGGCGGAGAAGCCGACCTGGCGGGTGAAGTAGAGGGCGCTGGTCGTCATCACCGCGCCGGCGCCGAACCGGTTCGCGAAGGAGCCGATGGCCAGCACCCGCAGGTCGCGCTCGAGGGGGATGCCCCGTCGGGTCAGTGGCGGAGCCTCGTGCAGAGTCATGCGGTCCTTCCCCCCAAGTGTCTCGACGTCAAGACTAAGCCGTGAGACGTGTGCGGGGCACTTCGGTCGGCTGCCTAGGGTGGGGCCGTGCTGACCATCGCCCAGGAGACGTACGACGCCATCGTGGCGCACGCCAAGCGCGACCACCCCGACGAGGCGTGCGGCGTCGTCGCGGGCCCCGAGGGCAGCGACCGCGCCGAGCGGTTCATCCCGATGGTCAACGCCGCTGGCAGCCCGACGTTCTACGAGTTCGACTCCACCGAGCTGCTCGCGCTCTACAAGGACATGGACGCCCGCGACGAGGAGCCCGTGGTGGTCTACCACTCGCACACCGCGACCGAGGCCTACCCCAGCCGCACCGACATCGGGCTGGCCAGCGAGCCCAACGCCCACTACGTGCTCGTGAGCACACGGGAGCACGGGAATAGTGACGGCCCTGTGGAGTTCAGGTCCTACAGAATCATCGACGGGGTCGTGACCGAGGAAGAGGTCACGATCACGCCCACCGGCACCGCAGACCAGAGAGAGAGCACCCCCTGATGGCCATCGAGGTCCGGATCCCCACCATCCTGCGCACCTACACCGACGGAGCCAAGGCCGTCGAGGGCTCGGGCGGCACCCTGTCCGCGCTCATCGACGACCTCGACGGCAACCACCCCGGCATCAAGGACCGCCTCGTCGAGGACAAGTCCGGCTCGGTGGACCTGCGCCGCTTCGTCAACGTCTACATCAACGACGAGGACGTCCGCTTCATCGGCGGGCTCGACGCCGAGCTCTCCGACGGCGACCAGGTCGTCGTCCTGCCCGCCGTGGCCGGCGGGGCCCTGCCCGCCTGATGGCTCGCTACGACGACCTGCTCGCCTCCGTCGGCAGCACGCCGCTGGTCGGCCTGCCGCGGTTGTCGCCCGGCCGCCAGCCCGACGGCACCGAGGTGCGCCTCTGGGCCAAGCTGGAGGACCGCAACCCGACGGGCTCCATCAAGGACCGCCCGGCGCTCCGGATGATCGAGCAGGCGGAGAAGGACGGGCTGCTCCGCCCGGGCTGCACGATCCTCGAGCCCACGAGCGGCAACACCGGCATCTCGCTGGCGATGGCCGCCAAGCTCAAGGGCTACCGCATGGTGTGCGTGATGCCGGAGAACACCTCCGAGGAGCGGCGCCAGCTGCTGCGGATGTGGGGGGCGGAGATCATCTCCTCACCGGCCGCCGGCGGCTCCAACGAGGCCGTGCGGGTCGCCAAGCAGGTCGCGGTGGAGCACCCCGACTGGGTGATGCTCTACCAGTACGGCAACGAGGCCAACGCCCTGGCTCACGAGGAGACCACCGGCCCCGAGCTGCTTGCCGACCTGCCGTCGATCACCCACTTCGTCGCCGGACTCGGGACCACCGGCACGCTCATGGGCGTCTCGCGCTTCTTCCGCCGGGCCAAGGCCGAGGTGAAGATCGTGGCCGCCGAGCCGCGCTACGGCGAGCTGGTCTACGGCCTGCGCAACCTCGACGAGGGCTTCGTGCCCGAGCTCTACGACGCCTCGCTGATCGACTCGCGCTTCAGCGTCGGCCCGCGCGACGCCGTACGCCGCGTGCGTGAGCTGCTCGAGCTCGAGGGGATCTTCGCCGGCATCTCGACCGGCGCCATCCTCCACGCCGCGCTCGGCCAGGCCGCCAAGGCGGTCAAGGCGGGGGAGTCGGCCGACATCGCCTTCATCGTGTGCGACGGCGGCTGGAAGTACCTCTCGACCGGCGCCTACGAGGGCACGGTCGACGACGCGGAGGACGCACTCGACGGCCAGCTCTGGGCCTAGCCCCCACCCGTGCGCGTGGAGACCGTCGTCACCTTCTGCGTGTACGGTGCGCGCTCCACGACTTCTTCACCCCGGGGGCCCCGCATGATCCGCACGTCGTCCGTCGTCGCACTGGTGGTCGCGCTCGCGCTGCCACTCGTGCCGTCCTCCACCGCCGCAGCGGCTCCGAGCGCCGCGCAGGCCAAGGCGCCCGCGTCGGTCTGGCCGCCGGCGCCCCCCACGCAGCTCGTCATCACCACCGAGGGCGGCGCGGAGGTGGTCAGCAAGGACGACTACCTCGACGCGACGATCAGCCTCGACGGCGTCGAGCACGTCGGCGAGATCAAGGGGCGCGGCAACTCCACCTGGGGCTGGGCCAAGAAGCCCTACAAGCTCAAGCTGGAGGAGGACGCCGCGCTCGTCGGTGAGCGCGAGTACGACGAGTGGGTGCTGCTCGCCAACTACGCCGACCGGAGCGCGCTGCGCACCGCCGCCGCCTTCGCGATCGCTGAGCGCACCACGATGAAGTGGACGCCGCAGTTCCGTTTCGTCGAGGTCGTCGTCAACGGCCAGTCCCGCGGTCTCTACCTGCTCACCGAGCAGGTGGAGGAGGGCGAGGGTCGCGTGGACCTGCCCGACTCCGGATTCCTGCTGGAGATCAACCAGCGCTACCTCCGTGACGACGAGCCGGGCTTCCGCACGAGGCGAGGCATCCCGGTCGCGTTCAAGGACCCCGACGAGGTGACCCGCAAGCAGCGGCGCACGGTGCGGCGCGCGGTCCGCACGTTCGAGAACACGCTCTACAGCCCGGGCTTCGCAGACCGCAAGAAGGGCTACGCCGCCCACGTCAACGTCAAGAGCGTCATCGACTGGTACCTGGTCCAGGAGCTCTTCCGCAACCAGGACTCCAACTTCCAGTCCAGCGTCCACTTCAGCTGGAAGCCGGGCGGTCGCTTCCGCTTCGGCCCGGTGTGGGACTTCGACCTCAGCGGTGGGACCCGCTTCGGCGCGCAGGACCCGCCCCAGGGCTGGCACACGCGCATCGGGCGCCACTGGATCAGCCGGATGCTCGAGGATCCGACCTTCTCGGCCCGGGTCAAGAGTCGCTGGGCGCGCCTGAAGCCGGTCGTCGACCAGGTCGTGGGCGAGCTGCCCGCAGCGGGTCGCACGCTGGCGCCGTCGGCGCAGGCCGACTGGCAGCAGTGGCACGCCGACGGCAGCGACCTGCCGTGGAGCCGCCACGCGGACGACCACGCCGGCGAGGTCGAGTTCCTGCGCTCGTGGCTGACCGTGCGCTCGCGCTGGCTCAGCAGGAACGAGGTCCGCTTCGGGACCGACCTGATGCGGACGCCCGAGCGCGCCCGCACCGTCTGGGTGCCGGTGCAGCTGCAGTCGCCCGCCCCTCGGGACCTCACCGTGGACTATGGCGTGCTGACGGGAACGGCGACTGCCGGTGTGGACTTCGAGCCCGGCCCCGGGCGCGTGCAGTTCGCAGCCGGTGACAAGGTCCGCTACATCCCGCTGCAGATCCTCGCCGACTCGCTGGTGGAGGGCACCGAGACCATCGTGCTGGGGCTCGACGAGTCACGGAACGACCCCGTGGTGGGATCGCCGCGCGTCGTCCGCGTCAAGATCGACCCGCCTCGCTGAGCCTCATCGCTCCCGGGGCAGCGGCCAGGGGTTGAACGTGCAGGCCCCGGTGCCCTTGGACTGCTGCATCATCACCGGGGCCGGTCCCGATCCCGGGCAGCCCACGTGTCCTCGGCCGAGCCAGTGGCCGGTCTCGTGGTTGACCACCAGGTGGCGGTAGTCGCGCAGGCTCCGTCCGGCGCGGTTCCAGGCGGGTGAGGCGTGCTTCCAGCGGTCCTGGTTGATGATGACGTTGCGCCCGACGCGGCACGACCACATGGTCGAGCACGAGGGGGAGAACGACGGCACCAGCCGCGCCTCGGACAGCACCAGCGTGAAGTCGCCCCCACGTCGGACGCGGCGGAACTGGACCCCACCGGCGCGCCAGCCGCGCGCGTCGTCGTACGTCTCCTGCGCCAGGCGCGCGAAGTCCCGCACGCTGGAGGTGATCCGGCCCCGGGTCGCGACCGACCACGTCACCCGGCGTCGCACGGGGGTGGCGTGGTCGACCCGTGACGTCGCACCGGACACCGCGGTGGTCCACGCGTGCCCCGGGGCCCGCACCCGCACCTGGACGCTCATGCGCGCACCGACGTCGAGCGCCGTGAGGCGGTGGCGGCGCTCCCGGGCGCCGCGGACGGGCTCCCCGTCGCGCAGCCAGCGGTAGCGCGTCTCCTCGCGCCGGGGCTGCCAACGCCCCGGGAACGCCCGCAGCACCTGGCCCGCGCGCGGCGTACCGCTCACCTCGGGTGCCTCCACGGCGACGAGTGGGGGGAGCGGGTCGTCCTCGAGCGCGGCGCCGGCGGGGTGGCCCGTCAGCAAGAGGGCGAGCACGGTGGCCAGGCCGGCCGTGAGGCGGATCACGGACCGAGCCTAGGTCACCCGGCAGGGGTGACGTCGAGGCCGAGCGTCGCGTTGTGCTCGCTGCCGGGCACCGCGTCCAGGTCGAGCAGGTCGAGCGCCAGGTTGGCGAGGTCGCCGTTGCGGACCGGCTGGAGGTCGTCGGCGTACGTCGTGCGGCGCGCCGCCGGGTCCTGCAGGTCGTCGGGGTTGAGCGCGTAGAGGTCGGTGCCGGGCACGACGCCCGGGCCGGAGACCATGAAGGCGATGCGGTAGTTGGGCAGGCGCCGGGCGTCGGAGTGGTCGGTGCCCAGGCCGCCGTGGTCGCTCGTGAGGATGATCGCCGTGCTGCCGTCGAGCCCCGGGTCGGAGTCCACTGTGTCGACGAGGATGCCGACGAGCTCGTCGACCTGCTTCACCGCGCGCAGGTAGGGCTTGGACATGAAGCCGCGGGCGTGGCCGACCTGGTCGGGCAGCGAGAAGTGGACGAAGCGGAAGGCACGGTCGCGGCGCTGCAGGTCACGCCGCACGGAGCGGGTCAGGACCGTGTTGTCGAGCCGGATCCGCGTCGTGTCGATGCTCAGCGGCCAGCTGCGCTTCCACAGCGAGAACTTGGTCTTGCTGGCGAAGAGCGCGGTCGAGCCGCCGGCCTCGTGGATCGAGGTGAAGACCGACTCCACGCGCTTCCCGGCAGCCGCCTGGACGGTCGAGGGCCGGCGCCGGTCGTCGTTCCACGTCACGCCGTGACCGCCGCTCGAGGCCTCGACGCGACGGCCGGTGACCATCCCGGTGTGGTTGGGGAGCGTGATGGTGAGCTCGTGCTCGGTGCGCGCGTTGAGCGTGGAGGCACCGGAGTCCATGAGGGCGTGCAGGTTCGGGGTGCCGTTGCGGCCGAGGATGCGGAGCGCCTCGGGGTTGAGCCCGTCGAGGGAGATCGCGAGCACGGACTCCACGGCGTCGTCGGCGGACACGCGTGCGGCGCCGGCGCTCGGACCACCGGCGGACACCTGGGCCGGGGCCGCAGTCAGGCAGAAGCCGATCGCGGAGCAGGCGAGGACGGAGGCGAGCACGGAGCGCAGGGTCACGCGCCGAACCCTAACCCGGCGAGGGCGGTGTGACGGGCCCGACGCTCGCAACGGCGTGACCGGTGACGGGGCGAGCGCCTAGCCTGCTGCCTGTGCCGACTCCCATGCCGCGGTTGACCGCCGACGCCCCGATCGGCATCTTCGACTCCGGCTTCGGTGGCCTGACCGTCGCGCGCTCGGTGATCGACCAGCTGCCCCACGAGTCGGTGGTCTACCTCGGCGACACCGCCCGCCAGCCCTACGGCCAGAAGCCGATCGGCGAGGTCCGCGAGTATGCCCTCGAGTGCCTCGACCACCTCTACGCCGAGGGCGTCAAGGCGCTGGTCATCGCGTGCAACTCCGCGAGCGCAGCCATGCTCCGCGACGCGCGCGAGCGCTACGACGTACCGGTCGTCGAGGTGATCCTGCCCGCCGCGCGCCGGGCCGCGGCCGCCACGCGCAACGACCGCGTCGGCGTGATCTGCACGCGTGCGACCGCGAGCTCGATGGCGTACGACGACGCGTTCGCTGCCGCGCCGCACCTCGACCTGCACATCCAGGCCTGTCCGAGCTTCGTCGACTTCGTCGAGCAGGGCGTCACCGGCGGCGAGGAGCTGCTCGCCGCCGCCCACGACTACCTCGACCCGCTCGCCGCTGCGGGCGTGGACACCCTCATCCTCGGGTGCACCCACTACCCCCTCCTCACGGGCGTCATCTCCTACGTCATGGGCGACGGGGTGACCCTGGTGAGCTCGGCCGAGGAGTGCGGCAAGGACGTCTACAAGATGCTCGCGCGCACCGGGCTGATGCGCGAGGGCGGTGAGCCGGCCTACACCTTCTCGACCACCGGCAGTCCCGAGGACTTCGCCACGATCGGCCGGCGCTTCCTCGGCTCGGAGCTGCTCAGCGCCACCCAGTTCGCCGGAGGAGTGCGATGAGACTCACCGTGGTCGGCTGCTCCGGGTCCTACCCCGGACCCGAGTCGCCCGCCAGCTGCTACCTCGTCGAGGCCGAGCACACGGACGCGTCGGGGGAGACCCGCACGTGGCGGATCCTGCTCGACCTCGGCAACGGCGCGCTGGGCCAGCTGCACCGCTACGCCGACCCGCTCGGGATCGACGCGGTCTTCCTGAGCCACCTCCACGCCGACCACTGCCTCGACCTCTGCGGCTACTACGTCATGCGCAAGTACCACCCCACCGGCGCGCAGCCGCGGATCCCTGTCTGGGGGCCGGCCGGTACGGCGGAGCGGATGGCGCGCGCCTACGACCTGCCGCTGGAGCCCGGCATGACCGAGGAGTTCGCCTTCACCGAGCACGACGGACCCGTCGAGATCGGGCCCTTCCGCGTCGAGGCGCGCGAGGTCGTCCACCCCGTCACCGCCTTCGCCCTCACCGTCACCGCCGGTGGCCGCACCCTCGTCTACTCCGGCGACACCGGCCCGTGCGCGGCGCTCGATGAAGCGGCGGCCGGGGCGCACCTGCTGCTGGCCGAGGCCTCCTTCCGCAGCGGCGACGACAACCCGCCCGACCTGCACATGACCGGCGCGGACTGCGGCCGTACGGCGGCGCGCGCGGGCGTGGAGCGCCTTGTGCTCACCCACGTGCCCCCGTGGCACGACCCGGCCGACGCGGAGGCCGAGGCCAGGTCCGAGTGGTCGGGACCGGTCGAGCTGGCACGCGCCGGCGCGACGTACGAGGTCTGAGGCGTGCGCGCGCTGGACATCGACGTCGAGCGGTCCGAGCTGGTGCGGTGGCTGGAGTGGCTGATGCCGACGCACCAGCCCTTCCTGGTCCCGCACGAGCACGCCGACCGGCTCGGGCTCGACGACCGGCCCGAACAGCTGACGATGGAGCTGCGCGACTCCTTCTGGATCTACGGCGACCAGGACGACCGCGTCTGCTGGCTGGACAGGGCCGGGAGCCGCGCGCTGCCCGCCGACGTACGTCGTGCCCAGCCCGAGCGCCACCGGTGGCGCACCCGCGACGAGGGGGCCGACCTCGCCCGACTCGTCCGCTACCTCGAGGACGGACGACGGCCCAGCCGTCACCGTGACGTCGGTGCCGCCACCTGGCGGGCCTGCGAGTCGCTGCTCCCGGGGGCGCGTGGGCTCGCGGGGACCTTCCCGGGCCGCAGCGGGCCGAACTGCTTCGGCACGGTCATGGGCGCCGCCGGTGTCGAGGGGGCGGCACGGACGTGGGTCGTGCGCGAGCCCTTCGAGGACTGGCTCGTGGGCGCGACGGTGGCCGGCGGCAGTGACGGCGATGCCGGGACCGTCCTGGTCTGGCGCTCGCCCGACGGGCTGGTCCAGCACGCCGCGGTGACGCTCGGGGACGGGCTCGCACTGCACAAGCCCTCCCAGGGCTGGCAGTCGCCCACGAAGGTCCTCACGGTGCACGAGGCGAAGATGAGTGCGAGGGCCGCGGGACGCCACCTCCACCGCTACCGGTTGCGCGAGGCGGTCAGCTAGCTCAGACCAGTCCCGCGTCGTGCACGACCATGGCCACCTGGACCCGGTTGGTGCTGCCGAGCTTGGTCAGCAGCCGCGAGACGTGCGACTTCACCGTCGGGATCGAGAGGTAGAGCTCCGAGGCGATCTCGGAGTTGCTGAGTCCGCGGCCCACGCAGACGGCGACCTCGAGCTCGCGCTCGGTGAGCACGGTCAGCCGGTCGGCGGCCTGGGTGGCGCGGTCGCTGGCGGTCATGCCCCGCAGCTGTGACACGAGGCTGCGCGTGGCCGACGGGGAGAGCATCGCGTCGCCGGCCGCGACGGTGCGGATCGCGCTGACGATGTCCCCGGGCGGGGTGTCCTTCAGCAGGAAGCCGTCGGCGCCCGCAGCGATCGCACGGACGACGTGGTCGTCGGCGTCGAACGTGGTCAGCACCACCACCGACGGCGGGGAGGGGCGCTCGTGGAGCGCCTTCGTGGCCTCGAGGCCGTCCATGACCGGCATCCGGATGTCCATCAGGACCACGTCGGGCTCGAGCTCGCCCACGAGCGCGAGGCCGGCCTCCCCGTGGGGCGCCTCGCCCACCACGTCGATGTCGGACTGGCCGCCGAGCATCAGCGACAGCGCGGAGCGCACGAGCGGGTCGTCGTCGACGAGCAGGACGCGGATCACGCCGACCACGGTAGCCATGCCTCCAGCACGAAGGCCGACCCCTCCGTGCGCTGGTCCAGCCGCCCGCCACGCAGCTCGGTGCGCTCGCGCAGCCCGACCAGGCCCAGTCCGGCCCCCGGAGCGCCGGTGGGGCGGCGACGCTCGGCGAGCGGGTTGGCCAGCGTCACCGTGATGCCCGAGCGCGGGTCGCCCGAGGATCGGATCGCGACCGCGGAGCCCGGCGCGTGCTTGCGGACGTTGGTGATGCCCTCCTGCACGATGCGGTAGACCGTGCGGCCGGTCGCCGGCGGCACCGGGGTCGTGTCGTCCAGGTCGTCGGCGAAGTCGACGTCGAGGCCGAGCGACCGCGCCTCGTCGACGAGCGCGGCGATGTCGGCGTACGTCGGCTGCGGGCGGGCCGTGGGGGTGCCGGGGTCGTCCTCGCGCAGCACCCCGAGCACGTCGCGCAGCTCGTGGAGGGCGTCGTTGGCCTGGCCCTGGATCTGGGCGAGCCCGTCGCGCAGCCGGTCGCCGTCGAGGTCGTCGCGGAAGGCCAGGGCGCCCGCCTGCATCGAGACCTGGGTGATGCGGTGCGCCAGCACGTCGTGCATCTCGCGGGCGATGCGTGCCCGCTCGGTGGTGCGTGCCTGGGACACCCGCAGCTCCTGCTCGCGCTCGGCCCGCTCGGCACGGGTGCGCAGGTTCCAGATGATCTCGCGGCGCGAGCCGATGTAGAGCCCCCAGCCCATCATCCCGGCGTTGACCGCGACGTTGACCAGCGTGGTGATCACCGGGTCGTTGTCGGTGAAGGGGGCGATGGAGGTGTAGGTCTGCGCAGCCGCCAGGTTCGCGGCGCCGACGGTGACGACCTGGCGGGGGTCGCGGCGCGTCGCGACCGAGACGGCGGCGAGCGTGGCCGGACCTGCTGCCACGCCCGACAGCGCGCTCATCGCGGCGATCGCCAGCGCGATCGGCACGGGGGCGCGGCGGCGGAAGTGGACAAGGACGTAGGCGCACGCACCCAGGACGAGCTCGGCGACGAACAGCAGCCGCTGCTCGCGCCACTCGATCGCTGCGACCGACTGCCAGACCGCGGCCGAGATGGCCAGGCACAGCGCGTAGCGCCACGCGTGCCCTGCTCGCGTGAGCGCGGGCTGCGTCTCGGCGAGGCTGGGACGGGGCTCCACGGCGCACAGCGTAGCCACCGCGTTTCCTACTTTGGTCGGGGTCGCGGGGGCCTCAGGGCCGATGCGCCGCGTCGTCGCGGCGGCGCACTCTGGGGGCACCACCGCGCGGGGGAGCCGCGCGGATCGGGACCGCGCACCGATGGCGGGACCGCCGGGGAGGGACATCGAGCCGGGTCCGGTGACACACGGGGGTGACCGGACCCGGCTCTGTCAGCCCTCTACCCTCGTGCCATGACTTCTGCTGCGACCCCCGCGCCCCGCGCCGACGGCCGGTCCGACGACGAGCTCCGCCCGATCACCATCACCCGCCACTGGCTCGACCACGCCGCCGGCTCGGTCCTGGTCGAGTTCGGCGGCACCAAGGTGCTGTGCGCGGCGTCGGCGTCCGAGGGCGTGCCGCGCTGGCGCAAGGGCTCGGGCCTGGGCTGGGTCACCGCGGAGTACGCGATGCTCCCCGCCGCCACCAACACCCGCTCCGACCGCGAGTCGGTCAAGGGCCGCATCGGCGGACGCACCCACGAGATCTCGCGGCTGATCGGCCGCTCGCTGCGCGCCGTCATCGACTACGAGGCGCTCGGCGAGAACACCATCGTCCTCGACTGCGACGTCCTCCAGGCCGACGGCGGCACCCGCACCGCCGCCATCACCGGGGCGTACGTCGCCCTGGCCGACGCGGTCGCGCACCTGCGGGGCAACGGCGCGCTGACGGGCGAGCCGCTCACCGGTTCGGTGGCCGCGGTCAGCGTCGGGATCATCGACGGCGTGCCGCGCCTCGACCTGCCCTACGTCGAGGACGTGCGCGCCGAGACCGACATGAACGTCGTGATGACCGGCGACGGGAAGTTCGTCGAGGTGCAGGGCACCGCCGAGGGCGCCGCCTTCGACCGCACCGAGCTCGACGCCCTGCTTGCGCTGGCCGAGAAGGGCTGCGCCGACCTCACCCGCATGCAGCAGGAGGCCCTGGCCCGATGAGGGTCTTCCTGGCCTCGGCCAACGCGAAGAAGATCCTCGAGATGCATCGCATCCTGGCCGAGCACGTGCCCGACATCGAGGTGCTCGGCATCGGCGACATCGACGGTTACGTCGAGCCGGTCGAGGACGAGCCGACCTTTGCGGGCAACGCGCTGCTCAAGGCGCGTGCCGGCGTCGCCGCGACCGGGCTGCCCTCGATCGCCGACGACAGCGGGCTGTGCGTCGACGCCCTCAACGGCATGCCCGGCGTGCTGTCGGCCCGGTGGTCGGGGCCCCCGAAGAGCGACGACCGGAACAACGAGCTCCTGCTCGCCCAGCTCCACGACGTACCCGACTCGCGCCGCGGCGCCCACTTCGCCTGCGCGGTGGCCTGGGTGCTGCCCGACGGGCGCGAGCGTGTGGTCGAGGGCCGCATGGACGGCCAGATCATCCGTGAGGCGCGGGGGAGCGGCGGCTTCGGCTACGACGTGGTCTTCGTGGCCGTCGAGCACGCCGCCGAGGGGCTGACGTCGGCCGAGCTCGAGCCCGGCGAGAAGGACCTCATCTCCCACCGCGGGCGCGCGTTGCGCGAGCTCGCGCCGCAGGTCGCCGCGGACCTCACTGACGCCGGGTGAGGCGTCGCAGCGTCCACACCTGCAGGGCGAGGTAGGCCACCAGCAGGACGACCGCCACGACCGAGAGCCAGGTCGAGCTGCCGCCGGCGGTGGTGCAGGTCGCCTCGAGCGGCGTCGTGGTGACGGTGCCGTCGGCCCCCACGACGGTCTCCTGACCGGTGCCCGAGCACGACTCGTAGGTGACGAACGCGAGCGACGACACGGTCGTCAGGGCCACGGGGAGCCCGGTGCCGAGCGCGAGGAGGCCCAGCAGCTTCTCGCGTCCCGACCAGGCGGCCGAGATGGCCATCAGGACCAGTCCGGCGACCCACATCGGGATCGCGACGAACCACACCACGAAGAGGATCTCGGCGGCGACCAGCATGACCAGGGCGAGGGCCTCACGACCGCCGCGCTCCGGGACGCCGTCCCCGCCAGGAGCGGGCTCGTGCCCACCGGCGGCCGCCACCAGTTCCTGGGGCGTGCCGAGGCGGTCGAGGACGGTCCGGACCTCGGCCTCGGTGGCATCGGGCGAGAGCGCCTGACGTAGGTGGTCGGTGATGTCGCCCACCAGCTCCGACGCCCGGTCCGGCGGCAGCGCACGGGCGGCCCGGTCCAACCGCTCGAGGTAGGACCGGGCGAGCAGGTGGAGGTCGGTGTCGGCGGTCATGGCATCCCCTTCTGGAGCAGCTGGTCGACGGAGCCGGCGAACCCGGTCCAGGCAGTGCGGAACGAGTCGAGCGCGGTCTGCCCGCGGTCGGTGAGGGCGTAGTAGCGACGAGGGGGGCCGGTGGGCGACTCCCGCCATGCCGTGCTCACCAGCTCGTCGCGGCGAAGGCGGCTCAGCAGCGGGTAGAGCGTGCCCTCGCTGGCGAGCAGGCCGGCTTCTGACAGCTCGGTCACGAGGTCGTAGCCGTAGCGCTCCCCGGACTGGAGCAGGGCGAGCACGCAGTGCTCCAGCACGCCGCGGCGCAGCTGTGTGAGTGCCGCTTCGCCCGTCGCCATGCGGAGAGGTTACCCGCAAGATACCTTGCGGCACAAGGTAGTGGTCAGGCGGCAACCGTCTCCTGCTGGCCGACCTGCTTGCTGACCCACGTGCCCCACAGGGCCGCGAACAGGAACATCACGAGCGAGTAGACCGCCGCCGGCACCGAGATCTCGACCTCGTCGAGCACCTCGACCGCCACGAAGATCGCGAGGGTGGCGTTGTGCACCCCGACCTCCATCGACGAGGCGATGGCCTGCGGGCCGGTGACGCCGAAGGCCCTGGGCACGTAGAACCCCACGACGAGGCTGATCGCGCAGAAGAGCGCGGTGATCAGGCCGACGTCGGCGAGGTAGTCGCCGACGTTCTGACGCTGGTCGAGCAGGATGCCGAGCACCAGGACGGCCAGGATCACGGCCGAGCCGATCCGCACCGGCTTGTCCATGCGCCGGGCGAAGTCGGACGCCCGGTTGTTGACGATCATCCCGATGCCGACGGGCAGCAGGATGAGGGCGAAGACCTTGACGATCTCCACCAGCGGCATCGTCACGTCGTCCTGGCGGTCGTAGAACGCGATGGCCAGGCCGGTGATCAGCGGCAGGGTGACGACCGCGATCACCGTGTTGATCGCGGTGAGGGTGATGTTGAGCGCGACGTCGCCGCGGAAGAGGTGGCTGAAGAGGTTGGCGGTCGTGCCACCCGGCGACGCCGCGAGCAGCAGCATGCCGATGCCCAGCAGGGCGGGCAGGTCGAACAGCACGACCAGCCCGAAGCAGATCGCCGGCAGCAGGACGACCTGGCACGCGAGCGCAACGGCCACGGCCTTCGGCGCCCGCCCGACCCGCCTGAAGTCGGCGACCGTCAGGTCGAGGCCGAGGCCGAACATGATGATCGCCAGCGCCAGAGGCAACCCGACGGTGGTCAGTGCGGAGTCCATGCGCGGACCCTAGTGGTGACAGGGGTCACACGGGAGGGCCTCGATGCGATCGGTGGTGCGCCCGGTGAGATTCGAACTCACACTGTCACGGACCTAAACCGTGGGCCTCTGCCGTTGGGCTACGGGCGCTGATTGGTGATCAGTCCAACCCTAGGTCCCGGCGCAGCTTGGCCACGTGGCCGGTCGCCTTGACGTTGTACTGCGCGAGCTCGACCGAGCCGTCCTCGTCGATCACGAAGGTCGAGCGGATGACCCCCTCGACCTCCTTGCCGTAGAGCTTCTTCGTCCCGAAGGCGCCGTAGGCCCGGTGGACCTCCAGGTCCTCGTCGGACAGCAGCGTGAGGGTGAGGGCGTCGCGCTCGCGGAACTTCGCGAGCTTGGCCGGCTTGTCCTTGGACACCCCGAGCACCTCGTAGCCGGCGCCGCGGAGCGAGTCGAGGGACTCGGAGAAGTCGCAGGCCTGCTTGGTGCAGCCCGGGGTCATCGCGGCGGGGTAGAAGTAGAGGATCACCTTCTTGCCGCGCAGGCCCGAGAGGCTCACCTCCTCCTCGGTGTCGCTGGTCAGGGTGAAGTCGGGGGCGGCGTCGCCGGGGGTGAGGCGGTCGGTCATCGCGTTCCTTCTCTCGTGCCGGCGGCGGGGTGCGGGAAAGTCGCACCAATCCGATCCGTTGGCTGTTGCGAACTGCTTGCAATAAGGTGGTGGTGGCGGTCGGCACCGGGGGGAGCCGGCCGCCACCATCCAAGCACCAGGCCGATGCGGCCAGGACGGACGAAGCCGATGCACGTACCTGACGGATTCCTCGACGCACCGACGTCGCTGGCCACTGGCATGGTCGCCGCGGCCGCGGTCGCGGTGTCGCTGCGCGCTGCCCGGCGCGAGCTCGACGACCGTACGGCGCCCATGGCCGGCCTCGTCGCGACCTTCGTCTTCGCCGCCCAGATGATCAACTTCCCCGTCGGTGCCGGCACGAGCGGGCACCTGATGGGCGGAGCGCTCGCGGCCGTGCTCGTCGGGCCCTGGACGGCCGTGCTGTGCCTGTCGGTCGTGCTCGTCGTGCAGGCACTGCTCATGGCGGACGGCGGCATCACCGCCATCGGGACCAACATCTCGCTCATCGGGATCGTCACCGTGGCCGTCGGCTGGGGCGTCTTCGTCCTGCTGCGCAAGGTGCTTCCCGGCCGGATCTCCATCGTGGCCCCGGCCGCCGCAGCAGGCGCGCTGCTCAGCGTGCCGGTGGCCGCGCTGGTCTTCACCGGGCTCTTCGCCATCGGCGGCAACGCGCCCGTCGACCTCGCCGCCGTGACCGCGGCGATGCTGGGCTGGCACACCGTGATCGGCATCGGTGAGGCCGCCGTGACGGGACTCGTCGTCGCCAGCGTCGTCGCCGCGCGCCCCGACCTCGTCCACGGTGCGCGCCCGCTCCTGGCCGAGCGCGTCCTCGAGACCCGCGCGGCGGTGACCTCGTGAGCCGCCGCCGCTTCTTCGTCGTGGCTCTCCTGGTGAGCCTGCTCGTCGCCGGTGTCGCGAGCTACTACGCCAGCTCGCACCCCGACGGCCTGGAGTACGTGGCCGAGCAGACCGGCTTCATCGACTCTGCCGAGGACTCCGCCACCAGCGACAGCCCGCTCGCGGACTACCAGACCACCGGCATCGACGACGCCCGGCTCAGTGGCGGGCTCGCGGGGGTGGTCGGGGTCGTGGTGATGCTGCTGCTGAGCACCGGGCTCTTCTGGCTGATCCGGCGCCGCGACGGCAGCGACGCCACCCACGACTCGAGGGCCTGATGGGCGCCGGGCACGGGCACCGCCTCCACTTCCACGGCCACAGCCCGGTCCACCGTGCCCCCGCGCACCTGAAGGTGCTGGCCCTGCTGGGCTTCATGCTGATCGTGGTCGCGACCCCGCGCGAGGCGTACGCCGTCTTCGCGCTGTGGGCGGTCGTCCTGCTCGGCGTGATCGCCCTGTCCCGGGTGCCCCTGACCTACCTGCTGCCGCGGATGGTCGTCGAGGTGCCCTTCGCGATCTTCGCGGTGCTGATGCCCTTCATCTCCCACGGCCCACGCACCGAGGTCCTCGGCATCAGCGTCTCCGAGCCCGGCCTGGTCGCCGGCATCGCGCTGCTCGTGAAGGGCAGCATCGGCGTGCTGGCCTCCCTGACCCTCGCCGCCACCACGGAGCCGCAGGACCTGCTGCGCGGCCTCCAGCGGCTGCGGATGCCCGACCTGGTGGTGCAGATCATGGGCTTCATGATCCGCTACCTCGACGTGGTCACCGCCGAGCTCGGCCGGATGATGACCGCCCTGCGCTCGCGCGGCTGCGACCCGCGCTCACCGCGCCACTGGCCGGTGCTCGCCCGGTCGCTGGGGGCGTTGTTCATCCGCTCCTACGAGCGTGGCGAGCGGGTGCACCTCGCGATGCTGTCGCGGGGGTACGACGGCTCGCTCCCGCAGGCGGGGGAGGCGCGATGAGCGTCCCCGTGCTGGAGGTCCAGGACCTCGCCTTCGCCTACCCCGACGGCCACCAGGCGCTCTTCGGCGTCGACCTCCACGTCCACCGCGGCGAGCGGGTGGCGCTGCTCGGTCCCAACGGCGCGGGCAAGACCACCCTGGTCCTGCACCTCAACGGCATCCTCTCCGCCGGCCGCGGCACGGTCTCGGTGAGCGGACTGCCGGTCGCCAAGGAGCACCTGAAGGAGATCCGGCGCCGGGTCGGCATCGTCTTCCAGGACCCCGACGACCAGCTCTTCCTCGGCACGGTCCGCCAGGACGTCGCCTTCGGGCCGGCCAACCTCGGCCTCAAGGGTGCCGCGCTGGACCGCCGCGTGATGGAGGCGCTGGACCGCGTCGGCATGGCGGACTTCGTCGACCGCCCGCCCCACCACCTGTCCTACGGCCAGCGCCGCCGGGTCGCGGTCGCCACCGTGCTCGCGATGGAGCCCGAGATCCTCGTGCTCGACGAGCCGTCCTCCAACCTCGACCCCGCCTCGCGGCGCGAGCTCGCCGACATCCTGCGCAGCCTCGACGTGACGGTGCTGATGGTCACCCACGACCTGCCCTACGCGCTCGAGCTGTGCCCGCGCAGCGTGGTGCTGAGCAGGGGAGTGGTGGTGGCGGACCGCCCGACGCTCGAGGTGCTGACGGACGACGAGCTGATGGGCGCCCACCGGCTCGAGCTGCCGTGGGGCTTCGACCCCCGGCGCATTGATAGCCTGCCCGCGTGACCCAGGACATGCGCGCGCTCGAGCGCGAGATCGAGGAGACGCGCCAGCGCCTCGCCTCGACCATCGACCAGCTCGCCCACCGCGCCCACCCCAAGACGATCGTCGGACGCCAGGTGACGACGGTGAAGTCGCACTTCGTCGAGCTCGACTCCGGCGCCCCGCGCACCGACAACATCCTCAAGGTCGCCGGTGCCGTCGTGGGCGTCGTCGTCCTGCTCGCCGTCGTCCGCAAGGTCGCCCGCTGAGCACCGCCCCGATCAAGATGCTGCACGACCGCCTGCTGGTCGAGGTCGACCAGGAGGCGGGCGAGCGGCGCTCGTCGGGCGGCATCGTCATCCCCGCGACCGCGGCGATGGGTGCGCGGCGGCTGGCCTGGTCGCGGGTGATCGCGGTCGGACCGCACGCCCGCGCCGTCGAGGTCGGCGACCGGGTGCTCTTCGACCCCGAGGACAAGGCCGAGGTCGAGGTGCAGGGCGAGGTCTACGTCGTCATGCGCGAGCGCGACGTCCACGCGGTCGCAGCCGAGCGCCTCGAGGCCGGCTCGACCGGCCTCTACCTCTGACGGCTCCGCCGATCGCCACCCAGGAGGCCTGATGGGATACCTCGTCAAGCAGTCGCACCGCGCTCCGGCCAACGGTCCTGCGCCGGCCGACGAGTCATTGCCGCGTGCGTGCGTCATCGGGGCCGGCTCGTCGGGCATCGCCGCCGCCAAGCACCTGCACCAGGCCGGTGTTCCCTTCGACTGCTTCGAGATGGGCAGCGACATCGGCGGCACGTGGGTCCTCGACAACTCCAACGGCCAGTCGGCCTGCTACGACACCCTCGAGATCAACACCTCGTGCGCGCGGATGGCCTACTCCGACTTCCCGATGCCGGCCGACTACCCGGCCTACGCGCGCCACGACCAGGTGCGCGCCTACTTCGAGCAGTACGTCGACCACTTCGGGTTCCGGCACACGATCACCTTCGACACGACCGTCGAGGACGTCTCGCGGACCGCGGACGGACGCTGGGACGTACGCATCAGCGGGCCCGACGGCACCGCGACCCGCACCTACGACGCCGTGCTCGTCGCCAACGGCCACCACTGGGACGCCCGGTGGCCCGAGCCCGCCTATCCCGGCACCTTCGACGGCGAGCAGATCCACGCCCACGACTACCGCTCCGGCGACCAGCTCGACGGCCGTGACGTCGTCGTGGTCGGGGCCGGCAACTCCGCGATGGACATCGCCGTGGAGGCGTCCTTCCGGGCACGTACGACGACGTGGTCGGTGCGGCGTACGGAGTGGGTGCTGGGCAAGTGGTTCCTGGGCAAGCCCAGCGACCAGGGCCTGCTGCCGCCCGGCTGGGTGCCCTGGTGGGTCACCGCGCTGCGGCTGCGGATCGGGGCCACCGTGGCCGGCGGCAGCATGGAGGCGTACGGCCTGCCACGGCCGCAGCACTCGCCCGGCCAGTCCCACCCGGTGCAGTCGGAGCGGATCCGCGAGCGCCTCGCGGCGGGCGCCGTGACCGCGCGACCGGCGATCGAGCGCCTCGACGGTGGCCGGGTCGTCTTCGTCGACGGCACGAGCGCGCCGGCCGACCTCGTCGTGTGGGCCACCGGCTACCGCGTCACCTTCCCGTTCCTCGACCCCACGCTGGTCTCGGCGCAGGACAACGACCTGCCGCTGTGGAAGCGCACCGTGCACCCCGACCTCCCGGGCCTCTACTTCCTCGGGCTGCTCCAGCCGCTCGGCGCGGTCATGCCGCTCGCCGAGGCCCAGGCGGCGTGGATCGCCGAGACGCTGCGCGGCGACTACGTGCCGCCGTCCGCGGACGTCGTACGCCGCCAGATGGCCGCCGAGCACCGGCGCGACACCCGCCAGTTCTACGACTCCCCACGCCACACGATGGAAGTCGACTTCGACCACTACCTGTGGGACCTCGCGCGTGAGCGCAAGAAAGGACGTGCCCGTGCTTCGTCGTAGGATCGCCGGCCTCGCGCTGCGCGCCGTGCGCTGGAAGGCCGTCGGCGACGTGCCTCAGCGCGGCGTGCTCGTGGGCGCGCCGCACACCTCCAACTGGGACTGGGTGCTCACGATGCTCCTGGCCTGGCGCTACGGCATCACGATCCGGCTGCTGGTCAAGGAGGAGCTCTTCGTCGGCCCGCTGGGCTGGCTGCTGCGCCGCACCGGTGCGGTCGAGCTGGACCGCAAGAACCCCGGCGCGACGATCAAGGAGCTGCTGGCCGAGTCCGAGGGCGGCGACCCGTGGCTGATCGGGCTCGCGGCCGAGGGCACCCGCTCGCGCGGGACCCACTGGAAGTCCGGCTTCTACCGGATCGCCCAGCAGACCGGCCTGCCGATCACGCTGGCCTTCATCGACACGCCCTCGCGCACCGTCGGCTGGGGGCCCACGTTCCACCCCACGGGCGACGTGACCGCCGACATGGACCTGGTCCGCGCTTTCTACGCCGACAAGACCGGCTTCCGGCCGGAGAACTTCACCCCGCCGCTGCTGCGCGAGGAGGGCTGAGACCCGTCGGTCCACGCTCCCGGGGGCCGGTGTGTCCGCTATCCGAAAGGGTGTGGGCCACTTTCCGCGAGAGCCGGAGATGGCTAGGTTGAAAGTCCCAACCGAAGGGAGCATGACATGGCTTTGCTGCTGTGGATCCTCGCCGTCATCCTCGTGGTGTCCGGCATCGTCTCGCTGATCCGGGGCCAGATGCTGTGGGGAATCGTCCTCATCATCGTCGGCCTGCTGGTCGGCCCCGGTGGGGTCAGCATCTTCACGTAGGCCCCCGTCCGGGAATGAACGCAGGGAGTCGGTCCACCAGGACCGGCTCCCTCGTGCGTCCGGGGTCGTCCGTCAGTCCGACGGCGGCGGAGGCGGTGCGGGCGCACCCTGCGGCGGTGCGATCCTCGCCGAAGTCGCCGGCACCCGGTCCCCGCCGCCGCCCGAGTCGGTCGCTGCGTCGCGGACCGCGCGGTGCGGCGCCGGGTCCCACCCCGCGTCGACGACCCGCTTCTGCCACATGATCGCCGACCCCAGGATCACGGCGCCGACGAGGACGATGAGCGGGATGCCCGCTGCGCCCAGGAGCGCCGGGTAGCCGGTCGCGATGCCGACCCAGCCGAAGTCGGTGTCCCCGAAGGTGGTGTTCGCGTCGCCGAAGTCGCCCAGCACCTCCAGCAGGAGCGCTGGGAGGAAGGTGATCATCAGCCCGTTGAGGAACCCGCCCACGACGGCGCCGATGCGGCCGCCCGAGGCGTTGCCGTAGACGCCGGCCGCGCCGCCGGTGAAGAAGTGCGGCACCAGGCCGGGCAGGATGAGGGCCAGGCCCAGCCACGGGTTGAGCCACAACGACAGCACCGCCAGCCCGATCAGGCCACCGGCGAAGCTCGACAGGAAGCCGATGAGCACGGCGTTCTGGGCGTAGGGGAAGACGATCGGGGCGTCGAGGGCGGGGATCGCTCCGGGCACGGCCTTGTTCGCGATGCCCTGGAAGGCCGGCACGAGCTCGGCCAGGATGGTCCGCACGCCGAAGAGGATGACCGCGACCGCGACGCCGAACTGCAGGCCCTGGGTGACCGACTGCATGACGTAGTCGCCCACCCCGGTCGCGCCGCCCTCGAACGCAGCGAACGCGGTCTCCTCACCGCGCCGGGCCAGGAACGCCACCGCCAGCACGACGTACATGATCACCATCGACAGGGCGGTCGCGACCATCGAGTCGCGCAGGAAGCGAAGCGACTCCGGCAGGCGGAGGTCCTCCGTGGAGCGGCTGTTGCGCCCGATCCGGGCGCCCACGGCCCCAGCGGTGACGTAGGCCGCGGTGCCGAAGTGGCCGATGGCGATGCTGTCGTCGCCGGTGATCCGACGCGTCCATGGGTGCGCGAAGGCCGGCAGCGACACCATGAGGATGCCGAGGATGACGCCGCCGAGCCCGACGACGAGGGCAGGTGCGTAGTCGGCGGAGGCGAGCACGATGGTGAGCAGGGTCGCCATGAACAGCATGTGGTGGCCGGTGAGGAACACGTAGCGCAGGGGCGTGAACCGGGCGAGCAGGAGGCTCACCGCGAAGCCGAGGATCATCAACCACGAGACCTGCGCGCCGTACTGCTCCTGGGCGATGCCGGCGATCGCCTCGTTGGTCGGCACGACGCCCTGGGCCCCGGTCGCGCCCTCGATCATGAGCCCGAGGGGCGTGAGCGAGGCCACGACGAGGGTGGCGCCGGCCCCGATCAGCAGGAAGCCCAGCGTCGCCTTGAGGGCGCTGCCGACGACCTGGCCGACGGGTCGGCGCAGCGCTGCGAGCCCCGCTGCGGTGATGATGCCGATGAGGAAGGCCGGGACGCTGAGGACCTCGTTGACGAGGAACTGCGCGACGCTGAGGAGCCAGTCCATGTCGATCTCCTTGCTGCCTCTAGATGTCGTACGACGCGCGGAGGGCAGCGTCGATCTCGCGCTGGCTGGTGAAGTTCTCGATCACGACGACCGGTACGCCGACGTCCCCGAGCGCCCGGGCGATCTCGCCCGAGGTGAGGATCAGGTCGGCGTCCTTGGCCTTGCCGCGCGCCGAGACGGTGTCGGTCGCCTCGACGGTGATCAGGCTGCCCCAGCCCCACCGGTCCAGGACCTGCTCGAGGGTGTTCTTCAGGAACAGGCTGGTGCCGAGGCCGTTGCCGCACACGGTGAGGATGTGGTCGCGGGTGCGGCCTGCACCTCCGCCTCCGCCTGCCGGGCGTGCCGGCTCGGTGTCGTCGGAGGAGACGTCGTCCGCGGGGGAGGCGTCCCCGCGCAGGATGGCGTGCACCGCCGCCGGCGTCGTCGCCGCGTCGAGCGAGGCGCGCAGCGAGGTGTCGGTGAGCACCGTCGCGAGCGAGGCCATCGCCTGCTGGTGCGTGGAGCTGTCGGTGGCCGCCAGCGCGACCACGAGGGTGACGGGGTCGTTGGCCTTGCTCCCGAACTCCACCGGGGACGCCAGCCGCACCCACGACATCCCGGTCCGGTGCACGGCCTCGGAGGGCCGGGCGTGGGGGAACGCGAAGCCCGGGGCGAGCACGATGTAGGGCCCGTTCTGGTGCACGCTGTCGACCATCGCCTGGGTGTACGCCGACTCGGCGATGCCGGCCGACTCGAGCAGGCCGCCCGCGAGGCGGATGGCGTCCTGCCAGTCGTCGGCCTCCTCGTCGAGGGCGATCGTCTCGTGGGTGAGGAGCTCGCTCAGCGCCGTCACGTGCGCGCCTCCGCCGCGAAGGCCCGGAGCACGTAGTCCTCGGCGGCGTGGTTCCAGATGTCGTCCCGGTCGGCGCAGAGCCGCGCCAGCCGGTCGAACCGCGGGTCGTTCCGGCCGAGCTCGCCGAAGTCGGCGATGGCGGTGAGGTCCATGTCGATGTGGGGGTAGATGAGGATCTTTCCTCCGGTGAAGGTCGGCAGGTCGGACAGCGCGTCGGGCACGGCGTCCAGCCCGCCGACGTGCGTCACCATGCGCGAGGGGTTGATGGCGCCGGACGCGGACAGCTCCAGGCTCTCCTCCATGTCGCTGCGCGAGCCGCCCGACGTGCCGACGAGGTGGGTGCTCTCGTAGTGGACGTCGTAGAGGTTCAGCGAGGCGGAGAACGTCCGGTCGGTCGGACCGGCGAAGAAGTTCAGGCAGCCGTCGTGGGCGAGGATCGCGTTGCCGGCCTCGACGAGCGCGGTGATCGCGGCGAAGACGACCACGTCGTCGAAGCCGTCCGGTGAGATGGCACGCAACAGCTCCACCGTGTCCTGGCCGCTCGCGTCCACGACCTCGAGACGGCACCCGCGCCGCTCGGCCTCCTCCGCGGGGAAGAGCCGGCGGAGCCGGTCCAGCCGCTCCACGTCGACGTCGACGGCCACGACCAGGCTGGGCGTGAACGGCCCGTTGAGGGCGTAGTCCAGGGCCCCGATGCCCATCGCGCCGCCGGCGCCGAGGAGGGCCAGGCGCCCGCCCGGCCGGAGGCCCATCTGGTGCTCCCACACCAGCGGCTCGGTGTGGTAGTTGGACCGGAAGGCGCCGATGATGCACGACATCGGCTCGGCCAGCGACCCGTTGGCGTAGTAGCCGTCGTCGTACGGCAGCACGCAGCCCTTCTCCACGGCGATCGCCGGGACGATGCAGTAGGTCGCGTCGCCGCCGAAGTACGGGTAGCTGTAGCCCGGGGACCACCCGCTCGGCAGGCCCATGGTGGGCAGGATCGCCACGCTCTGCCCGACGGTGAAGCGGTCCGCGAGCTCGTCCCCGACCTCCTCGAGCACGCCGGCGAACTCGTGGCCGGTGATGACGGGGTCCGACGAGATCGTGTCGGGAACGCGCTTGTGCTCGCTGCCCAGCGACATGGCCTTGTACGTCGAGAGGCACATGCTGCTGCTCACGACCCGGAGGAGCAGCTCGTCGGGCCCGATGTCGGGGAGGCCGAACTCGCTCACCGCCACCTTGTGGGTCCCGTGGATGCGGGCCGCCCGGGTGAGGCGTCCGTGGTCACTGGTCGGCATCGCTGGTGGTCCTCTCGGTCAGGCGGTCGTTGAGGGTGTCGAGTGCGGGGTCACCGAGGTAGCTCTGGATGGTGACGATCTCCACGTCCGGTCGCGCGGCCTTCGCCCGGCGGGCGAGGTCCTGGTGCACGACGACCAGGTCGGCGTCGCTCGGCACGGACTCGATCGCCGCGTGGGTGACGGTGATGTCGTCGCGTCCGGCCTCGCGGAGCCGCTTGCCGAAGGCGCTCGCGCCCATCGCGCTGCTGCCCATCCCGGCGTCGCAGGCGAAGACGATCCGGCGTACGTCGCTCGCGCCGGCGTCGCTGCCCGAGCCGCCCATGACGCCGGTGAGCACCGCGCTGCCCTCGGCCTTCATCGCCCGGGAGCGCTCGGTTTGCTCCTCCAGACCCGACTCGTCGTCGGGGTCGTCGTTGCTGCTGAGCTTCAGGATGGCAGCCGTGATGACGAAGCTGACCGCGGCTGCGACGAGGACGCCCGCGATGACGCCGACGTGGTCGCCGGGGGGAGTGAGGGCCAGGTAGGCGAAGATCGAGCCCGGGCTGGGGCCTGCGGTGAGGCCGACGCCGAAGGCCATGAAGGTCGCGATGCCGGACGCCCCGCCGGCGATCATCGCGATGATTGTGGACGGCTTCATGAGCACGTAGGGGAAGTAGATCTCGTGGATGCCACCGAGGAAGTGGATGATGATCGCTCCCGGCGCGCTGTCGCGGATCACCCGGTTGTGGCCGAAGAGCCAGAAGGCCAGCAGCAGGCCGAGGCCCGGCCCGGGGTTGGACGCCACCATGAAGAAGATCGACTTCCCCTCGTCGGCGGCGACCTGCAGTCCGAGCGGGTAGTAGATGCCCTGGTCGATGACGTTGTTGAGGAACAGGACCTTGGCCGGCTCGTTCAGCAGCGAGAGCAGGGGGAGGGCGCCGGTGTCCACGAGCGCGTTGATCCCGCGCAGGAGCTGGTCGTTGAGCGCGCTGATGACCGGTCCGATGACGCGGTAGGTGGCCACGATCAGGCCCAGGCCGAGGAACCCCAGGGTGAAGTTGTTGACCACCATCTCGAAGCCGGAGCGGATCCGGGGCGCGAGGACGCGGTCGACCTGCTTGATGAGCCACGCGCTGAGCGGGCCCATGATCATGGCGCCGAGGAACATGGGGATGTCGGCGCCGACGATGAGGCCGATCGTGCCCACCGCCCCGGCGACGCCGCCGCGATGCCCGTGCACCAGCTTGCCGCCCGTGAAGGCGAGGAGCAGCGGCAGCACGTAGGTGATCATCGGCGCGACGGGCTCGGCGAGGTCCTCGTTGGGCAGCCAGCCCGTGGGGATGAACAGTGCGGTGAGCAGGCCCCACGCGATGAACGCCCCCACGTTGGGGATCACCATCGCGGTCAGGAACCCGCCGAACGCCTGGATGCGTGCGCGCAGGCTCGTCCCGGACTCGGCCGGGAGGCCGCCGTCGATCGATTGACTCATCACATCTCTCCTTGCTGGATGGATCCGTCGGCCTGGACCACCAGCGTCAGGTCGACCTTGCTGAAGTCGGAGGAGCCCATGACCCGCTGCACGTTGAGCCGGTCACTGCGCTCGTAGAAGTCCTCGGCCTGGGCCGGGGAAAGGCCGCCACGGACCTTCCGCTCGACGAGGCGATCGCGCAGCAGCGCGGGATCGGCCGTGAGGAGGACGACGTAGTGGGCGTGGTCCGCGAGGTCGCGCCAGCCCGGCTCGTCGAGCAGCAGCCAGTTGCCCTCGACCACCACCAGGTCGGCGCTGAGCGGGTGCGTGCCCGCCACCACGTCGTGCACGCGGCGGTCGTACGTCGGCCACACCACGTCCTGGTCGGCCGAGGCGGCGAGGTGCTGGGCGAGGCCCTCGACGTCGAAGGTCTCCGGCGCACCCTTGATGGAGCTCAGCGGGACCGTCCCGCGCGAGGTGCGCAGGTGGTGCGACTCGAGGTGGCGCTGGGGGAGGTGGAAGCCGTCGATGCCGACGACGTCCACCGCGGTGGGCGTCGGGCGGGCGGCGGAGGCGTCGGCCAGCACCGCGGCCAGCGTCGACTTCCCGACTCCGGGAGGCCCCACCAGGAACACGAGCGCCCGTCGCGAGGTGCGCGGACGCGCGGCCGCCTCGTCGAGTGCGGGCAGCAGTGTCTCCTCGACCAGCCGTCGGTCGACGTCGACCTCCACCTCCAGGCCGTTCACGAGCATCTCGGCGAACCTCCATGCGCTCATTTGAGCATTGCTGCACGTTTGAGAGTGACATGGATTACAGCACTGCCTCGTCCGCGAGTCAAGGGCACGCTGACGCCCTCCCGGACGGTCGCGGGGGCTGTCGGGAGGTGCGGGGGCGTGTGCCCAGCGCTGGGTCAGCCGCGGGTCAGCGGCGTTCGGCGAGAGGTCAGCGAGAGGGTCAGCGAGCGGGCAGGCGCAGGAGCGCGGCGGCCGCGCGGTCGTCGGTGACGAGGCTGCTCAGGAGCCCGGAGCGGCAGACCGCGGCGATGGCGGCGGCCTTCTCCGACGAGCCCGCGACGGCCATCACGCGGGGCGATCGCCTCAGCTCGTCGGCGCTCACCGAGATGCGGCGGCGGCTCAGGTCGGTCTCGATGACCGAGCCGTCCGCGCGGAAGAAGATGCCGGCGACCTCGGCCACCACGCCCTCGCGCTCGAGCTCGGCGCGCTCGTGGTCCCGCAGCAGCGGGCCGAGCTGGGTGATGGGCGGGTCCCACGACCCGACGGCCACCACGGCGAGGGAGAGCTCGGCGTAGCGGCTGAGCGCGGCCTCGATCGAAGGATCGCTCCGGAAGGTGTCGGCGGCGCCCTCCGAGGCGGCGAAGAGGGGCGCGAAGACGGCCACGGCCTCGACGCTGGACCTCCCGCTGATGCGGCGGATGACCTCCACGGGGGACTGGCGCAGGTCGTTGCCGACGGTGCCGGTCAGCTGGATGACGGTGCTCGGTGGGAGCGCCGGGAGCTCCTCGCCGATGGCCACGAGCGTCCGGCCCCAGGTGAGGCCGAGGACGTCGCCCTCGCGGATGCTCCGTGCGATGCGGGGCGCCGCGGCCCGGGCCAGGCGACGCCTGTTGTCGTCACCGGTGTCGCCGGCCGTGACGACCACGCACTCGTCGAGACCGAGGTGGGCAGCCAGGTCGGCCGACAGCGCGTCGCGCGGCTCGTCGAGGTCATGGATCTCGATCGACACCACGCCCTGCTCGCGGGCCTGCTGGAGGAGCCGGGCGACCCGGAAGCGACTGATCGAGAACTCGTCGGCGAGCTCGGTCTTGGAGGCGTCCTCGAGGTAGAAGCGGCGTGCGATCGACGACAACAGCCGCCACTGCGCCTCGTCCATCCGGGACCCCCGCCTGCTCGTGCCTCGTCCGACGACAGAAGGCCAGGTCCCGGTCGGGGCCTGGCCTTCGTCGAGTGGTACGCCATCAGGGACTCGAACCCCGAACCCGCTGATTAAGAGTCAGCTGCTCTGCCAATTGAGCTAATGGCGCGTGCGGTGAAGCGAGGAAAACCTTACCCCGTGTCGACCGTTGGGCGAAATCGAGGTCAGAGCTCGGCGAGCACGGCCTGCGCGGCGTTGTGGCCGCCGAGCCCGGAGACCGCACCGCCACGACGCGCGCCCGACCCGCAGAGCAGCACCGAGTCGTGCCCGGTCTGCACGCCCCACTGCTGGGCGGGGGTGTCCAGCCGCGAGCGGTTGGGCGCCCACGGCCACTCGAGGTCGCCGTGGAAGATGTGCCCGCCGGGCATGGCGAGGTCCTTCTCCACGTCCTGGGGGACCTTGGCCTCGATGCACGGGTTGCCGTCGGAGTCGCGGGCCAGGCAGTCCTCGATCGGCTCGGCCAGCACCGCGTTCAGCGAGGCGAGGGCGCGCTGCACGGCCACGTCGCGGGCGGACGGGTCTGCGTCGAAGAGCGCGGCCGGGGTGTGCAGGCCGAAGTAGGTCAGCGTGTGCGCCGAGCCGGCCCGCTCGCCCAGGATCGAGGGGTCGCTGAGGCTGTGGCAGTAGACCTCGCCCGGCAGCGGGTCCGGCACCGAGCCGCCGGCCGCGGCGGCGTACGCCTGCTCGAGGCGGCTGTAGTCCTCGTCGAGGTGGAGGGTGCCGGCGAACGCGACGGCCGGGTCGGCGCCGGAGCGCAGCGCGGGCAGCCGGTCGAGCAGGAAGTTGATCTTGAGCTGCGAGCCGGCGGGCTTGCTCGCCGCGTCCTCTCCCTCGCCGAGCAGGATGCGCAGCACCCACGGGGCGACGCCCGACAACACGCGGCGACCGGTGACGGACCGGTCCCGGGTGCCGTCGTGGAAGGTGACCTCGGCGCCGTCGGGGCTGGGCGTGATCGCGCTGACGCCGGCGTCGGTGATGATCTCCGCGCCGGCCTCGACCGCGGCCCGGGCGAGCGCGTCGGTGACCGCGCCCATGCCGCCGACCGGCACGCGCCACTCGCCGGTGCCGTTGCCGATCAGGTGGTAGAGGAAACAGCGGTTCTGGATGAGCGAGGGGTCGTCCATCGAGGCGAAGGTGCCGATGAGTGCGTCGGTGGCCACGACCCCGCGCACCGTGTCGTCGGCGAAGCGCGAGGTGATCGTCCGTCCGAGGGGGTCGGAGACGACGTCGGTCCAGATCCGCTCGTCGACGAGGGCGCGCACGTCGCGTTCGAGCGGCAGCGGCTGCATCAGGGTGGGGGCGACGACCTCGGCGAGCTGACCGACCTCGGCGTAGAACGCCTGCCAGGCGGCGTACTCCTCGTCGCCGCCGGTGAGCTCGCGGAACGACGCGCGCGTCGCCTCGCCCTCGGGGCGCTCGACCAGCAGTCCGCCGGAGCGTCCGTCGCGTGCCCAGGGGGTGTACGACGCGGTGGTGCGCGAGGTCAGGCGCACGTCGAGCGCCAGGTCGGCCATCAGCTGCTCGGGCATCAGGCTGACGAGGTAGGAGTAGCGCGAGAGACGGGCCGGCTGGCCGGCGAAGGGCTCGATGGAGACGGCGGCGCCGCCGGTGTGGCCGAGGCGCTCGAGCACGACGACCGAGAGGCCGGCGCGCGCGAGGTAGGCGGCGCTGACCAGGGCGTTGTGGCCGCCGCCGACCACGACGACGTCATAGGTGCTGTGGGTGCCGGAATTCACCGACCCAACGTAGACCCTGACGCCGCCGCGGCTCGACGACGGCACGGCCGCTCAGCGCGTGAACGTGTCGTTCGGCACGATGACCGCCCGACCGGTCACCCGTCCGTGGGCCAGGTCGTCGTACGCCGCCAAGGCGTCCTCGAGCGGGTAGATCGTCGTGGCGGCGTGCAGCAGCCCGCGCGCGGCGAGGTCCAGCACCTCGACCAGCTCGCTGCGGTTGCCCCAGTAGGTCGTCTGGACGCTGGCCTCGTAGGGGAGGCCGAAGAACGACACGGGCAGGGTGCCGCCGGCGATCCCCACGATGGTGAGGTCGCCGAGCTGGCGCATCGCGGCGGCGGCGGTGGCCAGCGTCTCGTCGGAGCCGACGAAGTCGAGCACGACGTCCGCGCCCCGCCCGCCGGTCGCCTCGCGGATGCGCTCGGCCGTGTCCGGGCCCGGATCGAGCACCAGGTCGGCTCCGAGGGCGGAGGCCTGGGCGCGGGCGCTCTCGCGACCGTCGACGGCGATGACGCGGGTCGCGGTGATCGCCTTGAGCACCTGCACGCCGAGGTGGCCGAGCCCGCCGACGACCTCGAGGCCGTCGGGCAGCGGGACGAGGTGGCGCGCGGCGGGGACCAGGAGGTAGTCGGCCATCCCGCCATCCATGCCGAGACCGCCCCCTCCACCCGGGACCGGGGCGAGGTCGGGGCGCTCGCAGTAGGTCTCGGTGCCTGCCAGGCAGTGGGCGCAGGTGCCGCAGCCCCAGGCGCCGACGACCGCGACGGCCTGCCCGACCTCGAGGCCGGTCACGCCCTCACCGAGGGTGTGCACCCAGCCGGCGTTCTCGTGCCCGAGCGTGAAGGGCGGGTCCCACGGGAGGGTCCCCGGCTCGAGCTCGTGCATCAGGTGCAGGTCGGAGTGGCACGCGCCCGCGGCGCCCACCTGCACCAGCACCTCGCCGGGGCCGGGCACCGGCACCGGCACCTCGGTGAGCACCGGCTCGCTCTTCCACTCCTGCAGCTGCAACGCGCGCATGTCGACCTCCTCAGGTGCACCTCGAGCATCGCCGTGACGGCTCCGCGGCAGCAGGGCCCTCTGCCGCAGGCCGGCGGGCCCAACGGCCCTTCGTGGTCAGCTCCCGGCGGCGAAGAGTGGAGGTGCGGGCCCACCGCGACGCGCCACCCAGGAGGACGCCATGACCGAGAGCACAGCCATCCCCGCCATCACCCCCGCCATCACCCCCGTCATCGTCGTCGGGGTCGGCCCCGAGGAGGTGGAGTCGGCGCTCGCCTTCGCCGCCGAGGAGGCGATCCGCGCGCGCTGCGGCCTGCACCTGGTGCACGCCGTGCACGTCTCGCCGCCGGGGCCCGAGAACGCGCTGCTGACCGCGGTCGACGTCGAGAAGTGGGGCCGAGAGGTCCTCGACCTCGCCGTCAAGCGCGCGGAGGACCTGGTCGTCGGCGCCGTGCCGGTCACCCACGAGCTGCACCGCGGGGCACCCGTCCACGTGCTGGTCGAGGCGGGCCGCTCCGCGCGGATGGTCGTGCTCGAGCACCGCCACCTCTCACGGCTCTCGCGCATCGTGAACCGCACCGTCGCCGGAGGAGTCGCGGCCCGGCTCCCCGTGCCGGTCGTCGCCGTGCCGAGCGGCTGGACGCCGACGGACGGCCCGAAGGTCGTCGTGGCCGGCGTCGACGTGCCCGAGCGCTCCGACGAGGTGCTGCGCACCGCCGTCGCCGAGGCGCACGCCCGCGACGCGTCGCTGAAGGTCGTGCACGCCTGGTCCTGGCCGGCGTACGACCCGGACGCGACGTCGTACGGCGACGAGCACAAGCGTTGGGCCGACCGCTCGCGCGCCGAGGTGCGCGCCGCGCTCGACCGGCTGGGCAACGAGTCGGTGGCGATGGAGGCCGACGTCGAGGTGCACCCCGGTCGCGTCATCGAGGCCATCCTGGGCGCCTCGCAGGGCGCCGACCTGCTGGTCATCGGACGCCACGACCCCCTCGTGCCGGTCGGCTCGCACATCGGGCCCGTGGCCCGGGCCGTGCTGCGCGAGGCCGCGTGCCCCGTGCTGCTGGCCAACCCGAGCCCGCACCGGGCGGTCTACCACCCCTGAGCGCCCTCCTCAGGCATCCCCGGCTGACCGGGGATCCCGAAGGAACGTGGGGCCTCAGCCCTTGCCGAAGAGCCGGGAGAGGAAGCCGCCGCCGGAGCCGGCGGCCTCCTTCTCCGCAGCGGTGTGCTGGCCGTTGCACCAGTCCTTGGCGGGGACGCCGGCGCGGACCTGACCGACGTGCTGGCCGCAGCCGGCCCAGGTGGTCTTGCCGCAGGTCTTGCATCGCACTGCTCGGCACATGTGGATCTCCTTCTGTGGGGGTGATGGGGTGGGAATCGCCTCAGACGAGTGCGGGGAGTGCGGTGGCCGCGGTCCAGGCGGCGACGACCAGCACGAGGGCGGTGAAGGCGGCCGAGAGCCGGCGGGTGTCGATGTGTGCAGCGAGGCGCGCGCCGGCGACGGCGGCCAGGGCGGCGGCGACGGTGAGGGCGGCCACGAGGGTCCAGTCCGGGCCGGCGCCGGCCCCGGCACGTGCTGCGAGGGCGACGGTGCTGGTGATCGTGATGACCACGAGCGAGGTGCCGGCGGCGAAGTCGATCGGGAGGCTGAGCGCGACGAGGAGGGCGGGGACGACCAGGAAGCCGCCCCCGACCCCGAGGAAGCCGGTGAGCAGGCCGACGGCGGTCGCGGTGACCAGCACCTTCAGCGCACGCGGGCACTGGCAGGCGAAGGTCGGGCCGAAGGTGATGATCGGGTCGTCGAAGCCGCTCGGACGCTCCGACGGGCCGTCGGAGCCCCGACGACCCCGCCACTGGCGTACGGCCAGCAGCACGCCGACCCCCAGCATCAGCACGGCGAAGGCACCGAGCAGCACGGGCTCGGCGACCAGCGTCGAGGCCCGCGCCCCGGCGACGGCGCCGCCGGTCGCGACCAGCCCGAAGGTCAGGCCGCGCGCCAGCAGCACGTTGCCGGAGCGGTACGCCGTCAGCGCGCCGGCCAGCGACGTCACCGCCACCACCACCAGGGACCCGGTGGTCGCCTGCGCGGGCCCCTGGCCCAGGGCCACGAGCACCGGGACGGCGAGGATGGAGCCGCCACCGCCGAGCGCGCCCAGGCTGAGCCCGATGAGTGCGCCGGCGACGACGGCGAGGGCGAGGGTCACGCCTCGGGCCCCGCCAGGACCAGGTGGAGGCCGACCTGCTCGGCGTTGTCGAAGGAGTCGTCGATGGCCACGAGGGTGCGACCCGCTGCATCGAGCATCGACGCGGCCACCGACGCGCGGTAGCCGCCGGCGCAGTGCACCCAGACCTCGCCCGCGGGCACCTCGTCGAGGCGGTCCATGAGCTCGTGCAGCGGGACGTTGACGGCGCCCGCGATCCGGGCCGCGTCGTGCTCGTCGGCACGGCGTACGTCGAGGACGACGACCTCGCGGTGGTGGCGCACCTGGGCCAGGTCGGCGAAGGTCGCGGTGGGGAAGGAGCTCAGCGGCTGGTCGCTCCAGTCCTCGGGCTTGCCGGTCGCGTGCGCGGCAGGGCGGTCGATGCCGATCCTGACCAGCTCGCGCTGGGCCTCGGCCACGTCCTCGGGGCTCTCGCCGAGCAGCGTGACCGGGGTGCCCCAGGCGATGAGCCACCCGAGGTAGGTCGCGAAGCCGCCGTCGAGCCCGAAGTTGAGCGTGCCGGGTGCGTGCCCGGCGGCGAAGGCAGTGCGGTTGCGCAGGTCGACGACCCACTCGCCGTCCTCGATGCGGCGGCGCAGCTCGACGGCGTCGGCGAGCCCGGGCGGGCTGAGGTCGGGCTCGGACGGCCCGGCGGCGTTGGCCGGTGCCATGTGCGCGTAGTAGGCGGGCCACGGGCCGAGGCCGGCCAGGAGCTCGTCGACGTAGGTCTGCTCGTCCTGGGTCAGGACCGGGTTGGCCTGCTTCTCCTGCCCGATCGTCGAGGAGGTCGCGTCGGACTGGGTGGCCGAGCAGAACGAGCCGAAGCCGTGGGTCGGGTAGACCTCGGCCTCGTCCGGGAGCAGGTCGGCGAGCCGGTGCGCCGAGGCGTGCTGGTGGTGCACCAGGTCGTGGGTGTGCTCGGGGCCGAGCAGGTCGGGACGACCCGTCGCGCCGAAGAGCAGCGAGCCTCCGGAGAAGACGCCGACGGCCCGGTCGAGGCCGTCCTCGCCGCGACTGCCGGCGTCGGTCAACGCGTAGGAGAGGTGGGTGAACGTGTGGCCGGGGGTTGCCAGCGCAGTGATGCGCATCCGTCCACCCACCTCGACGACCTGTCCGTCCGCTACGGGGGTGCGGGTGAAGGACACGTCGTCCTCGCCATTGACGAGGTACTGGGCACCGGTGCGCTGCGCGAGGGCGAGGCCACCGGTGACGTAGTCGTTGTGGATGTGGGTCTCGAAGACGTGGGTGAGGCGCACGCCGTGCTCGTCGAGCAGGGCCAGCACCCGGTCGATGTCACGCTGCGGGTCGACCACCAGCGCCACCTCGCCGTCGTGCACGAGGTAGCTGCGGTCGCCGAGGGTCGGAGTGTCGACGGCGATGACGGTGAGCCCGGACATCACAGACCCACCCCCACGGCGCGACCGGAGGCGATCCAGGCCTGCGTGCCGCCGGCCACCGACACCGCGTCGAAGCCCTGGGCCACGAGCAGGTCGGTCATCGCCTTCGAGCGGTTGCCGGAGGCGCAGATGACGTGCACGCGGGACGAGCGGTCGATCTCGCCTAGGCGCGAGGCGAGCTGGCCCATCGGCACCAGGACGGCGCCGGGCACGTGGGCCTGGGCGTACTCCACACGCTCGCGGACGTCGACGGTCGTGCCGTGGTCGCGCTCGCTGGCGTAGTCCTCGATCGAGATCTCGGGCGTCTGCTGGGACATGCGATTCCTCTCCTGCGGTCTGTCTCGGCCTGTCAATGAATACCCTAGGGGGTATCGGATCGAAGCACAAAACACCCCCGGGGGTATGCTGGGAGGGCTGCGGCCCTCGCCGCCCTGTCCGCCCCGCCCGAGGAGAACCGATGGAGCTCGACCCGACCCAGATGACGCCGGTCATCAACCGCATCAAGCGTGCCCAGGGGCAGCTCGCCGGCGTGCTGCGCCTGCTCGAGGAGGGGCGCGAGTGCGAGGACGTCGTGACCCAGCTCGCCGCGGTGTCCAAGGCGCTCGACCGCGCCGGCTTCGCGATCGTGGCCAGCGGGCTCCAGCAGTGCCTGGCCGAGGGCGACGGCGTGGACAGCGTGGACGTCAAGAAGATGGAGAAGCTCTTCCTCTCCCTCGCCTGATCGTGGCCAGACCCGCCGTCACCCGTAGTGTCGGTCGGCGGGAGAGGGAGGCACGACATGAGGGAACGACTGAGGAAACGCATCGACGACCGGCTCGGCGACCCGATCTTCTGGAACGACGTCCTGCAGCTGGCCAAGACGGTGCTGGCCGCGGTCGCGGCCTGGGTGATCGCAAAGAGTGTCCTGGACCTGCCCCAGCCCTTCCTGGCGCCGTGGGCGGCGCTGCTGGTGGTGCACGCGACCGTCTACCGCACGATCTCCAAGGGCAGCCAGCAGGTCGTCGCCACGGTCGTCGCGGTGCTGCTCGCCACCGCGGTGGGGGAGTCGTTCGGACTCTCGACGGGGGCCGTCGCGCTGCTGCTGGTGCTCGCCCTGCTGCTGGGTGCCGTCCCGTGGCTGGGCGCCGAGGCCACCACCATCGCCACGACCGGGCTCGTGGTCCTCACCACCGGCTTCGAGAGCGACAGGCTGCTCATCTCGCGGCTGCTGGACACGGCCATCGGCGTGGCCGTCGGCCTGCTCGTCAACGTGCTCGTGTGGCCCCCGCTGCGTCGGCGTACGGCCGCCGAGGCGATAGACCGCATCGACGACGGGATCGGCGAGCTGCTGGCCGACATCGCCGGAGGCCTCGGCGACGGATGCCGGGACGAGGACGTCACGGGGTGGATCGACCGCACCCGTGGCCTCGACGGTGACCTCGAGCACGCGTGGGCCCTGGTGCGACAGGCGCAGGAGAGTGCACGGATGAACCCACGTCGCTCTGCGCGCCAGATGAAGAACCCCGAGCAGTGGCACGGGCTCCTGCGCCGGATGGAGCAGGCCGTGGCCGAGACGCGCAGCCTGGCGCGCACGCTCGGCGGCCAGCAGGCGCACCTCGAGACCTGGGGCGAGACCTTCGCCGACCCGTGGATCTCGATGCTGGGCGACGCCGGCCGCGCCGCGAGTGCGGCCGACCCCGCGGCCCTGGCGGACGTACGCCGTCGCCTCGAGGCCTTTACCGAGGAGCTGCGGGCCACCGAGCGCTCCCCGGAGTGGCCGATCTACGGCGCGCTGATCATCAACCTCCGCAACATCGTCGATGCGATGGGCAAGGTCGCCGAGGCGCACCCGATCCGGGGGAACCCGCTGCCGCTGCGGGTCCCGCAGGTCCCGGGGAGCGCACCCGCGGGGTGAGCCGGAGACGGATCGAGCCCCCGACCGCTGCGGTCGGGGGCTCGATCTGACTGGGGTGAGTAACGGGACTTGAACCCGCGACATCCGCCACCACAAGGCGGCGCTCTACCAGCTGAGCTATACCCACCATGCCTGCTCGCCCGAGAGGCGAGGACGACGAGAAGTGTAGGGCAATCAGGCCCCGGAGCCGGAATCGACCCCCGTGTCGGGACCGAGGCCGGTCAGCTGGCCACCGTGGCGGGCCGCGATCTCCTTGGCCTGGGCGCTGTCGGGGCCGGGCTGGGGCACGAAGACGGCCTCGCGGTAGTAGCGCAGCTCCTCGATGCTCTCCTGGATGTCGGCGAGCGCCCGGTGGTTGCCGCGCTTGGTCGGCGCGGAGAAGTAGGCGCGGGGATACCACCGGCGCGAGAGCTCCTTGATCGAGGAGACGTCGACGATGCGGTAGTGCAGGAACGACTCCAGCCCGGGCATGTCGCGGGCGAGGAACGCGCGGTCGGTGGCGACCGTGTTGCCGGCGAGCGGTGGACGGCTGCCGTCGGGGCAGTGCTCCTTGATGTAGGCCAGCACCTGCACCTCGGCGTCGGCCAGGGTCGTGCCACCGGCGAGCTCCTCGAGCAGGCCCGACTTCTCGTGCATGCTCTGCACGAACTCGACCATCTGGTCCAGCGCCTCCTGCGAGGGCTTGATGATCACGTCGACGCCCTCGCCCAGGACGTTGAGCTCGAAGTCGGTGACCAGGGCCGCGACCTCGATCAGCGCGTCGGCGCCCAGGTCGAGGCCGGTCATCTCGCAGTCGATCCACACCAGTCTGTCGTTCACGGTCGGCAGACTACCCACCGCGGCCCGCGCGGCCCTCTCAGCCTCGATTCAGGCTGACCTCCTAACCTCAGGGGTGTGAAGGACTGGTTCGGGCTCGTTGCGCGCCTGGTGACGGGCGGCGTGTGGATCGTGGCGGGGGCGCTCAAGCTGCCCCACCCCGACGAGAGCGTGCGCGCCGTACGCGCCTACGACCTGCTGCCGGAGGTGATCGTCCCGGCAGTCGGCCACCTGCTCCCGGTCCTCGAGGTGGTCATCGGGCTGTGCCTGGTGCTCGGGGTGGTGGTGCGCGGGACCTCCGTGGTCTCGGCGCTGCTCTTCGTGGCCTTCATCATCGGCATCGCCAGCGCGTGGGCGCGGGGGATGTCGATCGACTGCGGCTGCTTCGGCGGCGGCGGTGAGATCCCCGACGCGGCCGCCAAGTACCCGGGCGAGATCGCCCGCGACGTCGGTCTTCTCGCCCTGAGCCTCTGGCTCGTGGTGCGACCCGCGTCGCGCCTGGCCCTGGAGAACGTCCTGTTCCCCACCTCGACCTCCGACCACCCCGACGACGACACCGACGACGACATCCCCGACGACGAAGGAAGCCTCCATGGCGCAGAAGAAGACCTCGCACAGGACCGCTGAGGAGAAGGCGGCGACGCAGGCCAAGCGGGAGGCGCGCCGCGCGCGCACCGAGCGGGCCCGCGCCGAGGCCGAGGAGCGTCGCAAGGCCGCCAAGCGCAAGGAGCAGCTCACCCGTGTCGGTCTGATCGCCGGCGTGCTCGTGCTGGTCGTCGGCGGCTTCTTCCTGGTCACCAACCTGGGCTCGGACAAGCCCGACACCCCGCCGGCAGGTGCCACCGACTCCTACGGCCTGCGCATCGGCGAGGCCGACGCGCCCAAGGAGATCGTGGTCTACGAGGACTTCCTGTGCCCCTTCTGCGGCCGGCTCGAGCTGACCGTGCGCGACCAGCTCGACGCTGCGGTCGAGGCCGGAGAGGTGAGCGTGGAGTTCCGCCCGCTCGGGTTCCTCGAGCGGATCGACGACTACTCGCCCGCGTCGGCCAACGCGTTCGCTGTGGTCCTCGACGAGTCCGGTCCCGAGGTCGCCAAGGCCTTCCACGACCTGCTCTTCGACAACCAGCCGTCGGAGTCCGGCCCGTTCCCCGACGACGACCAGCTCGTCGAGTGGGCCGTCGAGGCGGGTGCGGAGGAGGACGCCGTACGTCCCGGCATCGAGGACATGGCCTTCGAGGGCTGGGTCGACGCCGCCAACGACGCCGCCTCTCGCGAGGGTGTGAACTCGACCCCCACCGTGCTCGTCGACGGCGAGGTCGTGGAGGGCGAGACGCTGCAGGAGATCGCCGCCCAGATGGTCGGCTGAGGTCTCTGCGACACTGCGGGGCGTGAGCCTCGCACCCTTCATCGCCGGCCTGCCCAAGGCCGAGCTCCACGTCCACCACGTCGGGTCGGCGTCTCCGCGGATCGTCTCCGAGCTCGCGGGGCGCCACCCCGACGCCGGGGTCCCCTCCGACCTGGAGAGGCTCCGGGACTTCTTCACCTTCCGCGACTTCGCCCACTTCATCGAGGTCTACCTCGCGGTCGTCGACCTCGTCCGCACGCCCGAGGACATCCGGCTGCTGACCTACGAGGTCGCACGCGAGATGGCGCAGGGCCAGAACCTGAGGTACGCCGAGCTCACCTGCACGCCGTACACGTCCGTGGTCCGCGGCATCGCCATCGAGGCCTACACCGAGGCCCTCGAGGACGCACGCGTCGCGGCGGAGCGCGACTTCGGCCTGGTGCTCCAGTGGATCTACGACATCCCGGGGGAGTCGGGCATCCCGGCCGCCGACGCGACCCTGGCGTACGCCCTCGAGCACCGCACCGACGCCCTGGTCGGCTTCGGCCTGGGCGGTCCGGAGATCGGGGTCCCGCGGGCCCAGTTCGAGCCGCACTTCACCACCGCCCGGGCCGCGGGCCTGCGCTCGGTGCCGCACGCCGGTGAGACCACCGGCCCAGAGACGGTGTGGGAGTCACTGCGCCTGCTCGGCGCGGAGCGGATCGGGCACGGCGTCTCGGCGGCGCGGGATCCCGAGCTGCTCGCCCACCTCGCGGAGGCAGGCGTCGTGCTGGAGGTGTGCCCGACGTCCAACGTCGCGACCCGTGCGGTCGACCGCATCGAGGACCACCCGCTGCGCACGTTCGTCGAGGCGGGGGTCACGGTGACGATCAACTCCGACGACCCGCCGATGTTCGCCACGACGCTGAACAACGACTACGAGGTCGCAGCCGGGCTGCTCGACCTCGACGAGCGCGGGGTCGCCGACCTGGCGCGTGCGGCCGTCGACGCCTCCTTCGCCCCCGCCGAGGTGAAGGCTCGCATCGCCGCCGAGATCGAGGCGTACACCGCTGACGCCGGCCGTCCGGAGGTCGGCCCGACGACCTGACCCGGCGTGTCGCGCCCGACACGCCGCGGCATTGCGGGAAAGCCCGGCGAAAGGGCCGTCCGGCCCCTTGCGCGGCACGTGCCGCAGGCGTAGAACTGAGGTGTTGGAAGGACTCCGGTCCGGAAGACGCCGAAGCCCCACCAACTCATACTTGGTGGGGCTTCACCTATTTCTCGTGCGGCACGTTCTCCCGCGGGACGTTCGTCGGGTCGAGTGCGGCCAGCAGGACCAGCAGCGCGGCGAGGCCGGCCAGGACGCCGATCACCGTCATCAGCCCCGTCCCCAGTTCGTTCGCCATCGTGGTGCTCCATCTCGTGGGTGCAGGAGACGGGGTCGTACCCGATGGGCGGAGGTCCATGAGCGGGCTCCACCCCTGGGAAGGGACGGGAGGCGTCACGGAGGGGAAATGTGTGCGGCCCCGCTACCTCATACGTGGCGGGGCCTGGTCACATCCTGCGACGGCGAGACGCCGCCGGGGTGGAGGCTCGCCGGGTGTCGCCGTTGTCCCGCGAGATCACGTGGCGCCCCCGGCAGGATTCGAACCTGCAACCGGCGGAGTAGAAATCCGATGCGCTATCCGTTGCGCCACGGGGGCCGTGGCGCCAGTATCCCAAGCCCGGCCCTCCTGCGTGCGGAGGGCCGGGCCGGGACGGTTCAGGCCGCGGTGGCGGCCGTCGCCGGGCGCGCCTCGACGTCGGTGTCCTCGCGCCACGCGGTGCGCCCGCGCGGGGCGTCGTACGCCTCCTGGTCGAGGATGCCCTCCCGCTTGGCCACGAGCGTCGGCACGAGCGCCTGGCCGGTGACGTTGACCGCGGTGCGGCCCATGTCGAGGATCGGGTCGATGGCGAGCAGCAGGCCGACGCCCTCGAGCGGCAGGCCCAGCGTCGACAGCGTCAGGGTGAGCATCACGGTCGCGCCGGTGACGCCGGCGGTGGCCGCGGAGCCGATGACGGAGACGAATGCGATCAGCAGGTAGTCGGTGACCGCCAGGTCGAGGCCGAAGAACTGCGCGACGAAGATCGCCGAGATCGCGGGGTAGATCGAGGCGCAGCCGTCCATCTTCGTGGTGGCGCCCAGCGGCACGGCGAAGGAGGCGTACGCCCGCGGGACGCCCAGGTTGCGCTCGGTGACGCTCTGGGTGACGGGCATCGTGCCCACCGACGAGCGCGACACGAAGGCCAGGGTCATCGCGGGCCACGCGCCGGTGAAGAACTGCTTGACCGAGAGCCCGTTGAGGCGCAGCAGGGCGGGGTAGACGCCGAGCAGGACGAGCGCCAGACCGGCGTAGATCGCGACCGTGAACATGCCCAGCGACCCCAGCGCGTCCCAGCCGTAGCTCGCGACGGCGTTGCCCAGCAGGCCGACCGTCGCGATCGGGGCGAGCAGGATGATCCACCACAGCACCTTCTGCACGACCGCGAGCGCCGAGCGGACGAAGGTGAGGAACGCGTCGGCAGCCTCCCCGACCTTGAGGGTGGCGATGCCGATGGCGATGGCGACGACGAGGATCTGCAGCACGTTGAACGACATCGACACGCTGCCGTCGTCGCCTGCGGAGCCCTCGAGGCCCAGCACGTTGGCCGGGACGAGGCCGGTGAGGAAGTCGAGCCACGAGCCGGTCGACGACGGGGCGGAGGCGGCGTCGGAGGCCACGCTGGTGTGGTTGCCGGGCTGGACGACCAGGCCCAGGACGATGCCGATGACCACCGCGATCAGTGCGGTGATGGCGAACCACGCCAGCGTCTTCCACGCCAAGCGTGCAGCGCCGGTGACGTCGCGCAGGTTCGCGATGGAGGCGACGATCGCGAGGAACACCAGCGGCGGGACCACCGCGCGCAGGAGCGTGACGAACGTGCCGCCGATGGTGCTGAGGGTCTCGGTGAGCCAGTTGGGGTCGACCTCGCCGGTCGTGGTGTCGACGCCGTCGGCGCCCATGCTGCGGGCCACCAGTCCCAGGACCACGCCCAGCACGAGCCCGATCAGGACCTGCGTGCCGAACGACGGGAGCCGGAAGCGGGTGGGCTTCCCGGTCTCGCTGACAGAAGTATTCATAGTGAACAAAGAACCTTTCGGAACGGCGCGCGGAGACCGCGTTAGCCGGGAAGCGCAGGTGCGCTGGTCAGTCGGCGGCGAGCGGGAGGCGACAGAGGGCGCTCTCGGTGCGCGCGAGGTCCACGACGCGACGCTGCGTCAGCAGGTCCCCGACGGTCGCGGGGACCGTCGGCGCGGGGGTGGAAGGCGCACTCACGTCCAGTGCAACCGATACTTAGGGCTAGGTGTTCCGTGGTCCGTCTCACACGCAGCACACCGGTCCCTAGGATCCCGCCCATGTCCTCTCGTCTCGGCGCGCGCCTTGCTGCCCTCCTCGTCCCTGCGACCCTCCTGCTGCCCGTGGCGGCCCACGCCGAGACGGTGACGGTCGACGACCCCGCCGGCGACGCCAAGGCGCTGAACCTCGCCTCCGAGCTGGGCTTCCTCTTCGGCGGCGGTGACTCCGAGCTGCCGCTCTTCCTCGACGCGCCGACCGAGGTGGCGACCGACGTCACCCGCACGACCATCACCCACGCCAAGCGGGTGACCGTGACGACGTCCTTCCGCGACCTCGTCGACGGCGTGGACCACTCGCTGGCCATGCGTGTCATCACCCCGCAGCGACGCTTCGACCTGCTCGTGGGACGCGCTCCCGACGGGAGGCAGGTCGCCGAGCTGCTCCCGGGCTCGATCGTCACGACCTCGAACGGTGAGGCACGGCCCCGCCCGTGCCGTACGGTGCGCGGTCGCTACGACCTGGTGGCCGAGACCGTGACCGTGTCGTTCCCCGCGGCCTGCATCGACGACCCCCGCTGGATCAAGGTCGCCTCGGGAGCCACGCGCTTCCAGGTCACCCCCGTGGGTGACGGCTCCATCAACCTCGCGGGCTTCGCCGACGACGCCTTCCGGACGAGCCTGAGCGAGAACGGCATGGCCCGTAGCCCCAAGGTCCGCCGCGGCTGACTCACCGCGCGAGCAGCACCAGCACCTCGTAGTGGCTGGTGTGCGGGAACATGTCGAGCACCCGCGCCTCCACCGGGCGCAGCGACGGCATGAGCGCGAGGTCGCGCGCCAGCGACTCGGCGTTGCACGAGGAGTAGACGACGTGGCCCACCCCTGACGCCTCGAGCCAGCCCGCCAGGTCGGCGCCTATCCCGCGCCGGGGCGGGTTGACCACGACCAGGTCGGGCACGTGGGCGGAACCCACGGCGTACGCCGTCGCGTCGGCGGCCGCGAACCCGGCCGTCACCCCCAGCTCGGTCGCCGTGTCGCCGGCGGCGGCGATCGCGTCGGCCGAGACCTCGACCCCGACCACCTCGCGGTCGGCGTGTGCGAGGTGCAGCGCGAAGCCGCCGACCCCGCAGTAGAGGTCCCACACGCTGCGGACGTCCGGCAGCGCGTCCACCCACGCGCGCGCCTGGTCGTACAACGCCTCCGCGACGGGTGTGTTGGTCTGGAAGAACGACCGGGGGCCGAGCCGCAGCGTCACTCCGGTCGCCAGCCGCATCGGCAGCGAGGAGGAGTCGGTGAGCACGATCTCCCGCTCGCCCTCGAGCACGGCCTTGTGCTCGGGCTGGACGTTGATCGTCACGACCCGCAGCCCCGGCACGGCCTCGAGCAGGCCGGGGAGCCGGGAGCGGACGCGTGCCTCGAGCGCTGTCGAGCGCATCACCAGCCGGAGCATCAGCTCCCCGTCGGGCGACTCGGTCAGCAGGACGTGCTTGAGCTCGCCGCTGCGCGTAGCCACGTCGTACGGCGCCAGGCCGGCGTCGCTGATCCACTCGGCGATCCGGCCGAGGGCGGCCGTCAGCCCGGGGGAGTGCAGGCCGCAGTCACGCAGGTCCACCCCCGCGAGGTCGCGGTCGAGGATGCCGAGGGTCGGGGCGTCGGCGGTGCCCCCGACGGCCATCTTGGCCTTGTTGCGGAATCCCGCCTCCGCGCCGGCGACCGTCGGCAGCCACACGGGGGAGTCGACCAGCGAGCGCGCGTGCGCCTCCTTGTCGGAGAGCTGGCGCGCCCGCGGGACCTCGAGCAGGCTGCACGATCGGCAGCGGAAGGCGTCGTAGTGGTGGCAGTCCACCTCAGCGCAGCCGGCCCATCCACTCCTCGACGTCCGCCGACGAGCGGGGGAGCGAGGCCGAGAGGTTGGTGTGGCCGTCGGCGGTGACGAGGATGTCGTCCTCGATCCGGATGCCGATGCCGCGCAGCTCCTCGGGGACGAGCAGGTCGTCCTCCTGGAAGTAGAGGCCCGGCTCGACGGTGAGCACCATGCCCTCGGCGAGGTCGCCCTTGGGGTAGATGTCGGCGGAGGCGCGGCCGCAGTCGTGGACGTCCATGCCGAGCATGTGGGAGGTGCCGTGGAGCGTCCAGCGGGCGTAGACCTTCGACTCCGGGTCGAGCGCCTCCTGGGCCGAGACCGGGAGCAGGCCGAGGTCCTCGAGCCCGTGCGCCAGCACCTCCATCGCCGCGTGGTGCGCGGCGAGGAACGGGACGCCCGGGCGTACGGCCTCGATGCCCTTCTGCTGGGCGGTGAAGACCAGGTCGTAGAGGTCGCGCTGCAGCGGCGTGAAGGTGCCGTCGACGGGCAGCGTGCGGGTCACGTCGGCGGTGTAGAGGTTGCTGCCCTCGACGCCCATGTCGAGCAGCACGAGCTTGCCGGGCTGGATGGCGCCGGTGTTGTCGATCCAGTGCAGCGTCGTGGCGTGCGAGCCGCCCGCACAGATCGAGTCGTAGCCGATGTCGTTGCCCATCGCGCGGGCGCGGCGGAAGAACGTGCCCTCGATCCAGCGCTCGCCGAACTCCAGCACCCGGTCCCACTCGCGCACCGAGTCCTCGAAGCCGAGCGTGGTGATGTCGCAGGCTTCCTGGAGCTCGCCGATCTCCCAGTCGTCCTTGACCAGCCGCAGCTCGTCGGCCACGCGGGCGAGGTCCTCGTCGGTGGTGACGTCGCGGGTCTTGCGGGCGTCGTCGAAGGACGGCAGGTCCTTCACGTGGCGCACCTCGATGCCGAGCGAGTCGGAGATCTCCTGGGCCGAGGGACGGCGACCGGCCCACAGCTCGCCGTACTGCCGGTCGCGGAAGAACTCGTCGGTGTCGCGCTCCGAGCGCGGGCGGGCGTAGAGGACCGACTCACCGTCCTCGATCACCAGCACGGCGTCGGAGGTCTGGTTGCCCGTGAAGTAGGTGTGCGCGGTGTCGGGACGGAAGCGGTAGTCGGTGTCGTTGGCGCGCACCTTGTAGGTGCCGGCGGGCAGCACGAGCCGGTCGTCGGGGAAGGCCTTCGCGAGCGCCGCACGACGGGTCGCGGCGTGGACGGCGACGGGGTGGCGCGGCATGTCCAGCGCCCGGTCGCCCCAGCCCTCGCGCATGAAGGCGGCGTAGGCGGCGGGCACCGCCGGGTCGTGCGACTCGGTCTTGGGCTCAGTGCTCTCGGGGGTCGTCTGCTCGCTCACGCGGTCACTGTACGACGAGCGCGCCGGGCCCGGACATGCGCCAAGGTCGACCTGACGCCTGCGCGAGCGGCGTCGTTCACCGGGCGTACCTCCTCGCGACACCCGCCGCCTGTGGGGTGTGCCCATGCCGCACGCGCGCTCCCTGCTGAGCCTCCTCGCCTCCCTCGCCGTCGCCGCCACGACCCTGGCGGTGACGCCGTCGCCGGCGAGCACCGCGGACGGGCTGCCGGCCCTGGTCGTCACCGAGGTCAACGTCGACTCCAGCAACCGCGCCACCGCCGACGCAGCGTCCGTGGACGCCTTCGAGTTCGTCGAGGTGCACAACACCACCGGGGCGGACATCAACCTCGCCGACGCCGGCTACAGCGTGGTCTACCTCAGCGGCTCGACGCAGAAGACCCTCACGCACGACCCGGCCGTGACCGTCCCGGCCGGCGGCACCCTCGTCCTGTGGCCGCGGCACAGCGGCTTCACCGGCGACGCTGCGCTCACCGAGCAGGACTTCCGCGACTTCTACGCAGGCCTCGGCGTCACCGGGTCCTTCGACGTCGCAGTGCTCAGCGGCCAGAACGGCCTCAACAACAGCGGCAGCACGCTCTGGGTGCGGCGCACCGACGCCGGCACGACCACCGACGTGGCGCAGGTGGGCTGGACGGCGACGGACAAGGCCGTGGACCGGACGGTGGAGTACGCCGCCCCCACCGACGGCACGGCGGTGCACCGCGTCCTGGCCACGCAGCAGGTGCCGAACCCCGGCGCCGTGCGGGCCGAGCAGCTCGCGACCACCCCGCCGCCGACCGACCCGACCGAGCCGCCCGGCGGCACCGGCGTGCCCCCTCAGCCGCCCGCCCCGCCGACCGACCCGGAGCTGGAGGCCCCGATCCTCCAGGTCACCGAGGTCGCGCCGGACACCGCCAACGTGGGCGGCGGCGACGCCTACGAGTTCGTCGAGGTCTACAACGCCTCCGACGCGCCGGTCGACTTCGCCGACTTCACCCTGAACTACCTCTACATCGACGCCAACGCCGTCGTCACGAACCAGGCCCTGTGGCCCTCCGCGCCGCGCGACGTCGTCATCGCCCCCGGCCAGACGCTCGTGCTCTGGATCAGGAACGGCACCAACGGCGCGCTCACCGCGGCCGACTTCAACACCGCCATGGGCTCCGACCTGGTGGCGGGCGAGGACCTCCTCGACGTGCGGTCCGCCGGCATGTCCAACGGCGGGCTGCGCGGCATCCAGCTGATGACCAACACCGGCATCGACGTCAGCACGACCTACTACTTCAACGACGCGCAGACCACGTCGACCACCGCCATCCAGTACGCCTGGAACCCGGCCGCCTCGCCCGACCACCTCTGGGTGCCCGAGCCGAGGAACGGCACGGTCCAGACGATGACCGAGCTGGCCACGCCGACGCCGGGCTACACGCACCCGCGCCAGGTGCCGGCCGGCCTCGTCGCGACGCCCGCCGACGACACCGCCCCCACCGTCGACGACCTCACCGGCGGCCCGCTGCTGCCGGAGACCGAGGACCTCACGCTGGGCTTCGACGTCCGCGACGACCAGCAGGTCCGGACCGCGGAGCTGACCCTCGCCACCGACGTCGGGGACCCGGTCACCCGCTCGCTGCGCTTCGAGTCGCCGGGCCGGTTCGTCCACACGGTCCCGTCGGTCGACCTCTACGGCAAGCAGTGGGTCGACTACACCCTCGTCGTCTCCGACGGCACCCGCGCGACCACCCTGGGCCCGGTCCGGGTGGACCTGTCCGACGGCCCGCGCCCGCCGGTCCGCCTCAACCACGCCGACGGCGACTTCGTGTCCGGCACCACCCCGCTGACCGCGACCACCGACGGCGACCCGTCGGACCTGTCGCTGTCGGTCGACGGCGCGCCCGTCGCGGACGTCGTACCGTCGCTGGAGGCCTCGCCCCGCTTCGCGTTCGAGGCGACCAACACCGACGCCTTCTTCCGCAACGGCGTGAAGATCGGCGACGAGGTGCTCACCGTCTTCGACGAGGGCTTCTACGAGCGCACCGAGACGATCGCTGCCGACGTGCCGCTCGAGCGGGTCGTCCGCGGCGAGCGCGTGACCCTCGGGATCTACGCCGGCACCAAGGCCTGGCCCGAGCCCGACCCCGACGAGAACAACGACGACTGGGTCGCCCTCGACCCGCGCCTGGCCCTCCCGGACGGCCGGGTGCTCCGTCCGGTGGCGTGCGCGGGAGCCGGTGAGGGACAGGAGCCCACCGCCCGCGAATGCCCCGCCCCGGACGCGCGCATCGGGTTCTCCGACGCCTCGCTCGTCTACTTCCTCGCCACCTTCGAGGTGCCGGACGACGCCTTCGACTCGGTCCTGCACCAGTGGGACACCACGGCCGTCGCGGACGGCCAGCACACCGTCGCGGCGAGCGCCGCCGGGCAGGCCTCGAGCCGGTCGCTGGCCGTCGACAACACGGCCCCGCAGGTCACCTCGTCGGTCGAGGACGGCGCCATCCCGCGCGGATCCTTCGACATCGACGCGCAGGCCACCGACGCCGGCTCGGGCGTCGCCTCCCTCACCGCGACGCTCGACGGCGAGGAGATCACCCTGCCCCACCCGACGTCCTCGGTGGCCCTCGAGGCCGGCCCGCACGAGGTCGTGCTCACCGCGGTCGACCGCCTCGGCAACACCCGCACCCGCGAGATCACCTTCACCACGCCGGAGGAGCAGCCGTCGGCGTCCCTGGAGGCGCCCGAGGACGGTGCCGAGGTGCCGGCGGGCGACGTCACGCTGAGGGCGGTCCCCACCGACCCGGAGGGCGACGTGCTGGACGTGGAGCTGCGCCGCGGCTTCCACCTCGCCGCCGACGACGAGGCGGTCACCGCCACCGCCGGCACGACGTACGACGCCGGGCGGGTCGCCCGCGACGGCGCGGTCCTGCTCACCGACGAGGAGCTCGCGGCCGTCACCACCCGCGACGGGCTCACCGCCACCACCCGCTCGGACACGCTGTTCCCCTACCAGCTCTTCACCGTCGAGGTCCCCGAGGGCGCCGGCGACGACTTCACCGCCCGCATCGAGTGGTCGGGATCGGCCAACGCCGAGGCGCGCATCGGCCTGCACGTCCTCGACGTGCGCGCGGAGCAGTGGGAGGAGGTCGACGAGCACCTCACCACCGGGGGCGCGCCGACCGACTTCGAGCTCGGGGCGCTCGTGCCGGCGGCCGACCACGTCCGCGACGGACGTATCACCGTCCTGGTCCAGCACTCCGAGGGCTTCACCACCGCCGGGCAGAGCCAGCGCGGCGACCAGGTGCCGGCCTACTCCGCGAAGGGCGTCACGCCCCGCGACCAGTACGACTTCACGGTCGCCTGGGAGTCCGACACGCAGTACTACAACCAGAACCCGGACTTCTACAAGCACCAGCGGGCGATCCACGACTTCCTGCTCGCGCAGCGGTCCCACCTCGACCTGCAGTACCTCATGCACACCGGCGACATCGTCAACGACTGGGACCAGCCGGCCCAGTGGGAGCGGGCCGACGTGGCCTACCGCGACCTCGACGAGGCCGGCATCCCCTACAGCGTTCTCGCGGGCAACCACGACGTCGGGCACCACCGCAACGACTACGGCCCCTACGGCCGGTGGTTCGGTGAGGCCCGCTACGCCGACAAGCCCTGGTACGGCGGGTCGCACGAGGACAACCGTGGCAGCTACAACCTCGTCAGCGCGGACGGCATCGACCTCATGGTCGTGACGATGGGCTGGGGCGCCGGTGACGCGCAGATCCGCTGGATGAACCGGGTCATCGCCGATCACCCGGAGCGGAAGGTGATCATCAACCTGCACGAGTTCATGCTCACCACCGGCGGTCTCGGCCCGGTCCCGCAGCGGATCATGGACGAGGTCGTCACCCCCAACGCCAACGTCATCGCGGTCGGCTCGGGGCACTACCACGACGCCTACACCCGCCTCGACGAGATGGACGACGACGGCGACGGCGTCGCGGACCGCACCGTCTACTCGATGCTCTTCGACTACCAGGGCCTGCCCGAGGGCGGCCTGGGCTACCTGCGCCTGCTCCACTTCGACAACGTCGGCGGCCGGATCGTGGTGCGGACCTACTCGCCGTCACTCGACGACTTCGACTCCGACGACCCCTCGCTGGAGGCGGTCCACCAGGAGTTCGAGATCCCCTACGCCGCCTCGGGTCTGCAGGCACGGACCAAGGTGCTGTCGACCGACGCGCTCAGCGTCGACATCCTCACCACGGAGACGGTCGAGGCCTTTGCCGCGGTCGCGAGCGGGACGCCGTTGGAGGCGACCTGGAGCGTCGGGCCCGGCGCGCACGGGTGGTACGTCCGGACCGCCGACCCGCACGGCGCGGTCGACCACTCGACGGTCCACACCTTCACCGCGAAGGAGACGGAGGTGCCGCCGACGACGACCCCGGAGCCGACGCCCACCCCGACGACGACCCCGACGACCGTGCCGCCCCCGGTGCCCGGGGCAGTGGTGGCGGGCACCCCGTCCCTCTCTGGCCGCGAGCGGGTCGGCGAGACCCTGACCGTCGAGCCCGGCACCTGGGGACCCGGCACCACGCTGTCGTACGCCTGGTTCGCCGATGGCGCCCCGCTCGCCGCCGAGGCGGGTCCCCGCCTCACGCTGCGCGCCCGGCACCGCGGCAGCCGGATCAGCGTCGCCGTCACCGGCTCCGCCGACGGGCTCACGCCGACCACCGCGACCGCCGCCGCCGACCGGGACGTGCGGCGCGGCCGCCTCGACGCCGACCGCCCGCGCGTCGTGGGTCGCACGGTCGTGGGCCGGGTGCTCCGGGCGCGGCCGGGGGACTGGACCCCCGGCGCGAGGCTGCGCGTCGTCTGGCTCGCCGACGGCGAGCGGATCGGGACCGGCAAGCGCCTCGTCCTGCGCCCGGCGCACCGCGGGGCACGGATCAAGGTCCGGGTCGTCGGGCGCCTGGCCGGGCACGCGAGGGCCGTGCGGACGAGCGCGCCCACCCGCGCCGTACGGGGGCGGTGACAGGCCCCCGAAGGGGTGCCGCGGACACCGGTCATCGGCGGCTGCTCGGTTAGGCTGCGCCCCATGCATCGACGCCGCCGTGACAGCGTTGCCTTCACGGTCGTGGTGGCGGTCCTGGTGCTCGTCGGAGCCGCTGCGATGGCGCTCAACTTCGCCCTCGCAGGGGCTCCCGGGACCCTCGCGCTGGCCGCGCTCCTCGCGGCCCTGCCGGTGGGTCCGCTGGTCGGGTGCTTCATGTGGCTCGACCGCTACGAGCCCGAGCCGCGGGGCCTGCTCGCCGCAGGCCTGCTGTGGGGTGCGTTCGTCGCCACCGCCGCCGCGCTGGTGCTGCAGGTCCTCGGCATGGCCGGCGGCGCGAGCGAGTCCGACCTGCTCTCCGTGGTCGCTCCGGTCACCGAGGAGATCACCAAGGGAGCCTTCCTCGTGCTGCTGCTGTGGTGGCGGCGCCACGAGCTCGACGGCGTGCTCGACGGCATCGTCTACGCCGGGATGGTCGGCATCGGCTTCGCCTTCACCGAGAACATCCTCTACCTCGCCGCCGCCTACAGCGGGACGGACGGGCTCGAGGGCGGCTCGGTGGCGCTGACCGCCACCTTCATCGTCCGGTGCCTGCTGAGCCCGTTCGCGCACCCACTCTTCACGGTCTTCACCGGCATCGGCGTGGGGCTCGCGATCTCCAGCGCCCGACCGCTCGTACGCCGCCTCGCCCCCGTCGTCGGGCTCGCGCTCGCCGCGCTCCTGCACGGACTGTGGAACTACTCCACGATCCAGGGCACCTTCCTCGTCGTCTACGCCACGTTGATGCTGCCGGCCTTCCTCGGCGTGGTGGCGTTCGCGGTCTACCGCCGGCGCTCCGAGCGGCCCCTCCTGGCCGAGGCGCTCCAGGACGCCGCCGAGCGCGGCCTCCTGCCCGCCACCGACATCCCGTGGCTGGTGGACCTGCGTGCCCGCCGGCATGCACGCCGCTGGGCGATGCACCACGGAGGCAAGCAGGCCGAGCGCGGCATGCGTGAGTACCAGGCGGCGGCCATCGAGCTCGGCTACCTCCACCACCGCTACCTCCGCGGCACCGCTCCGGACGACTTCGCCGTCCGCGGGCAGGAGCACGTCGAGGAGCTGCGGCTCATCCGCCCCTACATCTCCTTCCCCGGACAGGTGGTACCCACCCGATGACCGAGCCCGAGGCGGACCAGACGCCGTTCCCCGGCCGTCGTACGCCCGACGCCACGACCGCGATGGTGACCGCCCTCGTGCGGCTGCGCCGTGCGCTCCAGGAGGCCCGGCTGCCGCTGGAGCTGCCCGGCGCCGAGGAGCAGCGTGCCGCGCGCGCCGAGATGGTCGACCAGCTCGAGGACTACGTCATCCCGCGCCTGATGACCCTCGACGCACCGCTGCTCGCGGTCGTAGGCGGCTCCACCGGCGCCGGCAAGTCGACCCTGGTGAACTCGCTGGTCGGCACCCGCGTCACCACGCCCGGCGTGCTGCGCCCCACCACGCGCTCGCCGGTGCTGGTGCACCACCCCGACGACGCAAAGTGGTTCGGCCAGGACCGGCTGCTGCCCGAGCTCGAGCGTGTCAGCCGGCAGACCAACGACCCCGAGGCCCTCCAGCTGGTCGCCTCCTCCGCGATGTCACCGGGCCTGGCGATCCTCGACGCCCCCGACATCGACTCGGTCGAGGAGCGCAACCGCGTGCTCGCGGCCCAGCTGCTCGCCGCCGCCGACCTGTGGCTCTTCGTCACCTCGGCCGCGCGCTACGCCGACCAGGTGCCGTGGGACTTCCTGCGCAAGGCCGCCGAGCGCTCGGCCGCCGTGGCGATCGTGCTCGACCGCACGCCCACGGACGCCGTCGACACCATCGCCACCCACCTCGCGCGGATGCTCGCCAGCCGCGGCCTGAAGGACTCCCCGCTCTTCACCGTCGAGGAGGGCGAGGTCTCCGAGATGGGGCTGCTGCCCTCGGACTCGGTGATCGACATCCGCCGCTGGCTCCAGGCCCTGGCCGACGACCAGGACGCCCGCGCCGCGGTCGTCCAGCAGACCCTCGACGGCGCGATCCGCACGCTCGGTCGGCGTACGCACACCGTCGCCGACGCCGCCACCGAGCAGACCGACGCCGTGCGCCGCCTGCGCGAGGACGCCAACGAGGCCTACGACCGGGCCGTGAAGGCGGTCGGCGAGGCTTCGGCCGACGGCTCGCTGCTGCGCGGCGAGGTGCTCGCCCGCTGGCAGGAGTTCGTCGGCACCGGTGAGCTGCTCAAGACCCTCGAGACGCGCGTCGGCTGGATCCGCGACCGGGTCGTCAACGCGGTCAAGGGCAAGCCGCAGCAGGCCGAGCGCGTCACCGTCGCCGTCGAGTCCGGGCTCGAGACGCTCATCCTCGAGCACGCCGAGGCCGCCGCCGAGCGTGCGGAGGCGTCCTGGCGTGGCACCGCCGCCGGCCAGATCCTGCTGCGCGACGCGGGCGAGGACCTCGGTCGTGCGTCGCGCGACTTCCGCCGCCGTGCCGAGCGCGCCGTGCGCGACTGGCAGGACGACGTGCTCGAGATGGTGCGCAGCGAGGGCGCCGACAAGCGCTCCACCGCGCGCTTCCTGGCCTTCGGCGTCAACGGCCTCGCGGTCGCGCTGATGATCGTCGTCTTCGCCCACACCGGGGGCCTCCTGGTCGGCGCGGAGGCGGGCATCGCGGGCGGTTCGGCGCTCCTGGGGCAGAAGCTCCTCGAGGCCGTCTTCGGCGACCAGGCGGTGCGCAGCCTCGCCGAGCGTGCCCGCCAGCGGCTCGAGACCTCGATGAGCGACCTGCTCGACGCCGAGCGCCGTCGCTACACCGACCTCCTCGACAGCCTCGAGATCTCGCCCGAGGCGCCCGAGCGGATGCGCTCCGCGGCCCGCAAGGTCGACGACCTGCGCTACGCCGCGACGCAGCAGCCCCAGGGTTCGGACGCTGCCGACGGCGCCCCCTAGGGTTGAGTCCCCAACAACCGCACCACCCAACCGTGAGGGAGTCATGACGTCGTTGCTCGAAGGGGCCAAGAAGCTGGTCACCAGGAGCTCTGACATCGGCGCCCGCGTCGACGGGCTCGAGCGCGCCGCCACGGCCGCCCGCGGGCGCGTCGACGACGCTGTCGTGGACGACGCGGAGAAGGTCGCCGCGCGCGCGGCCGGCCGCCTCAAGCTGTCCGCCGACCACACCGTGGTCGCCCTCGCCGGCGCGACCGGCTCGGGCAAGTCCTCCACCTTCAACGCGCTGAGCGGCCTCGAGCTCGCCGCGGTCGGCGTACGCCGTCCCACCACGTCGTGGGCCACCGCCTGCGTGTGGGGCAAGGAGGGCGCCGAGGAGCTGCTCGAGTGGCTCGGCATCCCCGCGCGCCACCAGGTCACCCGCGACTCCATGCTCTCCAAGGCCGACGAGGACGTCGAGCTGCGCGGCGTCGTGCTCCTCGACCTGCCCGACCACGACTCCACCGAGGTCTCCCACCACCTCGAGGTCGAGCGCCTGGTGCAGCTCGCCGACATGCTCGTGTGGGTGCTCGACCCGCAGAAGTACGCCGACGCCGCCATCCACGACCGCTTCCTCAAGCCGCTGGCGGGGCACCGCGACGTGATGCTCGTGGTGCTCAACCACATCGACACCGTGCCCGAGGACCGGCGCGCCTCGATGCTCGACGACGTACGCCGCCTGCTCGAGGACGACGGCCTGGCCGGTGTCCCGGTGCTCGGCGTGAGCGCGCGCCACGGCTGGGGCGTCGACGAGCTGCGCGGCATGATCGCCGAGCGCGTCGCGGCCAAGAAGGTCACCCGCTCGCGCCTCGAGGCCGACGTGAAGAGCGCCGCCCAGCGTCTCCAGGAGGCCACCGGCACCGGCAAGGCGCCGACCCTGTCGAAGGAGCGGATCGCCGCCCTCGACGACGCCTTCGCCGAGGCGGCCGGCGTGCCGACCGTCGTGAAGGCCGTCGCCGACTCCACCCGCCTGCGGGCCAACCGCGCGACCGGGTGGCCGGTGACGGCGTGGTTCTCCCGGCTCAAGCCCGACCCGCTCAAGCGCCTGCACCTCGACCTCGGCGCGTCCGGCAAGGAGCTCACCGGCACCGCGCGCACCTCGGTGCCCAAGGCCACCGGAGTGCAGCGCGCCCGCGTCGACACCGAGGTCCGCGCCCTGGCCGACCACGTCGGCGAGGGCATGTCCCCCGCCTGGGCCTCTGCCGTCCGGGCAGCCTCCGTCTCCCGCCTGCCCGACCTCGGGGACCGGCTCGACCGGGCGGTCGCCTCGACCGACCTCGGTGCCGCGAAGATCCCCGTGTGGGCCGGCCTCGTGCGCGTCCTCCAGTACGTCCTGATCGTCTCCGCAGTCCTCGGCGCCGGGTGGCTGGCGCTGCTCGCCTTCGGCTCGTACGCCCGGCTGCCCGAGCCGCCCACCCCGGAGGTCGGCGCCTTCCCGCTGCCGACGCTGATGCTGCTGGGCGGGGTGGGGCTGGGCATCCTCCTGGCACTGGTGTGCCGCTGGCTGGTGTCGCTCACCGCGAGGTCGCGCGCGCGCTCGGCGGACAAGCGCCTGCGCGAGGCGATCTCCGAGGTGTCCGCGGAGGTCGTCGTCGCCCCGATCCAGGCCGAGCTCGCGTCCTACGCCGAGGTGCGCGACGGCCTGACAGCCGCGCTGCGCTGACGCCCTCAGGCCACATCGCGGGCCACGAAGCGTCCACAGGGATGCGTCGGGCGGGCTCCTCCACAGGTCGTCGCGCCCTCGGGTCGTGGTTGTCGGCTCCGGTGCACAGCCTTGGGGGACCGCGGCGGAACCACCGCCGCCGAGTCCAGGAGACACCCCGATGTACGACACCCAGATCACCCTGACCGGCTGGATCGGCGGCGAGGTCACGCTGCGCGAGCTCACCGAGGGCCGCCAGGTCGCCTCGTTCCGCGTCGCCTGCACCCCGAGCCGCTACCGCGACGGCGAGTGGGTCCGCGGCACCACCTCGTGGCACACGGTGAAGGCGTGGAACCGGCTGGCCCGCCACGTGGCCGACTCGCTGAGCAGCGGCGACCCCGTGGTCGTGCACGGCCGGCTCGTCGCCGACGTGTGGGAGCGCGAGGGCAAGCCCCAGACCTCCTTCGAGGTCGTGGCCACCTCCGTCGGCCACGACCTGAGCCATGGCACGAGCCGGTTCGCCAAGGCGGTGGCGCCGGAGGCCGAGGTGCAGCCGGTGGCGACGAGCGAGACGGCGCCGCAGGCCGCCTGAGCTCACGGCCGGTAGGACGTCCACACCTCGTCGCGCACGATCGCCTCGAGCTGAGCCGTCGTCAGGGGCGGTCGCGGCGCCGTGACCGGCGACTCGGCGCCCCACTTGTCGTCGTCGGTGTTGGCGGTCGCGCCGTAGACGATGCCGTCGCCGGAGACGATGACCACCTCGAGGATCCTGATGTCCCCGATCACCGTGGTGCTGCGTCGACCGGTCCGTTCGCCGCCGGGGCCGCTGATCTCGGTGCAGGAACTCGTGCTGGGACCGAGATTTCCCGGGCAGGTGAGCCAGTCGGCCTGCACGCCCACCTGGAAGGTGGCCTCCTCCGCGCCGACGCCCTCCAGTGCGACAGGGGTCGTGCGTGCCGGCCACATCAGGATGTTGACGTTGCCCGTGACGACCCCGCCGTCCATCGACGTGCCGACGGTGGAGTTGATGAAGCCGCGACCCACGCCGCCCTGCGGCGAGTCGGCCTCCAGGTCGCCCGTGCCGACCAGCACGACCCCGGCCGGCAGCATCTCGGTCAGCGTGTCCACCATCGTCCGTGACGGCATGTCCCACCACCCTTTCGGCACCTGCGGCTGGGTTGGCTCGGGCGATGCTGGCTGCGTGGCGACGAGGTCGCTGCCCCGGCTGGCGGCCCCGTCCCCGGCAGCCAGCCACGGTCCCGCAGCGCCGATCGCGAGTCCGGCGGCGACAGCGGCTGCGGCGGCGGTCATCCGGCGGCGGGCGCGCAGCCGTCGGCCTCGGGCGAGTGCGGCGCCCGGCAGGTCGAGGGGTGGCGGGACGTCTGCCATCGCGGCATCGATGACGTCGCGGACGTAGGCCTCGTCGGAACCGGGAAGGGGAGCGGCGTCGGTGCGGCGGGTGCTCATCGGGAACCCTTCGGGAGCAGGAACGGGTCGCGCACGTCGTCGAGCTGGGTGCGCAGGGCAGCGAGGGCACGCAGCGAGCGGTTCTTCACCGCGGCGCTGCTCAGGTGGAGGGTGCGGGCGGTCTCCTCCACGGAGCGGTCCTCCCAGTAGCGCAGCACCACCACCGCCCGGTCGAGCGGTGCCAGCGTGCGCAGCGCGGCCAGCAGCGTCAGACGCAGCGCTGGGTCGTCGTCGGAGGCTCCGACGTCGTCGACCTCCGCCACGGCGACCTCGGTGCTGCTGCGGCGGCGCCGGTCGCTCAGGAACGTCTTGAGCACGATGCCGCTGACGTAGGCCGTCGGGTCGTCGGCCGCGCTCACCCGGCGCCAGTTGACGTACGCCTTGGCCAGCGCCGTCTGGAGCAGGTCCTCGGCCGCGACGGACGACGTGGTCAGCAACCACGCCTTGCGGTGGAGCTGGGGTGAGGCGGACGCGACGAACGAGGTGAACTCGTCGTCGACGCCGGTGCTCCCACGCATGGCATCCCCCTTCTGCCGGCCCCCTCGGTGGAGGCGCTCACCCTGCTCGACGCGCTGAGCGTGGTGGATGGTCTCAGGTCCGCTCCGCCCCGGGCGCGATTGTCGGGCGGGGTCCGGTTCCCCGTAGGCTCGCCCGCATGGCTGAGTACGTCTTCACACTGCGCAACGTGCGCAAGGCCCACGGTGACAAGGTCGTCCTCGACAACGTCACCCTCTCGTTCCTCCACGGTGCCAAGATCGGCGTCGTCGGACCCAACGGCACGGGCAAGTCCTCGCTGCTCAAGATCATGGCGCAGCTCGACCACGCCAACAACGGCGACGCGATCCTCGACCCCGAGGCGACCGTCGGCATGCTCCAGCAGGAGCCCCCGCTGAGCGAGGGCAAGACCGTCCTGGAGAACGTCGAGGAGGCCGTCGGCGAGCTCAAGGCCAAGATGAAGCGCCTCGAGGACGCCTACATGGAGATGGGCGAGCCCGACGCCGACCAGGACGCGCTCATGGAGGAGACGGGCAACCTCCAGACCGAGCTCGACAACGCCAACGCGTGGGACCTCGACAGCCGCCTCGACCAGGCCATGGACGCGCTGCGCTGCCCGCCGCCGGACGTGCTGGTCGACAACCTGTCCGGTGGTGAGCGCCGCCGCGTCGCGCTGTGCAAGCTGCTGCTCCAGCAGCCGGACCTGCTGCTCCTCGACGAGCCCACCAACCACCTCGACGCCGAGTCGGTGCAGTGGCTCGAGGGCCACCTCGCCTCCTACCCGGGCGCCGTCCTGGCCGTGACCCACGACCGCTACTTCCTCGACAACGTCGCGCAGTGGATCCTCGAGCTCGACCGCGGCAAGGCCCACCCCTACGAGGGCAACTACACGACCTACCTCGAGACCAAGAAGGACCGCCTCAAGATCGAGGGCCAGAAGGACGCCAAGCGCGCCAAGGTCCTCGAGCGCGAGCTCGAGTGGGTGCGCTCCAACGCCAAGGCCCGCCAGACCAAGAGCAAGTCCCGTCTCGCGCGCTACGAGGAGATGGCGGCCGAGGCCGACCGGATGCGCAAGATCGACACCTCCGAGATCAACATCCCGGCCGGACCGCGCCTCGGTGACATCGTGCTGGAGGCCGACGACCTCGCGAAGGGCTTCGAGGGTCGCACCCTCATGCACGACCTCTCCTTCAAGCTCCCGCGCGCCGGCATCGTCGGCGTCATCGGCCCGAACGGCGTCGGCAAGACCACGCTGTTCCGGATGATCACCGGCCAGGAGGAGCCCGACGCGGGTGAGCTCAAGGTCGGCCAGACCGTGAAGATCTCCTACGTCGACCAGAGCCGTGGCGGCATCGACCCCAACAAGAACGTCTGGGAGGTCGTCTCCGACGGCCTGGACTTCATCAAGGTCGCCAACTTCGAGATGAACAGCCGCGCCTACGTCGCGTCGTTCGGCTTCAAGGGCCCGGACCAGCAGAAGAAGGCCGGTGTGCTCTCCGGCGGTGAGCGCAACCGCCTCAACCTGGCGCTGACGCTCAAGATGGGCGGCAACATGCTGCTCCTCGACGAGCCCACCAACGACCTCGACGTCGAGACCCTGTCCTCGCTCGAGGACGCGCTGCTCGACTTCCCCGGCTGCGCCGTGGTCACCTCCCACGACCGGTGGTTCCTCGACCGCGTCGCCACCCACATCCTGGCGTGGGAGGGCGACGACGAGGACCCGGCCCGGTGGTTCTGGTTCGAGGGCAACTTCGCGGCCTACGAGGAGAACAAGATCGAGCGCCTCGGCATCGAGGCGGCGCGTCCGCACCGCGTCACGCACCGCCGCCTGACCCGGGACTGATGAGACGAGCAGCCGCCCGCGAGGAACGAGCGGGCGGCTGCTCGGCCAGGTCGAGTGGCCCCGCGGCCGAGGGACGTGGTCGCGCAAGGGCCGTATCGAGACCCCGCTACTGCGTACGGATCTCCGACTCCGGGTGCCGCGTCACCAGGTGGTCGGCGACCAGGTCGAAGACCCGCCCGACCGCGGCGAAGTCGTCCTCGGCGACGAGGTCGACGATGTTGCGGCGCACGCTCTCCACGTGGCACGGCGCGGCCCGCTCGAGCAGCTCGTAGCCCTGGTCGGTCATCGTCGCGACCACGCCGCGACCGTCCTCGGGCGTCGTGCCGCGGGTGACGTAGCCGACGGCCTCCATCCGGGCGACGGTGTGCGTCACGCGGCTGCGCGAGTGCGCCATGGCGTCGGCCAGCTGCGCCATCCGCATCGCCCGGCCCGGGCGCTCGGAGAGCCGCACCAGCACCTCGTACTCGGTGAGCGACATCCCGAACTCGCGGCGCAGGTCGTCGTCGAGACGTTCCATCAGCAGCGTCATGCCCATCATCAGGGCACGCCACGAGTGCTGCTGCGTGTCGTCGAGCCAGCGCGGTTCCCCCGTGGTGGTCATGGCGCCAGCCTAGTGCCGTGCAGTGCCGTGACCCGTCAGCCGACGCGCTCGAGGATCATCGCCATGCCCTGGCCGCCACCGACGCACATGGTGATGAGGCCGGTGGACTTGTCGTGCCAGTCCAGGCTGTTGAGCATCGTGTTCTGCAGGCGGGCACCGGTCATGCCGAAGGGGTGGCCGACCGCGATGGCGCCGCCGTTGACGTTGAGGCGGTCCAGGTCGATGCCGAGGTCCTGGTAGGACGGGACGACCTGCGCGGCGAACGCCTCGTTGATCTCGACCAGGTCGATGTCGCCGATGCTCATGCCGGCGTGCCTGAGGGCGTTCTTGGTCGCCTCGACGGGGCCCAGGCCCATGATCTCGGGGGAGAGCCCGGAGACGCCCGTGGAGACGATCCGCGCGAGCGGGGTGAGGCCGAGCTCGGCGGCCTTGGTGTCGGACATGACGACCACGGCGGCGGCACCGTCGTTGAGCGCGCAGCAGTTGCCGGCCGTCACCACGCCGTCGGGGCGGAAGACCGGGTCGAGGCCGGCGATGGCGTCGTACGTCACTCCGGCGCGCGGGCCGTCGTCCTTGGTCACCACCGTGCCGTCGGGAGTCGTGACCGGGGTGATCTCGCGCTCCCAGAAGCCGTCGGCGATCGCCTTCTCGGCGAGGTTCTGCGAGCGGACGGCGAACTCGTCGAGCTCCTTGCGGTCCAGGCCGCGCATCCGCGCGACGTTCTCGGCCGTCTGGCCCATCGCGATGTAGATGTCGGGCAGCTGGCCGTCCTCGCGCGGGTCGTGCCAGTCCCGGCCGCCCTTGGCGTACTCGTCGGTGCGCGCAGCGGCGTCCTCGAAGAGCGGGTTGCGGGTGCCGGGGATGTGGTCGGAGGTGCCCTTGGCGAAGCGCGAGACGGTCTCGACACCGGCGGAGACGAAGATGTCGCCCTCGCCGGCCTTGATCGCGTGGAAGGCCATGCGGGTGGTCTGCACCGACGAGGAGCAGTAGCGGGTGACCGTGGCGCCGGGGACCTCGAGGCCGAGGAGGGTGGTCACGACGCGCGCCATGTTGTTGCCCGACTCGCCACCGGGGAGGCCGCAGCCGAGCAGCAGGTCCTCGATGGTGGTCGGGTCGAGGTCGGGGATCTTGTCGAGCGCGGCCTGCACGGCGAGCGCGGTGAGGTCGTCGGGGCGGAAGTCCTTCAGTGAGCCCTTGTTGGCCCGGCCGATGGGGGTACGCGCTGCGGAAACGATCACTGCCTCGGGCATGGGGAACTCCGGTTACTCGTGGGTTGGCACGGTCTCCCGGCACCCTAGTCCGCCGTCCTCCGGCACGGCACCGGCCCCGGTGTGGCCTACGTCATGGCGGCGGGGTCTCGCGGACCAAGACCGGTGAGCAGTGCCTCGACGCTCTCGTGGACGAAGGCGCGGCGCTGCCGGGTGGGAAGCACCAGTGAGGCGAGGAGCACTCCGTCGAGCGCAGCGACGAGGGTGTCGGCCGACGCGCTGTCCGCGTAGTCGGATCTGAGCATCACCTCGCGCACCAGTGCGGTCAGGTCCTCACGCCACACCCGGAAGCGCTCGGCCAGCCCCGGATCGCGGATCGCGATCACGGTGAGCTCGAGCCGTGCAGCCAGCAGGTCGGGCTCGGCGAGCCAGCGTCCGAAGAGGCGCGACACCTCGCTCACCGCCCTCTCGTGGTCGCCGGGGCAGTCCGCCAGTCGGGTGCCCAGCGCGTCGACGTCGGCGGTCAGGCGATCGGCGACGACGTCGCCCACCGAGGTCAGCAACGCCTCTCGGGTGCGGAAGTAGGCCGAGGTGCTCCCCTCGGACAGCCCGGCCTCGCGGTCGACCGCGCGGTGGGTCAGGCCCCGGTTGCCCTGCCGGGCGAGCACCGTCGTGGCGGCAGTGAGGATCTCGCGACGTCGCGGCGACAGCTCCTGACGCCCTGGCCCCACGGTCTTCACGCTCCTCACTTGCGGTGTCGCACGACACTACCGGGTCGACTTGCGATCCAGCGGGGGAGGAGTAGCCTTCTACGTACGTAGAAAAATCTACGCCTGTAGAAAGGATCGATCATGCTCGCCGACTCCACCGCCATCACCACCTACCTGGTCTTCATCGGCGTCGTCAGTGCGCTGGCGCTCGTCCTGGCCTCAGTGGTCCTGACCCTCGCCTTCCGTGAGACCCGTCGTGACCGCATCGCCCGCCACGAGTCCATCCCCGCCTACTACGGTCGCGGCTACTTCGCCCACTGAGACGGGCCCGCTGGGGCCCGCTCGACCGAGCGGACCCGGTGACGTCGGGCCATTGACCGATCTGGTTGCTGCGCCGACCGCGACCTCTGCGACGATCGGTGAGTGCGCCACCTCTACCGCTGCCCGCTCAGGTGGGCCGACCTCGACCTGCTCGGCCACGTCAACAACGTCACCTACGTCGACTACATGCAGGAGGCGCGGGTCGACATGTTCCGCACCCACGCCCCCGACAGCCGGGCCGACGACCTGGCCGAGGGCGTGGTCGTGGTGCGTCACGAGGTCACCTACGTCTCCTCGCTGACCTTCTCCTTCGAGCCGGTCGCCATCGAGTGCTGGGTCACCGAGATCCGCGCCGCGAGCTTCACCATGGGCTACGAGATCTTCGCCGAGGACGAGGCCGGGGAGCGCACGGTCTTCCTGCGCGCCCGCACCGTGCTGACGCCGTACGTCTTCGCCACCGAGCGGCCGCGACGCCTGCACGCGGGGGAGAAGGAGTCGCTGACCCGCCTCCTCGAGCCGGACGAGCCCGTACGTCCTCCCGCGGCGGTCGAGGTTGTGGAGGTGCCCGGCGGCACCTACCCGGTGCACGTGCGCTTCAGCGACGTGGACATCTACGGCCACGTCAACAACGTGAAGTACTTCGAGTACTTCCAGGAGGCGCGCATCCAGCTGATGGTGTCCCAGGCCGGCGAGCTCGGCGAGGGCTACCACCTCGTGGTCGCGCAGACCGACGTCGACTACCGGCGCCCGATCCTGTTCCGGCCCGAGCCGTACGACTGCCGCACCTGGGTCTCCCACATCGGCCGGACGTCGGTGGTCTTCGAGTCCGTGGTGCGCGACGGCGACGACGTGCTGGCCCGGGCCCGCGTCGTGGGGGTGTGCATCGACAACGCCACGGGCCGGCCGGCGCCCGTGCCCGACGCCTACCGGGACCTCACTCCAGGGTGTTGACCATGAACTGGGCCGCGTGCGTGACGTAGTCCCAGAACCGCTCGTCCTGCTCCGGCGTCAGGTCCGCCGCGTCGAGGCCGGCCCGGAAGTGGACCAGCCAGCGCTGGGCGGCGGCCGGGGTGACCTGGAAGGGCGCGTGCCGCATCCGCAGGCGCGGGTGCCCCCGGGTCTCGGAGTACGTCGACGGACCGCCCCAGTACTGCACGAGGAACAGCGCGAAGCGCTCCTCCGCAGGGCCGAGGTCGGCCTCGGGGTACATCGGGCGCAGCAGCTCGTCGTCGGCCACACCCTCGTAGAAGCGGTGGACGATCGTGCGGATCGTCTGCTCGCCGCCGATCTCGTCGTAGAAGGTGGTGGTCACCCGACCATTGTGTCGGGTGCACCGGAACGCACCGGAGGCGCCCTCAGGCGGGTCCCTCGGCGCGCGCCGGTCCCTCGGCGGGCGCCGCACCGGCCGGGGGCTCGGCCGGGGAGCCCGCTGCGTCACCGGCGGCCCGGGGGTCGCCGTCGCGCATCCACAGCACCCGCTGGGCGAAGGGGATCTCGATGCCCTCGTGGTCGAAGCGGTACTTGATCCGCTGCCGCATCTCGCGGGCGACGGCCCACTGCTCGAGCGGGGCGGTCTTCAGCGCGACGCGGACCAGGACGGCGTCCGGTCCGAGGTCCTGCACGCCCCAGACCGACGGCTCCTCGATGATCCGGCCCTTGAAGTCCTCGTCCTCCCACAGGTCGTGCGCCACGTCGGCGAGCACGCTCCGCACGCGCACGAGGTCCTCGCCGTAGCCGACGCTCACGTCGAGCACCGTGCGGGCCCAGTTCTGGCTCATGTTGCCCACGCGCAGGATCTCGCCGTTGCGGACGTACCAGACCGTGCCGTTGACGTCGCGTAGGCGGGTGACGCGCAGGCTCACGGCCTCGACGGTGCCGATGGCCTCGCCGAGGTCGACCTCGTCACCGACGCCGTACTGGTCCTCGAAGATCATGAATATGCCGGAGAGGAAGTCCTTGACCAGCGCCTGCGAGCCGAAGCCGATCGCGACGCCGATGATGCCGGCGCTGGCGATGAGCGGGGCGATGTCGTAGCCGAGCTCGGCGATGAACATCAGCGCGATCACGACCATGACGACGCCGGTGACGATGCTCTTGAGCAGCGAGCCCATGGTCGCCGCGCGCTGCACGCGGCGGGTGTACGCGGGATCCTCGGTCAGGTTGAGTGCGGCACCCATCCGGCCGCCGGTCATCGCCTTGCTGACGCGGTTGGGGAGCATGCCCACCTCGGCGCGCTTGACGACGCGGTCGATGACGCGGTGGAGCACCCACCGGACCAGGAGTCCGATGATGATCAGTCCCACGAGAGCGCTCGGCTTCCCGACGATCCAGTCCGCCGCGTTGGCGAGATCCTGGTTGCCGGTCCAGTCGAGCACGCGGGTGCAGAGGAACTCGTCGGTGGAGCATGCGGTGAGGGGGTTGGTCTCGCTCCCGGAGACCCTGGTCACGTCGATGATCGGGGTGGTGAGGGGGTGAGGCATGCCCGCCAGTATGGGCGATACCCTTCTACCCGTGACCACGCCCGTCAGCCTCTCCACCCGCACCCGGCGCTCCCGTCCCCGGCGGACCGGCCGCGCCGCCGTCCTCGTCAGCGCTCCTGCGCTGGCCCTGCTGGCCGCGCCGGCCCACGCCGACGTGCCCGAGGGCTGGGCAGGTCAGGACGAGGTCAACAACCTCGACTTCCTCGGCGCGCTCGCGCTCTACGCCGGTGCGCCGCTGCTGCTGTTCGTGCTCATCGGCCTCGCGGTCTACCTCCCGGCGATGGTCCGCGGCGAGAAGCTGCTGCCCGACCACTCCGGTGGCGAGGCCCAGTGGATCGGCGGACCCCGCCAGGGTGTCGCCGAGCTCCCTGCCCCCGACGACGACGACTCCCGAGCGGGTGGCGCCAGTGGCAGCTGGTGAGCTGCTGAGCGAGAGCGACCGTCTCGCCCTCGACAAGGCGATCCGCGTCGCCGAGCAGTCCTGCCGCTTCGAGTTCTCCGTCTACGCCGGTCCGGCCGAGGGCGACGACACGCGCGCCTGGGCGACCCGCCTGCACAATCGGCTCGTGGCGCCCGCGCGCAGCGTGCTGATCCTCGTCGACCCCGCACGCCGGGTCACCGAGGTGGTGACCGGCGGAGACGTACGCCGCCACCTCACCGACGCCGAGGTCGAGCTGGCCGTGCTGGCCATGACGTCGGAGTTCGCCTCCGGCAAGCTGCTGAGCGGGCTCCAGCGGGGCATCGCGATGCTCGCTGAGCACGCCCGCCCGCAGAACACCCTCCACGCCTGACCCTGCCCGGTCGAGTCGGCGCATCTGCACCCTGAGATGCGTCGAGTCGGCGCATCTGCACGATCGTGCTGTGCAGATGCGCCGACTCGACGTGGTCCTGGAGAGCGGACGCGCCGCCTCGGTCAGCGGGCGTCGCAGGCCTGCGCGGCGAGCGCCCGGGCGATCTCGGACCGCGCCTCGCCGACGTAGCGCTGCGCACCCTTGGGGGCGCTGTTGTCGGCCAGCCACGCGTCGAGGCGCTCCAGCGTCGCCTGCGAGCCGAGGGGCTTGGGGAAGCCGTACTCGAGCACGGTCGAGGCCTTGTGGAAGCCGAGGGTGTCGATGACCGTCTCGGCCGCGCTGAGGAACTTCTCGAGGTAGGGCTCGAGCACGTCCTCCTGGCCGAAGCGGAAGATCGAGAAGACCATCTCGCGCGACGTCTCGTTGGGCGTCCCGGGGTCGAGGATGGCGTTCCAGCCGGCCTCCTTGGCCTCCGCCGTGGGCTGCGAGACCCGGGCGGCGGCAGCCTGCTCCTTGCCGGAGATGGTCTTGTCGACCTCGAGCTCGGCGTCGATCTCGGCGTCGCCGAAGCGGCCGGACTTCGCCAGTGCGGTGATGAGCACCCAGCGCATGTCCTGGTCGACGGCGAGGCCCTCGATCGTGAAGGAGCCGTCGAGCAGGCCGATGAGGTCGTCCAGCGCGGCGTCGCTGTGCGCGGCGGCGGCGTACGACCGGGCGAAGGTCAGCTGGTGGTCGCTGCCGGCCTCGGCGGCGAGCAGCAGCTCGCGCAGCCCGCGCTCCCACGTCGTGCGCAGCTCGGCGCGGTGCGCGGGGTCGGAGTAGGAGTGGACCGCGAGCGCGGTGGACGACGGGATCCGGGTGACGGCCCAGGCGTCGGTCTCCTCGCCGATGTTGGCGAGCACCAGGTCGACCCAGTCGCGGGCCCGCATCTCCCCGTCGCGGGTCATGTCCCACGTCGCACCCCACACGAGCGCGCGGGGGAGCGAGTCCTCGAAGGTCGACAGCGCGGAGATCGCGGTGGCAAGCGACCGCTCGTCGAGGCGGATCTTGGCGTAGGCGTGGTCCTCGTCGTTGAGGAGCAGCAGCGCGGGCTGCTGGACGCCGACCAGCTCGGGGACGTCGGTGCTGGCGCCCTCGACGTCGACCTCGAGGTAGTCGCGTCGCACGAGGCGGCCCGCGGCGCCGACGTCGTACAGCCCGATGCCGAGGCGGTGGCGACGCAGCGTCGGCCACTCCGCCGACGCGGTCTGCGCGACCGCGAAGGACGAGTAGGTGCCGTCCTCGCCGAGCTCGAACGACGGGGAGAGCGTGTTCACACCGGCCGTCTGGAGCCACTCCTGGGCCCAGCCCTGGAGCTCGCGGCCCGACGACTTCTCGAGGGTGGCGAGCAGGTCCTTGAACTCCGGGTTGCCGTACTCCCACTCCTTGAAGTAGGCGCGCAGGCCCTTCAGGAAGGGCTCGAGGCCCACCCATGCGACGAGCTGCTTGAGCACCGACGCGCCCTTGGCGTAGGTGATCATGTCGAAGTTGACCTCGACGGCGTGCAGGTCGACGTTGTCGGCTGCGATCGGGTGCGTCGAGGGCAGCTGGTCGGCGCGGTAGCCGGTCTGCTTGCGGGCGTTGGCGAAGCCGGTCCAGGCGTCGGTGAAGTCGGTCGCGTTGGCCTCGCACCAGTAGCAGGCCCACTCCGCGAACGACTCGTTGAGCCAGAGGTCGTCCCACCACTTCATGGTCACGAGGTCGCCGAACCACATGTGCGCCATCTCGTGGGTGATCACCGACGTGCGGAACTCGAAGAACGAGCGCGGCTGGCGGCTGCGGGGGAGGTACTCGTCGCGCAGGGTCACGCAGCCGGCGTTCTCCATCGCGCCGGCGTTGTACTCCGGGACGTAGAGCTGGTCGTACTTGCCGAAGGGGTAGGGGTAGTCGAACTGCTCCTCGAACCACGCGAAGCTCTGCTTGGTCAGCGCGACCAGCTCGGCGGTGTCCATGTGCTCCTTGAGCGACTGGCGGCAGTAGTGGCCGAGCGGGATCGTGCCGAACTTGCCCTCGTAGGTGTCGAACTCGCCGTGGTACTCACCGGCCACGACGGCGGTGATGTAGGTCGACATCTTCTTGGTGGTGGGGAAGTTCCACACCGAGGCGCCGTCGCCCGTCTCGCGGGGCTCGGGGGTCTCGGCGTTGGAGACCACGACCCAGTGCGAGGGCGCGGTGACGTTGAAGGTGAAGACCGACTTGAGGTCGGGCTGCTCGAAGGTGGTGAAGACGCGGCGGGCGTCGGGCACCTCGAACTGGCTGTAGAGGTAGACCTTGTCGTCGGCCGGGTCGACGAAGCGGTGCAGGCCCTCGCCGGTGTTGGAGTAGGCGCAGTCGGCGGTCACGACGAGCGTGTTGGTCGCCTCGAGGTCGTCCAGCGCGATGCGGCTGTCGGCGTACGCCGTCGCGGGGTCGAGGCTGCGGCCGTTGAGCGTGATCTCGCGGACGGCGGGTGCGACGAGGTCGGCGAAGGTGCTCGAGCCGGGCTCGCGGCAGGTGAACTCCAGCGTGGTGGTGGAGGAGAAGGTGCCCTGGTCGGGCTGGGTGGCGCTCGTGAGGTCCAGGTCGACGGTGTACGACGTGACGTCCAGGAGGGAGGCGCGGGTGGCGGCCTCGTCCCGGGTGAGGTTGGTTCCAGGCATGCGGGGCATCCTGCCACCGGGAAGTGGCCGGACCCACACCGGTGGGGAATAGGTGGCCGGGGTGAGGGATTGATGTGGACATGGCTACCGCTGACCTCTGGTTCGACCCGCTCTGCCCGTTCGCCTGGATCACCTCGCGCTGGATCCGCGAGGTCGAGCAGGTCCGTGACATCGAGGTGCAGTGGCACGTGATGTCGCTGGCCTACCTCAACAAGGACAAGGACATCCCTGCGGAGTACCGCGAGATGCTCCAGGGCACCGAGAAGCCCGTGCGCGTCGCGATCAGGATCGCGCAGGAGCACGACAACGCGACCCTCGGTGAGTGGTACACCGCCGTCGGCACGCGTCACCACAACAACGGTGAGGAGCTGACGCGCGAGACGGTCGCCGCGTCGCTGGCCGAGGTGGGCCTGCCCGCCGAGCTGATCGAGGCCTGGGACGACGCGTCCCTCGACGAGGCCGTGGCGAAGAGCCACCACGAGGGCATGGACCCCGTCGGCGACGACGTCGGCACCCCGACGATCCACATCAACGGCTCGGCCTTCTTCGGTCCGGTGCTGTCGAAGATCCCGCGCGGCGAGGAGGCCGGAGAGCTGTGGGACGGCGCCGTTGCAGTGGCGAAGTTCCCCTACTTCTACGAGCTGAAGCGCTCGCGGACCGGCGACCTCGACTTCAGCTGAGGCCCGGGCCGGCCGTGCGCACCGCGCGGTCGGCCAGCTCCGCGCCGGCCGCCTCGTAGAGGCCGACGACCGCGGCTCGCTCCGACAGCTGCGCCTCCTCCTCGTCGTAGCGCGTGACCGCGGTGACCGAGCCGCCGAAGCCGCTGCGCCGCAGCTGCTCGAGCGCCGCGAGGTTGCTGCCGTGGAAAGGCATCGCCAGCACGACGAGCCGCACGGTGCCCTCGTCGGTGACGCGCGCTCCCAGAAGAGGGGGTCGGTCGCGTCGCCCTCCACGACGTGGAGGCCGTCGCCTGACAGGTGTCCGGCACGCGCGAGGTCGGAGTCGACACCGGTCACGCGCAGGCCGTAGCCCTCGATGAGCCGGCTGCTGGCCGCCCGGCCCAACCTCCCCATCCCGAGCACGAGGGCATCGGCGCGCTGCAGGTCGACGGGACGCTCCTCGGGGTGCAGGCGCATCGGGTCCGGCAGCCGGTGCGACGCCGCTGGCGGTGCGCACCCGGAAGCCGGAAGCCCGCAGCAGCAGTGCGAAGAGTGCAGCCTTCACCGGCACCAGTGCCACGAGGGCTACGGCCAGCACGATGCCGGACGCGTCGGGGGCGCCGTGCAGGCCGACCGACAGGAAGAAGGCGACGAGCAGCAGCTCCTTGACGGAGAAGACGGACTTGGCCACCTCCTCGGCCCGCGCCGACGGCGCCAGCAGGACCCCGACCGCGAGGGCGCCGAGGTCCCCCTTCAGCCCGGCGGCGTCGAACAGGGCGTAGCCGGGGACCAGCGCCAGGGTGACCCCGACGAGCGTGAGCAGCTCGCCGTGGTCGATCCTGGCCAGCACCCGGCGCGCCGGCCACGAAGCCGGCACGAGGAGCAGGAGCAACGGCGCCCACCAACGGGGCGTCTCGCCCCCGACGACGACCAGCGCCGCCACCGCGACCAGGTCCTGCACGACGAGGATGCCGATGGTGGTGCGCCCGTGCAGCGAGCGTGTGGCGTTCTGCTCCTCCAGGACCTTGACCGCGACCACCGTGCTGGAGAAGGACAGCGCGAGCGACACCAGGACCAGGTCGGTGCCCTCGACGTCGGCGAGGAGGCCGGCCCCGGCGGCCCCGGCGACCGCGAGCAGGCCGAGCACCAGCCCGATGCTGAGGACGGCGTGCAGCACGCTCACGCCGAGCACCTCGCGACGCCCGAGCACGCGGACGTCGAACTTGAGCCCGATCGCGAACAGCAGCAGCACCACGCCGAGGTCGGCCAGCGTGTCGAGCGCAGGAGTGCTGGTCACGCCGAGACCAGCCAGGACGAACCCTGCGACGAGGAAGCCGACGAGGGGCGGGAGGCGCAGCAGGTGGGCGAGCAGGCCGCCGACCACGGCCACCGACAGCATGAGCACCAGGTCGAGCGACATGTCACCTCCCACCGGCCGGTCGGCGTCACCCTAGGCGCTGCGCGAGGCCGTTGTCGTACCGCCTCGAAACCGGTTCGCCCGCCTCACTAGGCTGCCTCCCATGACTCGTGTCCTGTCCGCCGTCGCCTGGCCGTACACCAACGGCCCGCGCCACATCGGCCACGTGGCCGGTTTCGGTGTGCCCTCCGACGTGTTCAGCCGGTTCATGCGGATGGCGGGCCACGACGTGCTGATGGTGAGCGGCACCGACGAGCACGGGACGCCGATCCTCGTGCTCGCCGACAACGAGGGCGTGCCCGCCCGCGAGCTGGTCGACAAGTACAACCAGGTCATCGTCGACGACCTCTGCGGCCTGGGCCTGTCCTACGACCTCTTCACCCGCACCACCACCGGCAACCACTACGCCGTGGTGCAGGAGATGTTCGAGACGTGTCGCCGCAACGGCTACATGGTCGAGGAGACGACGCAGACCGCGATCAGCCCGTCGACCGGCCGCACCCTGCCGGACCGCTACATCGAGGGCACCTGCCCGATCTGCAAGTACGCCGGTGCGCGGGGCGACCAGTGCGACAACTGCGGCAACCAGCTCGACCCGACCGACCTGATCGACCCGAAGTCGCGGATCAACGGTGAGACCCCGGAGTTCAGGGACACCCAGCACTTCTTCCTCGACCTGCCCTCGCTCGCCGAGGCGCTGGGGGAGTGGCTCGACCAGCGCGAGGCGACGGGACTGTGGCGTCCCAACGTCATCAAGTTCAGCCAGAACATCCTCAAGGAGATCCGGCCGCGGGCGATGACCCGCGACATCGACTGGGGCATCCCGGTCCCCGGCTGGGAGGACCAGCCGACCAAGCGGCTCTACGTCTGGTTCGACGCCGTCATCGGCTATCTCTCCGCCTCCATCGAGTGGGCCCGACGGCTCGGCGAGCCGGACAAGTGGCGCGAGTGGTGGAACGACGCCGACGCCGAGTCCTACTACTTCATGGGCAAGGACAACATCGTCTTCCACTCCCAGATCTGGCCGGCCGAGCTCCTCGCCTACAACGGCCAGGGCTCGCGCGGCGGCGACGCGGGGACGTTCGGCACCCTCAACCTGCCGACCGAGGTGGTCTCGAGCGAGTTCCTCACCTTCGGCGACTCGCAGTTCTCCACCAGCCGCGGCAACGTCATCTACGTCGGCGACTTCCTGGCCCGCTACGGTCCCGACGCGCTGCGCTACTACATCTGCGCCGCCGGTCCGGAGACCTCGGACGCCGCGTTCACCTGGGCCGACTTCGTCACCCGCAACAACTCCGAGCTCGTCGCCGGCTGGGGCAACCTGGTCAACCGCACCGCGACGATGATCGCGAAGAGCTTCGGCGAGATCCCCGCGGCGGGCCCGCTGGAGGAGGTCGACGAGCAGGTGCTCGCGACCGTCCGCGACGGCTTCGCGTCCGTCGGCGACCTGGTCGAGAAGCACCGCCTGCGGGCCGCCGTCGCCGAGGCGATGCGCATCGTCGGCGAGGTGAACAAGTACCTCACCGTCACCGAGCCCTACAAGATGAAGGACGAGTCGCAGCGCGCGCGCCTCGGCACCGTCCTGCACGTCGCGGCCCAGTGCGTGAGCGACTGCAACACGCTGCTGTCGCCGTTCCTGCCGCACTCGGCCAACAAGGTCCACGCCGTGCTCGGCGGGGAGGGCGACTTCATGCCGATGCCGCGCATCGAGCAGGTCGACGAGCTCGAGCCCGACAACGGCGCGGGCCACACGTCGTACTCCGTCATCACGGGTGACTACGCCGCGACGCCGGCGTGGGAGTCGCGCCCGGTCGTGGTGGGCGCGAAGGTGGGCAAGCCGACGCCGGTCTTCACCAAGCTGGACCCGTCGGTGGTCGAGGAGGAGCTCGCCCGCGTCAGCGGCTGACTAGGCTCTGCGCATGTCCTCCGAGAGCCGCGCCGAGATGTACCTTCCGCACTTCGTGGTCAAGCAGAAGCTGACCATGATGATCAACCGCTACGAGGTCTCCGAGTCCGACGAGGCAGGCAACCCCACGCGCCTGATGGCGCTGGCGGAGCAGAAGCGGATGGCCTTCAAGGAGCAGGTCACCTTCTTCGCCGACGCCGGCAAGTCGCGCGCCGTCTTCGGCTTCAAGGCCCGCAAGAAGCTCGACCTCAACGCCGGCTACGACATCACCGACGAGTCCGGTGCGCAGATCGGCTTCTTCAAGAAGGACTTCGGCGCCTCGCTGCTGCGCTCGACCTTCCACATCGAGGGTCCCGGCTACTCCGGCACGGGTCGGGAGCGCAACCAGGTGGCCGGGCTGCTGCGCCGGTTCACCGAGCTCGACTTCATCCCGATCCACTTCGACTTCGTCGACGCCCAGGGCGCCCCGCTCTTCTCGGTCGAGCGCAAGATGTCGATCGGCGACCGCTACCGCGTCACCGTCCCGGACCAGCGCGTCGACTTCCGGGTCGCCGCCGCCGTCGCAGTGGCGCTCGACGCGCTCATGTCGCGCTGATGTACCCCGAGGTGCGGGCGGCGGTCGAGGCCGATGCCGGTCCCGTCCTGGGGTCACCCGGGTTCGACCTGGCCGCGCATCGCGAGGAGGCCCGGCAGGCCAACCTCCGCCTGCCGCGCGAGGACGTCGCCGCGGTCGAGGACATCGATGCGGACGGCGTGCGCTGCCGCCTCTTCACGCCGGCCGACGCCCTCCCGGGCCTCGTCGTGCACGCCCACGGCGGTGGCTTCGTGCTCAACGACATCGACGTCCACGACGGGATCTGCCGGCGCTTCGCCAACCGGCTGCGACGCCCGGTGCTCAGCGTGGACTACCGCCGCCCGCCCGAGGACCCGTTCCCCGCCGCACCCGACGACCTCGACACGGTGGTGCGCTGGCTGGGGGACGGTCGCGGGCCCGAGGGGCCGTACGCCGTCCACGGCGACTCCGCCGGCGCCAACCTCGCGCTGGTCGCGGCCCTGCGCAACCCGGGCTTCTTCCGCGCGGTGGCGCTCGTCTACCCCTTCCTCGACCCCCACAACAGCTTCCCGTCGTGGAGCGAGGGGCCGGGGTCCGGCTTCGACCCCTCCGAGGCACGTTGGTACTGGGAGCAGTACGCCCGCACCGAGGCCGACTACGACGACCCGGACCTGGCGCCGCTGCGATCCGACCGCCTCCACACGCTGCCGCCGACCTTCGTCGCGACCGCCGAGCACGACCCGCTGCGCGACGAGGGCGAGGAGCTGGCGCGGCGCTGTGCCGAGGCCGGCGTGGAGACCGTCGGCATCCGCTGCCTGGGCCAGACGCACGGCTTCTGGCGGCACGCGCACTTCACCGCCTCCGAGCCGCTGGTGCGGCAGGTCGCGGGCTGGCTCGACCAGCACCTCGAGCGCGTCGGGTCCGACCCGATGTAGTCGGGGCGGAGTCGCCGTGGGAAGCCCCGCAGCCGCTTGCGGCAAGGGGGCCTTGAGATGATGTCGGCCATGCGCGTTCACCTGGGCTCCGACCATGCCGGCCTCGAGCTGAAGGACCACCTCACGACGTGGTTGCTCGACCACGACCACGAGGTCGTCGACCACGGACCGTTCGTCTACGACGCCCTCGACGACTACCCCGTCTTCTGCCTGCGGGCAGGCGAGGGCGTGGTCGCGGACCGCGCCGACGGCCTGGACAGCCTCGGTGTCGTCATCGGCGGCTCCGGCAACGGCGAGCAGATCGCCGCCAACAAGGTGACCGGTGTGCGCTGTGCCCTCGTGTGGTCGGAGGAGACCGCCGTCCTCGCCCGCGAGCACAACGACGCCAACGTGGTCTCGGTGGGCGGCCGGATGCACTCGCTGGAGGACATGACCCGCTTCGTCGAGGTCTTCCTCGCCACCCCGTTCCCCGGCGACGAGCGCCACGTGCGCCGCATCGGCCAGCTGTCGGTCTACGACGAGACCCGCGAGCTGCCGCCGCTGCCCGAGTCGGCGCTGCGCGGCCCGGGCGGGGCCGACACCGCTTCCGAGACCGCGGATGCCTGAGGGGCACACCCTCCGCAAGCTGGCAGACGACCTGGCCGCTGCCTTCGCCGGGCGTACGGTCCGGGTGAGCTCGCCCCAGGGCCGCTTCGCCGCGGACGCCGAGCAGCTCGACGGCGCGCGCCTGCTGGGCGCCGACTCCGCCGGCAAGCACCTGTTCGTCGAGCTCGAGGGCGAGCGCTTCGTCCACGTCCACCTCGGCCTCATCGGCACCTTCGCGGTGCACACGGGGGTCGAGGAGGTGCCCGACCCGGTCGGGCAGGTGCGGCTGCGACTGGTCGCGGGTGAGCCGAGCCCGCTGGCGTACGCCGACCTGCGCGGCGCGATCGTGTGCGACCTGATCGGCGCGGACCGGCGAGCGGAGGTCCTGGGCCGCCTCGGACCCGACCCGCTGCGTCCCGACGCCGACCCCGACCTGGCCTGGCGCCGCATCTCCCGCAGCCCCCGAGCGATCGGCGACCTGCTGATGGACCAGAAGGTCCTCGCCGGCGTGGGCAACGTCTACCGCGCCGAAGTGCTCTTCCGCCACCGCATCCACCCCCAGCGCCCCGGTAACACCTTGAGGGTCGGGCAGTGGCGCGCCATGTGGGCGGACCTGGTGGAGCTCATGGCCGAGGGAGTGCGGACCGGCCGCATCGACACGGTGCGCCCCGAGCACACCCCCGAGGCGATGGGGCGCGCGCCACGGCGCGACGACCACGGGGGAGAGGTCTACGTCTACCGTCGCACCTCGATGCCGTGCCTGGTCTGCGGGGCGGAGGTGCGCACCGCGGAGCTGGCCGGACGCAACTCCTTCTGGTGTCCGAAATGTCAGCCCACCTTCCGCTCGCGCGCCGTACAGTTCGCGGACAAGGACACTGCGACGTCGCGAGGAGCTCGACCGTGACTTCTGCGCGCGAGCACCTCCCCGGCCCCGACCTGCGGCAGCGGGCCGAGGGCCTGGTCAACCGGGTGGTGCCGCGCGGGTCGCGGATCCTCGTGCTGCTGGTCGTCGCGGCGGCGGCGCTCGGCGTCGCGATCTGGCTCTTCCCCGACTACGTCCCGCTGGTGAGCCTGCTGGTCCCGCTCGTGCTCTCCAGCCTCGTCCTCGGGCCGCGGCAGCTGCCGTGGTTCGTCGTGTACGTGCTCTTCGTGCTCGCCGTGGTCGTGACCCGGCAGGGGCCGTTCAATCCCCGGATCATCACCACGGTGGTCATCATCTTCGGCCTCGGCCTCGTGGTCATGATGTCGTCGTTCCGCCGCTCGCGGCTCGGCGTGGCGGGCCTCCAGGGCGAGACGATGTTCGTCGACCTGCGCGACCGGATCCTGCGCCAGGGCGGGATCCCCGCCCTGCCGGCCGAGTGGTACGCCGCCGCCGAGCTGCGCTCCGCCGGCGGCACCCCGTTCGCCGGGGACTTCGTCGTCGCCTCCCGGGTCGGCGAGCGCCTCGAGGTGGCCGTGGTCGACGTCTCCGGCAAGGGCCAGGGCGCCGGCACCCGCGCGCTGCTGCTCTCGGGAGCCATCGGCGGCCTGCTGAGCGCCTTGCCGCCGAGCGAGTTCCTCCCGGCCGCCAACACCTTCCTGCTCCGCCAGGACTGGGACGAGGGCTTCGCGACCGCGATCCACCTCTCGCTGGACCTCACGACCGGTCGCTACGACATCCGCAGCGCCGGGCACCCGCCCGCCGCCGTACGCCATGCCGGCTCGGGTCGCTGGGAGGTCATCGAGTCCGAGGGGCCCGTCCTGGGCCTCATCGACGGCGCGGACTTCGCAGCGGTGTCGGGCGAGATGCGCCACGGCGACGCGCTCCTGCTCTACACCGACGGCATGGTCGAGACCCGCAACCGCGACATCGCGCTCGGCATCGACCGGATGCTCGGACAGGCCGAGCGGCTCCTGCGCGGCGAGTTCGAGGGCGGCGCGAAGCGGCTCGTGGAGTCCCTCGGCTCACGCAACGACGACCGCGCGCTGCTGCTCGTGCACCGCCGCTGAGGACGGGTCCGCGCAGCGGCGGCACTGGCTGGGAGAGCGGGCCGGAGGTGTGGCACCATGACTCCCGCACCGGCGTCCACGACGCCGTGGCGACGCGCGGATGTAGCTCAATGGTAGAGCCCCAGTCTTCCAAACTGGCTACGCGGGTTCGATTCCCGTCATCCGCTCCAAGCAGGCTCCCGGAGCCGCCCACGAGGCGGCCCGGGGCCGGTTTGGCGGGGCGTAGCGTAGTGGCTAGCGCGCCTGCTTTGGGAGCAGGAGACCGCAGGTTCGAGTCCTGTCGCCCCGACCCTCCACCACCGCAGCGCCCGGCGTGATTCGGCCTGCGCCGACGCCCTCGATAGACTCGCATGGTTTGCGGTCGCCGGGTGTGAGCCCAGGCGCTGCCGCACGCCCCCCTCAGCCGATCAGCATCAGGAGACATTTGTGAAGAGCGCCGTCGAGAACTTGAGCCCGACCCGGGCCAAGCTGACCGTCGAGGTGCCCTTCGAGGAGCTCAAGCCGAGCCTCGACGCGGCGTACCAGAAGATCGCGAAGCAGATCAACGTCCCGGGCTTCCGCCGGGGCAAGGTGCCGCCGGCGGTCATCGACCGCCAGATCGGCCGCGGCCCGGTCCTCGACGAGGCGATCAACGCCGTCGTCCCCCAGCAGTACATGGCCGCGCTCCAGGAGCACGACCTCGAGCCGCTGGCCCAGCCGGAGATCGAGGTGACGAAGTTCGAGGACAACGAGTCCCTCGAGTTCACCGCCGAGGTCGACGTGAAGCCCGACTTCGAGCTGCCCTCCTACGAGGGCCTCGAGGCCAGCGTCGAGGACGTCGAGATCAGCGACGCCGACGTCGACGAGCAGGTCGAGGCGCTGCGTGAGCGCTTCGGCACCCTCGTCCCGGTCGAGCGCGCTGCCGCCGACGGCGACTTCGTCACCATCGACCTGGTCGCTTCCAAGGACGGCGAGACCGTCGAGGGCGGCGAGGTCACCGGCATGTCCTACAAGGTCGGCCGCGGCGGCATGATCGACGGCCTCGACGAGGCCCTGATCGGCCTCAGCGCCGGCGAGGACGCGACCTTCGACTCCGAGCTCGTCGGTGGCGACCTGGTCGGCGAGCCCGTCCAGGTGACCGTCAAGGTCTCCGCCGTGCAGGAGCAGCAGCTCCCCGAGTACGACGACGAGTTCGCCCAGCTCGCCTCCGAGTTCGACACCGCCGAGGAGCTGACCGTCGACGTGCGCGAGCGCCTCGGTCGCGGCAAGCGCCTCGAGCAGGCCGCCGCCGCCCGCGACGCTGTCCTCGAGGCCCTGCTGGAGAAGGTCGAGATCCCGCTGCCCGAGGTCATGGTCACCGACGAGCTCAACGCCCGTCGCGCCAACGTCGAGCAGCAGCTCACCATGGCCGGCATCCCCATGGACAAGTACCTCGAGGACGAGGGCCAGACCGCCGAGGAGTTCGAGGCCGACCTCGAGCGCCGGGTGCGCGACGCCGTCGCCGCGCAGTTCATCCTCGACAAGATCGCCAAGAAGGAGGAGTTCGGCATCGACCAGGCCGAGCTCTCCGAGCACCTCGTGCGTCGCGCCCAGCAGTCCGGGCAGGACCCGCAGGAGTTCGCCAACCACATGTTCGAGCACAACCACATCCCCGAGCTCGTGCAGGAGATCCTGCGCGGCAAGGCCCTCGCGACGATCGTCGAGGCCGCGACCGTCAAGGACGCCTCGGGCAACGTGGTCGAGCTGAAGAACCTCCGCCCCGACGGCACCATCGGTGAGCCCGTCGCCGAGGAGGCTGCCGACGAGGCGGCCGAGGAGACCACCGAGGACAGCGCCGCCGAGGCCGCCCCGGAGGACGACAAGGCCTGATCCGGCCCCGCACTGCCGCACGGACGGCGCCCACCCTCGGGTGGGCGCCGTCCGTCGTCTGTCCGACCGGGCCCCGCTGAGGTCGCGCTCGGCGCGGCGGGCGAATCCGCTGTGGGCGAACAGAGCGGGTCATCGCGTGGAAGTGTCCGACCTTCCGGCTAATGTCGCCAGCGTGAACCAGAACTCCAGCCCAGCCCTCTCGCCCGAGATGAACGGCGCCGGTGGGATGTATGGCCTCGACGACCACATCTACCAGCGCCTCCTCCGTGAGCGCATCGTCTTCCTCGGCTCGGAGGTGCGCGACCAGAACGCCAACGCGATCTGCGCGCAGCTCCTGCTGCTCTCCGCCGAGGACCCGGAGGCCGACATCTTCCTCCACATCAACAGCCCCGGCGGCTCCGTCGACGCCGGCATGGCGATCTACGACACGATGAACTACATCCCCAACGACGTGGCGACCGTCGGCATGGGCCTGGCTGCCTCCATGGGCCAGTTCCTGCTCTGCGCCGGCACCAAGGGCAAGCGCTACGCCCTGCCCCACGCGCGCATCATGATGCACCAGCCCTCCTCGGGCATGGGCGGCTCCGCCTCCGACATCAAGATCCAGGCGCAGCAGTCCCTGCACATCAAGAAGGTGCTGCTCGACCTCATCGCCGACCACACCGGCCAGAGCGTCGAGCAGGTCGTCGCCGACGCCGACCGCGACCGCTGGTTCACCGCCGAGCAGGCCGTCGAGTACGGCCTGGTCGACAAGGTGGTCACCAATGCCCGCGAAGCCGCAGACGAGGGCCGCCCGGCCAGGACGAAGGACTGACATGAACTACTACATCCCGCAGTGGGAAGAGCGGACGTCCTACGGCTTCCGTCGCATCGACCCCTACGCCAAGCTCTTCGAAGAGCGCATCATCTACCTCGGCACGCCGATCAGCGACGACGTCGCCAACGCGGTCATCGCCCAGCTCATGTGCCTGGAGACGATGAACCCCGACACCGACATCAGCATCTACATCAACAGCCCCGGTGGCTCGTTCACCGCGCTGACCGCGATCTACGACACGATGCGCTTCATCAAGCCCGACGTGCAGACCGTGTGCCTGGGCCAGGCGGCCTCGGCGGCCGCGATCCTGCTCGGTGCCGGCGCCAAGGGCAAGCGGATGGCGCTGCCCAACAGCCGCATCCTGATCCACCAGCCCTACACGGAGGGCACGTTCGGCCAGACCTCGGACATCGAGATCCAGGCCAACGAGATCCTCCGCATGCGCGAGCTGCTCGAGCAGATGATCGCCGACTCCAGTGGCAAGAGCATCGAGCAGGTCAGCTCCGACATCGAGCGCGACAAGATCCTGACGGCCGCGCAGGCCGTCGAGTACGGCCTGATCGACGCCGTCATCGAGTCCCGCAAGGGTGCTCCCGCCCTCACCTGAGGTGCGGAAAGAGGCTCGCCGACATCCCGTGTCCGGCCCCCGCCGGGGGCCGGCTCGGGGTACCGTCGTGGGGCTCGTCCCAAGGCAGCAGTGCAAGGCGTTGAACGCCGGGTACCCCCACCCGGCGAGACTGGAGGACACGACTCGTGGCACGTATCGGTGACGGCGGCGACCTGCTGAAGTGCAACTTCTGTGGCAAGAGCCAGAAGCAGGTCAAGAAGCTCATCGCTGGACCCAACGTCTACATCTGCGACGAGTGCATCGAGCTCTGCAACGAGATCATCGAGGAGGAGCTCGCCGAGGGTTCGGAGGTCAGCCTCGAGGAGCTGCCCAAGCCCAAGGAGATCTTCGAGTTCCTCAACTCCTACGTGATCGGCCAGGAGCACGCCAAGAAGTCGCTCGCCGTCGCGGTCTACAACCACTACAAGCGCGTGCAGGCCGGGCTCCAGCCGGTCACGGGCAAGGCGCGCGAGGACGTCGTCGAGGTGGCGAAGTCCAACATCCTCGTCATCGGTCCCACGGGCTGCGGCAAGACCTACCTCGCCCAGACCCTCGCGCGGATGCTCAACGTCCCCTTCGCGATCGCTGACGCCACGGCCCTCACCGAGGCCGGCTACGTGGGGGAGGACGTGGAGAACATCCTCCTCAAGCTCATCCAGGCCGCCGACTACGACGTCAAGAAGGCCGAGACCGGCATCATCTACATCGACGAGATCGACAAGGTGGCCCGCAAGGCGGAGAACCCCTCGATCACGCGCGACGTCTCCGGCGAGGGCGTCCAGCAGGCACTGCTCAAGATGCTGGAGGGCACGACCGCGTCGGTGCCCCCGCAGGGCGGTCGCAAGCACCCGCACCAGGAGTTCATCCAGATCGACACCACGAACATCCTCTTCATCGTGGGAGGTGCCTTCGCCGGGCTCGAGCAGATCATCGAGCAGCGCGTGGGCAAGAAGTCGCTGGGCTTCACCGCCGAGGTGCGCGGGGCCGCCGAGCGCGAGGGCGACGACCTGCTCGCCCAGGTCCGCCCCGAGGACCTCACGAAGTTCGGCCTGATCCCCGAGTTCATCGGACGTCTGCCGCTCATCGCGAGCGTGAGCAAGCTCGACCGCGAGGCGCTCGTGCAGATCCTCACCGAGCCGCGCAACGCCCTGGTCAAGCAGTACCAGAAGCTCTTCGACCTCGACGGCGTCGAGCTCGAGTTCACCGACGAGGCGATCGACTCCATCGCCGACGCCGCCCTCGAGCGCGGCACCGGAGCCCGCGGCCTGCGCGCGATCATCGAGGAGGTCCTCCTCTACGTGATGTACGACGTCCCGTCGCGCGGCGACGTCGCCAAGGTCATCGTGACCCGCGAGACCGTCGAGGACGACGTCGCCCCGACGCTCGTGCTCCGCGAGGCCGAAGGCCGCAAGAAGAAGTCGGCCTGACCTCCTCCCCGTAGCCCGGAATGACTGGTCTGATCTAGTCATTTCGGACTATTCCGGGTCATCGGCTGTGATCACGCGTCATGACCCGGACACACTGACGTCTCGTCAGCATGTGGGAAGGGGAACCCGTGGGGGTTGACCAGAAGCGGCCGCTCGTGGGGTTCGCTCTCGTTGCCGCGCTCTGCGCCGTCCTGATGACCCTGTCCATCGGTCGGGGCTGGGCGTTCGAAGACATGTTCCAGCCCGCCAGGCCCATCGCCGCCGCGCTCGTCGAGCCGCCGGTCGAGACCTCGCCGGCGACCGCGGAGCCCGCCCCGGTGAGCCTGCCGGCCGAGCTGAGCGCCCAGCCAGTCGGTGCACCTGCGCCGTCCACGGCGCCGGCTCCAGCGGCCACACCCGCCGCCACCCTGAAGGCACCGAGGGCCGCTCCCGCCACTGTCTCGGTGCCCGCCAGCCCGGCACCGACGGCAGCGTCGGACAAGGCGCAGCGCAAGGCCGAGCGTGCGGCTGCGAAGGCGGACCGCAAGGCGCAGCGTGAGGCCGCCAAGGCGGACCGCAAGGCCGAGCGTGAGGCTGCCAAGGCGCAGCGCAAGGCTGAACGTGAGGCTGCCAAGGCTGAGCGCAAGGCCGAGCGTGAGGCTGCCAAGGCTGAGCGCAAGGCCGAACGCGACGCTGCGAAGGCCGAGCGCAAGGCTGAGCGCGACGCTGCGAAGGCGCAGCGCAAGGCTGAGCGCGACGCTGCCAAGGCTGAGCGCGACGCTGCGAAGGCGCAGCGCAAGGCCGAACGCGACGCTGCGAAGGCGCAGCGCAAGGCTGAGCGCGACGCTGCGAAGGCGGACCGCAAGGCTGAGCGCGACGCCGCGAAGGGTGCCCGCTCCCACCGCTGAGCGACGCCCGGTCCCCGGGCGCGCCCGACGGCGGCGCCCCAGCCACGTCCCGAGACCTCGGGAGGTGGCTCAGGCACCGCTCGTGGCGGTCAGGCCCCGATCAGTCCTCGGTCGGGGCGAGCTCGGCGGTGACCCGCAGCTCGGTGGCCGACTCGTCGGCGACGAAGACGAGCTCGCCGACGATCGTGCCGACGGCACGCAGGTCGTCCTGCGCCTGCTGCGCCGCCTCGACGAGCGCCGAGGGCCCCGTGATCTCCACCCGCGAGAGAGGGGCGCGCATCTTGGCCTTGGCCTGCGACTTCGCGCCACGGATGCCGGTCAGCGCGCCGGCCACGGCGTCGAGCACCAGCGGCTGCGCCGCGGCCGCCGAGCCGAGGTCGGCCGCGGTGGGCCAGGCGGCGTGGTGGATGGACCCGTCCTGCCACCACGACCAGACCTCCTCGGTGGCGTACGGCAGGAACGGCGCGAGCAGTCGCAGCTGGGTGTGCAGCGCGATCGCGAGCGTGGCCTTGGCCGACTCGGTCGCAGCGCCGCCGTCGGTGTCGTAGGCGCGCTCCTTGACCAGCTCGAGGTAGTCGTCGCAGAACTCCCAGAAGAACTTCTCGGTCACCTCTAGCGCGGTGGTGTAGTCGTAGGCGTCGAAGGCCTCCGTCGCCCGGCGCACCACGATCTCGAGGCCCCCGAGGAGCGCGCAGTCGACGGGCGCGCTGACGGCGCTCGGGACGATCGCGGTGGCGCCGACGTTGCCCAGGACGAACTTGGAGGCGTTGAGCACCTTCATCGCCAGGCGGCGCCCGATCTTCATCTGCGACTCGTCGAACGGCGAGTCCATGCCGGGACGACCGATCGCCGCACGCCAGCGCACCGCGTCGGCGCCGTACTTGTCGAGGATGTCGGTCGGGACGACGACGTTGCCCTTCGACTTCGACATCTTCTTGCGGTCGGGGTCGACGATGAAGCCGGAGATCATCGCGTGCGACCACGGGACCACCTGGTGCTCGAAGTCGGAGCGGACGACGCGCGAGAACAGCCAGGTGCGGATGATGTCGTGCGCCTGGGTCGCCAGGTCGTAGGGGAAGACGCGGGAGAACAGGTCGTCGTCGACGCCCCACATGCCCGCGATCTGGGGGGTGAGGGACGAGGTCGCCCAGGTGTCCATCACGTCGGGGTCGCCGACGAAGCCGCCGGGCTTGCCGCGCTGGTCCTCGGTGTAGCCGTGGGGGGCCTGCGTGGACGGGTCGATCGGCAGCTGGTCCTCGGACGGCATCAGCGGGTGGTCGTGGTCGGGCTCGCCGTCGGCGTCGAGGGGGTACCAGACCGGGAACGGGATGCCGAAGAAGCGCTGGCGCGAGACCAGCCAGTCCCCGTTGAGGCCGCCGACCCAGTTGTCGTAGCGGTGCTTCATGTGGGTGGGGATCCAGGTGATCTCCTCCCCGCGCACCAGCATCTCCTTGCGCAGCGCCGCGTCCCGGCCGCCGTTCTTGATGTACCACTGGCGGGTCGCGACGATCTCGAGCGGCTTGTCGCCCTTCTCGTAGAAGTTCGCCATGCGCTGGGTCGCCCTGGGCTCGCCGTCGAGGTCGCCGGACCCACGCAGCAGGCCGACCATCGCCTCGCGGGCGCTGAACGTCGTCTTGCCCGCCATCTCGGCGTACGCCGTCGCGGCCGCCTCCGAGCCGAGCCACTCGGGCGTCTCGCGCAGCAGCCGCCCGTCGCGCCCGACCACGGTGCGGACCGGGAGGCTCAGCTCGCGCCACCACATCACGTCGGTGAGGTCGCCGAAGGTGCAGCACATCGCGATGCCGGCGCCCTTGTCGGGCTCGGCTGCCGGGTGGGCCAGCACCGGGATCTCGACGCCGAAGACCGGCGAGGTGACGGTGGTGCCGAAGACGTCCTGGTAGCGCTCGTCGTCCGGGTGGGCGATCAGCGCCACGACGCTCGGGATGAGCTCGGGACGCGTGGTCTCGATGTGGATGGGGCTGCCGTCGGGCTTGTGGAAGGCGACGCGGTGGTAGTGGCCGGGGTAGTCGCGGGCCTCGAGCTCGGCCTGGGCCACCGCGGTCTGGAAGGTGACGTCCCACAGCGTCGGCGCCTCGGAGAGGTAGGCCTCGCCGCGCGCGTAGTTGCGCAGGAACGCGCGCTGGCTGACCGTGCGCGAGTGGTCGCCGATCGTCGTGTAGGTCGGGTTCCACTGGACCGAGAGGCCGAGTTGGCGCCACAGCGCCTCGAAGGCCTTCTCGTCCTCGACGACGAGCTGCTCGCACAGCTCGATGAAGTTGGGCCGGCTGATCGGCACCTGCTTCTTCGGGTCCGGCTTCTCCGGCGGGGTGAAGTCGGCGTCGTAGGGCAGGGCGGGGTCGCACCGCACGCCGAAGTAGTTCTGCACGCGGCGCTCGGTCGGCAGGCCGTTGTCGTCCCAGCCGATGGGGTAGAACACGGCCTTGCCCTGCATGCGCTGGTAGCGCGCGATGAGGTCGGTGTGGCTGTAGGAGTAGACGTGGCCGACGTGCAGCGAGCCGCTGACGGTCGGGGGCGGGGTGTCGATGGAGTAGACGTTCTCCCGCGGCTGGGTGCGGTCGAAGGCGTAGGTGTCGTTGTCGGCCCACGCCCGGGACCACTTGTCCTCCAGGCCCTCCAGCGCCGGACGCTCGGGTACGACGACGGCACGCTGGTCGGTGCTCGTGGTCGCGTCCGGGGTCTGGGTGGGGTTCTCAGTCATGCCGGAAGTCTATTGACGGGCCTCCGGCCTGCGAAAACGAGTATCACCCCGGCCGGTCCGGTCGTTAGCGTCGCGCCATGGAGCTGGAGTTCTTCGACACCCCCCGACCCTTCCTCGACGCGGCCGGCGGGCTGCTCGCCCAGGACCCTGTGCTCGGCAGCGTGATCGCCAGCGTGAGCGAGCGGACGGCCCGCGAGCTGGCCGACGGCCACGACTCCTGGGTCGGGGTGGACGCCCCCTTCGCCCGCTGGTGGGTCGTCGTGCGGGACGACGCCGGGACGGTGGTCTCCGCCGCCATGCGGACCGCCCCCTTCCGTCCCCACCCGACCTTCGCGATGCCGATGGACGAGGAGGCCGCCCGGGCGCTGGCCGCCGCGCTGCACGAGCGCGGGGAGCTCCTCGGCGGGGCCAACGGTGCCCTGCCCGGCGCCGCCGCGCTGGCGCGGGAGACGGCCCGGCTGGCCGGGGGAGAGGTGGTCACCGACAAGGCGACCCGGCTGTGGGAGGCCACCTCGGTCGAGGTGCCGCCCGCGCCGGAGGGCCGGCTGCGGCGGGCCACCGAGGACGACGCCGAGCTGGTGCTGAGGTGGTTCGAGGCGTTCCACGTCGAGGCCGACGCGCAGGCCGGCCGCGAGCCCGACCCCACGTCGGGCGAGCACAACACGCTCGACAGCGTGCTGGTGCGCATCCGCGAGGGCGTCGAGTGGCTGTGGGAGCTCCCGGACGGGACGCTCGCCCACCTCAGCGGCGCGGGGCTGCCGGCGTACGGCGTCTCACGGATCGGCCCGGTGTTCACGCCCCGCGAGCACCGCGGGCTCGGCATCGCCTCCCACGTCGTCGGCGAGCTCACCCGGCGCGGCCTCGAGGCCGGTCACCGGATGTGCCTGTTCACCGACCTGGCCAACCCGACGTCCAACAAGATCTACAGCGGCCTCGGCTACGCCCCCGTGGTCGACATGGCCGAGCACGTCGTGCGGATCTGAGCCCTCGGGTGCGCGGCCCTAGACTCGGGGCGAGATGACTGACCCCCACGCCCCGCCCCACGCCACCCCCGACGACGCCCCGCGCCTCGCCCAGACCTTCGACGAGGTCGAGGACGCGCTGCTGTCGCGCTGGCCCGAGACCCGACTCGAGCCGAGCCTGGACCGCATCCAGGCGTTCACCGAGCTCCTCGGCGAGCCCCAGCGCAACTTCCGTGCGGTGCACCTGACCGGCACCAACGGCAAGACCAGCACCAGCCGGATGATCGAGACGCTCCTGCGGGCCCTCGACCTGCGCACCGGGCGCTTCACCTCCCCGCACCTCGAGCGGATGAGCGAGCGGATCAGCATCGACGGCGAGCCCCTCGACGACGAGGCGTTCGTGCGGGCCTTCAACGAGGTCGCCCCCTACACCCACCTCGTCGACGCCGACCAGGACCACCCGCTCAGCTTCTTCGAGACGACCGTGGCGATGGCCTTCGCGGCTTTTGCCGACGCGCCCGTCGACGTCGCGGTGATCGAGGTCGGGATGGGCGGCAGCTGGGACGCCACCAACGTCGTCGACGCCGACGTGGCCGTCGTGCTCCCGGTCGCGGTCGACCACGCCAAGTACCTCGGCGACGAGCCCGTCGCCATCGCGCGCGAGAAGGCCGGGATCATCAAGCCCGGCTCGGTCGCGGTGCTCGCCGAGCAGACCCCCGAGGTCGCGGCCGTGCTCCTCGAGCGCGCGGCCGAGGTCGGGGCCACCGTCGCCCGCGAGGGCGTCGAGTTCGGCGTCCTGTCCCGCACGCCCGCCGTCGGCGGCCAGATGGTGTCGCTCCAGGGCCTGCGGGGGGCGTACGACGACGTGTTCCTGCCGCTCTACGGCGCCCACCAGGCGCAGAACGCCGCCGTGGCCCTGGCCGCGGTCGAGGCCTTCGCCGGCAGCGGTGAGCTCGACGAGGACCTGGTCCGTGCGGCGTTCGCCGAGGTGACCTCCCCGGGCCGCCTCGAGATCATCCGGCGCAGCCCGACCATCGTCCTGGACGCCGCCCACAACCCGCACGGCGCCGAGGCCCTCGCCGCCGCGCTGGAGGACTCGTTCGCCTTCAGCCCGCTCGTCGGCGTGATGGGCGTGATGGAGGACAAGGACCACGAGGGCCTGCTGAACGTGCTGGAGCCCCACCTCGCCTACCTGGTCTGCACGCAGAACTCGACCCCGCGCTCGATGTCGGCCGCCGCGCTCGGCCGCGCCGCGGTCGAGGTCTTCGGCGAGGACCGGGTCAGCGTCGTGCCCGACCTGTCCGACGCCATCGAGCGCGGCGCCACCCTCGCGGAGGCGGGGGAGGCGATCGACGTCTCGATCGGCTCCGGCGCCGTGCTCGTCACGGGGTCGGTGGTCACGGTCGGCGAGGCGCGCAGCCTGCTGAAGGGACGACGATGAGCGACACCGCACCCGACACCGCACCGGACCCCGCCAACACGCAGCGCTCGCCGCGGCGCGGCATGTGCGCGGCGGTCCTCAGCCTCGAGGCGATCACCCTCGGGCTGACCACGCCCGTGATGATCACCATCGCCGGCGTCGCCGCCGGCACCGCGGTCGCCATCGGCCTCGGCCTCGCCGTCGTGTGCCTGCTGCTGGCCGGGATGCTGCGCGCCGAGTGGGCCTACCTCGCCGGCTACGCCGTCCAGGTGGGCGCGATCGCGCTGGGCTTCGTGGTGCCGGTGATGTTCGGCCTCGGTCTCGTCTTCGCCGTGCTCTGGGCCGCCGCCGACGGCCTGGGCCGCAAGATCGAGCGGGAGCGCGCCGCGGCATGGGCGGCGTACCGCGCCGAGCAGGGCTAGCCCCCACCCGTCGGCCCGGCCTCGCTAGGCTGCGGCCATGACCGACGTCCAGCGCTCCCTCGTCCTCGTCAAGCCCGACGGCGTACGCCGTGGCCTCTCGGGCGAGGTCCTCCGCCGGATCGAGGCCAAGGGCTACACGCTCGCGGCCGTCGAGCTCCGCACCGCCACCCCCGAGATCCTCGCCGAGCACTACGCCGAGCACGAGGGCAAGCCGTTCTACGCCCCGCTGGTGGAGTTCATGCTCTCCGGGCCGGTCCTCGCCATCGTCATCGAGGGCGAGCGCTGCATCGAGGGCTTCCGCTCCCTCGCCGGTGCCACCGACCCGACCGTCGCCGCCCCCGGCACGATCCGCGGCGACCTCGGCCGCGACTGGGGCGTGGCGGTCCAGCAGAACCTCGTCCACGGCTCCGACTCCCCGGAGTCGGCGGCGCGCGAGATCGGGATCTGGTTTCCCGGGCTCACGGACTGACGCGAGCTCGCTCGCGGTCCGTCCGTGAGCGAGGCATCTTTCACCTGAGTCCCACCTGCCCCGCGCGTGTCCTCCCGGGAACAGGCGACGCTGCTCCTTAACCTGAGTCAGGGTCGGCGGGAGGGCTGCTGACCCCTCTTCCCGGCACGACCGACCCGAGGGCACAGCGGCATGGCACTGAACAGAAGGACTGGTGGCCTCATCGGCCGCGACATGGCCGTCGACCTCGGCACGGCCAACACGCTGGTCTACGTCCGGGGCAAGGGCATCGTGCTCGACGAGCCCTCGGTGGTCGCGATGAACACCACCACCGGCGAGGTCCTCGCCGTGGGTCACGAGGCCAAGCGGATGATCGGGCGCACCCCCGACAACATCGCTGCCATCCGCCCCCTCAAGGACGGCGTCATCGCCGACTTCGAGGCGACCGAGCAGATGCTGCGCTACTTCATCCACCAGGTGCACCGCCGCCGCTACTTCGCCAAGCCCCGCATGGTGATCTGCGTGCCGAGCGGCATCACCGCCGTCGAGCAGCGCGCGGTCAAGGAGGCCGGCTACCAGGCCGGCGCCCGCAAGGTCTACATCGTCGAGGAGCCGATGGCCGCGGCGATCGGTGCCGGCCTGCCCGTCCACGAGGCGACCGGCAACATGGTCGTCGACGTCGGCGGCGGCACCACCGAGGTGGCCGTGATCAGCCTCGGGGGCATCGTCACCAGCCTCTCGGTGCGCACCGCGGGCGACGACCTCGACCAGGCGATCATCGCGTGGATGAAGAAGGAGTACTCCCTCATGCTGGGGGAGCGCACCGCCGAGGAGATGAAGATGACCCTCGGGTCGGCCTTCCCGCTCCCCACCGAGCCCGATGCCGAGATCCGCGGTCGCGACATGGTCTCCGGCCTGCCGCGCACCGTCGTCGTCTCCAGCTCCGAGCTGCGCCAGGCGCTCGAGGAGCCGCTGCACAACATCATCGACGCCGTCCGCACGACCCTCGACCAGACGCCGCCCGAGCTGGCCGGCGACATCATGGACCGCGGGATCGTGCTCACCGGTGGCGGTGCGATGCTCCGCGGCCTCGACGAGCGACTGCGCCACGAGACCGGCATGCCCGTCCACGTCGCCGAGGACCCGCTCTCGTCGGTCGCCCACGGCGCCGGGAAGTGCGTCGAGGAGTTCGAGGCGCTCCAGCAGGTGCTCGTGTCCGACCCGAGGCGCTTCTGATGGCTGCCTGGGGGGGACACGACGGCCGGGAGCGCCGCTGGAAGGGCCTCGACCGGCTCGAGTCGCGCAACCGCGCGCCGCGCTCGCTGCTGGTCGCCCTCGTGCTGGCCAGCGTCACGCTCATCACGCTCGACGTCTCGGGTGGCGGCGACTCACCGCTGGAGCCTGCCCGCCGCGTGGTCGGGGAGGCCCTCGGGCCCGCCGAGTCCGCTGCAGCCACGGCCGTACGCCCCTTCACCGCGGTGCCGGACTGGTTCCGCAGCAAGGGCGACCTCGCCGAGGAGGTGCGCGAGCTGGAGGCCAGCAACGCCGAGCTCCGCGGCCAGGTCGAGCTGTCCGGCTTCGACCGCAACCGCCTCGAGCAGTACGACGGCCTCACCGCCGCCGCGGCCGACCTCGGCTCCGCCCTGGTCCCGGCCCGCGTCGTGGCAATGGGTCCGCGCCAGTCGCAGAGCCTCACCGTCACCATCGACGCCGGCTCGGCCGCCGGGCTCGGACCGGACATGACGGTCGTCAACGACGACGGCCTCGTCGGCCGGGTGCTCCGGGTGACCCGCAGCACCGCGACCGTGCTCCTGGTCATCGACCCCGACTCCACGGTCGGCGGTCGCGTCGGCTCGAGCATGGAGATCGGCTTCGTCACCGGCAGCGGCTCGCTCGACCAGGAGACCGGGCTCGACCTGCGCCTGGTCGACGACGCCTCCGTCCCCGCCCGCGGCGACACGGTCGTGACGTGGGGGAGCACCACCGGCCCCTACGCGCCCGGCGTGCCGATCGGCACGATCACCGACGTCTACAGCTCGCTGCGCGAGGCCTCCCAGCGCGCGGTCGTCAAGCCGTTCGTCGACTTCTCCGCCCTCGACGTGGTGGGTGTGATGGTGCCCAGCGGCTCCGAGAGCGACCGCGCCGTCATCGAGGCGGACGGGAGCCTGCGATGACTCAGCTCCGTTGGCTCGCCGCGCTCGGCGCGGTGCTCGTCGCCCTCGTCGTGCAGGTCTCCCTGTTCCCGCACCTGGCGTGGAACGGGATCGTGCCCAACCTCTGCCTCCTGGTCGTCGTCGCGGCGGCGCTGACCGTCGAGGCGCCGTTCGCGCTGGTCCTCGGCTTCACCGCCGGCCTCGTGCTCGACCTCGCCCCGCCGGCCGACCACGTCGCCGGGCGGTGGGCGCTGGCCCTGACGATCGCGGCCTTCCTCGCCGCGCGCGTGCGCCAGGACGTACGCCCCAGCGCGCTCGCCGTGGTGGGCACCGTCGCGGCCGCGTCCTTCGCCGCCACCTCGATCTTCGCCCTGTCCGGGATCCTGCTCGACGACCCGGCGATGTCGGTCGCCGGCCTGCTCGAGGTCGTGCTGGTCGCCCTCGTGTGGGACGTGCTGCTGACGCCCTTCGTGCTGCCGCCGCTGATGAAGCTCTTCTCCCGCCTCGGTCCCCAGTGGGCGACCACGTGAGCCCGTCCAGCCAGCGCAGCCGGCTGCGCCTGGTCGTGGTGCAGGTGCTGGCCTTCTCGCTGTTCGCCACGCTCTTCGTCCGGCTCTACTACCTCCAGGTCATCGGCGGCGAGTCCTACCAGGCCCAGGCCGCCGACCAGTCGGTGCGCGACATCGTCGTCCAGCCGCAGCGCGGCCTCATCGTCGACAGCCAGGGCCGCCCGCTCGTGGCCAACCGGACCTCGTGGGTGATCTCGGTCGACCGGACCCTGCTCGGCAAGCTCGAGGAGCGCCAGCGCACCGAGCTGGTGCGTCGCGTGGCCGTCGCCGTGGAGACCGACCCCGCCGACGTGGAGGCGAGCCTGCTCACGTGCGGTGACCCCGGCAGCGTCCCCGAGGTGTGCTGGAACGGCTCGCCCTACCAGCCCGTCCCGGTCGCCACCGACGTCTCCGAGGACGTGGCGCTGCGGGTGCTCGAGCAGCCCGAGGACTACCCGGGCGTCCTCGCCGAGCAGCAGAGCGTGCGGTCCTACCCGCGCCCCTTCGGCATCAACCTCGCCCACGTCCTGGGCTACCTCAGCCCCGTCACCGAGGACGAGTACGACCTCGCCGCCGAGCGCGACGACCGCTCGCTCAACGGCGCCTCCGTCGTCGGCCGCGCCGGTGTCGAGAAGCAGTACGACGAGTGGTTGCGCGGCCTGCCCGGCTACCGCCGCGTCGCGGTCGACTCGATGGGCCGCGTGCTGGGCGACGACTCGCTCGTCGAGAGCACCCCCGGCGACACCCTCGTCACCTCGATCGACGCCAAGGTCCAGTCGGTGGTGGAGCGCCAGCTCGCCGAGCGGATCGCCTTCCAGCGCACCCAGCTCGACTCGGTGACCGGGCGGAAGTTCGCCGCGGACTCAGGCGCCGCGGTGGTCCTCGACGCGAAGACCGGTCGGGTCATCGCGATGGCCAGCCAGCCGACGTACGACCCCGACGTCTGGACCGGCGGCATCAGCGAGTCCGAGCTCGCCCGCCTCTACTCCGAGGAGGCCGGCACCCCGCTGCTCTCGCGCGTCACGCAGGGCCAGTTCGCTCCCGGCTCGACGTGGAAGCCCTTCATGACCGCCGGCGCGCTGACCAACGGCTACGCGATGGACACCACGCTCCCGTGCTCCTCGGGCTTCCAGGTCGGCAACCGGGTCTTCAAGAACTACGAGTCCGGCGCCTACGGCAACATCGGCTTCGCCAAGGCGCTCGAGGTCTCCTGCAACACGTTCTTCTACCGCATCGGATACGACTTCTGGCAGCGCTACGGCAGTGACCCCGCCGACATCGGCGCGCGCGATCCGCTCGTGGAGGAGGCCAAGGAGTTCGGCTTCGGCTCCCGCACCGGCATCGACCTGCCCGGCGAGGCGCCCGGCCGCATCGCCGACCGGCAGTGGAAGCAGGACTACTACGAGTCCCAGAAGGACTACTACTGCGAGCTGAGCGACAAGCCGCAGACCGAGGACACCAGCGACTTCGTCTACAAGTTCGCCCGCGAGTTCTGCCTCGAGGGCAACCTCTACCGAGCCGGCGACGCGGTGAACTTCTCCATCGGCCAGGGCGACACGATCGTCACCCCGCTGCAGCTCGCCCGCGCCTACGGCGCGCTGAGCAACGGCGGCATCCTCTGGGAGCCGACCGTCGCCAAGGCGATCGTCAGCCCCGAGGGCGAGGTGCTGCGCCGCATCGCGCCGCGCAAGACCGGTCGCGTCGACGTCCCGCAGAAGTACCTCGACTACATCGACAGCGCGCTCGAGAACGTCTCGCGGGTGGGCACGATGGCGTGGAAGCTCGGTGGCTTCCCCATCGACGAGGTCACCATCCGCGCCAAGACCGGCTCCGCCGAGGTCTACGGCAAGCAGTCGACCGGCTGGGTCGCGTCCTACTCCGAGGACTACGTCGTGGTGATGATGATCAGCCAGGGCGGCACCGGGTCGGGCTCCACCGGTGACGGCATCCGCGCGATCTGGGAGGCGCTCTACGGCATCGAGGGCGAGACCGTGCGGCCCGCCCGCGCCGCCACTCCCGGGACCGTGCCGCCCGCCCGGCTGCCGCAGTTCCTCGACGACGGCTCGATCATGCCGCCGGCCGTGAAGCCGTGAGAGGGGAGTGACACCGTGACCGTCCTGAGCAACCGTCCCGCCACGCGGCCCGGGCGACTGGGCCCGTCCGCAGGCATGCGGGCTCCCGGCCTCGACTGGCTGCTGCTGGGCGCCGCCCTGGCCCTCGTCACGCTCGGCACGTTGCTCGTCTGGTCCGCCACCACCACCCGCGCGGACCTCACCGGTGGCGACCCCGACGCCTACCTGCGCAAGCAGCTCGTCAACGTCGCGATCGGGCTGGTGCTGATGGTGGCCGTCGTGGCCACCGACCACCGCTGGGTGCGCATCCTCGCGCCCCTGGCGTACGTCGCCAGCGTGGGCGGCCTCGTGATGGTGCTGGTCGCCGGCTCGACCATCAACGGCTCGCGCTCGTGGCTCCAGGTCGGCGGCATGTCGATCCAGCCCTCGGAGTTCGCCAAGCTCGCGGTGGTCATCGGCATGGCCCTCGTCGTCGCCGAGCGCACCGAGCGTCGCTGGGGTCGCAGCGTGGGCAGCCTCGAGGTGGTGGCGATGCTCGCCATCGCCGGCATCCCGGCCGTCCTCATCCTGCTCCAGCCCGACCTCGGCACCATGCTCGTGCTCACCGCGACCGTGTTCGGCGTGCTGGCGATCGCCGGCGCCTCGCGGCTCTGGCTCGTCGGCCTCACCCTCGCCGGTGCCGGAGGAGCGGTCGCCGCGGTCTCGATGGGGGTGCTCAAGCCCTACCAGGTCCTCCGCTTCATGGCCTTCACGGACCCGACGCTCGACCCGCGCGGAGCCGGCTACAACACCGAGCAGGCGCGCATCGCCGTCGGCAACGGCGGCCTGTTCGGGCAAGGGCTCTTCGACGGATCGCAGACCCGGTCGGGCTTCGTGCCCGAACAGCACACCGACTTCATCTTCACCGTGGCCGGCGAGGAGCTCGGCCTGGTCGGGGCGGGGATCCTGATCCTGCTGCTGGCCGTCGTCATCTGGCGCGCGCTCGCGATCTCGGCGCAGGCCGGCGACCTCTTCGGCCGTGTCGCCGCGGCCGGCATCGCCTGCTGGTGGGGCTTCCAGGGCTTCCAGAACATCGGCATGTGCCTGGGCATCATGCCGGTCACGGGCGTGCCGCTGCCGTTCGTCTCCTACGGCGGCAGCTCGCTCTTCGCCGGCATGCTCGCCCTGGGGCTGCTGCAGAACATCCACCTGCGCTCCGCCGGCGCGGTGCCGACCCGCCTCCTGTCTGCACCCCGCTGAGTAGGCCGCGCCGGGCGCGGCGACGTACCCTTGCGGATCGAGGCGACGTGCCGTCCTGCGGCGGCGCTCGCACCCTGCCTCCCTGTTCCCCATCCCCGATCGAGGTGTTCCCGAGCATGTCAGTCGCGTCGGTCTTCCCGCGCCTGGAGGGCAAGCTGCCGTCGGTGCAGAAGCCCATCCAGTACGTCGGCGGCGAGCTCAACTCCGTCGTCAAGGACTGGGACTGCGCCGCCAGCTCCGAGACGGGCGGCCCCACCGTGCGGTGGGCGCTGATGTATCCCGACGCCTACGAGGTCGGCCTGCCCAACCAGGGCGTGCAGATCCTCTACGAGGTGCTCAACGAGCGCGACTGGATCCTCGCCGAGCGCACCTACTCGGTGTGGCCCGACATGGAGCAGGTGATGCGCACCGGTGACGAGCAGGGCCCGATCCCGCAGTTCACCGTGGACAGCCACCGTCCCGTCGGTGCCTTCGACCTGTTCGGCCTGAGCTTCTCCACCGAGCTCGGCTACACCAACATGCTCAACGCCCTCGACCTCGCCGGCATCCCGCTGCACGCCGCCGACCGGACCGAGGACGACCCCGTCGTCATCGCCGGCGGCCACGCCGCCTTCAACCCCGAGCCGATCGCCGACTTCGTCGACGCCGCGGTGCTCGGCGACGGCGAGGAGGTCGTGCTCGCGATCTCCGACGTCGTGCGCGAGTGGAAGGCCGAGGACCGTCCCGGCGGTCGCGAGGAGCTGCTGCGCCGCCTCGCGGTGACCGGCAACATCTACGTCCCGCGCTTCTACGACGTCGCCTACGCCGCCGACGGCTCGATCGAGGCCGTGGTGCCCAACCGCCCGGGCATCCCGTTCCGGGTGCGCAAGCACACGCTGATGGACCTCGACCAGTGGCCCTACCCGGCCAACCCGCTCGTGCCGCTCGCCGAGACGGTGCACGAGCGCTTCTCGGTCGAGATCTTCCGCGGCTGCACCCGCGGCTGCCGCTTCTGCCAGGCCGGCATGATCACCCGCCCGGTGCGCGAGCGCTCGATCGAGACCATCGGCGCGATGGTCGAGAACGGCATCCGCAAGTCCGGCTTCGAGGAGGTCGGCCTGCTGTCGCTGTCCAGCGCCGACCACACCGAGATCGGGGAGGTCGCCAAGGACCTCGCCGACCGCTACGAGGGCACCAACGTCTCCCTGTCGCTGCCCAGCACGCGCGTCGACGCCTTCAACATCACCCTCGCCAACGAGTTCTCCCGCAACGGTCGCCGATCGGGCCTGACGTTCGCGCCCGAGGGCGGCTCGGAGCGGATGCGCAAGGTCATCAACAAGATGGTCAGCGAGGAGGACCTGATCCGCACGGTCGCGGCGGCGTACTCCCACGGCTGGCGCCAGGTGAAGCTCTACTTCATGGTCGGCCTGCCCACCGAGACCGACGAGGACGTGCTGCAGGTCGCCGAGCTCGCCAAGCGCGTGATCGCCACCGGCCGGGAGGTCTCGGGCCGCAACGACATCCGCTGCACGGTCTCCATCGGCGGCTTCGTGCCCAAGCCGCACACGCCCTTCCAGTGGGCGGCCCAGCTCGACCACGAGTCGACCGACGCCCGGCTGAAGAAGCTGCGCGACACCGTGCGCGACGACAAGAAGTTCGCCCGCGCCATCGGCTTCCGCTACCACGACGGCAAGCCCGGCATCGTCGAGGGACTGCTCTCGCGCGGCGACCGCCGCGTCGGGCGGGTCATCGAGGAGGTCTGGCGCGACGGCGGCCGCTTCGACGGCTGGAGCGAGCACTTCTCCTACGACCGCTGGATGGAGGCCGCCGAGCGCGCCTTCGCCGCCCTCCCGGTCGAGCAGAGCGGCGTGGACGTCGACTGGTACACCACCCGCGAGCGCGACTACGACGAGGTGCTGCCCTGGGAGCACCTCGACTCGGGCCTCGACAAGGACTGGCTGTGGGGTGACTGGGAGGACGCCCTCGCGGCCGCCGACGGCGCCGACATCGAGATCGAGGACTGCCGCTGGACCCCGTGCTACGACTGCGGGGTCTGCCCGGAGATGGGCACCGAGATCCAGGTCGGCCCCACGGGCCAGAGGCTGCTGCCGCTCTCGGTGGTCTGACCAGCGCACCGGCATCGTGCCGACCGGCTGACCCACCGCGTTGGGATAGCCTGACGCGCGCACGCAGCAGGCCCGCGCACACACGCGCAGCACCACGGAGGAGACAGGGTGACCCAGGACGCGACGCCGCCGACCGGCGACGGGAGCGAGCTCGAGCGACTCCGCGAGGAGGTCGCCGAGGCCCGGCACCACCTGCTCACCGTCCAGGACCACATCGTGGGCCTGGAGGCCGAGAACGGCCGCCTCAACCGCGACCTCATCCGCGTCACCGCCGAGCTGCGCCAGCTGCGCAAGCGCGTGAAGAACCTCACCGGCCAGCGCGACGACCTGCGCGCGAAGCTCCAGGACGTCCGCACCCGGCTGGAGCGCAACCGCGCCCGGGTCGCCCAGCTCGAGGGCTCCCGCAGCGGCGGCAGCCCGTCGCTGGCCCGCCGCGCCGCGCGACGGGTGCGGAGCGCCCTGCGGTGAGCCCGCGCCGCAGCGCCACCCCGCGCTTCTCGATCGTCACCCCCGTCTACGACCCCCCGATCGACGTGCTCAAGGAGTGCATCGAGTCGGTCCTCGCCCAGGACTTCCAGGACTGGGAGCTCATCATGGTCGACGACTTCTCCACCCAGGCAGCCGTGCCGACGGTGATCGGGCACTACGCGCAGCAGGACCCGCGGATCACCCTCATCGAGCGCGACGTCAACGGCCACATCGTCGCCGCCTCCAACGACGGGGTGGACGCGGCTCGGGGGGAGTTCATCGCCCTGCTCGACCATGACGACCTCCTCGTGCCCGAGGCGCTGTCACGCGTCGTCGAGGCCATCGACCGCCACGACGACGTCGACTACCTCTACACCGACGAGGACAAGGTCGCCGCGGACGGGGCCACCTACGGCGCCTTCGCCAAGCCCGACTGGTCGCCCGAGCGCCTGCGCGGCCAGATGTACACCTCCCACCTCTCGGTGCTGCGCACCAGCCTGGTCCGCGAGGTCGGCGGCTTCCGCGAGGGCTTCGAGGGCTCGCAGGACCACGACCTCGTGCTGCGGGTGACCGAGCGCGCGCGCCGGGTGGTCCACGTCCCGGAGGTGCTCTACCACTGGCGTGCCGTCGAGGGCTCGACCGCGGTCGACATCGAGGCGAAGCCGTACGCCGAGACCGCCGGGATCCGCGCCGTGCAGGAGCACCTCGACCGCGTCGGCATCGACGCCGAGGCCGGTCCGGGTGCCGAGCCGGGCCGCTACGTCGTACGCCGTCGCCTGGCTCCCGGGCGCACCGTCTCCGTCGTCATCCCCACCGCCGGCCAGTCGGCCCTGGTGCGCGGCCTACGCCGGGCGCTGGTGGTCGAGGCCGTGCGCTCGCTGCTGGACCGCACCGACCACGAGCGGGTGGAGGTCGTGGTCGTGCACGACACCCCGACGCCGCCCGAGGTGCTCGACGAGCTCCGGGCGATCGCGGGGGAGCGGCTCGTGCTGGTGCCCTTCGACCGCCCCTTCAACTTCAGCGAGAAGGTCAACGTCGGCGTCTGCCACGCCTCCGGTGACCGGCTGGTCTTCCTCAACGACGACATCGAGGCGATCTCCCGGGGCTGGCTCGAGCAGCTCGTCGCCCCGCTCGACGAGCCCGACGTGGGGCTGACCGGGGCCAAGCTCTACTTCAGCGACCAGACCGTCCAGCACGCCGGGCACGCCTACTACAACGCCGGCTACCACCACCCGTTCAAGTTCTGGACCCGCGACGAGGTCGGCCCCTTCGGCGAGCTCGTGGTCAACCGCGAGGTCACCGGCGTGACCGCCGCGTGTGCGGCGATGCGGCGTGACACGTTCTTCGCGATCGGCGGGTTCACCGAGACGCTGCCGGGCAACTTCAACGACGTCGACCTCTGCTACAAGGTCCGTGCCGCGGGCCTGCGCACGCTCTTCATCGCCACCAGCGAGCTGCACCACTACGAGTCGCAGACCCGCGAGGCGCGCGTGCAGGAGTGGGAGCGGCTCGCGGTCGTCTCCCGGTGGGGCGTCCCCGACGAGGACGCCTTCACGCCGCGGGCGGTGGCGATGCCGAACCTGCGGCGCATCCAGCAGCTGCCCGACGAGCTGTTCTCCCAGCCCTGAGGCGGCGTCCGCTCAGCGGGAGCGGCGCCCCAGCCAGGGCTGCAGCGCCTGCGTGAGCGGCTCGGCGACGGCGTCCCACGCCCAGCGCCGGTGGGCGAGCTCGGCCGCCGGGGTGACGCGGTCGGCGTACGCCTGCGCGTCCCGCGCGAGGGTGACGGCCTCGCGGAGCGCGCCGTCCCACTCGTGCGCCTTGGCCAGCCGGCCGGTGACGCCGTCGTCGATCGCCTCGTCGAGCGAGGGGGTGTGCGAGGCCACGGTCCAGGTGCCGACCGCCGCCGCCTCGAAGAACTTGAGGTCGGACTTGCAGATGTTGAAGGGCGTGTGGGACAGCGGGGCGATGTTGACCTCGACCTCCGCGATCGAGCGCTGCAGCTCGACGTAGTGCATGAACTTCTGGAACTCCACGCGCTCGCGGTGCGGCTCGAGGGCGCCGAGGTCGTCGAGGTAGCCGACGATGCGCACCGACACGTCGTCGTCCTCGTCGAGCAGCCGGGCCAGCGCGGGGCTGGCGATGGCGAAGTCGCGCACGTGCGACGGCGTACCGCTGAAGTAGCCGACCGTGACCGGTCCGCTGCGCCGGAAGCCAGCGGCGACCTTGGCGTCGAGCAGCTCGCGGGAGTAGGCCTGCTGGGTGCGGTTCATGACGTTGGGCACGACGGCCGCGCCGTCCGCGACGTAGGGCGCCAGCCGACTCGCGAGCAGCGAGTTGGTGGTCGTCGCGGCACGGCAGGCCCCGAGGGAGGCGTTGAGGCGGCCCATGTAGGCGAACCAGACGTCCCACTCGGCGTGCACGTCCTGGTCCTTGCCGAGCGAGCTCATCACCAGCTCGGCGAAGCCGACGTCGAAGACGAGGTCGTCGCAGTCGAATACCAGCGGCACGTCGTGCGCCTCGGCCTTCTGGACCAGCTCGCGCAGCGCGGCTCCCCAGGGGTAGCGCGCGACGACGATGGCGTCGAGCTCCGGCACGATCCGGGTCAGGGCCCGCAGCTCCTCGTCGCAGAACCAGCCCGCTCGCAGCCGCCCGCCGGGGGTGCGGTTGAGCGCGTCCACGGTGTTGGCCACGCGGTAGCGGAACGTGCTGGTGTCGGGGGTGCGGTAGAGGAAGGCCACCCGGTGCTCGCCGTCGAGCATCGTGCCGACGCGCTCGGCCATCGAGCTGTCCCAGAGGTCGCGGACCTCGTCGGGGGGCTCGGGCAGGTCAGTGAACATCCGGGACGATGCTCTCTTCGCCGGCGCCCTCGGGACCGATCACGGTGCGGAAGCGCCTCTCCACCCAGTCGACGACCGGGACGAGCGTGGCCTCCCAGTCGCGGTTGATGTGGTCGGCGGCGACGTTGGCCGCCCGCTTCTCCGGGTCGCGGGCGAGCTCGACCATCTCGCGCAGACCCTCGAGCAGCCCGTCGACGGTCGACGGTGCCACGATGATGTTGTCGGAGATGTCGGACAGGTCGGTCTTGATGCCGTGGGAGTTGGTGAGCACCGCGGCACCGACCGACGCCAGGTCGTAGGGCGGGTACGACGGGTGCGGGGTGTCCATCAGGACCAGGGCGGCGTCCATCGAGGCGACGAAGGCCTGGTAGTCGGTCCAGCCCATGCCCTCGGTGATGGTGACGTGGACGTCGCGAGGCAGCGTGAGGTCGGGAGTCCCGCGGCCGACGAAGTGGAACTCCCACTCGTCGGGGTCGAGGATCCGGGCCTCGACGGCGCGGGCGATGACCTGGGCGCCGCGCCAGAACAGGTTGCGGGCGTTGAGCGGGCGGGAGTAGAAGAACAGGTTGCGCTTCGCGGTCCCGGAGCCTGCGGGGACGACCGAGGCGTCGCGCGTGGGGAAGGCCGGCTCGAGCGCGATGGCGCTCTCGCGCAGGTGCGGCAGCCCGCCGGGGCCGGAGAGGTGCTCGAGCAGGCGCGAGGTGTTGACCACGACCGCGAGGTCCGGCTCGGCGAGGGTCTCCTGGCAGAGCAGGCGCTCGTCGCCGTAGGCGTAGAACATCCGCTCGTCCTCCTGGAGCAGGTAGAGGACCTGCTCGCGGGGGATGTCGCTGTCCAGCACCGCGCGGGTCGTCCACCACGACGTGGTCATCACGATGTCGCGGTCGGTGAACTGGAGCCGCTGGCTGCCGTCCACCGACACCTGCTCGAGCTCGAGGATGCCGTCCAGCCGGATGCCGGTGGCCTCCTCCAGCAGTGCGATGACCTGCCCGTCGGGCTCGTCGGTGCGCGTCACGAGGCGCAGGGTGCCGTTGCCGAGGCGGTTGGCGATCTGGACGCCCAGGATGATCGCGGTGCCGACCCCGCCGAAGAGGCTGTGCGGCGCGACGCTGTCGGTGACGATGCTGATGCGGTGCTCGCCGCCCGGCAGCCGGGTCACCGGCACCGGGGCGATGGCCTGCCAGCGCTCGGCGTAGAGCGCGTCGACGTACGGCTCGCGCAGGGCGCCGCGGGGAGCGATGCGGCCCTCGGCGCGGCCGTGGCGCAGGTAGTGCACGAGCGGGTTCCAGTGCGTCTTGGCGACGTCCGGGTTCTGGCGCATGTAGCCGGAGGTGGAGAACTTCTCGCTGGGGTCGAGGCCCTCGCGCGCGCCGAAGCGGATGAAGTGCTTGACCACGTCGCGGTCGGCCGGCAGGTCCGGGCGGAAGTGGCGGTAGTAGTCCTCGTCGAAGAAGCCGGACTCGCGCACCAGGCGGGCGTCGTCCTCGGCCGGGTTCAGCGAGCGGCCCTGCGCCTTGCCGTGGCGCAGGTAGTGGACCAGCGGGTTCATCTCGCCGACGTCGGGGTTGCGACGCAGGTAGGCGTTGGTCGAGAACTCCTTCGACGGGTTGCGTCCGTCGCGGGCCCCTTGGCGGAGGTAGTGCAGGACCGGGTCGATGCCGGACGTGCGGACGTCGGGGTTCTTCCTGAGGTAGAACTCGACGTCGAAGAGATCGGATGCGCGTACCAGGTCGGCGTCGCTCGTCTTGTCGCTCAAGTCCTGCCCTCCCGTGGCCTTCACGTGCCGGGCGAGCATAGTCGAACGCCGCGTCGGTCCCTGCGTCAGCCGATGGCGTCGAGGAGCGCGGGCTCGAGGTAGGGCGCGAGCGTCGTGACGTAGGTCGCCGACAGGTGGTTGTAGTCGGCCCACACGATCACGCCGCCCACCACCGGCTGGCAGGTGTCGGGCTCGCAGACGTGCTCGTTGAGGTCGAGCGTGGCGACGGCCGGGTCGTCGAGGGCGACGGCGGCGTCGGTGAGCGGGTCCTGGCGGATCCAGTCGGCCGGGCTGCCGGCGCAGGCCTCCGGGTCGTCGAGGTGGTAGGCCAGGCAGGTCGGCGTGTCGTTGGCCGGGTCCAGCGGCGCGGGGGTGTCGCGGACAACGAGCACCTCGCGCCCGGCATCGACGAGCTTCTGGAGCGTGCGCTCGTAGACCGCGGGATCGGCGGTGTCGTGGTCCATCGTCGACATCACCACCAGGTCGTACGGCGTCTCCGCGATCGTGTCGAGCACGTCGGCCTCGAGCCGGTCGCAGTTGTCGATCTCGCTGGGCATGACGCTGGGGGTGAGGTCGTTCTCCGTGGTCGGCTGGCAGACGCCCACCACGAAGGTGTCGACCTGCCACCGGTTCTCCTCGGCGATCCGCTCGAGTGCCGGCTGCCACTGCCCGGCGTGGGAGTTGCCGTAGAGCGCGATGCGCGCCGTCGGGGCGTCGGTCTCGCCGAGCGAGCACGACACCACCTCTCCGAAGGGCGGCCAGTTGAGGCACTGGCCGACCTTGACGCTGCTGGGCAGGTCGGTCTTGGCGAACTCGGGCGTGGTGACGAGCTCGGGCTCGGCCGGGCAGTCGAGGGAGTCGTCGAGCGCGCCCGCGCCCAGGCAGGTGACCTCGAGCCCCGAGGTCGGCAGCGCCTCGACCGCGCGGGCGTTGGCGCCGGTGGCGAGCTCGACCCGCAGCAGCATCGCGGCGCAGAGGGCGACCACGACGACCGAGGAGACCACCCAGACCTTGCCGGCCCGCCGCAGCAGCCCGGCGCTGTCGCGACCGGGGCGCAGCGGGTTCTCGACGAAGGTCGTGCTGAGCCACGACAGCACCAGCGCGATCGGCAGGAGCAGCAGGGCCAGCCACCACGAGCGCTCGACGCGCAGGCACAGCGGCACCAGGACCAGCAGCGGCCAGTGCCAGAGGTAGATGGCGTACGACGTGTCGCCGACGAGCTGGACCGGCCTCGCGTGCGTCACCGGTCGCAGCGACCAGCGCCCGCCCGGGTCGGCCGCGGCGATGAACAGCACGGCGCCCACGGTCGGCAGGAGCGCGTTGTAGCCGGGGAAGACCGACTCACCCGACAGGACGAACCCGGAGGCCAGCATCATCGCCACACCCAGCAGCGCGACGGCGTTGCGGCGCGCTGCCGAGCCGAGCCGCTGCGCCACGGTGGTGCCGCTGACAGCGAGGAGGCCGCCCAGGCCCAGCTCCCAGACGCGGGCCGGGGTGGAGAAGTAGGCCAGCGAGGGGTTGGACCACGAGATCGACAGGCCGTAGAGGAAGGACGCGACCACGGTCAGCGCGACGCCGGCCAGCAGGGTGCGCCGCAGGTCCAGGCCGGCCCGCCTCGCGAGCAGGGTCAGCAGCCCGATGACCAGCGGCCAGCCGACGTAGTACTGCTCCTCGACCGAGAGCGACCAGAAGTGCTGGAAGGGCGGCTCGGCGCCGTTGGCGGCGAGGTAGTCGGTGGAGATCAGCACCAGGTGCCAGTTCTCCAGGTAGAACATCGACGCCAGCGCGTGGCGACCGCCCGAGCGCCACTCGAGCAGCGGCAGGAAGGCCGCGATCGCGACGAGCGACACCACGAGGGTGAGGACGACCGCGGGGACCAGCCGCAGGATGCGCCGCGCCCAGAACTCGGCGAGGTGGCGCCAGCGCGACGGCGGGCGGCGTACGAGAGCGCCGGTGATGAGGAAGCCGGAGATCACGAAGAAGACGTCGACCCCGACGAAGCCACCGGGCAGCAGGGAGGGCCAGAAGTGGTAGACCACGACCATCGCCACGGCCAGGGCGCGGAGCGCCTGGATGTCGAGGCGCGGGGCGTGGCCGTCGCGCTCCACGGCCGACGCGGGGTGCACGCCGACAGGCTGGGGCGCATCCGCGTGCGGCGAGGGCTGGACGTGGGTCACGCACCCACCTCCGCACGGCGGCCGCCGTGGGCGCGGTCGGCGTGGTCGGCCTGGTGCTCGGGCGCGGACACGAGCGGGCGCAGCACGGCCCACGCCACGGCGACGAAGCACGCCGAGCCCACGAGCCAGAAGAGTGTCGGGGTGGGTAGGCCGTCCCACCACCACTCCTGCTGCTTGCCCAGCCGGAGCCACGAGACGTCCTGGCCGGAGATGTAGCGCCGCATCTGCACGTGCAGCGCGAGCGAGTGGGCGATGCCGAGGGCGGCGACCGCGGCCCACAGGCCGGCGGGTGTGAGCCGCAGTGCGATGCCGCGGGGGGCGAGCAGGACCAGGCCGGTCAGCAGCACGAGGAGCGGCAGCAGGTAGCGCGGCTGGACCGCCTCGCCGACCAGGACGTGGGTCTGCACGAGCAGGTAGAGCGGGTGGACGAAGAGCGCGGCCACCACCAGCCCGACGCCGAGCGCCTTCGCGGGGAACATCCGTCGCAGCCCCTGCGCCAGCACGAGGAACCACACCGCGATGACCAGGACCGGGACCAGCTGGGGGAAGCCGGTGTCGAGCCAGCCGGCGCGGCCCATCGGGCCGGCGGCGAAGCTGCCGAGCCACAGCACGGGCAGCGCCCCGGTGTTGACCATGACGAGCTGCCACTTGGTCAGCACCGCCGCCGCGGTCTCGGCGGCACGCATGTCGCCGTTGATCACCACGGCCTGCCCGGCGCTGAGGAAGTAGTAGGCGGAGATGCCGAGGGCGACGAGCGAGGCGGCCACCAGCACCGGCGACGTACGCAGGTGGCGCACGCGCAGCATCAGCACGAGGACGACCGACATCGCCGCGAACAGGCACCCGTCGGCGCGGGCGCCGCTGGCCAGCGTCGCAGCGAGCACCGCCACCGCGGCCAGCCCCCACTGGCGCGGGCCGCGGGTCTCGAAGGCGACGTAGAGCGCCGGCCAGAGCGTGGCGATGCCGAGGATCGTCCAGCCGCTGGGATTGGTCGAGGGCAGCAGCGACATGCCGAGCGGGATGCTGGTCAGCAGCAGCGGCACCGTCGCGAGCGGGCGGCGGCGCCGGGGCAGCAGCGCGGCGAGGAGGGCGACGAGCCCGACGGCCAGGGCGGAGGCCACCAGCCGCATCACCAGGATGGCGCGCGGCACGTCGACGCCCACGAAGGTCGACATGAACTCGTAGTAGAGCGGGGGATAGGCGCCGGTCCAGTTGCCGTGGACCGCCGGGTAGTCGGCGCCGGAGTCGGGGAAGGCGTCCTGGCAGGCCGCGCTCGCCGAGGGGTCCGTGGCGTAGCAGAGGCTCGCGCCCGACGCCCGCGTCGGGACCACCCGCACGTCGTCGGTGTCACCGGCCTCGCAGCGGCCGGCCTCGAAGCCGTCGGCGCACCAGATCGACGCCATGTGGTAGTCGTCGTCGGGCGAGGAGCCGGGCGGGGAGGCCAGCGACCAGGCCGCCAGGCACCCCCACGCCGCCAGCGTCACGAGGATCCAGGGCAGGACGCGACGCACGGACATGGCGGGCACCCTAACCGCTCGCGCGCGACCGACCGGAAACGCCGGGACCCCCGATCCGCCTAGGATGAGCGCGACGACGGGTCCGTCGACCAGGAAGGCCACACCTCCATGTCCTCACGCTGCCGCGTGTGCCGAACCGAGACCGTGCCGTTCGCCGAGGGCCGGGTGCTGGGCCACGTCGAGGTGGCCTACGAGCGGTGCCCCGCGTGCGGGCTCGTGATGGCCCTGGATCCCACGTGGTTGGAGGAGGCCTACGGCTCGGCCATCGCCAAGCTCGACATCGGGCTGCTCGACCGCTGCCAGATCCTCGCCAACGTCACTGCGACCGTGCTCCGCGCGGAGCGGCTGCGCGGCGGTCGCTTCCTCGACTGGGCGGGTGGCTACGGCACGCTCACCCGCCTGATGCGCGACCGCGGCTACGACTTCACCCACTCCGACCCGCTCGCGTCCAACGTCTTCGCCGAGGGGCACGAGACCGCGGCCGTCGCCGGTGAGCGCTACGACATGGTCACCGCCTTCGAGGTGCTCGAGCACCTCGTCGACCCGGTCGAGGCGCTGGCCGACGTCGCCCGGGCGACCGACCGGCTGCTCGTGACCACCCAGGTGCTGCCCGACCCGGCACCCCGGCCGGGGGAGTGGTGGTACTACACCCCCGAGTCCGGCCAGCACATCACCTTCTACACCGCCGCGTCCCTGCAGGCGCTCGCGCGCGAGCTCGGCTTCGACGGCGTCGTGACCAGCGACCTCGTCCACTACTTCTTCCGTGGCACGGCCTCGCCCGTCACGCGCGCGGCCGTGCGCCGCCCGGCGATTGCCTACGGCGTGGGACACCTCGCCGCCGTCCTCGACCGCCGCCACTCGTTGCTGCAGTCCGACCTGACCCGGATCACGGGCTGAGCGCCCCCGCAGGGCCGCCCGGGCCGGTGCCGGCGCCCGGCCCAGGATCGTCCTCCGCGCCCCACGACGCCCCGGCGCGCCCCCGCTCGACGCTGTCGGTCCTGGCGGCCGCAGTCACGAGCGGCCTCGCGGGATACGTCGTCCTGGTGCTGGCCGCGCGCGGCCTCGAGCCGGCCGTCAATGCCCAGTTCCTCGTCTTCTGGGGCGCGGTCTTCGGGTTCTTCGGCGTGCTGATCGGCGTCACCACCGAGACCACGCGCACCGTCTTCGCCAGCCGTGGCACCACCGGGACCACGCGGGTCTTCCCCGTCGTGCTCGGCGCCGGCGCGGTGCTGGTCGCCGTCGTCGCGGCGTTGGGCCCGGTCTGGGCGCCGCCACTGTTCGGCGACCCGTGGCCCGGCCTGCTGGCACCCGTCGTCGTCGGCATCGTGCTGTTCCTCGTGCACGCGACGGTCGCCGGTGCGGCGGCGGGCACCGGGCAGTGGGACTCCTACGGGCTGCTCGTGGGCCTCGAGTCGGTGGCGCGGCTGGTCGCCGTCGCCGCCGCGGTGGCCCTGGGCGCGCACGTGGTCGGCCTCGCCTGGGCAGTGGTCGGCGCCTGCGGCACGTGGCTGCTGCTGTGGCTCGCCTCCCCGCGCCAGCGCGCCCTCTGGCACGTCCGCGCCGACGTCACGCCGGGAGGGCTCGTACGACGCCTCGCCGCCGCCGCGACCGCGTCCGGCGTCTCGGCGCTGCTGCTGGTGGGCTACCCGGTGCTCCTGAAGCTCACCACGCCCGAGGACGTGTTCGCCGGCGCCGCCCCGATCATCCTGGCCGTCTCGCTGTGCCGCGCGCCGCTCATGGTGCCGCTCGGCGCCTACCAGAACGTGGTCGTCACGCGGGTCGCCGCGCACGGCGTACGCGCCCTGGTGCCGGTCGCGACGGGACTGGGTGTGCTCACGGTCGTGGGGTCGCTCGCTGCGTGGCCGATCGGCCCGTGGGCCCTGCGGGTCGTCAACCCGGCCTACCACGTCGACGGGCCGGTCTTCGCGGGGCTGGTGCTCGGTGCCGGCCTCGTCGCGCTGCTCACCGTGACCGGCGCCGCGGCCGTCGCGCTCGACCACCACACCGTCTACCTCGTCGGCTGGGTCTGCGCGACGCTTGCCGCGATCGCCGTCCTGCTCACGCCCTGGTCGCTGGAGACCCGCGTGGTGGTCTCGCTTCTCGTCGGCCCCGTGGTCGGGGTCGCGGTGCACCTCGCGCTGGGCCGCCAGCGGATCGGTTAGGCTCGCGCACCCTGCACCCACCCGGGAGGAACCACCGGTGCCGAAGCGCCCCCTCGTTCTCGTCGACATGCTGTCCTACACGGGCACCAAGGGCGGGATGGAGACCTACACGCGCGAGCTCTACCGCGCCCTCGGCCGGATGGACACCGGGCTCGACTTCGTCGCGCTGGCCAGCAAGGAGGGCGCGCGCCTGGACCTGTCGTGGTTCCCCGGCGAGGTGATCGAGTCGCGCATCAGCGGCGAGAACCGCTTCGTGTGGGCCTTCGGCGAGCTCGTCGCCTCGAGCTGGACGGCCCGGCGCCGCCGCGCCGACCTCGTGCACTCGCCGGCCACCCTGGGGCCGGCGTGGACCTCGATGCCCACCGTGATCACCATCCACGACATGCTCTACTGGAGTCACCCCGAGCTGATGACGACCCCGCTCTACACGCGGCCGGTCATGTGGATGGAGAAGCGCGGAGCGGCCAACGCCGCCCACGTCATCACCGACAGCCAGGTCTCGGCCGACGAGATCGTGAAGTACCTCGGCTTCCCGCGCGAGCGGCTCCACGTCGTTCTCCTCGCCGCCGAGCACCCCGCGACGGACCCGGTCGTCGCGCCGCGGACCGAGAACCTCGTCGTGGCCAGCGGCCAGCGCCGTCCGCACAAGAACTGGGACCGCCTCATCCGCGCGCTCGCCCTCGTCGAGGAGGACGTGCGACCTCGGCTGGTCATCACCGGCGCCCGCGGGGAGGACCCGCTGGCGCCCGTCGTCGCCGAGACCGGCATGGGGGACTGGGTCGAGCTGCGCGGCTGGGTGGACGACGCCGAGCTGGCCGACCTGCGCTCGCGCGCCCGGGCGATGGCGTTCCCGACGCTCGCCGAGGGGTTCGGCCTGCCCATCCTCGAGGCGATGGCCGAGGGCCTGCCGGTGATCGCCTCCGACCTGCCGGTGCTCCGCGAGGTCGGCGGCGATGCCGCCCTGTGGTTCGACCCGCTGGACCTGCACTCGATCGCCGACGCGCTGCGCACCGTCGCGGTCCGCCCCGAGGTCCTGCCCGGCATGGCCGCGGCCGGCATCGAGCAGGCCCGCCAGTTCAGCTGGGAGCGCGTCGCGCGCGAGACGCTCGAGGTCTTCCGGACCGCGCTCGCCACGTCCCGCTAGGAGCTCAGCGCTCCAGCGCGTGCGCGAGCAGGGAGCGTACGGCGGTGCGCTCGCGGCGACGCGCGGCCGTGGGCAGCAGCGTCACGGCGTGCAGCCGTGAGGTCCAGCGGATGCGCGCGGTCCGCGCGGCGCGGGTCCAGCCACGTCCGGCGGCCTGCTCGGCAGCCGCGGCGTAGTAGCGGCGCTCGTCGGAGAAGCGGTTGCCGTGCAGCAGGCTGGTGGCGGACGCGCTCTGCGTGTGGCGGCGGTAGGAGAAGCACACCGTCGGGTCGACGACCAGCGTCTCCCCGGCCACGGTCATGTCGATGAGCAGGGCGAGGTCCTGGATGATCGGCAGGCCCTCGCGGAACGGGTAGGCCCGCACCCGCTCGGTGCGGAACACCAGGGCCGGCCAGTAGTGCCACGCGCCGCGCAGCAGGCTCGTCGCGAGCGCCTCGCCGCCGAGCTCGGTGCGCTGCGTGATGCGTCCCCGCACGGCCCGCTTGACCTTGTCGGTCAGCGGGTCGATGGGCGCGTCGTGCTCGTCGATGACGCGTACGCCGACCTGGATCGTCGCCGCGTCCGGGAACTCGCGGTGGGCGGCCTTCACGGTCTCCACGAAGGTCGGGTGCATCAGGTCGTCGCAGCCCATGAACATCATCAGCTCGCCGCTCGCGAGGTCGCGGCAGCGCTGGTAGTTGTCGGTGATGCCGAGGTTGGTCTCGTTGCGGACGTAGCGGATCCGGGGGTCGGTCTCCGCGGCGAAGTGCTCGGCGACCGAGGGGTCGGGGTAGCAGTCGTCGACGACCACCACGGTCCACTCGGGGTCGGTCTGCGCCTTGACGCTCTCGACCGTGGCGTAGAGCAGCGCGGGGTCGCCCCAGAACGGGACGAAGACCTCCAGCGGCCCGGGGTCCGGCGCGCTCACTCGCTGCGCTCGTCGGTGGGCTCGACGGGGCGTACGCCGCCCGTGGCGTGGCGGTGCTCGTCGATCTCGAGGCGCAGGAGCGCGATCTCCTCGGCCAGGGTGCGGGTGCGCTCCTCGAGCCGGCCGAGCTCGGAGCTGTGCTGGAGCGTCAGCACCATGATCACCATCGAGGCGACGAAGAAGAGCAGGTTGGCCGGCACCTCGAGGCCGATGGCCTCCGAGACGCGGATCAGCAGCGACGGGAAGGCCGCGACCGTCACAATCGCCAGCGCGACCAGCGCCCAGATCAGGGCGTACTTCTCGCGCAGGCGGTGACGGCGCATCATCTCGAAGAGCGCGAGCAGGATGAGGACCGAGCCGGTCAGGCCCAGGATCGTGACGCCGCTCATCGGCCGACCTCCCCGGTCGCGATGTCGACGAGCGCCTCCTCGGAGGTGCCCTCCTCGAGCTGGGAGGGCCAGTCGCGCACCAGCGCGAGCAGCAGGGCCACGATGGCGCGGAAGAGGTAGACGGTGGCCTTGATCGGGGAGTGCGAGGCGCGTCCGGCCACGCGGGCGCGCATGGTCACCGGCTCCTGCGTGATGACCAGCCCGGCGCGCGCGGCGATCACCAGCGACTCGACGGTGTCGCCGAGGTACTCGGCCGGGTAGTGGGTGGCGAAGACCGAGATGGCGCGCCGGTTGGAGACCCGGAAGCCCGAGGTCACGTCGGTGAGGCGGGTGTGGGCGAGCCGCGACAGGACCCACGCCAGCAGCACCATCGCCCAGCGGCGCGGCCCCCGGACCTTGTAGGGGTCGTCGGGGGTGGCGAAGCGGGCGCCCACGACGACGTCGGCCCGGTCGGGGCCATCGAGCCGCTCGAGCAGGCGCGCGAGGTAGCGGGGGTCGTGCTGGCCGTCGGCGTCGATCTGCACGGCGGCGTCGTAGCCGTGGCGCAATGCGTAGCGGTAGCCGGTGCGCATGGCGCCGCCGACGCCGAGGTTGAAGGGCAGCGGGCACACCGTCGCGCCGGCCTCGCGGGCGCGCTGCGCGGTGCGGTCGACCGAGCCGTCGTCGATGACCAGCAGGTCGGCGTCGGGCACCACGGCACGGATCTCGCGGATCGTGCCGGTGATGGCGTCCTGCTCGTTCCACGCGGGGACGATGATGAGCACGCGCTGACGTGAGGGACCCCCGGACATGCGCCCGATGCTACTCGCGGCGGGCCGTCCGGCTGGTGTCGGGGACGCGCGCCGCCCGTGCGCGTCGGGGCGACCGCTGGTCCGTGCCTATAGTGACGCGACCGTCCGCGCGCTGAGGAGCTGAACAGGTGTCGATCGACCGCCCCGCGGAGGCCGGGACCGTACGCCGCAGGCTCGCCGCGACGCGCTGGGAGGTCGTCGCCCCGATCGTCCTCTACGTGCTCGTCTCACTCGCCGGGATCTCGCTGTCGTCCATCGGCATCGCCGAGCTGCGCGAGGACCCCTCCGACCCCACCGGGGTGATGTGGGGAGATGCCCAGGCGATCCGGGCCGACGAGTTCCTGACCGGCACCCCGATCCTGCTCGGCGTCGAGGCCACCGGCCGCACCGACGACCTCAACCCCCTGACCGCGCCCCAGCAGCTGCTGGCCGTGCTGCCGGCGGGGCCGGTGACCTCCGTGCTCTACCCCGACGGCACCGCCCTGCGCCTGGGGCCGTACCTCCCCGACAGCGTGCTCCACTCCGCACGCGCCTGGCTCGGCACCCTGCTCCTGCTGCTGGCCGCGCCCGCGTGGTTCCGACGGCTCACCGGGAGCCGGTGGATCGGCTGGTTCGCGGTCGCCCTCATCGTCTTCTCCCCGTCCAACGCGTGGTGGTCCAACAGCCACGCCGCGATGCTCGGCTTCGCCTTCGGCGGCGCGCTGGCCCTGGCGAAGGCCGTGGACGCCTCGCGCGCCTCGCGGTGGCCGGTGGCCGCCGGGTGGGGCCTGCTGAGCGCCGCCCTGCTCGTGCGTACGCCGCTCATGTACCCGCCGTGGGCCGTGGTCCTCGTGCCGACCGTGGTGCTGACGACGGTGGCCGCCTGCCTGGCCCGCCCCGAGGCGCGCCGCCGGACCGTCGCCACGATCGCCGCGGTGGGCGTCCTCACGCTCACCTTCCTCGCGCTCGTGCTGTGGGAGAGCTCCGCAGCGCTCGAGGCGGCCGGCGGCACCGTCTACCCCGGGGACCGCGCCTCGTCCGGGGCGGCGAGCGCCTTCCAGCTCCTCTTCGGGGCGACCAGCCTCGACGAGCTCGCCGACGGTGCGGCGGTCGTCGGGTCGAACGCCTCCGAGATCTCGTCGGGCTTCACGATCGCGCTCGTCCTGGCCGTCCTCCTGCTGGTGCGGGGGATGCGCTGGCAGGTGCCGGGCCAGCACGCGGCCGTGGTGGCCGCGGCGGTGCTCACCGGCTTCTGGACGCTGTGGGCCACGGTCGACCTCGGCGACCTCGGCGCCCGGATCCCCGGCATCAACATCGTCCCGCCCGCACGCGACGCGCAGGTGCTGGGCCACCTCGGGGTGATCCTCCTGTGCCTGGTGCTCCCGGCGGCCCGACGGCGCGCCTCGCTGGCCGTGGCCGCCCTCGCGGGCGGCACGACGGCCGTCGTCGCGGCGCACGCGGGGTCGCTGCTGCGCACGCAGAACCTGCCGGAGATGTCGCTGGCGGACGTGTGGCTCGCCGCCGCAGCGGTGGGCGTGGTCGTCCTGGTGCTCGTGCGCTGGCCCCGGCGGCCCGCGGGCTACGTCCTCGGCTCGGTCCTGGCCCTGTCGCTGGTGTGGAACGTCAACCCGGTGCTGTTCGGCCTCGGCGACCTGCGCGGCACGGAGGCGGCCGCCGCGATGCTCGCCGACGGCGAGGGCGCCCGTGCCGACGGCACCGTCTGGGCCTCGGACCACTACTCGGTCGACGCGCTGATGATCGCGACGGGGGTCCCCGCCCTGTCCGGGCGGCAGATGTCGGGGCCCGACCGTGCCGTGTGGGAGCGGCTCGATCCCGGGGGAGTCCACGAGGACGTGTGGAACCGCGGCGGCGCCTACATCTGGTTCTCCTGGTCCGGGCGCAGGGAGCTGGTGATGGACAACCCCAGCCCCGACGTCATCCACGTCACCGGCTCGCCCTGCGAGGTCGCCGAGCGGCTCCCGCGGCTGGGCACGATCGTGGCCCGCCAGGAGCTCGACCTCGACTGCCTGCGCCCGGACGGCACCTTCACCTGGGGCGGCGCGACCCGCTGGGTCTACGCGATCGACGGCTGACCGCGCCCGCGGCGACGCCCCCGGATACGGTGGCGCGGTGTCACGTCAGCAGCCCGAGCAGCAGGCCCCGCCCGTCCAGCGCCTCCGGGTGCGCTACGCCAAGCGCGGCCGGCTCCGCTTCACCAGCCACCGTGACTTCAGCCGCGCCTTCGAGCGCGCGGTCTTCCGCGCGCGGATCCCGATGGCGTACTCCTCGGGCTTCAACCCACACCCGCGCATCTCCTACGCCGGCGCCGCCCCGACCGGCTCGGCCAGCGAGGCGGAGTACCTCGAGCTCGCGCTCGCCCAGGTCGTGGTGCCCCGCGACGTCCACGCGATGCTCGACGAGGCGCTGCCGCCCGGGCTCGACGTCCTCGAGGTGGTGGAGTCGCCCGGCGGGTCCCTGTCGGACCTGCTCGAGGGCAGCCGCTGGCGCATCGCGGTGGACGCCGACCCGGCCACCGCGACGGACGCTGTCAGCCGCTTCCTCGCCGCCGACGAGGCGCTCGTGGAGCGGATGACCAAGAAGGGCATGCGCGAGTTCGACGCCAGGGGGGCCGTGGTGTCGCTGGCGGTGCTGGACGCCGAGGAGGCCGATGCCGGGCGTACGACGCTCGACGTGGTGCTGCGCCACGGCACCCCGGCCGTACGCCCCGACGACGTGCTGCGCGGGCTCGAGAACGTCGCCGGGCTGGCGGCGGGGGAGGCCCCGCTGATGACCCGGCTCGCCCAGGGACCGCTGCTCGACTCCGGCGAGGTCGGCGACCCGCTGGCGCCTCGGGCATAGCGCCGGGCCGGGGTCGGTGTGCGATACTCGCCACGTTCGACGCCCTGGCAACCGTCAGGATCCGTCGAGCCGACGACGTTCTCGCCGGTCACTCCGATGTGGTCGGCACCCCGGGTGGGTGGACGTCACCGGACCGCGACGCGGCCACTGAGTCGGTGACAGCGACTCATCGGTGGCCCGGCGACCGCGGCAGGTGGCGGAACAGCCTCTCGGAGACGCACACGCGGAGGGTGTCGCCGCCACAGAAGCTTTGCGTCTCCCGTGATCGCCGATCGAGAGCGGTGGACGCCGTATCGGCACCACCTCGGTGCCCGAGGAGCACCACATGCTCGATGACGACCAGCCCGACCGCACCACCGACACCGGCACGGAGACCGGCCCGGGCACCCCGGAGGCGCCGCCCGCGCCCGTGGTGACGAGGCGTACGCGCAAGGCGCCCGCCAAGAAGGCCGCTGCCGCGCCGGCGGCCGCCGCCCCGGCCGAGCCCGCCGCTCAGCCCGCCGCCGAGCCTGCTGCCGAGGCGGCCGAGGCCCCCGCCGAGGCCCCGGTGGTGAAGAAGACCGCACGCCGGGCGCCGGCGAAGAAGGCCGCGCCCCGCAAGACGGCCGCGAAGAAGACCGCAGCCGCACCCGACGAGGCGCCGGCCCCCGAGGCCGCTGCGCCCGAGGCCGCTGCCGCCGGCGACGAGGTCGCTCCCGCGGCCGCCCCTGCCAAGCGCGCCCCGCGCAAGCGCGCCGCCAAGAAGACCGCCGCTCCTGCCGCTGAGTCCGCCGCTCCGGCCGATGCCCCCGCTGACACCGCTGCTGACGAGGCCACCGACGACTCGGCCCCCGCAGTGCTGTTCCAGGCGCCCGTGGTCACCACCACCACGCGGCGTACGCGCAAGAAGCCCGCGGCCCCCGTCGAGACGGTCGAGGGCGACGAGCCCGCCGCTGCCGAGACCGCCGAGGAGCCTGCTGCCCAGCGGCCTGCCAAGAAGGCGGCAGCCAAGAAGTCCACGAGCAAGGCCGGCGGCACGAAGGCGTCCGGGTCCGGCAGGGGCAAGGGCAAGGCCGCGGAGCCGGTCGCCGAGACCCCCGCTGCCGAGGTGCCCGAGGACGAGGAGGCGACCGAGGAGGCCGCTGCCGAGGCCGCGGCTGCCGAGGGCGTGACCGACGAGACCGCGGAGGTCGCCGCCGACACCGACGGTCCTGCATCGGCCGACGAGGGTGACGGTGAGGACGGCGAGGGCGGTTCCGCCCGTCGTCGTCGCCGCCGCGGTGGCCGTCGCCGCCGCAAGTCGTCCGACTCCTCCGCCGACAACGGCGACACCGGCGACCAGGACTCGTCCGACTCCTCCGACGAGGCGGCCGACGCCACCTCGTCGGGCGACGGGGACTCCGGCTCGGGCCCCGACTCGGGTCAGGACTCGGGCGAGGGCAACGGCGAGGGTTCCTCGCGTCGCCGTCGTCGTCGCCGCCGCTCGGGCGACGACCCCGAGTCGTCCGACGACGAGCCCAACACCGTCACCCGCGTGCGCCGTACGCGCTCCGCCGAGGACCAGATCACCTCGGTCCAGGGCTCCACCCGCCTCGAGGCGAAGAAGCAGCGCCGCCGCGAGGGCCGCGAGGCCGGTCGCCGCCGTGCGCCCATCGTGAGCGAGGCCGAGTTCCTGGCCCGTCGCGAGTCCGTGGAGCGCGTCATGGTCATCCGCCAGCGCGAGGACCTCACCCAGATCGGCGTGCTCGAGGACAAGGTGCTCGTCGAGCACTACGTCGCCCGCGAGTCGCAGACCTCGATCATCGGCAACGTCTACCTCGGCCGCGTGCAGAACGTGCTGCCGTCGATGGAGGCCGCCTTCATCGACATCGGCAAGGGCCGCAACGCCGTCCTCTACGCCGGTGAGGTGAACTGGTCAGCGCTCGGTCACAAGGAGGGCGCGCCCCGCAAGATCGAGTCCGTGCTCTCCAGCGGCCAGATGATCCTGGTCCAGGTCACCAAGGACCCGATCGGCCACAAGGGCGCCCGCCTCACCAGCCAGGTCAGCCTGGCGGGTCGCTTCCTCGTCTACGTCCCCGACGGCACCACCTCGGGCATCTCGCGCAAGCTGCCCGACACCGAGCGCAACCGCCTCAAGAACCTCCTCAAGGAGATCGTCCCGGACACCGCGGGCGTGATCGTGCGCACCGCGGCCGAGGGTGCCAGCGAGGAGGAGCTGACCCGCGACGTCGAGCGGCTCAAGGCCCGCTGGGAGGACATCGAGAAGAAGTCCTCCAACCGCGGCTCCGGTCCGCAGCTCCTCTACGGAGAGCCCGACCTGACGCTCAAGGTGGTCCGCGACCTCTTCACCGAGGACTTCGCCAAGCTGGTCATCGAGGGCGAGGCTGCCTGGGAGACCGTGTCGGCGTACGTCGAGTCGGTGGCCCCCGACCTCGCCGAGCGCGTGCAGCGCTTCGAGCGCGGCAGCACCGGCGGCGACATCTTCGCGACCTACCGCGTCAACGAGCAGATCCAGAAGGGCCTGGACCGCAAGGTCTGGCTGCCCTCGGGCGGCTCGCTGGTCATCGACCGCACCGAGGCCATGACGGTGGTCGACGTCAACACCGGGAAGTTCACCGGCTCCGGTGGCAACCTGGAGGAGACGGTCACCAAGAACAACCTCGAGGCGGCCGAGGAGATCGTGCGCCAGCTCCGGCTGCGCGACATCGGCGGCATCATCGTGGTCGACTTCATCGACATGGTCCTGGAGTCCAACCGCGACCTCGTCGTACGTCGCCTGGTCGAGTGCCTGGGCCGAGACCGCACCCGCCACCAGGTCGCCGAGGTCACCTCGCTCGGCCTGGTCCAGATGACGCGCAAGCGCATCGGCACCGGCCTGCTCGAGTCGTTCAGCGAGAACTGCGAGCACTGCCACGGCCGCGGCGTCGTCATCAAGGACCAGCCGGTCGACCCGGACGCGAAGTCCGACGACGGCGAGGGTCGTCGCAGTGGTCGCCGTCGCGGTCGCCGCGGCGCCAACGGCGAGAACGACAACGGCGGTGGCAACGGCAACGGCGGTGGCAACGGGGGAGGCAACGACTCGTCCTCGGACCAGCACACCCACGCCCCGTCGCCCAAGGACGTGGCCGCCATGGCGCGCCACGAGAAGCCTGCTGACGACCAGCCCGAGGACGAGAAGCCGGCCGACGAGCCTGCTCCCTCCGTGGAGGAGCCGACCGTGGCGCCCGCTGCCGAGGCCGAGGCTGCTGCGGAGGTCCCGGCGGAGGCCGCCGCGGAGGCGCCTGACGAGGCCGCTGCCGAGACCCCGGTCGAGTCGCCTGCCAAAGGGGCTGCTGACGAGCCTGCTGCGCCGGCTCCCGTCGAGGACGAGAAGCCGCGCGTCGTCACCCGCACCCGACGCCGCTCCGCGAGCCGTCCCGCCGGTCCGCCGGCCGCCGTCGGCGTGACCGAGTCCACCACGGTCCCGGGCGTGCTCTCCGGCGCTGCCGGCACCGTCCCGGAGTCGGGCGCGGTCGAGCCCGGAACCGCCGACTCCGAGCCCGGCGACGCACCCGTCGTCGAGCACGTACCAGTCAAGAAGAGGGGCTCGCGCAAGCGCTGAGCACCTGTGGACGGGGGCTGCCGGACGTCGTTTTGCCGGTCGTCACCCGATCCCGTAGTCTTGACCCTCGGTGTTCGACACACCATCCCTGCGCGCCCGCCACGCGGCGTACTCGTCCTTCCAGGCGGTGTCGTGCGCAGGTAGAAGTTCCCCTAGTTTTCCGCAGTCTGATGAGGAGAGTGGCCGTGTACGCGATCGTGCGCGCTGGCAGCAAGCAGCAGAAGGTTGCCGTGGGCGACGTCATCGAGATCGACGCGATGGGCGCCGCGGGCGACACCCTCACCCTTCCGGTGGTGATGGTCGTCGACGGCGAGAAGGTCACCGCTACCGGCCTCGACAAGGCGAGCGTGACCGTCGAGGTCACCGGCCGGACCAAGGGCCCCAAGATCATCATCCAGAAGTACAAGAACAAGACCGGCTACAAGAAGCGCCAGGGTCACCGCCAGAAGTACACCCAGGTCAAGGTCACCGACATCTCCCTCTGAGCGCTCGCTCGAGGTCGACACGTCTCTCTCCAGCTCTATTCGTCAAAGGACTGAACAATGGCTCACAAGAAGGGTGCCGCGAGCACCAAGAACGGTCGTGACTCGAACTCGCAGCGCCTCGGCGTGAAGCGCTTCGGCGGCCAGGTCGTCGGCGCCGGCGAGATCATCGTCCGCCAGCGTGGCACGCACTTCCACCCGGGCACCGGTGTGGGCCGTGGCGGCGACGACACCCTGTTCGCCCTGCAGGCCGGCGCCGTCGAGTTCGGCACCCGCCGCGGTCGCAAGGTCGTCAACATCGTCCCCGGCGAGTGACCTCCCCGCGACACTGAGCACTTCTGCGAAGGGCGTCCCGATTCCGGGGCGCCCTTCGTGCTTTCACCCACCGATGCAAGGAATCTGATGGCCATCCCCACGTTCGTCGACCAGGTCACGCTGCACCTCGCGGCCGGACGAGGTGGCAACGGTGTGGCCTCCGTCAAGCGCGAGAAGTTCAAGCCGCTCGGCGGTCCCGACGGCGGCAACGGCGGCCAGGGCGGGTCGATCATCCTGCAGGTGGACACCAGCGTCACCACGCTCGTCGACTACCACCACAGCCCCAAGCGTCGCGCCGACAACGGCGGCCAGGGAGCCGGTGACCACAAGAACGGTGGCAACGGCAAGGACCTCCTGCTCGTCGTCCCCGACGGCACCCTGGTCAAGGACGCCGACGGCAACGAGCTCGCCGACCTCGTCGGCCACGGGACGACGATGGTCATCGCCCAGGGCGGCCGCGGCGGTCTCGGCAACGCGGCGCTGGCCTCCTCCAAGCGCAAGGCCCCCGGCTTCGCGCTCCTGGGTGAGCCCGGGGACGAGCTCGTCGTACGCCTCGAGCTGAAGGTCGTCGCCGACATCGGCCTCGTCGGGTTCCCGAGCGCCGGCAAGTCCTCCCTCATCGCCGCGATCTCGCGGGCCCGGCCCAAGATCGCCGACTACCCCTTCACCACCCTGATCCCCAACCTCGGCGTGGTCACCGCCGGCGAGACCACCTTCGTGGTCGCCGACGTCCCCGGCCTGATCGAGGGCGCCGCGGAGGGCCGCGGCCTGGGCCACGACTTCCTGCGCCACATCGAGCGCTGCGCGGCGCTGGTCCACGTCGTCGACACGGCGTCCGTCGAGCCCGGTCGCAATCCGCTCGACGACCTCGAGGTCATCGAGGGCGAGCTCGCCCGCTACGGCGGTCTCGAGGACCGCCCGCGCCTGGTCGCGCTCAACAAGATCGACGTGCCGGACGGGCAGGACATCGCCGACATGGTGGTCGAGGAGCTGCGCGGCCGCGGGATGCGGGTCTTCGAGGTCAGCGCTGCGTCCGGCGCGGGCCTGCGCGAGCTGACGTTCGCGATGGCCGAGATCGTCGTCGCGTCGCGCGAGGTCGCGCCCGACGTCGCGCCCGAGCGGATCGTGCTGCGGCCGAAGGCCGTCGATGCCAGTGACGACTTCGAGGTCGTCCGCACCGACGACGGGTGGCGCGTGCGCGGCACCAAGCCCGAGCGCTGGGTGCGCCAGACCGACTTCAGCAACGAGGAGGCGGTGGGCTTCCTCGCCGACCGGCTCAACCGCCTCGGCGTGGAGATCAAGCTCGCGCGCATGGGGGCGGAGGAGGGTGACGCCGTCATCATCGGCCCGGAGAACAACTCCGTGGTCTTCGACTTCAAGCCCAGCATCGAGGCGGGCGCCGAGATGCTGGGTCGCCGTGGTGAGGACGAGCGGCTCCGCGAGAACCGCCCGGCCCGCGAGCGCCGCCGCGACATCGCCGAGGCGATGGAGACCAAGAGCGAGGAGGAGGCACGCGCCGACGTCGCCCGCCGCCTCGACGAGGAGCGGAAGAAGAAGGGCCCCAACCGCAGCAGCGGCAGCTCGGGTGTCGGCCCCATGTCCTACGAGATCGGCTCCAAGGACGACCCCGACTGGGACGGCAGTGACGACTGACCGCTCGACCCTGGTCCGCGCCGCCCGGCGCATCGTGGTCAAGGTCGGGTCGTCGTCGCTGACCACGGCCGCGGGTGGGATCGACCCGGCGCGCGTACGCCGACTCGTCGAGGTCCTCGCGGCTGCACGAGGCACCGGCGCCGAGGTGGTCCTGGTGTCGTCGGGCGCGATCGCGGCAGGCCTGGCGCCGCTCGGTTTCAGCACCCGCCCGCGGGCCCTGGCGGCCCAGCAGGCGGCGGCGTCCGTGGGACAGGGCCTGCTGGCCCACCGCTACCAGGAGGAGTTCGCCCGGCACGGCATCGTGACCGGCCAGGTGCTGCTCACCGTCGACGACGTGGTGCGCCGTGCCCACTACCGCAACGCGCACCAGACCCTCGCCAAGCTGCTCGAGCTCGGGGTGGTGCCGATCGTCAACGAGAACGACACCGTCGCCACGTCCGAGATCCGCTTCGGCGACAACGACCGGCTGGCGGCACTCGTGGCGCACCTGGTGCACGCCGACCTCCTCGTGCTGCTCTCCGACGTCGACGGCCTCTACGACGGTCCGCCGAGCCGGCCCGGCTCGACGCTGCTGCCCGTGGTGCGATCGGAGGACGACCTCGCGTCGGTGACCATCGGTGCGGCCGGCTCGTCCGGCGTCGGCACCGGGGGGATGACCACCAAGGTCGACGCCGCCCGCATCGCGACCGGCGCCGGCATCCCGGTCGTGCTCACCTCCGCCGAGCAGGGTGCTGCGGCTCTCGCGGGTGCCGAGGTCGGCACCCTCTTCGAGGCCACCGGCAAGCGTCGGCCGACCCGGCAGCTCTGGCTGGCGCACGCCACCTCGGGGCTCGGCTCGCTCACCCTCGACGCCGGAGCCGTACGCGCCGTGGTGTCCCGCGGCGCCTCGCTGCTGCCCGCCGGCATCACGTCCGTGGCCGGCAGCTTCGTGGCCGGTGACCCCGTCGACCTGCTCGACCCCGACGGGGGAGTGGTGGCCCGCGGGCTGGTGAACTTCGACGCCGACGAGCTGCCCGCGCTGCTGGGCCGCTCCACCGGCGACCTGAAGGAGTCGCTCGGGGCGGCGTACGAGCGCGAGGTCGTGCACCGCGACGACCTGGTGCTGCTGCGCTAGATGTGATGCCCAGGCACGTTGGTCGAGAACCTGCGACGACACGGTCTGAGT
>CAXHZJ010000001.1:0-513364 GCA_964021995.1 Nocardioides furvisabuli | reverse complement strand
GAGGGGATCTCGGTGTCGACCTTGTCGGTGGAGACCTCCAGCAGCGGCTCGTCGACGGCGACCTCGTCGCCGACCTGCTTGAGCCAGCGGGTCACCGTGCCCTCGGTCACGGACTCACCCAGCGCGGGGAGCGTGACGGAGGTGCCGGAGCCACCCGAGCTGCCGGACGCCTTCTCGGCGGCGGGCTCGGACTCGGCGGGGGCGTCGTCCTTCTCGGACTCGGGGGTCTCGTCGCCGGCCGGCAGCTCGCCGGTCTCCTCGGCGACCTGCTCCTCCTGCTCGGCCTTCTTCTCCGACTCCTCCTCGTCCTTCGGCTGCGCCTCGGGCTCGGCGGCGTCGGAGGCGTCGCCGGCGGACTCGCCCTCCTCGCCGATCACGCCGAGGACGGCGCCCACCTCGACGGTGTCGTCCTCGTTGGCGGTGATCTCGAGCAGCGTGCCCGCGACAGGGGAGGGGATCTCGGTGTCGACCTTGTCGGTGGAGACCTCCAGCAGCGGCTCGTCGACGGCGACCTCGTCGCCGACCTGCTTGAGCCAGCGGGTGACGGTGCCCTCGGTGACGGACTCGCCGAGGGCGGGGAGGGTGACTTCGGAGGCCATTGGTGTTCCTTCGCTCGCGTGTAGGTAGGTGTGGGGCCAGGGCTGAAAAGCTGGGGGTCAGGAGTGGGCGTGCAGCGGCTTGCCGGCCAGGGCCAGGTGGGCCTCGCCGAGCGCCTCGTTCTGGGTGGGGTGGGCGTGCAGCAGCGGCGCGACGTCCTCGGCGTGTGCCTCCCAGTTGTAGATGAGCTGCGCCTCGCCGATGAGCTCGCCGACGCGATCGCCCACCATGTGGACGCCCAGGACCGGACCGTCGGTGAGACCGACGAGCTTGACGAAGCCCTGGGTCTGGAGGATCTGGCTCTTGCCGTTGCCGCCGAGGTCGTAGGTCACGGTCGTCACCGCGTCGCCGTGCAGCTCTCGGGCCGCCGCCTCGTCGAGGCCGACGGAGGCGATCTCGGGGTGGGAGTAGGTCACGCGCGGGATGCCGGACTCGTCGATCGGGCGCGGGTCGAGCCCGGCGATCTCCTCGGCGACGAAGATGCCCTGCTGGAAGCCGCGGTGGGCCAGCTGGAGGCCCGGGACGATGTCGCCGACGGCGTAGACGCCCTCGACGTTGGTGCGGCACCGCTCGTCGGTGAGCACGAAGCCACGGTCCATCTCGACGCCCTGCTCGGCGTAGCCCAGGCCGTCGGTCGACGGGCCGCGTCCCACGGCGACGAGCAGGATCTCGGCCTCGATCACGTCGCCGCCCTCGACGGTGACGGCGACCCCGGTGTCGGTGGTCTTCACGCTCTGGAAGGGCGTGCCGGTGAGGAAGGAGATCTTGCGCTTGCGGAAGGCGCGCTCGAGGGCCTTCGAGGAGGCCTCGTCCTCGGCCGCGACCAGGCGCGGGAGGGCCTCGATGATGGTGACGTCGGAGCCGAACGACTTCCACACGCTGGCGAACTCGCAGCCGATGACGCCGCCGCCGAGCACGATGGCCGAGGCGGGGACGCGGTCGAGGCGCAGCGCGTGCTCGGAGGTGAGCACCTTCTCGCCGTCGACCTCGAGGCCGGGCAGCGACTTGCTGTAGGAGCCGGACGCGAGCACCACGGCCCGGCCGGCGTACGCCGTGCCGTCGACGGTGACCTCACGGGGACCGGTCAGCGTGCCGGTGCCCTCGATGACGGTGATGCCGCGCGACTTGATCAGACCGGTGAGGCCCTTGAAGAGCCGGTCGACGACCTTGTCCTTGTAGGCGTTGACGCCGCCCATGTCGATGCCGTCGAGGGTGGCCGAGACGCCGAACTGCGCGGCCTCGCGGGCCGAGTCGGCGACCTCCGCGGCGTGGAGCAGGGCCTTCGTCGGGATGCATCCCACGTGGAGGCAGGTGCCGCCGAGGTTGCCCTTCTCGACCAGCCCGACCTTCAACCCCAGCTGGGCTGCTCGCAGGGCACAGGCGTATCCGCCCGAACCTGCCCCGAGGACGAGGACGTCGAACTCACCGTCCGCCACAGATTCCCTCCACACTTCCGACTCGCACTCCACGTGCTCTGGCTCACCCATCCTTGCACTCTTCGTGAGCGTGTCCACACCCGGTCGGCGCGGGTCGGCGTCGGCGATCCGCGGGCATGGTGGGGACCGTCCGGGCAGAATGTGCACCATGGGTTTGTTCGATCGATTCCGCCGCAAGGGCCGTACGGGTGGGCGTACGAGTGCTCCGGCGCGGGACGCCGCCCGCACCGGGTCCACCCGCGTGCGTGCCTCCGACGGCGAGGACGCGCGCCACCTCGAGAACTTCGTGACCACCCGTCAGGGGGTCGAGGGGTTCGTCGAGCCGCGCACCGCGGTCAGCGACGTCACCATCCTCCTCGTCGCCCACGACGGGGAGTGGACGCGTCGCCGCGTGCCCAGCGTGAAGTGGGCCCACGACTTCGCCAACCGCCACCAGGTGCCGTCGTACGACGCCGCGGTGGTGGGCGTGCCGCAGCGGATGCGCGACTACAACAAGCGCAAGAAGGCCGAAGGGATCTGAGCGGGCCTCAGGCCTCGGACAGCGACCGGGCGAGCTCGACCAGGGTCGTGACGCCGAAGCCGGTGGCGCCCGACGGGACGTGGCCGTAGGGGCTGCCGAGGTTCATCTCCTTGCCGGCGATGTCGAGGTGCGCCCACGGCAGCCCGCCGGTGAACTCGCGCAGGAACGCCGAGGCGTAGAGGCCGCCGCCCCACCGCACCCAGTCGTGCTGGAGCAGGTCGGCGACCTTGGAGCTGGTGATCCGCTCCTTCATCTCCTCGGGGATCGGCATCGGCCAGTGCTGCTCGCCCGCGGCGCGACCGGCAGCGAGGACGGCGGGGACCTGGTCGTCGGTGCCCATCACGGCGCCGACCTTGTCGCCGAGCGCGAGCTGCATGTGGCCGGTGAGGGTGGCGATGTCGATGACGACGTCGGGCTCCTCGAGCACCGCCAGCGACAGCGCGTCGCCCAGCAGCATCCGGCCCTCGGCGTCGGTGTTGGCGATCTCGACGGTCGACCCGTTGTGCATCGTGATGACGTCGCCGGGGCGCGTGGAGGTCGCGGAGACCATGTTCTCGGCCATCGGGGCGAAGGTCGTGACCTTGACGGGCAGCCCGAGGCGGGCGATCGCGAGAGTGGCGGCCACGACGCTGGCCGCGCCGGCCATGTCGCCCTTCATGTTGACCATGCTCGACGAGGGCTTGATCGTGAGGCCGCCGGAGTCGAAGGTGACGCCCTTGCCGACGAGCGCGAGGTGCGCGACGGCGTCCTTGGGCGCCCAGGTGAGCTTCACCAGCCGGGACGGCGACGCGGAGGAGTTGCCGACGCTGAGGATGCCGCCGCAGCCCATCTCCTCGAGCTGCTCGTGGTCGAAGACCTCGAGCTTCACCTTCGGCGCACCGCGGCCCTTGGTGACGGCCTTGTGGGCGCTCGTCACGAGGTCGGCCAGCAGCGGGGGAGTGCAGTCCATCGGGGGCGTGTTGACCCAGTCGCGCGTCAGCGCGACGGCGTCGGCCAGGATCCCCGCCTTCTCGAGCGCGGCGATTGCCTCGGCGCGACGGGCGATCGCGGTGAGGACCACGACGTCGGCGGGCTCGGTGGTCTCGGCCTTCGCGGACTTGTAGGCGGTGAAGGTGTAGCCGCCGAGGCGGTGGCCCTCGACGACCGCGGCGACCAGCTCGGGGGTGTCGGCCGGCAGCGCCAAAGCGACCGACGCGGCGTTGGGCACGCTGCGCGCGGCGACGCCCGCGGCACGGCGTACGGCGACGGGGTCGGCCGCGTCGTCACCGAGGCCGACGAAGACCAGGAGGGGCGCGTTGACCTCGTCGCGGGTCGGCGCCTTGACCGACTCGCCGGCCTTGCCGGTGACGCCCATCGTCGACAGGAACGCGCGCAGCCGCCGGCCGTAGGCCTCGGTGACGTCGTCGGCCGCGTCGCACAGCCGCGGGCCGTTCGTGGTGGCGACGACGCCCACCACGACGGCGTCGGCGCGGGTCTTGGCGGGGCTGGAGCTGCGCAGGGAGTACGAGGTCACCCGGGCATGCTAGGGGAGGTCTGGCTGTCCGCACGCTGCGGTAGGTTTCGAGCCATGGCCGGATCGCTGAAGCAGTCGCCCCTCCACGACCGTCACGAGGCCCTCGGCGCGAAGTTCGCCGAGTTCGGCGGGTGGTCGATGCCCCTGGAGTACCCGACCGGTGTCGTCAAGGAGCACACGGCGGTGCGTGAAGCCGTCGGCATCTTCGACGTCAGCCACCTCGGCAAGGCGATGGTGTCGGGTCCGGGCGCCGCCGAGTTCGTCAACGCGACACTGTCCAACGACCTCGCCAAGATCGAGCCCGGCAAGGCGCAGTACACGCTCTGCCTCGACGAGTCCGGCGGCATCGTCGACGACCTCATCGCCTACTGGCACGACGACGAGCACGTGCTCCTGATCCCCAACGCCGCCAACACCGCCGAGGTCGTGCGCCGCCTGCAGGAGCAGGCGCCCGAGGGCGTGAAGGTCGTCAGCCACCACGACGACTACGCCGTGCTCGCGGTGCAGGGCACCCGTTCCGACGAGGTGCTGCAGAAGGTCGGTCTCCCGACCGGTCACGGCTACATGTCCTTCGTCGAGGCCGAGCTCGGCGACACCGGCGTGGGCGTCGTGGTGTGCCGCACGGGCTACACCGGTGAGCGCGGCTACGAGCTCGTGGTCGTCAACGACACCGCCGGGCAGCTGTGGGACGAGCTGATGGCGGCGGGCGAGGAGTGGGGGATCACCGCCTGCGGCCTGGGCGCGCGCGACACCCTGCGCACCGAGATGGGCTATCCGCTCCACGGCCAGGACATCAGCCTCGACACCAACCCGGTCGAGGCCGGGCTGTCGTGGGCGGTGGGCTGGAAGAAGGACGCCTTCTGGGGCCGCGACGCGGTGCTGACGGTCAAGGAGGAGGGTCCGAAGCGTCGCCTGCGCGGCCTGGTCGCCGTCGGACGCGGCATCCCACGTCCCGGGATGAGCGTGACCCTCACCCACGACGTCCCCCTGGCCGACATCACCTCCGGCACGTTCTCCCCGACGCTGAAGAAGGGCATCGGCCTCGCGCTGATCCCGACGATGGTGGCCGAGGACGCCCAGGTCGGGGTCGACGTCCGGGGCCGGCGCGAGATCTTCCAGCTCGTGAAGCCGCCGTTCGTCGACCCGTCGGTGAAGGAGTCCTGACGTGCTCCCCGGACAGCCGCCGACCTTCCGCCAGCCCTCCGCCTCCGACCGCCCGTGGTGGTGGCGCCTCGAGGACGCCGACGGCGCGACGGTCGAGGTGGCCGAGCACGCCGACCAGCGCTTCTCCACCCAGGGCGACGCCGAGTCGTGGGTCGGGGAGATCTGGGCCGAGCTCGCCGAGCACGGGGTGGCCGCAGTGACGCTCTTCGAGCACGACCGCCAGGTCTACGGCCCCATGTCCCTGAGCGCCTGAGCCATCCACGGACCGTCGCCGCGCCGAAGCACCTGACGTGAGCGCCGACGCCGACTTCGACCACTACGTCGCCGCCCGCTGGCCGGACCTGGTCGGCGGGCTCGAGGACGAGGGCGTGGCCCCCGACGAGGCACGGCTCGCCGTCGCCGAGGTGCTCCTGGCGAGCCGGCGGGGGTGGGCGCGGCGGGTGCGCGAGGAGCAGGTCGACGTCAGCCTGTGGGCGGAGGTCCGCGAGCGGGCCGGCCTCACCCCCCGTCCCGGCGAGCCCGCGCCCCACGGCGTACGCCCTCTGGACCCGCGCGACGCGGCCGGTCCGTGGCTGGCGCGCGCCGGGGTGCTGCGGGGCGCGCGTCGTCGCCGCGGACTGCGGCGCGGCGTCGCCGGGCTGGCGGTCGCTGCTGCGCTCGCTCTCGTCTGGGCGTGGTGGGCGGACCAGCCGCGACCGCCCGCGGTGCGCGAGGAGGCCAACCCGCTGCCGGTGAGCTGGTACGCCCAGGGCGAGCTGCACCTCGCGGACGTGGTGGTCGAGCTGCCCGGCGTCGAGGCGTTCGCCGCCGACGGTGCGGACGTCGCGGTGCGGCTGGCCGACGGCGAGCTGCTCCGGATCGAGCCGGACGGCGAGGTGCAGCCGCTCGACGAGGCGCCCGCCGAGCTCGACGCGCCGACCCCGGCGCCGGCGTTCCTGCCGCCGGGCCGCTACGACGTGCGCCTCCAGAGCGTCCCGCTCCCCGAGGGCGGGTGGGCGCACCTCATCGACTCCTCGCGGCGCGACGGCAACCGCGACACACTGCGACAGTCGGAGTCGGGACGGCGGGCCCTGGTGGTCTGCCCGACGGTGTCGACCTGCGAGCCGCCCCTCACCATCCCCAGCGCGGACGGCTCGGTCCGGGTGAGGTGACCGCGTAACCTCCCGCGCGTGGCGGAGGCGTTGTGGACAGGTGTGGCTCGGGCGTACGCGCGGAGCTTCGCGGGGTTGTGCGAGGGCGTGGTGCCGGAGGTCGTGGGTGGCTTCCCGGGCAGCGGCCGCCTCCTGGACGTCGGCTGCGGGACGGGCGCGCTCGTCGCGGAGGCGCGCGAGCGCGGACTCGAGGCGATCGGTGTCGAGCCGGACCCGGAGATGGCGGCCCTTGCGACGGAGCGGCTGGGCGACGAGGTCGTGGCCGGTGGCCTTCCGGACCTGCCCTTCGCCGATGACGGCTTCGACGCCGTGACGGCCGGCTTCGTGCTCAACCACGTCGACGACCCCCGCGCAGGCGCGCGCGAGCTGGCTCGTGTCGCCGCGCCGGGCGGGACGGTGCGCGCGACCATCTGGGGGCGTACGCCGCCGCCGCAGGGTGTGATGTGGAACGGGCTCCTCGACGAGGCCGGCGCCGAGCGCCCGCCCGTGCCTCGCCTGCCGGAGGAGCGGGACTTCGATCGCTCTCCCCACGGGCTCGCAGGGCTCTTCGAGGAGGCCGGGCTCGCCGTGACCGACGCCCGCACCCTGGCGTGGACGTGGCGCGTGGCACCCGACGACCTGTGGGCGGGGCTCACCACCGTCGGCAACTTCGGCGTGGTGTGGCGGGCCCAGCCCGAGGACGTGCGATCCCGCCTGCGCACGGCGTACGACGCGCTGGGTGCGCCGTGGCGCGGGGATCGGGGCCAGGACCGGGACTTCGCCTTCGACGTCGAGTGCGTCCTCGTCGAGGCGCGCGTGCCGCGGTCCTAGGAGGGTCCCGGGACGTCGTACAGTCGTCCCGTGCGCGCCTACCTCGACCTGCTCCAGCGAATCCTCGACGAGGGAGTGGAGAAGAGCGACCGCACCGGCACCGGGACGCTGAGCGTCTTCGGCCACCAGATGCGCTTCGACCTCGCCGAGGGCTTCCCGCTCGTCACCACCAAGAAGGTGCACACCCGCTCGGTCTTTGGGGAGCTGCTGTGGTTCCTGCGCGGCGACACCAACGTGAAGTGGCTCCAGGACCGCGGCATCACCATCTGGGACGAGTGGGCCGACGACGACGGCGACCTCGGCCCGGTCTACGGCCACCAGTGGCGCTCGTGGCCCACCCCCGACGGCCGCCACGTCGACCAGGTCGCGCGCCTGGTCGAGGGCATCCGCACCAACCCCGACTCGCGCCGCCACATCGTCTCGGCGTGGAACGTCGCCGACGTCGACGACATGGCGCTGCCGCCGTGCCACACGCTCTTCCAGTTCTACGTCGCGGAGGGCATGCTCTCCTGCCAGCTCTACCAGCGCTCGGCCGACACCTTCCTCGGTGTGCCGTTCAACATCGCGTCCTACGCGCTGCTGACGCACATGGTCGCGCAGGTGACCGGTCTCGAGGTGGGGGAGTTCGTGCACACGATGGGCGATGCCCACCTCTACCTCAACCACGTCGAGCAGGCCCGGCTCCAGCTCACCCGCGACCCGCGGCCGCTGCCCCGGCTGGTGCTGGACCCCACCGTCACCGAGATCGACGGCTTCGACCTCGACCACATCGCCGTCGAGGGCTACGACCCGCACCCGGGCATCAAGGCGCCCATCGCAGTCTGAGGAGGCCCCGTGACCGATCGCATCGTGCTGGTCGCCGCGCACGCCCGCAACCGTGTCATCGGCAACGGGCCCGACATCCCGTGGCGCCTCCCCGGCGAGCAGGCGCAGTTCAAGGAGCTGACCTGGGGCCACACGCTGCTGATGGGCCGCACGACCTTCGAGTCGATCGGCCGACCGCTCCCGGGGCGTACGACGATCGTGCTGACCCGCCACGCCGACTGGTCGCACGAAGGCGTGCTGGTCGCGCACACCGTCGACGAGGCGCTCGACCTCGCCGCGCAGCAGGCCGGTGACCTGATGGTCGCCGGCGGGGGAGAGGTCTACGCCGCGCTCCTGCCCTACGCCACCCACCAGGTGCTGACCGAGGTCGACCTCGAGCCCGCGGGGGACGTGCACTACCCGCAGTACGCCGCCGGGGACTGGGTGGAGACAGCCCGCGAGAGCTTCGAGGGCTACGAGCGCGTCTGGCTCGAGCGGATGGACCCCGCGGCATGAAGCTCGCCGTCGACCCGACCTCGGGCGTGCCGCCCTTCGAGCAGGTCCGCGAGTCGATCCGCGGCCAGGTCGACTCCGGAGTCCTCGAGCCGGGCTTCCGCCTGCCGCCCGTCCGGTCCCTCGCGGCCGAGCTCGACCTCGCCACCAACACCGTCGCGCGGGCCTACAAGGAGCTCGAGGCGCTCGGCGTCGTCGAGACCCGCGGTCGCGCCGGCACGTTCGTCGCGGGCCGGGGCGTGGAGCGATCGCTGCGCGAGGCCGCAGCGTCGTACGCCGCCACGGTGCGCACGCTGGGCGTGTCCGAGGCCGAGGCCCTCGAGGCCGTACGCCGCGCGCTGGCCGTGACGCAGTCGCTGACATGAGCCCCGTCGACCGCTCCCGCATCCGGGTGAAGGCCATGCTGGTGGCACTCGACAGAACCGGTACGTCGCACGCGGTGACCCTCAACCCGCCGACCCTCGAGCAGCCGGACGGCTACCACCGCCTGATCGGCGGTGGCGTGGAGCTGGGGGAGACCCACCGGGACGCGGTGCTGCGCGAGGTCGACGAGGAGCTGGGTGCCCGCGTCGACGACCTCACCTCGCTCGGTGTGGTGGAGAGCATCTTCCGGCTCGACGGCGTGCTGGGCCACGAGGTCGTCTTCCTGTATGCGGGACGTCTCGACCCGATGCCTCCGGCCGAGGGGGCGACCCTCACCGAGAGCGACGGCAGCGTGGTGCCGGTGGTGTGGCGTCCCGTCGACGACGAGCACGAAGCGCTCCCACTCTTCCCGGCGGCGGTCGTCCCGCTCGTGCGCGACCTCACATCCACCTGATCCGGGGAGCCGGAATGCCGGCGCCGCTCGCCTCGTTGGACCCGACAGCTGGCTCCGCATCATGCCCCCGGGCCTCACCCCTTGCCGCTGCGAGCGGCCTTACGCCGAGAGGCGGCTGACGGACCAGCGAGCAGCACCACGCAGCCACCCGCGGGTAAGCCCCGGCCAGGGTGGCTGCGTGCTGTCCGGGTCGTCCGTGGCAGGCTCGCGGGCGTGGAGCCGGTTGCCGACATCGTGGTCGCCGCCGTCGCCCTCGTGCGCGACGGCCACGTGCTGACGGTCCGCAAGCGCGGGACCGAGCGGTTCATGCTCGTCGGCGGCAAGCTCGAGCCGGGGGAGTCGGCGTACGACGCGGCCATCCGCGAGGCCCGTGAGGAGGTCGGCCTGGTGCTGGGGTCGGCGACGCTCCTCGGCGAGTTCCTGTCCGAGGCGGCCAACGAGCCGGGGCACACACTGCACTCGACGGTCTTCTGGGTGGAGTCCGACGCCGAGCCGGTGGCGGCGGCGGAGATCGCGGAGGTGCGGTGGACGCCGCTGGTCGACCACCCCGACGACCTGGCTCCGATGCTCGAGCGCCACGTGCTCCCGGTGATCATTGAATCTTTTACCAACCACTGACCCGCTGGTGGTTCCGCTGTCACCCTGACGTGCATCGCGGCTCCGTACCACTGGAACTCGTCCCTACGAGTCCCCAGTGCTGCCTGCCGCAAGGAACGTCACCGTGCCCGTCCCGCCCCTCCGCGCCCTCACGCGCGTCCTCCTCGCCGTCGTGCTGTCGACGGCCGGGCTCGCGCTGGGCACCGAGGCCCGGGCCGGCACGGGCACCGGCGGCGACGCGTGCGCGCCCACCTCGCTGACTCAGCCCGTACGGCTCTCGGACGCGCTCGACTCCGGGCTGGGCAAGCGCGCCCTGGCCGCCCGCAGCCCGCTCGACCTGGACAGGCTGCTCCACCTCGCCGAGGACGAGACGTCGTGGGTGGACCCGTGCGGCCAGGTCTACGTGGTCGACGAGGCCACCCCGAGCGCGCGGCAGGTGACCGCGGACGCACCGTCCGCGGCCCTGCCCGACGACGTGTTCGACCTGTCGTCGCGACCGGGCTCCGACCGCACGATCTACCTCGACTTCGACGGGGCGACCTACTCCGGCACCCACTGGGCGGGCGGGGCGGAGATCGTCTCGCCGGCGTACTCGATCGACGCCGACCCGACGTCCTTCAGCGAGACCGAGCGCGCCCAGGTCCTCCTGGCCTGGCAGGTGGTCGCCGAGGACTTCGCGGCCTTCGACGTGAACGTGACCACCCGTACGCCGCCGGCGTCGGCGCTCACGCGCTCCAGCGCCGGCGACCGGACCTACGGCATGCCGGTCGTGGTCACGCCCACCAACGCAGTGGGCGACGACTGCGGCTGCGGCGGGTCGGCGTACGTCGGGGTGTTCGGCGCGCTGGGCGCCACCGACGCCCAGCCCGCGTGGGTCTTCACCCGTGGCGCGGGCACCGGCGGCCACAACCTCGGGGAGGTCATCAGCCACGAGGTCGGCCACACCTTCGGCCTCGCCCACGACGGCACGAGCACCTCCTCCTACTACTCCGGCGACCGGGGCTGGGCCCCGATCATGGGGTCGTCCTACAACCGGCGTGCCTCCCAGTGGTCGCTGGGGGAGTACGCCGACGCCAGCAACACCGAGAACGACCTCGCGATCATCGCTGCGACGGCACCGCTGCTCACCGACGACCACGCGGGCGGGCCGCTCGGCGCCACCCGGATCGCCGTCGGCGGCACGACCGACGGCGTGATCACCACGCGCGCCGACACCGACGCCTTCACCTTCACCTCGGACGGGCCCGTGACGCTCCGGGTCGCCGGCCCCGCGACCTACTCCGACCTCGACGTGCGGCTCACCGTGCTCGACGCGCTCGGTGCCACGGTCGCCGTCGTGGACCCCGTCGCCGACACCGCGTCGGACGAGTCGCTGTCCGCCACCTGGGTCTCGACGGCCACGACGACGAGCACCTGGACCGTCGTCGTCGACGGCACCGGCAGCGGCGACCCGCGCCAGGCCGGGCGCTACAGCGACTACGCCTCCGTCGGGGCCTACGCCGTCTCGCTCGCCGCGGGCCTCCCGGCGGCCGACCCGCCCACCCCGGCCGCGCAGCCGACGCCGACGCAGTCCACGACCCCCTCCACCTCCTCGGCGCCGGCGACCGCGACGCTGGCCGTGCCCGCACCGACCGCGGACGCGCCCGCCGGCGCCCGGTTCCTCACCACCCGTCTGCCGCGCGCCCGGGTCGGCAAGGCCTACCGCGCGGTGATCCGCTTCAGCGGACCGGTCACCGAGGCGCGTGTCGACCGGCGTCTCCCGCTCGGCCTGAGGTGGCGGGTCGTCGGCACGCGCATCATCGTCCGCGGCACGGTGCGCCGCGCCGGGACCAGCCGCTTCACCACCATCCTGTCGAGCCGCGACGGGTCGGTCCGGCAGCAGCTGCGGATCGTCGTGCGCTAGGCGCGGCCCTCCAGGACGGCCAGCTGGTCGTGCCACCCGTCGATCATGTCGCCGGTGCGCGTGTGCCCGCGCCGCTCGTCGTACGCCGCACACGCAGCGCGCACCCGCGCGAAGGTCTCGCGCAGCGCGTCCGCGTCACCGTCGAGCGAGCGCTCCACCAGCCCGAGCAGCTCGTCGGCGGGCCAGCCCTCGAGCGGGTGCGTACGCAGCTCCCAGGCCAGGTACTTGTTGTAGGGGCGCACCCGCCCGGACATCGTGAAGACCACGTCGAGCAGCCACGGCACGGACTCGGCGGCGTCGAGCCGCGCCTCGAGCGAGCGGCCGTCGCGGACGCCCTTGAGTGCGCGGTAGGCGAATTTCACCCAGCCGTCGAGCCGGTCGTGCTCGATCAGCACCTCGTCGGCCTCCGCGGGCGTCACCGTCGCGAGGCGGCGTACGGCCGCCGCGACCTCGCCGCCGGTGCGGTCGAGCAGCACCGGGGCCCAGGCGTAGGACCAGCGCGACCACCAGTGCTCGGTGCCGAAGGGCGGAACGGTCGTGACCTCGGACCAGGAGTCGACGATCTCGTCGACCTCGGGGGACTTGTCGGTCGAGCGCCCGGCCGCGGCCTCGTCGGTGAGCACGACCACCACGTCGAGGTCGGAGCGCTCGGTGGCGAGGCCGCGGGCAGCCGACCCGCTGAGCACGAGCCCGAGCAGGTCGTCGCCGTGCGCGGCGTCGTTGCGCTCGGCCAGGGCCGTGATCGTGTCCTGCTGGGCAGGGGTGAGCCAGCTGGGAAGGTCGAGGTCGGGCACGGATCTCCTGGGTCAGGGGGACGAGGGCTTCGGTGGGAGGGTGCGGACGAAGCGCATCCCGCGGTCGACCCACTGCCCGAGCTGGTCGTCGCCGGCCACGGCTGCGGAGTCCACCAGCAGCCACCCTGCCATCGGACGACCGCGCATCTCCATCGGATTGACGGTCCGGCCGTCGGTCCACGTCGCGCAGTCGGCCGGGTCGGCGCGCACCATCAGGGCCCCGTTGCTCGCTGCGGCGACCGCCATGTGGCCCTCGACCATGAACCCCAGCCCGCCGAACATCTTCCTCGACGTCACGCCCGGCTCGCCGTCGAGCAGCTCGCGGATCCGCCCTGCCAGCACCTCGTCGTAGGCCATGGCACCCAGTATCGGTCGAGGCGCCGACACCGTGTGCGTGTCGCCGCCGACGACTCGGGCCCGGGAGAGCGATAACCTTCGCCCATGAGCTCCAACGTCCCGTTCGGCCGGCTGCTGACCGCGATGGCCACGGCCTTCCGCGAGGACGGCACCGTCGACCTCGACGCCACGGCCCGCATCGCCGTCCACCTCGTCGACCACGGCAACGACGGCCTCGTCGTGAGTGGCACGACGGGGGAGAGCCCCACCACCTCGGTCGCCGAGGACGGCGAGATCCTGCGCGCGGTGCACGACGCGGTCGGCGACCGCGCCGTCGTGATCGCGGGCGTCGGCACCAACTCCACCGCCCACTCCGTGGAGCTCGCCGAGCAGGCGGCCAAGGTCGGTGTCGACGGCGTGCTGCTCGTCAGCCCCTACTACAACAAGCCCGGCCAGGTCGGCCTGCGCCACCACTTCAGTGCCGTGGCCGAGGCCACCGACCTGCCCGTGATGCTCTACGACGTGCCGGGCCGCACCGCGACGACCATCGAGCTCGAGACCTACGAGGCGATGCGGCGCTACGACCACATCACGTCGGTCAAGGAGGCCTCCGGCCTCCTGGCCCGCACGGCCCAGCTGGTGGACATGGGCTACGCCGTCTACTCCGGTGACGACGCCAACACCCTCGGCTACCTCGCCTACGGCGGGGTCGGCCTGGTCTCCGTCGTCGCTCACGCCGCCGGCGACCAGCTGGCGTCGATGATCAGCGCCTGGGCGGACGGCGACCACGCCGAGGCCCTGCGGATCCACACCTCGCTCGTCCCGGCCTTCGACGCCGTGATGGGCGTGCCCAACTACGGAGCCACCACCGCCAAGGCAGCCCTCGAGCTGCTCGGCGTGCTCGACAACCGCCGCGTCCGCGGCCCACTGGTCGCCCTGGACGACGACGAGGTCACCGCGCTCCGCGCGGGGCTCGCCGCCGCCGGCCTCCTGTGAGAACCCTCCTCCTCACGAACGAAGGAAACCCTTGAGCCATCCCCACCTCGACCTGAGCGCGCCCGCCCCCCTCCCGGCCGGAGGTCTGCGGGTCATCCCGCTCGGCGGACTGGGCGAGGTCGGTCGCAACATGACGGTCTTCGAGTACGACGGCCGGCTGCTGATCGTCGACTGCGGCGTGCTGTTCCCCGAGGACCACCACCCCGGCGTCGACCTGATCCTGCCCGACTTCGACCCGATCCGGGACCGCCTCGACGCCGTCGAGGCGCTGGTGCTGACCCACGGCCACGAGGACCACATCGGCGCCACGCCGTACCTCCTGCGCGAGCGCGGCGACATCCCGCTCGTCGGCTCCAGGCTGACCCTGGCGCTGCTCGGCTCCAAGCTGCGCGAGCACCGCCTGAAGGAGACCGCGCAGTACGAGGTCGCAGAGGGCCAGACCATCACCTTCGGGCCCTTCGTGCTCGAGTTCGTCGCGGTCAACCACTCGATCCCGGACGCCCTCGCGGTCGTCATCCGCACGGGCGCCGGCGTGGTGCTGCACACCGGTGACTTCAAGATGGACCAGCTGCCGCTCGACGGCCGCATCACCGACCTCAACGAGTTCGCCCGCCTCGGCGACGAGGGTGTCGACCTGTTCCTCACCGACTCCACCAATGCCGAGGTGCCGGGCTTCACCACCTCGGAGAAGGAGATCGGCCCCGTCCTGGACCGGGTGTTCGCCAAGAGCGAGCAGCGGATCATCGTCGCCTGCTTCGCCTCCCACATGCACCGCGTCCAGCAGGTGCTCGACGCAGCGGTGGCCCACGGCCGCAAGGTCGCCTACGTCGGGCGCTCGATGGTGCGCAACATGGCCATCGCGCAGGACCTCGGCTACCTCACCGTCCCGCCCGGCGTGATGGTCGAGGCCAAGGAGCTCGCCGACTACCCGCCGCACAAGCAGGTGCTGATCTCAACCGGGTCGCAGGGTGAGCCGCTCGCCGCGCTGAGCCGGATGTCGCAGAACAACCACCACTTCGTGCACCTCGAGCCGGGGGACACCGTGGTCCTGGCCAGCTCGCTGATCCCGGGCAACGAGAACGCGGTCTACCGGGTGATCAACGGCCTGTCGCGCCTGGGCGCCAACGTGGTCCACAAGGGCAACTCGCTGGTCCACGTCTCCGGCCACGCGAGCGCCGGCGAGCTCCTCTACTGCTACAACATCGTCAAGCCGCGCAACGTGATGCCGGTGCACGGCGAGGTCCGCCACATGCGTGCCAACGCCGACCTGGCCCGCGCCACCGGCGTGGAGAACGTCGTGCTGGCCGAGGACGGCGTGGTGGTCGACCTCGTCGACGGCCTCGCGAAGATCGTCGGCAAGGTCGACGTCGGCTACGTCTTCGTCGACGGCACCACCATCGGCGACATCAGCGAGGCCTCGATGAAGGACCGCCGGATCCTCGGCGAGGAGGGCTTCCTGTCCGTCATCGTGGTCGTCGACTCGGTGACCGGCAAGGTCGTCTCCGGACCGGAGATCCACGCCCGGGGCTTCGCCGAGGAGGAGGCCACCTTCGACGAGGTCAAGCCGCTCATCATCGAGGCGCTCAACGCCTCGATCGCCGACGGGGCCACCGACTCCTACCAGCTCCAGCAGGTCGTACGCCGTGTCGTGGGCCGCTGGGTCAACCGTGCCCACCGCCGTCGCCCGATGATCATTCCTGTGGTGATCGAGGCCTGAGCGCCCTAGAGTCCCTCACGGGGCTGGAGGGTCCGATGAACCTCGTGGGGAGGTGGGCATGCCGCGCAACCAGGGCGCGCTGAGTCGTCTGGCCGAGCTGATGCGACGCGTCAACTCCTCCACCGACACCGAGGTGATCCTCGAGGAGATCGCGCACGGGGTGGTCGACGTCCTCGGCTACGGCGTCGCGGCGATCGCCCGGCTCGAGGGCGACGTGCTGGTGATGACCAACGTCGCCGGTCCGCCCGACGTCGTCGCGCAGATCCTGCACCGCCGCACCCCGGCCGAGCAGATCCTCGACGAGTTCCGCGAGGCCGACCGCTGGGGCATCCTGCGCTTCGTCCCCGCTGGTCGGATGTCGGAGGAGCGGCTGCGTGCCGCCTGGATCCCCGAGGTCGAGCCCAGCAACGACCCGGACGCCTGGCACCCCCAGCACGCCCTCTACGCCCCGCTCTACTCCGCGGGCGGCGAGCTCCTCGGCAACATGGCCGTCGACCTGCCGGCCGACGGGCGGGTGCCTGACGAGGCCGACCGCGAGCTGCTGGAGATGTTCGCCGTGCAGGCCGGCGTCGCGCTCTCCAACGCCCGCGAGCGCGAGCGGCTCACCGACCGCGCTCGTCTCGACCGGATGCTCACCTCGGTCGCGGCCGCCGGCGCCGGCGTCCAGGGCGGGCTCGCCCAGGCGATGACGACGGCGGTGGAAGCGGTCGCGGAGGCCCTCGGCACCACCCAGGCCGTCGTGCGCACCTTCCCCAGCGACGTCCAGGGGCAGCAGATCGGCGTCGGCACGCCGCGCCCCTTCACCCCGGACTACGACGTGCCGGAGATCCGGCAGGACCTCGCGGGGCTCGACGACCTGCCGGTGCTGGTCGAGCTGGGGCTCCACGACGCCGGGTCGGTACGGCTGCCGAGCAGCGCCGACCGGGTGCAGCAGCTCATGCGGGCGGTGCGCGTCGAGCGGGCCCTCGTCTGCCCTCTCGTCTCGCAGGACGACCTGGTCGGCTACCTCGTGCTCGGCTTCGCCCGCAACACCCGCCCGCTGACCCTGTCGGAGGCCGACGCCGTGCTGGAGGTGGGACGCCTGCTCGCGCAGGCGGTGCGCGCCTCCCGCGTCCTGGAGACCGAGCAGCGCCTGGTCCAGGAGCTGCGCGAGCTCGCGCGCTACCGCAGCGAGCTGATCGCCACGATCTCCCACGAGCTCAAGACCCCGCTCACCGCGATCCTCGGCCACGCCGAGCTGATCGCCGACCGCCACCCGGACATGACGTCGCTGGACGCGATCATCCGCAACGCCCAGCGCCTCAACAACCTGGTCGCCAACCTCCTGCACTACTCCCGCATCCAGGGCCGCCGCGAGACGGTGCGCCGCGCGGTGGACCTCGCCGAGCTCTGCGAGGCGAGCGTCGACCTGCTCAGCATCCGGGCCAAGCAGGCGGGCGTCGGGCTCGCCTTCGAGCGCACCGGGACGGCGCCGGTCGTGGTGTTCGGCGACCCCGAGGAGCTCGCGCGGGTCATCGACAACATGGTCGACAACGCGGTGAAGTACACCCCCGAGGACGGCTCGGTCTCGGTGACGATGGAGGTGGGCGAGGACGAGGTGAGCATCGAGGTGACCGACACCGGCATCGGCATCTCCAGCGCCGACCAGAGCCACGTCTTCTCGGCCTTCCACCGCTCCACCAACCCCAACGCCCTCTCCGTGCCGGGCACCGGCCTCGGCCTGCCGATCGCCCAGCGGATCGCGGAGTCCCACGGCGGCACGCTCTCGGTGAGCTCCGAGCTCGGCCACGGCAGCACCTTCCGCTTCACCCTGCCGCTGCGCTCCCCGCGAGAGCAGGGCTGAGCCCACCGGTCCGGTCGGGACTGGCCGCGTCGAGGTGGACCACGCGGTCCATCGCCTCGAGGCCGATCGTGCCGTGCGTGATCCACACGACCGAGCGGCCCGGACGGCCAGCCGCACCGAGCATCTGGGCCGCGACGGCCCGCGCGGTCGCGGCGTCGAGGTGGGCGGTGGGCTCGTCGAGCACCAGGACCGGGGCGTCGGCCAGGAGCGCCCTGGCCAGGGCCAGACGGGCGCGCTCGCCGCCGGACACCTCCCGGGACCCGGCGCCGACGTGGGTGTGGATGCCGTCGGGCAGTCCGTCGACCCACTCGGCGAGCCGGGCTCGGTCCAGCACGTCGCGCACGTCGTCGTCGCTCGCACCGGGACGCGCCAGTCGCACGTTCTCCGCGACGGAGGAGGCGAAGACGTGCGGGTCGTCGTCGACGAGGCCCACCGTGCGGCGCACGTCGTCCAGCGCCAGCCGGCGCAGGTCCGTGCCACCGAGCAGGGCGTGGCCCGACACGGGGTCGATGAAGCGTACGAGCGTCGCTGCCAGGGTGGACTTCCCCGAGCCCGAGGGGCCGGTGATGCCGAGGTGCTCGCCCGGTCGGAGGTCGAGGTGCGCCAGCGCCAGCACCGGCCGCTCGGTCCAGCCGAGCTCCGCCTCGCGGAGCGCGAGCGAGTGGGCGTGCGGAAGCGGCTCGGGCGACCCCGGGTCCGCGACCGCCGGGGCGGTGGCCGCGAGCCGGTCGAGGCGCTCGCGTGCGGCACCGGCGCGCACCGACAGCGCGCCCGCGTCGGCGAGCCCGCCGGTCACGTCGGCGAGTGCCAGCGGGACCAGCAGGAGCAGCGCCAGGAGCGCGGGAGAGACCTGGGCAGGCGTCACCGTCGCGGCGACGAGCACCACGCCCAGGCCGCCGGTGGCGGTGGTGAGGGCGGAGGCGGCGGCGACGGCGCGTGCGGAGCGGCGTACGGCTCCGGCGAGCGTGGCGCCCCGCTGCTGCACCTCGGCCAGCGCACGCGGCGTGGCGGCCCACTGCTCCAGCTCGCGCAGGCCGTGGGCGACCTCCTCGACGTCCGTGCCGAGGGCCGCGCGTGCCGCGAGGACCTCCGGCTCGGCGGCCGCCACCCCGTGGCGGGCCAGCGCGAAGGCGAGCGCACCGGTGGCACAGACGCCGAGCACGACCAGGCCGGCCGCCGGGGCGACGAGCCCGGTGAGCAGCGTCGCGCCCAGCCCGACGAGCACGGCCGTGGCGACCGGCTGCCGCACCCGGAGCCGGTCGTCGAGCAGCGCGTCGACGTCGTCGACGACCCGGGTGAGCAGGTCGCCCCGACGGGGGCCGAGGCGTGCCGGAACGAGCGGGACGAGGTCGGCGTAGACCTGCGCCCGGCGCTCGGCGAGCTCCCGCAGCACGACGTCGTGGCTCAGCACGCGCTCGGCGTGGCGCAGCACCGGGCGCGCGAGGCCGAAGAGGCGTACGCCCACGATCGCGACCATCAGGTAGAGCACCGGCGGCTGCTCGCTGGCGCGGGTGATGAGCCAGCCTGCCGTCGCCGTCAGTGCCACGCCGGACGCGGTCGACAGCGCTCCGAGCAGCGTCGCGGTGCGCAGGCCCCAGCGAGGCTGCGGGTCGTCGTCGGCCGCCGACGCCGGGGCCGCTGCTGGGTGGCGGCGCCCGACAGGCGCCGAGGCTGTTCCGGTGTCGTGTGCCGCCAGGGTCGAGCGCCCGGTGTCGTGTGCCGCCACCCTCGGCGGAGCCGCAGCGGGCGCAAGCTCCAGCACCCGGTCCGCCGCAGCGAGCACCGCGGGACGGTGGGCGACGACGACGACGAGGCTGGTGCGGGCGAGGACGGCGACGGTGTCGAGGAGCACCTGCTCGGTCTCCTCGTCGAGGTGCGCGCTCGGCTCGTCGAGGAGCACGACGGGCCGGGCCGCGAGCACGACGCGCGCCAGCGCGACGCGTGCCCGCTGGCCGGCGGAGAGGCCGGCCCCGTCCTCGCCGAGGGGCGAGTCCAGCCCGTCGGGCAGGGCGCGCACCGCGTCGGCGAGGCCGACGGCGGCGAGCGCGGACCACACCTCGTCGTCCCCGGCGCCGGGGCGCCCGAGCCGGACGTTGGCGGCGACGGTGTCGGCGAGCAGCCACGGTCGCTGCGGTGCCCAGGCGACCTGGTCGCGCCACCACGCGGGGTCGGTCCGGGGCAGGGGAGTGCCGCCCACCACGACGCCGCCGCCACGGGGTGCCAGCTCGCCGCGCAGCGTCGCGAGGAGCGTCGACTTGCCGCAGCCCGACGGCCCCGCGATGGCCACCAGCCCGCGCTCGGGCAGGTCGAGGTCGAGGGGTGCGGTCAGGGGCGTGTCGTGGCCGACCACGAGCCCGTGCAGGCTCAGCGTCGCGCGTGCCGGGCGCTGCGAGCCGCGCGGCTGCGCGGCGGCCCGGGCCAGCAGGGCGTCGGCCTCGGCCAGTGCCGCGGTGCCCTCGGCAGCGGCGTGGAACTCCGCTCCGACGCGGCGCAGCGGCCAGTAGGCCTCCGGCGCCAGGAGCAGCACGGTGAGCGCGACCCGGAAGTCGACGGACCCGGAGGCCAGCCGCAGTCCGACGGTGACCGCCACCAGGGCGACCGACAGCGTGGCGACGAGCTCGAGCACGGAGGAGGAGGCGAAGGCGACCTTGAGCGTGTCGACGGTCGCGCGGCGGTAGCGGTGGGTGACCGAGCGGATGGTCACCACCTGGGCCTCGGCGCGCCGGTGGGCCACGAGCGTGGGCAGGCCGCGCACCACGTCGAGGAAGTGGCCCGACAGCGCCTCCATCGCGCGCCACTGCGTCCGGGCCCGGTCGCGGGTGGTGAGGCCGACGAGGACGGCGAAGACCGGCACGAGCGGCAGGGTCAGCGCGACGACGAGCCCCGACAGGGGGTCGAGCCAGGTGATCGCGACGAGGGTGAGGACCGGCAGGACCGCGGCGGGCACCAGCGCGGGGAGGTAGCGGGTGACGTAGGGCTCGACCCCGGCCACGCCGCGGGTGGCGAGCAGCGACAGGCGGGCGGGCGCGACGTCCGCGGTGCGGCGTACGGCCTCGAGGAGCCGCAGGCGCAGCGCGCCCGACACCTCACCGGCCGCCCGCGCTGCCGCGAGCTGGCCGGCGTACGCCGTCGCGGTGCGGAGCAGCACGAGCCCGACGAGCCACCACCCGGCGCCCGTCCAGTCGTTCCCGCTGACCGCCGCCACGACCAGCGCCCCGAGTGCGAAGGCCTGCGCCACCGTCGCCAGGCCGCCGAGCACGCCGCTCGCGACGACGACCGCGAGCGCCGCGCGCGCCGGTCGGAGGTGGCTGAGGACGGCGCCGTCGAGCGGCCTCACGACGCGGTGTCGCTCGTGCCGGCCAGGACGGGCGTGGGGATGTGCCGCACCGAGATGCGCTTGCGGAATACCCAGTAGGTCCACGCCTGGTAGCCCAGCACGATCGGGGTGAAGATCACCGCGACCCACGTCATCACCGTCAGCGTGTACGCCGTCGCCGCCGCGTTGGTCGTGGTGAGCGAGTACGCCGGGTCGGTGGTCGACGGCATCACGTCGGGGAACAGGCCCAGGAACAGGCCGATCACGGCCAGCGCGATCGTCACGAAGGTGCCCACGAAGGCCCAGCCCTCGCGCCCGGCACGGGCCGAGACCAGCCCAGCGACCAGCGAGGCGGCGGCCGCGGCGAATACCACCGCGGTGACGGCCGTGCCGGTCTTGAGCTGCGTCCACACGAGGAAGACCACCGCGAGGACGGCGGCGACGACGCCGATGCGCACGGCCAGGTCGCGGGCCCGGTGGCGGATCTCGCCGTCGGTCTTGAGCGCGACGAACATCGCCCCGTGGGTGGCGAACAGGGTGAGGGTCACGAGCCCGCCAAGCAGGCCGAAGGGGTTGAGCAGGGTGAAGAGGTTGCCGGTGAACTCCTTGTCGGCGTCGATCGGGACGCCGGCCACGATGTTGGCGAACGCGACGCCCCACAGCAGCGACGGCACGAAGGACCCGATGATCAGCGCGAGGTCCCACCGTCCCTTCCACTCGGTCTCCTCGCGCTTGTGGCGGTACTCGAAGGACAGCCCGCGCACGATGAGGGCGACGAGGATGAGCAGGAGCGGCAGGTAGAAACCGCTGAAGAGCGTGGCGTACCACTCCGGGAAGGCCGCGAAGGTCGCGCCGCCGGCGACCAGGACCCACACCTCGTTGCCGTCCCACACGGGGCCGACGGTGTTGATCATGACGCGGCGCTCGGTGTCGTCGCGGGCCAGCACCGGCAGCAGCATCCCGACGCCGAAGTCGAAGCCCTCGAGGCAGAAGTAGCCGACCCACAGCACGGCGATGAGGGCGAACCAGACAGTGGTCAGTTCCATGGTGGTCTCTCTGTCGTGTCGTCGTGGTCGGTCAGTAGGCGAAGGTGAGCGGCTTGTCCTCGTCGGAGCCGCCGACCTTGACCCGCGGCGGCTCTTCGAAGGGGTCCGCGCCCTTCTTGACGTAGGTGATGAGGAGCTTGACCTCGATGACCGCGAGCACCGCGTAGAGGAGCGTCAGCACGATGAGCGAGGTCGCGGCCTCGAAGACCGAGACGCCGGGGGAGACGCCGGACTCGGTGGTCATCAGCCCGAAGACCACCCAGGGCTGGCGGCCCATCTCGGTGAAGATCCAGCCCCACGAGCTCGCGAGCGTGGTGGCGATCGGCAGGCTGAGGCCGAGCACGCCGAGCCAGCGCACGCCCGGCGTACGCCCCTGGCGGGTCAGCCACAGGATGAGGGCTGCTCCGGCGGCGGCGAAGGCGCCGAGGCCCATCATGAAGCGGAAGGACCAGTAGGTGATCGGGATGACGGGGGTGTAGTCGCCCTCGGTGTAGGCCTTCGACGTCGGGTCCTGCCCGTACGTCTCGACGTACTCCTCGCTCAGCGGGTTGATGCCCTCGACGGTGCCGTCGAAGGAGCCAGTGCCGAGGAAGGACAGCAGGCAGGGGACGGTGACGGCGAACTTCTCCTCCTTGCCGTCGGGCGTGCCGACGGTGAAGACCGAGAAGGGGGCACAGCTCTCGCTGGTCTCGTAGAGGCCCTCCGCGGCCGCCATCTTCATCGGCTGCACCTCGGTCATCACCTTGCCCTGGAGGTCGCCGGTGATCGCGACGCCGATGCCGGCGAGCAGGGTGATGACGGCGCCGATGCGGATGGCGCGGTGGTACATCGGCCGGTCGGCCTCGTGCTTCTTCTTCATGTAGAGGTAGGCGCTGACACCGAGCAGGAAGGTGCCGGCGGTCATGTACGCCGCGAAGATCACGTGCGGGAAGGTCACGACCTGCACCTTGTTGAACATCACCGCCCAGAAGTCGGTGAGCTCCGCGCGCCCGGACTCGGCGTTGTAGGTGTAGCCCACCGGGTGCTGCATCCACGAGTTGGCCGCGAGGATGAACCACGACGACGCCAGCGTGCCGAGGTGCACCAGCCACATGCACCCCGCGTGCAGGCCGCGGGGGAGCTTGTCCCAGCCGAAGATCCACAGGCCGAGGAAGGTCGACTCGAGGAAGAAGGCCAGCAGGCCCTCGACCGCCAGAGGGGCCCCGAAGACGTCGCCGACGAAGCGGGAGTAGTCCGACCAGTTCATCCCGAACTGGAACTCCTGCACGATGCCGGTCACCACGCCGATGGCGAAGTTGATCAGGAAGAGCTTGGCGAAGAACTTGGTGAGGCGGAGGTAGTCCTCCTTGCCCGTGCGCACCCACGCGGTCTCGAGCCCGGCGATGACGGCCGTGAGCCCGATCGTCAGCGGCACGAACAGGAAGTGGTAGACGGTGATGATCCCGAACTGCCACCGGGCGATGTCGAGGACGTCCATGGGCACACCCTTGCGTTGGTCAGGCGCCGTGGCGCGGTACTACGACAGATTGTAGTAGATACTACGCAATGTCGTACTTCCTCGGTCAGGGCCCCTAGACTCCCGTTCCATGAGTCCAAGGTCCCGGATGGGTGAGCTCGAGCAGGCCGTCCTCGACGCCCTGTGGGACGCCGACGGCGCGTCCAGCGGCCGTGAGGTGCACGCCCGGCTCGAGGGGCGCGACCTCGCCTACACGACCGTGATGACCGTGCTCGACCGCCTCGTCGCCAAGGACCTCGCGGTGCGCGAGCGTTACGGCCGGGCCTTCCGCTACGCGCCCCGGCTCAGCCGCGCCGCGATGACCGCCGAGCTGATGCGCGAGGCGCTCGAGGCGACCGGCGCCGACCGCGACCAGGCCCTCGTCTCCTTCGTGGGCGAGGCCAGCGCCGAGGACCTCGCGGCGCTGCGCCGCGCCCTCGCCGACCTCGCCTGACCGGGCCGGGGACCCGCCCGTGCTGACCCCGCTGGTGCTGGGTGCGCTCGCCGTGGTGCTCGCGGGACCGCTGCCGTGGGCCCTGTCGCGCTGGACGGGGCTTCGGCGTACGCCGTCCGCGGCGATGCTGCTGTGGCAGAGCACCGCCCTGGCCGCGGTCCTCGCCGCGCTCGGGGCCGGGCTCTCCCTGGCCACCGACCGCCTGTGGGTGGCGCCCGTCGCGGCGGGTGACGTCGTCGTGGCCGCGCTCGCCGGTCTGGTGACGGTCGTGGTCGCGGCGCGGCTGCTGCTCAGCGGCCACCGCACCGGCACCGCCCTGCGCCGCATGCGTCGTACGCACCGCGAGCGGGTCGACCTGGTGGCGCGCACGGACGGGGGAGTCTCGGTGCTCGAGCACGACCTGCCGGTCGCCTACTGCGTGCCGGGGATGACCGGATCGCGGATCGTCGTCTCCCGCCCGACCCTGACCCGCCTCGCGCCCGAGGAGCTGGCTGCGGTCCTGGAGCACGAGCGCTCGCACCTGCGCGCACGCCACGACCTCGTCCTCGAGGCCTTCGCCGTGCTGCACCGCGCCTTCCCGCGCGGGGTGGCCAGCGGGTCGGCACGTCGCGAGGTCGAGGTGCTCGTGGAGGTGCTGGCCGATCGGGCCGCCTGCCGCACCGGGGACCGCCGCGCGCTGGTGTCGGCGCTGCTCGAGCTGGCCGGCTCACCGGCTCCCGCCGGGGCGCTGGGGTCGGCCGGCTCGCTCGCGGCCCGGGTGGCGGTCCTGCGCGACACCCGCCCCCACCGGGCCCAGGCCCTGCTGGTGCTGCTGCTCGCCGCCGCGATCCTCGCGCTGCCCACGATGCTGGTCGTGCTGCCGTGGCTCGCGGGGCTCGACGCGCGCTGAGGTGCCCGGCGAGGCGCGACCGGACGGCCGAGAGGCCCCGGCGGACGGATCCGCCGGGGCCTCCCGGTGTGGTGCTGGTGGTGCTCAGCGTGCGGTCAGCGTCGTACGACCTTGAACCGCAGCTTGTCCTTGCTGCGCTCGACGGTGTCGGAACCCTGGTAGACGGCGACGAGCTTGTGCTTGCCGACCTTGAGGTTCTTCTTCATCTTGAACATGATCCGGCCGTCGTCGAGACGCTTGGTCCGGACCTTCTTGCCATCGATGCGGACCACGACACGACCCGTGGCGGTCGCACCCTCGGCCTTGACCTTCACGACCACCTTGAAGTCCTGCTTGAAGCGGGGCTTGCGCGGCTTGACCTTCGCCACGGTGGTGGAGTCGGCCTTGCCGGCGGGAGTGGCTGCCTTCACCGTGGCGGTGAACTTCGCCGACGAGGTGGCCAGCGAGCTGTCGCCCTCGTAGGTCGCGGTCAGCTGGTTGGCGCCGACCGGCAGCTCGGCCGGCAGGGCCACGGAGGCCTTGCCGTCCACGAGCGCGGCCGAGCCGATCTCCTTGCCGGCTGCGTCGGTGACGACCACGTCGCCGCTCGGCGCGGAGCCGACCGAACCGTCGCGGGCCACGGTGACCTCGGCGGTGGAGGCGGTGCCGAAGGTCGAGGGCTCGGGCTGGTGCACGGCCGTCGTCTTCGTCACCAGCTTGCAGTCGACGATCTCGATGTTGTCGACGTACCAGCCCTCGTTGCCGCCACAGCCGTCACGACCGATGTCGAAGCGGAGCTGCACGGTGTCGCCCGGCTCGATGCCTGCCGCGACGAGGTCGATCTGCGACTCGCCCCAGCTGCCCTTGGTCTCGCCACCGTCGGTGCCCGTGAAGCCGGCCTCGCCGGCCATCGGGTTGGTGTTGGTGGCAGGACCGGCCAGGGTCGTGGGCGCGTTGTAGATGTAGGCGCCCGCCGGGACGACCTCGAAGTCGCCGTCGTTGACCTTCATCTTGACGTTGCCGCCGTCGTAGCCGATCTCGGTCGCGACGTAGTGCTCGAAGGTGAGCTTCGGCGCACGCAGGGCGTCGGGCATCTCGATGATCGGACCCGTGATGGAGTCGCGGCTCGAGAAGTCACCGGCCGTGCCGGAGCACTGGCCCTGGTCGGGAGCGGGACCGAACGCGACCTTGCTCGCGTGCGGGGCGCCCGTGCCGGCCGGGGCGTTGGCAACGCTCTGCCACGCCTCGTGCAGGCCACCCTCGTAGACGATCTCGAAGCTGGGGGTCCAGCCCGCGAGGCCGTCCTCGAAGTCCTCGTTCCACAGCACGTCCTCGGCGAAGCCCTCACCACAGGTGGCGGGGGCGTCCTTGCCGAGGAGCGCCTGGAAGTCACACTTCACCGGAGCGGTGCGCATCTCCGTCGCGGCCGTGGCGGCCGACACCGAGGCGCAGTCGCCGGCAGCGATCGGGGTCGCGGCCTGCGGCGTCGCGTTGGTGGCCGTGGTGAGCTGGTTGATCGGGGCCCCCACCAGGTCGACGCAGGACTGCTCGAAGGCGTTCGCCGCGTCGATGAAGTTCGACTGCGGGGTCAGGTACGCCGTCTGGGCACGCCACCAGATGGCGGCGGCCTTGTCGAGACCGAGACCGGCGATGGCCTGGCCGTTGTAGGTGCCGCCGTCGACGACGAGGGCGTAGGCGTGGTTCGGCACACCCGAGTTGGAGTGCACGCCGCCGGCGTCGGCGCCGGTCGGGTCGCACTTGTACTCGGCGTCGCTGACCTTGCCCGGGTCGCCGTAGCAGGTGGGCGTCCACATGTCGCGGATCGCGCCGCCGAAGGCGGTCGACTTCTCACCCATCAGCCACCGGGTGGTGTCCGGGCGGGCGGAGAGGTCCTCGGCCGTGACGCGCACGGTCTTGACCGCCGTGGTGCTCTTGAACTTCGCACCGTCGGCCTGGGAGACCATCACGCCGTAGAGGTCGGGGTCGCCGGTGAAGCCGGCCGGCGGGTCGACGTTGTTGTTGCCGATCACGATGCCGGTGGCGCCGGCAGCCTCCGCGTTGGCGACCTTGGTGACGAACGTGCAGGCGCCGCGGTCGACGTACGCCCACTTGCCGCTCACGGCGGCGGGGTTGGTGAAGGTCGTGCAGCCGTCGGTCGTGGTGGGACCGGAGGCGTCCGCGGCGTCGGTGGCGACGACGACGTCGGCGGTGACCGGCGTCGTGGTGAACGGCTTGGCGCCCGTGGCGGCGACGGCCGAGCACGGTCCGGCCAGGCTCGCCGGCGCGGTGATCGCCATGGTGAGACCGGGGGGCGCGGTGGTGTCGCAGTCGCCGACAGTGCGCTTGGCCTGGAAGCTCTCGCCCTCGTCCTCGCGACCGTTGACCAGGTCGAGAGTCTCACCCCACACGTCGGAGTACGACTCGTTGAGCGCACCGGACTGGTACTGGTAGATCAGGCCGGAGGTGTACTCGGTGTAGGCGTGGCCCCACTCGTGCGAGACGACGTCGTCAGAGGTGACGCCGTTGCAGTAGTTGGTGGTGACGCCGTTCCAGTTGGCGTTGGGGCAGTTGATGCGGGGGTCGTTGTTGACCGTCTTCATCGTCGCCCCCTCACCGTCGTAGGAGTCGCGGCCGAAGGCGTTCTCGTAGAGCCAGTAGGACTCACCCGCGGAGTTGACCAGGTTCTGCTGGTCGGTGTTGAGCGAGCCGGGGAACGCGTCGCCCTCGCTCCACACGAGGTCGCTGGGGGCGGGGCTGCCCTCGTAGAGCTCGCGCTCGAGCGCCTCGTGCACCTGCGACCAGCGGTTGAGCGCCTTGCCGGTCTGGGCGTCGATGAAGACCGCGTCGCGCACGTTCCTCTCGTTGGTGACCTCGACCTGGTAGGCCAGGACGGCCTTGCCCTTGTCGCCGCGGGTGGCACCCATGCGGTAGACGACGAGCTCGGTGGCGCCGGCGGCGATGCCGGTCAGGTCGGCCTTCTCACCGTCGTGGCTCGGCGGATCCTCCTTGACCAGCCCGACCGCCCGCGTGCCGGCCTCGGCGGCCGTGAGCCGCGGGTCGACCGAGAGGGTCAGGTTCGGTGCGGCGTAGCCGTTGACCGAGGTCAGGTCGCCGTCCTTGTCGACCTGCGCGCGCAGCATCGAGCCGAAGACGTCGACGCCGCGGTAGCGCTGCGTCAGCGTGACGGTCCAGCCGGCGGGCGACTTCTGCACGTCGCGCTGGACGAGCTCGTCCGGGCGGGCGCCGAAGTTGCCGGCGTACCTGGCGAGATAGGCGTCGACCTTGTCGCGCGCGGCGGAGAGCGAGGCGCCCTCCGTGCCCGGCAACAGGTCGCCGTCGCCCTTGACGCGCAGGAAGCCCACCTTGCCGGTGGACTCCTCACGGGTGACGGCGACGGCGCCGTCGGCGCGGTCGACCATGGCTGCGACGCCGTTGGTGTCGGCCGGTGCGGCCGATGCTTGCACCCCGCTCGTGGGGAGTGCGGCGAGTCCCGCTCCCACGACTGCGAGAGCAAGTCCTCTGTTGAGGAGCTTCACTCTTTTCCTCCAGTTCCGAGACGCACTCGGAACCAGATGTCGCCCGAGTGATCCGGGTCACCATAAGAAGGACGTCCTACCTTTGGGAAGGGCAGGGGGCACAACAGCGTCCATTTGCCCTCCCAGGGGTGGCCCGTCACGACACGCACACCTGTGGTCCCTGTGACTGGTGTGACGTGGCCGTAGGGTCGGACCATGGCGACCCGTACGTCTTCCCCGCCGGGGTCGCGGAGCTCGAGCACGTCTGGAAACAAGCGCACCACCAAGGGTTCGAGCACCCGATCACGGAGTACCAGCAAGCCCTCCACTTCGTCCGCGAAGGGCCGGAGCCGCTCGAGCGCGTCCTCGCGCCGACCCGCATCGCGCCCCGCGCCCCGCGCGGTGCGCAACGGGCCGGGGCCGGTCTCGCGCTCGTTCGGCGCGATCGGACGGGGGATCGCCGCGGTGTGGCTGGGCCTGGCCCACGGCCTCGGAGCCGTCGCCCGCTCCATCGGGCAGTCGGCGCGCGACCTCGACCCCGAGCACCGCCGCGACGGGGTCGGCCTGTTCCTCTTCGGCCTCGCCACCGTCGCGGCCGCCGCCGTGTGGTGGCAGCTGCCCGGGGGAGTGATGGACTTCGCCCGCTCGGTGACCGCCGGTGCGGTCGGCAAGGTCGGCTGGCTCGTGCCGCTGTTCCTCGTCTGGGCCGGGTGGCGCACGCTGCGCGACCCCGAGCGCAACGGACCTGCCGGGCGCCAGGTCATCGGCTGGTCGGCCTTCGCGCTGGGCCTGCTCGGCATCGTGCACATCGCCAACGGCAACCCGCAGCCGGTGCTCGGCGACGCCTCGAACCTCCAGGAGGCAGGCGGCGCGGTCGGCTACGTCACCTCGAGCCTGCTGCTCGACCTCATGCAGACGCCGTACGTCGTGGTGCCGCTGCTGGTGCTGCTCGCGACCTTCGGCATCCTCATCATCACCGCGACGCCGATCTACCAGGTCCCCGCGCGTCTCGCCGCGCTGCGCGACCAGGCACTGGGCCGCACCCACGCCGAGCCCGAGGCAGAGGAGCCCACCAAGCCGGTGCGCACCCGCCGCCGCTCGGCGCTCGCCGACGAGGTCGACCCCGAGATGGGCGACCCGGCGTACGACAGCCCGGTGCTGTCGGACCGTGAGCTGAAGAGGCGTCGCAAGAAGAAGCCCGAGGCGGCCGAGGAGCCGTTCGAGGACTACGGCATCGACCTGTTCGCCGACGCCCCCACCGAGGTCAGCCCGGCGGTGCCGGACGCCCCCTCGGCGCCCGAGGCGCTCGAGCCGCCGCCGCACACCCCGCTCCCGGCGCGGGTGGAGCAGCTGGCGCTGTCCGGCGACATCACCTACTCGCTGCCCGCCAACGAGGTGCTCAAGCCCGGATCGGTGCACAAGGCCCGGTCCAAGGCGAGCGACGCGGTCGTCGAGCGGCTCATGCAGGTGATGGACGAGTTCAACATCGACGCCACGGTCACCGGCTACACGCGCGGCCCGACCGTCACCCGCTACGAGGTCGAGCTCGGCCCCGCAGTGAAGGTGGAGAAGGTCACCGCGCTGTCGAAGAACATCGCCTACGCCGTCGCGTCCGCCGACGTCCGCATCCTCAGCCCGATCCCCGGCAAGTCCGCGATCGGCATCGAGATCCCCAACATCGACAAGGAGATCGTCTCCCTCGGCGACGTGCTCCGCTCGTCGACCGCGCGCAACGACCACCACCCGATGGTCGCCGGGCTCGGCAAGGACGTCGAGGGTGGCTTCGTGGTCGCCAACATGGCGAAGATGCCGCACCTGCTCGTGGCCGGCGCCACGGGCTCGGGAAAGTCGTCGTTCATCAACTCGCTCATCACCTCGATCCTGATGCGCTCCACGCCCGACGAGGTGCGGATGATCATGGTCGACCCGAAGCGGGTGGAGCTCAACGCGTACGAGGGCGTGCCGCACCTGATCACGCCGATCATCACGAACCCGAAGAAGGCCGCCGAGGCACTGGCGTGGGTCGTGCGCGAGATGGACATGCGCTACGACGACCTGGCCAACTTCGGCTTCCGCCACATCGACGACTTCAACAAGGCCGTGCGGGCCGGGAAGGTCGAGGTCCCGGCGGGCAGCGAGCGCGTCCTGGCGCCGTACCCCTACCTCCTCGTCATCGTCGACGAGCTCGCCGACCTGATGATGGTCTCGCCGCGCGACGTCGAGGACTCGGTCGTGCGCATCACCCAGCTCGCGCGTGCCGCCGGCATCCACCTGGTGCTCGCCACGCAGCGGCCCTCGGTGGACGTCGTCACCGGTCTGATCAAGGCCAACGTGCCCTCGCGGCTGGCGTTCGCGACCAGCTCGCTGGGCGACAGCCGCGTCATCCTCGACCAGCCGGGCGCGGAGAAGCTCGTCGGCCAGGGTGACGGACTGTTCCTGCCGATGGGTGCCTCCAAGCCGGTGCGCGTCCAGGGCTCGTGGGTCACCGAGGCCGAGATCCACCAGGTCGTCAAGCACTGCAAGGACCAGCTCGAGCCGACCTACGTCGAGGACGTGACGGCTCCCAAGGAGTCCAAGCGCGAGCTCGACGACGACATCGGCGACGACATGGAGCTCGTGGTGCAGGCCATCGAGCTCGTCGTCTCCACGCAGTTCGGCTCGACGTCGATGCTGCAGCGCAAGCTGCGCGTCGGCTTCGCCAAGGCCGGGCGCCTGATGGACATCATGGAGAGCCGCGGGGTGGTGGGTCCGAGCGAGGGATCCAAGGCCCGCGACGTGCTGGTCAAGCCGGACGAGATCGACGCAGTGATCGCCACTCTGGAGGGGGGAGCCTGATGGGCGCCGCAATGCACGAGACCGAGGTCCACACCGACGGGACGGGGCAGGGGAGCGGGCACGGCGACGTGCTGAGCGTCGCGCCCGACGTCGTGGAGGTACGCCGCCACGCGGGCGTCTCCGCCGGGGTCGGGCTCACCGCCTCGGCCGTGGCCATCGCCTACCTCGGCCGCGCCACCCAGAGCGGGTCCGCGCTCGACTGGGCGTTCGTGGTCGCGATGGGCCTGCTCGGCGCCTACTGGCTCATCGGTCTCCTCGACTCGCGCACCCCGCTCCTCGTCGCCGACGCGCAGGGCATCCGGATCCGCCTCGGGCGCACCTGGCGCGGCCTGCCGTGGACCGCGGTGCACCACGTCGAGCACACGCCGCGCCGCGACCTGCTGCACGACGGCCGACTGGTCGTGGTGCCGCACAACCTCGAGCTGATCGAGGCCGAGCTCACGGGTGCCGGCAAGCGCCACACCAGCATCTCCCGCCTGCTGCACGGCGCGCCGTTCGCGGTGCCGCTGGGGCTCTCGACGCGCGTCGTCGGTGCCGGCGACGACCTGTCGGAGGCACTGGTCCGCGTCGCACGTGATGCCGGTCAGGTCGTGGTGCTGGAGGACGTGGCCGCCGACGTCGCTGCCGAGGAGCCGCCGGCCGACGAGGCCCCGGTGGTGGAGGAGCCGGCCGACGAGCTGGTCGCCAGCCCGACGCCGGCCGCCCTGCGCGAGACGGGAACCGGGCGTCGCTCGGAGGTCCGCCGTGACATCGAGGACGCCGAGGTCGACGAGCTCGAAGGCCGCGAGCTGCGGCGTCCCGGCCGGGTCAGCCTCGTCGAGGAGACCCAGTCGTGGGGCGACCGCGTCCGCGCCATCGCCCACCCGGGCGAGCCGGTCGAGCCGTTGGTCCTCGACGACTTCGAGGTGGAGCCCGCCGAGGACCCGGTCATCGGTCCCGAGCTCGCCGCGGCCCGCACGCGCCTCGGTCTGACGGTGGACCAGCTGGCCGACCGCACCCGCATCCGCCCGCACGTGATCGAGGCCGTCGAGGTCGACGACTTCGAGCCCTGCGGTGGCGACTTCTACGCCCGCGGGCACCTGCGCACCCTTGCCCGGGTGCTCGGCATCGACGTGGCGCCGCTGCTGGCGTCGTACGACGAGCGCTACGCGCACGCCCCGATCAACCCGCGTCGCGTCTTCGAGGCCGAGCTCGCCACGGGCGTGAACGGCTCTATCCGCGGCACCCGCGGCGGCCCGAACTGGTCGGTGCTCGTGGCTGTGGTCATGGCCCTCGTGCTGGCCTGGTCGATCGCCCGGCTCGTGATGGACACCCCTCCGGAGCTCCGCGGCAACAACCCGGTCCTCAACGGGTCCGGCGGACCGCAGGGCGCCGGCAACGCGCCGCTCGCCGAGCCCGTCGCGGTCGTGGTGAGCGCCCCGGGCGGTGGCGCCCGCATCGTCGTGCGCGACGGTGCCGGCGAAGAGGTCTTCGGTGGTGCCTTGGCCGCCGGCCAGAGCCGCGAGATGAAGGCGTCCCCGCCGGTCCGGGTGATGTCGACCGACGGTGCCGTCACGGTCTCGATCGCCGGCGCCGAGGCGGGCGCGATCGGCGAGGCCGGCGTGTCCGGTCAGCGCACGTTCGTCGCCCCTTGATCGGTCGCCTGGGCGTGCCCGATCTGCCCGGTCAGCCCGACGGACGTGAGCCGGAGCCTCGCAGCAGACCGAGTGCGTCCGCGTGCCGGAGGACGTCGGCGTGGATGGGATCGTCCCCCTCGTGGAGGTACGACGCCGCCTGCAGGGCCGGCAAGGTCAGCACCTCGACCACGGTCTCGCCGTCCGGGGGATTGGCCGGCGGGCCCGCGACTCGCACCTGCCCGACGGCGTAGGCCCAGTAGGAGCGCGGGTGGGGAAGGTGTGGTCGATACGGGTGCTCCCGTTCGCTGTCGACCCGGTGCGCGGAGAACTGGACCACCGGTCCGAGCAGGACGGCACCCGCCTCTTCGAGCAGCTCTCGCCGCGCGAGCTCCCTGAGGGACTCGCCCGGCTCCCGGGTTCCACCCGGCAGGAAGCGCCATCCCTCGGCGCTCTGGCACACCACGACCTCGTGCTGCTCGGTCACGGCGATGACGTGCAGGCGCGCGACGAGGTTGTCGGGCGCGACTCCGCTGGAGTACTTGATCCTCGCGCCCGCATAGTCCACGTACGTCTCCTCGAAGAGTCGAGGAAAGCGGCTTGGCCAGTCGCCTGACGTGAGGTCCACCTGGCCCAGCATGTCAGGGCAGGCGCTTCGTGCGGGCCGCATCGCCGGCCCGCTCCGCAGCCGTGACGCTGGTCGGACATGCCTGTGGCCCCGCCATCACGTGGATGGCGGGTGTGGGGCGGTGTCATCTTCGAGGTGACGGGATCCGGGGTGGGCCGGGGTCGGGTGGGTCGAGCGCGGTGGTGCCGTCACGGTCGCGGTGGTAGCGGTGGCCGTGAGGACTGGTCCACTCGAACACCCCGGGCGCGGTCATCCAGTAGTGCCAAGCGGTGTGGGTCTTGAGGCGGTGGTGGAACCGGCACAGCGCGCCCAGGTTCTCGGTCTCCGTAGGTCCGGGCTGGGGTCGACCCTCTGCGTCGGCGTGATGGTCGTACTCGATGACGTGGTCGACGTCGCACCCCCGTGCGGGTCGGCTGCACCACGGGAAGACGCACGTGCGGTCGCGGAGGACCACGTCCTCCCGGACCCGGTCCGGGATCTCGTAACCGGACGCGGTCTTGGGCTGGTTGAGGTCGATGACGGGCCTGATCGTGACCTTGGTGCGCGAGTCGCCGCACCAGGACTTCAGCTGCTCGAGCAGCAGGAGCCGTTGGCCCTCCTCGAGCCGCCCGGTCGGGCCGAACACCGTGGTGTCGCCCGACAGGGTGGCGTCGAAGTGGGCGTGCAGCACCACCTCCCGCGCGACCGGCAGGTCCGTCCCGTTGTCGGTGGTCGAGGTGCGAGCGGAGCGAGCCTCGCAACCAGCGCCGGCGGTCTGGCCCTGGTGGAAGAGGTCGAGTGCGGTCTGGGTGCGGGCCAGGTCGCCCAGCGCCTTGGCCCGCCGGGCATCGAGCGACTCGTGCGACCCGAGGGCCTTCTGCAGGGCGGCGCCGTGTGCGAGGGCCTGGTGGAGGTCGAGCCCGTCGGCGAGGTCGATCTCGGCCTCGAGGCGGACGGTGCCGGCGAAGTGGACGTCCTCGTCGTGGATCGTGACATGGCGGGGGTCGACGTGGAGGTAGCCGTCCTCCGGGTCCGCGGCCGGATCCACCCCGGCGAGGTCGAACCGCTTGATCGTCTCCGCCACGAGGCGATCGAGCTGCGCAGGGCCGATCTTCCCCGCGACCGCAGCGACCTGCGCGTCGACGAACCTCGCCGCCTCGACCGTCAACGCCGGGGTGGAATGGATGGTCACCTCCGCGACCGCGCGGGCCCGCCAGGCGGGGACGCGTCCGGCGTGGACCTGGCTCCAGAGACGTGGGAGGCGGTGGCGCAGCTCGAGGGCGTGGCCGATGAGCTTCTTCGCCGAGACGCTGGTGATGCCGAGGACGGTGCCGAGCTCGGCGACGCAGAACTCCGCCACCAGCGGAGTGCCGGGTCCGGCGATCGGTTCCTCGTGCTCACCCCCGGGGACGGTGAAGGTCGCGGCGGAGTGGATGGACTCCGGTGGGTGCAGGTCGGCCCACCGGGCGGCGAGGTCGAGCTGCTGCGCCGCGGCGGCGTCTTCAACGCTGCGGGCCGAGCGGATCGAGGCGAGCAGGGCTGCGGGGCCGAGGGCATCTGCCCCGGCCTCCGCTCCTGATTCCAGCACCTCGATCATGCGTTCGAGTCTAGAGATGGGGTCCGACAACGGGGTCGGCCTCGATACGCCTGGCTCGTCCGTCGCTCGGCTCGGCGACCACCGGAGGAGTGGGATGGCTTCGAGGCTCGCTGCGCTCGCACCTCAACCAGCGATGAGCCAGCGGCCGGGCGGGCACACCGGGCCGCTCGAGCGGCGACGGCGTGGGCGTGAAGGGACGGGTGAGTCGGCTCACCGCGCCGGGAGTGCGGCTCCGGGCGCAGGGAACCGGCATACTCACGGGTGCGATGACGACCACCGAGCACGAGCCCCAGGCCGAGACCCCGACCCCGCTGAACGTCGCCGTGGTGACCCTCGGCTGCGCCCGCAACGAGGTCGACTCCGAAGAGCTGGCCGGACGGCTGGAGGCCGGCGGCTTCATCCTCGTCGACGACGCGGAGGACGCTGACACCGTGGTGGTCAACACCTGCGGCTTCGTCGAGGCGGCCAAGAAGGACTCCGTCGACACGCTGCTCGAGGCGGCGGACCTCAAGGTCGAGCACGGCGGGCGGGCCCAGGCGGTCGTCGCGGTGGGCTGCCTTGCCGAGCGCTACGGCAAGGACCTCGCCGAGTCGCTGCCGGAGGCCGATGCGGTGCTCGGCTTCGACGACTACCCGGACATCGCGGCCAAGCTGCGCGCGATCGTCGGCGGGGAGACGCACCACCCCCACACGCCCTCGGACCGCCGCCGCCTGCTGCCGATCACGCCGACCGAGCGCGACGCCTCCACCATCTCGGTGCCGGGCCACCAAGTCGAGGTCGCGGACGTGACCGACATCGGCGCCGGTGCGCCCGCGACGGGACCCCGCGCCGTACGCCGTCGCCTCGACGCCGGCCCGATGGCGCCCCTGAAGCTGGCGAGCGGCTGCGACCGGCGCTGCTCCTTCTGTGCCATCCCGAGCTTCCGCGGATCCTTCGTCAGCCGGCGCCCGAGCGACGTGCTCCAGGAGGGCCGGTGGCTCGCCACGCAGGGCGTCAAGGAGCTCTTCCTCGTCAGCGAGAACTCCACGTCCTACGGCAAGGACCTCGGTGACCTGCGCCTGCTCGAGACGCTGCTGCCGGAGCTGTCGGGCATCGACGGCATCGAGCGCGTACGCGTCTCCTACCTCCAGCCCGCCGAGACCCGCCCGGGCCTGATCGAGGCCATCGCGGACACCCCGGGCGTCGTGCCCTACTTCGACCTGTCCTTCCAGCACGCCAGCGCCACGGTGCTGCGCCGGATGCGCCGGTTCGGTGACCCGGAGTCGTTCCTGGGCCTGCTCGAGCAGATCCGCGGCCTCGCACCGCTCGCGGGTGTGCGATCCAACGTGATCGTCGGCTTCCCCGGCGAGACCGAGGACGACCTGCAGACGCTGTGCGACTTCCTCGAGGCCGCACGCATGGACGTCACCGGCGTCTTCGGCTACTCCGACGAGGACGGCACCGAGGCCGCCGCGTTCGGCGACGACATCAAGCTCGACGACGACGAGATCCGCGCCCGCACCGAGCATGTCACCGCGCTCGTCGAGGAGCTCAACTCCCAGCGCGCCGAGGAGCGCGTGGGGGAGGAGGTGGTCGTGCTCGTCGAGCACGTCGACCTCGACGACGACACCGTCGAGGGCCGGGCCGCGCACCAGGGCCCCGAGGTCGACGGTACGACGCTGCTGACCGGCGCCGTGGGCGCGAGGGTCGGCGACCTGCTGAGCGCCACCGTCACCGGGACCGACGGCGTCGACCTGATCGCGCGAGTGGACGGAGCCGCCCGATGACCACCGAGCAGAGGCAGGTCTCGAACCTCAACATCGCCAACGTGCTCACGGTGCTGCGCATCGCGCTGGTGCCGGTCTTCGGCTGGGCGCTGCTCCAGGACGGCGGCGACTCGCCGGGCTGGCGCTGGATCGCGTTCGGGATCTTCGCGGTCGCCATGATCACCGACAAGGTCGACGGCGACCTGGCGCGCAAGCACGGGCTCATCACCGACTTCGGCAAGATCGCCGACCCGATTGCCGACAAGGCGATCACGGGCATGGCCTTCATCGGGCTCTCGATCGTCGGCGACATCTGGTGGTGGGTGACCGCCATCGTTCTGCTGCGCGAGTGGAGCGTCACCCTGCTGCGCCTCTCGGTGCTCAAGTCGGTGGTCATCCCCGCTGCTCAGAGCGGCAAGATCAAGACGGTGCTCCAGGCCTTCGCGCTGGCCGGCCTGCTCTGGCCGCTGCCGCACGGCGACGCGCACGGCGGTGCGTTCGACTTCTGGCCGGGCCCGCTGGGCGAGGTGCTCTTCTACCTGAGCCAGGTCATGCTCGCCGGCGCGGTCGTGATGACCATGTGGTCGGGTTGGGAGTTCGTCCGCGAGGTGCGCAAGCAACGCCGCAGGTCATAACGCGGCAAGGGCAAATCCTGCTCAAGATCCAGTTCACTTTTCAGCCGTGAACCGTTCGGTAAATGCATGCCCAAGGGGGGCTCCGGGGCGGTGGATGAGGGTTACAGTGACCCGGCTCACCCACCCCTCGAAAGGTCTTTCTGTGTCAGCATCCCGACCCGGACGCCGGTTCTCCCTGGCAGCCGTCGTGACAGGAATGCTTGCTGCGCCGCTCGCCGTGGTCACCACGGCAGCCCCCGCACAAGCAGCTCCCGTCGACATCCAGATTCTCGCGACCAACGACTTCCACGGTCGTCTCGCCCCGAACACGTCCTTCGGGGCACAGGAAGCGGGCGCCGCACAGCTCGCCGGAGCGGTCAAGCAGCTCGAGTCGGACTACCCCGGCTCGACGGTCTTCTCCGCGGCCGGTGACCTCATCGGCGCCTCGACCTTCGACTCCTTCATCCAGCGCGACAAGCCGACCATCGATGCCCTGAACATCGCTGGCCTAGACGTGTCGGCCGCGGGCAACCACGAGTTCGACGGTGGCTACGACGACCTCGTCGAGCGCGTGATGACCCCGTACGACGAGACCACCAACCCCGAGGGTGGCGCGGAGTGGCAGTACATCGCGGCCAACGTACGTGACGCCGCTGCGCCGACCGAGTACGCCCTGCCGGACGTCACCGCGAACACCCCGGACCCCGACGACGTGTCCGACGGTGGCACCTGGATGACCACGATGAACGGCGTGGACGTCGGATTCGTGGGCGCCGTCACCGAGGACCTGCCGTCGCTGGTGAGCCCGGACGGCATCGCCGAGATCGACGTGACCGACATCGTCGACGAGGTCAACGCCGGCGCTGACGCACTCAAGGCCGACGGCGCCGACATCGTCGTCATGCTGGTCCACGAGGGTGCGACCACGACCGACATCGCGTCGCTGAGCGATGGCTCTGCCTTCGCCCAGATCGTCAACGGCGTCGACGACGACGTCAGCGCGATCGTCTCGGGCCACACCCACCTGGCCTACAACCACCTCTACGAGGGCCGCCCGGTCGTCTCGGCCGGCCAGTACGGCACCAACCTCAACAAGCTGGTCTTCAGCGTCGACCCCGTGGCCGGGACGGTCGCCCTCGTGAGCCAGGACATCGTTCAGGCCAACCAGGTCATCCTCGACGACGCCGCGGCGATCGCCGCACGCGACGAGGCGGCGGACGTCGTTGCCGCAGCCGAGGCCGTGGCGGACGTGCTCGGCGCCCGGGAGCTGGGCGAGATCGCCTCGCCGTTCACGCGGGCGCGTCTGTCGAACGGCAACGAGAACCGTGGTGGCGAGTCGACCCTCGGCAACATGGTGGCGGAGGTCCACCGCTGGGCCACCGGCCCGGAGTCCTCTGGCCCTGCCCAGATCGCCTTCATGAACCCCGGCGGCCTCCGCCAGGACATGCGCGGCAACGCTGACGACGGCTACCCCGCTCCGCTGACCTACCAGCAGGCCGCCGAGGTCCAGCCCTTCGCCAACACCCTGGTGACGATGGACATGACCGGCGCGCAGATCAAGACCCTGCTCGAGGAGCAGTGGCAGCGCGACGGCAGCGGCAACGTCCCCTCCCGTCCGTTCCTGCGTCTCGGCACGTCCGAGGGCTTCTTCTCCACCTATGACGCGACGCGCGACGAGGGTGACCGCATCACGGGGATGTGGCTCGACGGCGTCGCCATCGAACCGGGCACGACGTACTCCGTGACGGCCAACTCGTTCCTGGCGGCCGGCGGCGACAACTTCCGCGCGTTCATCGACGCCACCAACAAGCGTGACTCCGGCCGGGTCGACCTGCAGGCCATGGTCGACTACATGGCGGCGAACTCGCCCGTCGACGGTGACCCCACACAGCACTTCGTGGGTGTGAGCTTCCCGCCGGAGGCGCCGTCGACCTACCACCCGGGCGAGCACGTGCGCTTCGACGTCAGCTCGTGGTCCTTCACCGCGCCCGGTGACCCGCGTGACGAGACCGTCTCCGTCCTGATGGACGGCGAGGAGATCGACACCCTGCCGGTGGACAACTCGCTCGGCACCACGACCAACGACCAGTACGGCAAGATCGTCGGCGACGTCGTCATCCCCGTGGGCACGGCCCCCGGCATGCACACGCTGCAGATCGTGGGCACGACGACGGGGACGTCGCTGGAGCTCCCCGACGTCTTGACGGACCGCGCTCCGATCAAGTCGGACGCGAGCGTGCAGGTGGTCGCGACGCCGGCCACCATTCCGGCCCAGACCGGTACGTCGACGCTGGCCGTGACGATCGCCAAGTCGGGTCAGCCGGCCACGGGTCTCGTCGCAGCGGTGCTCGACGGCAAGGTGGTCGGCGGTGCGGAGCTCGTCGACGGGAAGGCGTCCCTGCCCGTTGGTCCGTTCGGCACGGCAGGTGACAAGCTGATCGAGGTCCGCTACTACGGCGACGAGGGCACCAAGGCCGCCACCGGTCAGGTCACTGTCACCGTCACGCCGGCTCCGGTCGTGGAGAAGGCGACCCCGACGCTCACCGCGACGGTCTCGCCCGAGCGTGTGAAGGTCAAGAAGGACGGGGCAACGGTCTCGCTGACCGTGTCCAAGCCGGCCGGCACGCCCACCGGTGCCGTGATCGCGACCGTCGACGGCAAGGTCGTCGGCGCGGGCGAGCTGGCCGCCGGCAAGGCCGACATCGCGCTGCAGCCCTTCGAGGAGGTCGGCACGCAGGCGGTCGTCCTGGAGTACTTCGGGGACGACAGCACGAAGGCAGGCTCGACCACGGTCGAGGTCGAGGTGACCAAGGCTCGCCCCAGGCTCAAGGTGCGCGGTCCCAAGCGCGTCGAGCGGGGAGCCAAGGGCGTCTTCAAGATCGACGTCGACGCGGCGGGCCTCACGCCCTCCGGCAAGGTCACGGTGAAGGTCGCCGGCAAGAAGGTCACCAAGAAGCTCAAGCAGGGCCAGGCGACCTTCCGTGTCGTGATGACCAAGCTCGGCAAGAACAAGGTGGTCGTGAAGTACCGCGGTGACGAGCTCACGGCCTCGAAGAAGAAGGTCTTTCGCGTCAACGTGACGCGCTGAGCCAGTCTCACCACCAACGGGAAGGGGTCCGGTGACACGCCGGGCCCCTTCCCGCCCCTCGCACACCCTCCAACCAGGAGCATCCATGCACTCTTCCGCGTTCGTACGACGCGCCGCCGGCGGCCTCGGCCTCGGCCTCCTCGCCGCAGGACTCGCAGCCCTGCCGATCTCGCCGGCGTCCGCCGCCCTGGCGGACCACCTCGTCGTCAACGAGGCCTACGGCGGCGGTGGCAACTCCGGCGCCACCTGGACCAACGACTTCATCGAGCTCTACAACCCGACGGACGCACCGATCAGCCTCGCTGGCCTGTCGGTCCAGTACCGCTCGTCCGGTGGCACCGGCACTGGCTTCACCGATCTCACGGGCTCCGTCGCGCCCGGGAGCTACTTCCTCGTCCAGCAGGCCGCCGGCAGCGGAGGTACGAAGGCGCTGCCCGCCCCCGACGCGACCGGTTCGCTCGGCATGAGCGGCTCGGCCGGCACCGTGGCCCTCGTCACGGGCACGGGCACTGTCGCCCTGGCTCCGGAGAACACGATCGACCTCGTCGGCTGGGGCTCGGCGACGTTGAAGGAGGGGTCGGCTGCCCCGGGGACGTCCAACTCGACCTCGGTCTCACGCAAGGTCGCGGGCGACGACACCGACGACAACTCGGTGGACTTCGCTGCCGGTGCGCCCACGCCGACCAACGCGGCGGGCGAGACCGAACCGCCGGCACCGCCGCCAGCAGACCCTGTCGAGGCGACCATCGCCGAGATCCAGGGCACTGGGACGGCGAGCCCGCTCGTGGGTGACCCGGTGATCACCGAGGGCGTGGTCACTGCGACGTACGAGACCGGCGGGTTCAACGGGTTCTACGTCCAGACCGGCGGCGAGGACGAGACGCCGGGCGCCTCGGACGGCATCTTCGTCTACGAGCCCGGCTTCCCGGACACCATCGCGGTCGGCGACTCTGTCGAGATCGAGGGAGAGGTCGTCGAGTTCGGCTCGGGGTCCGACACGCTGACCGAGATCGACGCGACCGAGGTCACCGAGCTGGAGACGGCCCTCCCGGCTGTCGTGCCCAACACCGAGTTTCCCGGCACGGACTGCGCACTTCCCGGAACCGACTGCCCGGACGCTGCGGAGCTCGACGTGCTGCGCGAGGAGTTCGAGGGCGAGGCGTTCCTGCCCACCGCTCCGATGACGGTCACCGACGCCTACGACTTCGGCGTCACCTCGTCGAGCTTCTTCGGTGAGGTCGGCATCGCCGCCAACTCCACCATCCCGCTCGTCACACCCACCGAGGTCGTGGACGCGCAGGACACCGCCGGCGTCGCCGCCCGTACGGCGTACAACGACGCCCACCGCGTCGTCCTGGACGACGGCTCGTCGGCCAACTACTGGAACACCAGCAACTCCGCCGGTGCCCAGGACCAGCCGGTCCCGTGGCTCACGGCCGACCACACAGTTCGTGTCGGTGCCGCCGTCACGTTCGACGAGCCGGTCATCCTGGACTACCGCTTCGGCTGGAAGCTGCAGCCGCAGCGTCAGGTCGTCGGTGAGCCCGCCGGTCTCGTGACGTTCGAGCAGGACCGTTCGTCGACCCCGGCTGCGGTTGGCGGCGACCTGAAGCTCGCGACGTTCAACGTGCTGAACTACTTCACCACGTTCGGCAGCACCGTCCCCGGCTGCACGGCGTTCGTCGACCGCGACGGCAACCCGATCGCGACCCGCAGCTGCACGTCCTCCAACGGCCCCCGCGGTGCCTGGGACCAGGTGAACTTCGAGCGTCAGCAGGCCAAGATCGTCAAGGCGATCAACGCCATGGACGCCGACATCGTGTCCCTCGAGGAGCTGGAGAACTCGCTGACCGTCGACGGCGTCGACCGCGACGAGGCCGGCAAGGCCTTGGTGGCCGCGCTCAACGCGGACGCAGGCACCCTGCGCTGGTCCTTCGTACCTTCGCCGACCGAGGTCCCCGCCAGCGAGGACGTCATCCGCAACGGGTTCATCTACGACCCGTCGACGGTCTCGCTCATCGGTGAGAGCGAGATCTACGACGTGCCGGCCTTCAACAACGCCCGCGACCCGTTCGCGCAGGTCTTCCAGCCCAAGGGCGGCTCGGCCGACCAGGCGTTCGCGGTCATCGTGAACCACTTCAAGTCCAAGGGGTCCGGTGTCGACGACGGCACCGGGCAGGGCAACGCCAACCCCGACCGCATCGCGCAGGCGACGGCGCTCGTCGAGTTCGCCGACGAGTTCGCGGCGTCGCGTGGCACCGACAAGGTGCTCCTGGCCGGTGACTTCAACGCCTACACCATGGAGGACCCGGTCCAGGTCATCACCGGAGCCGGCTACACCGCGCTGAAGTCGACCGACGACCCCGACGAGGAGACCTACAGCTTCGCCGGTACGTCGGGGTCGCTCGACCACGTGTTCGCCAACGCTGCGGCAAACGCCATGGTCACCGGCGTGGACGTGTGGGAGATCAACGCCAACGAGTCCGTGTACTACCAGTACAGCCGGTACAACTACATCGGGACCGACCTCTACAGCCCCGACGTGTTCGCGAGCTCCGACCACAACCCCGAGCTCGTGGGGATCAAGATCCCGGCGCAGCCGGAGCCGGCCCCCTACGCGGTCTCGGCCAAGGTGACCCCGCCGGTCGTCGTCGTCGACCGTACGGAGGCGACCGTCAACGTTAAGGTGACCCAGGGCTCCTCGGCGCCCGCCTCGGGCACCGTCGAGATCCGTGAGGGTGGCACCGTCCTGGCCTCCGGCCCCGTCGGTGGTGGCGTGGCCAACGTCAAGCTGCCCGCCTTCACCACCACCGGGGACCACACCCTGACGGTGCGCTACCTCGACGGCGCGAAGGTCCTCGCCGAGCAGACGGTCGTGGTCACGGTGCTCCGTGCCGCGTCGGACATCCGCGTCCTGCGTGCGAAGGCCGTCCAGGGCAAGAAGGGCGTGCTCAAGCTCGCAGTCAGCGACTCCGACCTCGGCCAGGCCGAGGGACGCGTCCGCGTCAAGGTGGCCGGCAAGTGGCGCAGCGTGCGCCTCGAGGACGGTCGGGCGAGGCTGAAGCTGCCCGCGTTCGGCAAGCCCGGCAAGAAGCGGATCGTCATCGCCTACGCTGGCTCCTCCAGCGTGGAGGGAGACCGCAAGGTCGTGAAGCTGCGCGTCAAGCGTCGCTGATCGTCGTGCGCCAGACGGCCCGGTTCCCCGCGTGGGAGCCGGGCCGTCGTCGTGCTCACCGCAGCGAGAGCGCCGCCTGCACGAGGGCGAGGTGGCTGAAGGCCTGGGGGAAGTTGCCGGCCATCCGGTCCTGCGCGACGTCGTACTCCTCCGAGAGCAGCCCCACGTCGTTGGCCAGGCCGCCCAGCCGCCCCATCAGCTCCTCGGCCTCCTCGCGACGCCCCGCGGCGGCGAGGGCGGAGACGAGCCAGAAGGAACAGGCGAGGAACGGGTGCTCGTCGCCGCTCAGGCCGTCCACGCCGGAGACGGTGCGGTAGCGCAGGAGCAGGCCGTCGCGCATCAGGTCCTCCGTGACGGCGTCGATCGTGCCGAGCACGCGCGGGTCGTCGGGCGGCAGGAAGCCGACGAGGGGGAGGGTGAGCAGCGAGGCATCGACCTCGTCGGTGTCGTAGTGCTGGGTGAAGGTGCCGCGCTCGTCGTCGTAGCCCTTGTCGAGCACCTCCTCCCGCACCCGGTCACGCAGCTCGCGCCAGCGCTCGACCGGTCCCGCCAGCCCGTGCTCCTCCACGGCGCGGATCGCGCGGTCGAAGGCTGCCCAGACCATGACGCGGGAGTGGGTGAAGTGACGCTGCGGGCCGCGGATCTCCCACAGGCCGTTGTCGGGCTCGTCCCAGTGCTCGGCCAGATCGTCGACCAGCGCCCGCTGCAGGGCCCACGAGTTCGCGCTCTCGTGGAGCCCCGCCTGTCGCGCCAGCTCGAGGGCGATCATCACCTCGCCGAGCACGTCGTTCTGCCGCTGGCACACCGCGCCGTTGCCGATGCGCACGGGCAGGCTGTCGGCGTAGCCGGGCAGGTGCGGCAGCTCCATCTCGGGCAGCTGGCGGCCACCGTCGACGGTGTACATGATCTGCAGGTCCGCCGGGTCGCCGGCGACCGCGCGCAGCAGCCAGCCCCGCCACGCGAGCGCCTCGGTGTCGTAGCCCGCGCCCAGCAGCGACTCGAGCGTGAGCGCGGCGTCGCGCAGCCAGCAGAAGCGGTAGTCCCAGTTGCGCTCGCCCCCGAAGTCCTCCGGGAGCGACGTCGTCGGCGCCGCGACGATGCCACCGGTCTCGGCGTGCGTCATCAACATCAGCGTCAGCAGGCTGCGGCGGACGAGGTCGGCGTGCGGCACGTCGTCCGGGCAGCGCTCCGACCACGCCCGCTGGTGGGCCGTGGTCGCCTCGATGCGCTCGGTGAGCCCCAGGGGCGCCGGGACCTCGCGCCACGACCGTGCCCACGTCATCGAGTAGGTCAGGGTCTCGCCGGCCGACAGGTCGAACTCGTCGCGGTGGTGGCCGGCGTGGCCGTGGGGCAGGCGCGGTCCCCGCAGCACGAACATGTCGGGACCTGCGACGGCGATCACGACGTCCTCGCCGTGCGCCTCCTCGTGCCGCACCCACGGCCGGACCTTCCCGTAGTCGGTGCGCACCACCCAGTCGTGCCGCACCCGCACGGTGCCGCGGGTGCAGGTGAGACGGCGTACGACGTCCGCGCGCCCGTCGCCGGTCGGCATCACGTCGAGCAGCACGAGCTCGCCGTCGGCGGTGGTGAAGGTGGTCTCCAGCAGCGCCGTGCCGTCGACGTAGCGGCGGCTGGTCGACACGACCGGTCCGGCGGGCGCCAGCAGCCAGCGGCCGTGCTCCTCGGTGCCGAGCAGCGCGGCGAAGCAGGCGGGGGAGTCGAAGCGAGGCAGGCACAGCCAGTCGATCGAGCCGTCCTTGCCGACCAGGGCGGCGGTGCCGCGATCGCCGATGAGCGCGTAGTCCTCGATGGGGAGTGCCATGGCGCTAGTGTCGCTGACATGTGGGAGCCGTCGATCGCCGTGCGCGTGCTGGACTCACTGGCCCGGCGCGGTGAGACCGTCGCGACGGCCGAGTCGTTGACGGGCGGGCTGCTCGCGTCGCTGCTCACCGACGTGCCCGGTGCTTCCCGCAGCTTCGTCGGTGGCGTGGTCTCCTATGCCACCCGGATCAAGATCTCGGCCCTCGACGTGCCTGCCGACCTGGTGGAGCAGCACGGGGTCGTCTCGCAGGAGTGCGCAGAGGCGATGGCGTGCGGCGTACGCGCCAGGCTGGACGCCACGTGGGGGCTCGCCACGACCGGCGTCGCCGGCCCCGACGAGCAGGAGGGGCAGTCCGTCGGGACGGTGTGGGTGGCGCTCGCCGGGCCCGGCCTGGTGGCCGCCCACCGGCTCGAGCTGCGCGGGGACCGGCTGATGATCCGCCAGGCCACGTGCGAGGCCGTGCTGGCCCTCCTGGTGGACCACCTGCGGGAAGAAGGAGCCCTCGGGTAGCGTTGGGCCTCACGACCTGCCTCGACCAGAGTAAGGACTCGCGCATGGTGCTCTTCCGACGTCTGCTCGGTGATGTGCTGCGCGGTGCGCGGATGCAGCGCGGGATGACCCTGCGCGAGCTCTCCGCCGAGGCCCGGGTCAGCCTGGGCTACATCTCCGAGATCGAGCGCGGCCAGAAGGAAGCGTCCTCGGAGCTGCTCGCCTCGCTGTGCCAGGCGATGGACCTGCCGCTGTCCGAGGTGCTGCGCGACGTCGCCGACGCGGTGGCCGTCGAGGAGGCCGCGCTCGCGATCGTCACGACGCCCATCACGGCCGTACGCCGCTCCGGCGACGTGGTCGCCTCCGCCGCCTGAGGCGTCCGGCTCTCGGTCAGAAGTCAGCCGGCTGGCAACTGGGGCACCAGTAGGCCGCCCGCTCACGGCCCGGCTCGCCGAACATGTCCACGCGGATCGGCGTCTCGCAGCGCCGGCAGGGTGAGGTGTCGCGGCGGTAGACCCACATCCGCTCGCGCGGGCGCAGGTCGCCCGTGGTGGTCTGGATCGCGCGCTCCTTGTTGACCTCGAGCATCTGCTTGGCGCGACGCACCAGGCGGGGGAGGTCGCCCACCTGGCGCAGCGGCGTCGCCGGGTGGATGCCGCTGGTGAAGCACAGCTCGGCCATGTACATGTTGCCGACGCCGGCGAGGTTGCGCTGGTCGAGGAGCGCCTGCCCGATGGGCCTCGCGGGCTCCTCGCGGAGGTTGTGCAGGGCGCGTTCCTCGTCCCAGTCGGGGCCGAGGAGGTCAGGGCCGAGGTGGGCGACGAGAGCGGCCTCGTCGTGGCGGGGCACGATCTCGACGATGCCGAGGGAGAACCCGACGGCCTTGCGGGACTCGATGCCGAGCACGACGCGCACCTGCTCCGCGGGACGGCGCCACTTCTCGCCCTCGGGGTAGACGTGCCAGGAGCCCTCCATCTTGAGGTGCGTGTGCAGCGTCCAGGCGCGGTCCGCGTCGATGCGGGTGAGCAGGTGCTTGCCGCGCGACAGGGTGCGGATCACGGTGCCACCGGTGAGGTCCCAAGTGGCATAGCCGGGCACCCGGAAGTCGGAGATCGTCAACCGATGGCCGGTGAGGGCGCGGTCGAGCTTGGCGGCAGCGCGCCAGACGGTGTCACCCTCAGGCACGCAGTCTCAACCCCTTCGGCGTCGCGATGAACCCGGCCGCTGACAGTGCCACACGGATCGGCGTCTCGCCACCGTTTCCGATCAGCGCCTGTCCGTCGACCTTCTCGACGGTGAGCTTGCCGAGGGCTCCGCGGCGGGCGGCGTCGGCCAGCGCGGCCATCGCGGGGGTGAGCACCTCGGGGTCGTCGCTCCACGTCAGCAGCGTGCGGCCGCCCCGCTCGACGTAGACAGTGAGGTCGCCGTCGACGGTCACCACGAGGGCGCCCGCCTTGCGCCCGGGGCGGTGTCCGGCGCGATCGGGGTCGAGCGGCTCGGGCCAGGGGAGCGCGGCGCCGAAGACGTTGGCCGGGTCGGTCGCGGCGAGCGCGACCACCGCGGGCTTGGCACCGCCGGTGGCGCTCGCGCGCTCGGCGAAGGTGCGCAGCCGGTCGATGGCGCCGGCGCTGCCGAACTGCGCGGCGCCGAGGCCCTCGATGAAGTAGCCGCGGCGGCAGCGTCCGGTGTCCTCGAAGGCGCTGAGCACCTTGTAGACGCCGGCGAACCCACCGGCGACGCGCTCGCTCACGACCGCTCCGCGGGTGACGACGCCGTGCCGCTCGAGGAGGTGCTCGGCGCGGGCCTTGGCGCGGCGGGTGGGGTCGGTGTCGCGCTCCGGCAGCAGCGCCCAGCGTCCGGCGGTCTCGGGCGGACCCGTGCGCGCGGGCATCCGGCCACCGGTGGTGCGCCCCAGCCGGGGCGGCGTACGCCGGGTGCGGTGCGAGGGCGTGCCGGTGCGGACGAGTGCCCGCAGCGGGGTGAGGGTGTCGTTGGTGACCAGCCCGCGCCAGACCAGGTCCCACAGGGCGGTGGAGAGCTCGGCGTCGCTGGTGGAGCCGACACGGTCGGCGAGCTGGCGGAAGAACCACGCACCGCCACCGTCGAGCAGGTCGAGCACCGCGCGCTGCACGCCCGTCGGCTCGTCGCCCTCGACCTCGGGGAGGGTGAGGTGGGCCTGGTCGGCGAGGTGGAGGCTGACCCAGCCGTCGCTGCCGGGCAGCGGGGCGTGGCCGGTCCAGATGACCTCACCGGAGGCGGTGAGCTCGTCGAGCATGGAGGGCTCGTAGTCGCGGACCCGTGCGGCGAGCACCAGGGGCTCGAGAGCACTGGCGGGCACCGGGCAGCCGGCGAGCTGGTCGATGGCCGCCACGACCCCGTCCACGCCCCGCAGGGACCCACCCACGCGTTGCCACGCGGGCAGGAAACGGGCGACCGCGTCGTGGGCGACCGGCTCGATCTCCTGGCGCAGCCTCGCGAGCGAGCGCCGACGCAGCTTGCGCAGCACCTCGGCGTCGCACCACTCGGTGCCGGAGCCGGACGGGCGGAACTCACCGTCGAGCACCCGGCCGCGGTGGGCCAGGCGCTGGAGGGTCTGGCGGGCGACGGCCTCGCCGAGGCCCAGCCGGGTCGCGACCTCGGCGGTGGTGAAGGGGCCGTGGCTGCGGGCGTAGCGCGAGACGAGGTCGCCGAGCGGGTCCTCGGGCAGCTGGAGGAAGGCGTCGGGGGTGCCGACGGGGACGGGCACGCCGAGCCCGTCGCGCAGGCGGCCGATGTCCTCGATGGCGGTCCAGCGGTCGTCACCTGCCATGCGGACCTGCACGACTCGGCGTACGTCGGCGAGCGACGCCATCCAGCCCTCGACATCGGCTCCCTCGACCGCGCGGGCGCGGATCTCCTCGGTGGACAGCGGACCGACGAGGCGCAGCAGGTCGGCGACGGCCTCGGCGTCGCGGGCGCGGCGGTCGTCGGCGAGCCACTGGAGCTCGGACTCCACCTCGGCGAGCACCTCGGGGTCGAGCAGCTCGCGCAGCTCGGCGCGGCCGAGCAGCTCGGCGAGCAGGCCCTGGTCGAGCGACAGCGCGGCGGCGCGACGCTCGGCGATGGGGGAGTCGCCCTCGTAGACGAACTGGGCGACGTAGCCGAAGAGCAGGCTGCGGGCGAAGGGGCTCGGCGAGGTGGTGGCGACGTCGACGACTGTGACCTCGCGGCGCTGGACGCGGCCGAGGAGGGTGACGAGGGCGGGGAGGTCGTAGACGTCCTGGAGGCACTCGCGCACGGCCTCGAGGACGATCGGGAAGGCGGGGTACTTCGACGCGACCTCGAGGAGCTGGGCACTGCGCTGGCGCTGCTGCCACAGCGGGCTGCGGCGACCGGGGTCGCGGCGCGGCAGGAGGAGGGCCCGGGCGGCGCACTCGCGGAAGCGGCTGGCGAAGAGCGCGGACCCGCCGACCTCCTGGGTGACGAGCTGCGCGATCTCTTCGGGCTCGAAGACGATCACCTCGCCGGTGGGCGGCTCGGCGTCGGTGTCGGGGATGCGGATCACGATGCCGTCGTCGGAGGCCACGGCCTGCCCGTCGACGTCGTAGCGCTCCCTCAGGCGGGCGTTGATCGCCAGTGCCCACGGCGCGTGGACGGGCGTGCCGTAGGGGGAGTGGACGACCAGGCGCCAGTCACCGAGCTCGTCGCGGAAGCGCTCGACGAGGACCTGGGTGTCGTGGGGGACGACCTGGGTGGCTTCGCGCTGCTCGCCGAGGTAGGTGACGAGGTTGGTGGCGGCGTTGAGGTCGAGGCCGCGCTCGCGGACGCTCGCGATCGCCTTCGCGGTCGGCAGCGCGGCGAGCTCGCGGGTGAAGGCGCCGACGGCCGCGCCGAGCTCGGCGGGACGGCCGAGGGCGTCGCCCTTCCAGAAGGGGAGCCGGCCGGGGATGCCGGGGGCGGGGGTGACGAGCACGCGGTCGTGGGTGATGTCCTCGATCCGCCAGCTCGTCGCGCCGAGGGCGAAGATGTCGCCGACGCGGGACTCGTAGACCATCTCCTCGTCGAGCTCGCCGACGCGGCTGGCCTTCTCGCCGACGAGGAAAACGCCGAAGAGCCCGCGGTCGGGGATGGTGCCGCCGCTGGTGACCGCGAGGCGCTGGGCGCCGGGGCGTCCGCTGAGGCTGCCGGTGACGCGGTCCCAGACGATGCGCGGGCGGAGCTCGGCGAACTCGTCGCTGGGGTAGCGCCCGCTGAGCAGGTCGAGGGTCGCGTCGAAGGCCGAGCGGGGGAGCTGGGAGTAGGACGCGGCGCGGGTCATCAGGGCGTACATCTCGTCGACGTCCCACTCGTCCATCGCCAGCATCGCCACGACCTGCTGGGCGAGCACGTCGAGGGGGTTGGTGGGGACCGAGAGCTTCTCGATGGCGCCGCTGCGCATCCGCTCGACCGACACGGCCGTCTGGGCGAGGTCGCCGCGGTGCTTGGGGAAGAGGACGCCGCGGCTGACCTCGCCGACCTGGTGGCCGGCGCGGCCGACGCGCTGGAGCGCGCTCGCGACGCTGGGCGGCGACTCGATCTGGACGACGAGGTCGACCGAGCCCATGTCGATGCCGAGCTCGAGGCTGCTGGTGGCGACCACGCAGGGCAGGCGCCCGCGCTTGAGGTCGTCCTCGATGACCGCGCGCTGCTCCTTGGACACCGATCCGTGGTGCGCCTTGGCGATGATCGTGCCGGCGCCGCTGCTCTGGCCGGACTGGGCCATCACCTGGGCCGGCGGGCTAGTCGGCTCGCTGCCGCCCTCGTCGCCGCCCTCGCGCTCCTCGGCGCGCTCGGTGGCGATCTCGTTGAGCCGGGCGGTGAGCCGCTCGGCGAGGCGCCGGGAGTTGGCGAAGACGATGGTCGATCGGTGCTGCTCGACGAGGTCCACCACGTGCTCCTCGACGTGGGGCCAGATGCTGGTGGCGCGACCGGGGTCCTCGGAGTCCTCGTCGTAGTCGCCGGGCATCGTCATGTCCTCGACCGGCACCACGACGCGGAGGTCCCACTCCTTGGTGCTCGGCGGGGAGACGATCTCGACCGGCTGGGTGCCGCCGAGGAAGCGCGCGACCTCGTCGAGCGGGCGGACGGTGGCGCTGAGACCGATGCGCTGGGCGGGCTTGTCGAGCAGGCCGTCGAGGCGCTCGAGGCTGATGCCGAGGTGCGCGCCGCGCTTGGTGCCAGCGACGGCGTGGACCTCGTCGATGATGATCGTGTCGACCCCGCGCAGCGTCTCGCGCGCCTGGCTGGTCAGCATCAGAAAGAGCGACTCGGGCGTCGTGATGAGGATGTCGGGCGGCGTGGTGCCGAGCTTGCGGCGGTCGGCGGGGCTGGTGTCGCCGGAGCGGAGCCCGACCGTGACCTCGGGGACCGCGGTCTCGAGCCGCTCGGCGGTGTTGCGGATGCCGGTGAGGGGGGCGCGGAGGTTGCGCTCGACGTCGACACCGAGCGCCTTGAGGGGGGAGATGTAGAGCACGCGGGTGCGCCGCGACTTGTCGTCGGGACGCTCGGTGCTGAGCAAGCGGTCGATGGCGTGGAGGAAGGCGCTCAGCGTCTTGCCGCTGCCGGTCGGTGCGACCACGAGCGCGTGGTGCCCCTCGGCGATGCTCGACCAGGCGCCCTCCTGCGCCGGCGTCGGGCCGGCGAACGACGCCTCGAACCACGCCCGCGTGGGCGCGCTGAAGCGGTCGAGGGCGGTCATGCGTTGCAGTCTGACACTGGGGTACGACACCGCGCTCCGCCCTGAGGGCTGGACGGGTGGCGGCGTACGCCCTCCAAATGAGGTGAATCCTGCGCCCGGCGGCCTTGCGGCGGGAGATCTTGGGCAAGGTCTGTCCATGACGGCGCTGGTGGGCGGGGAGCGGACGACGCCGGCGGACTGCGTGCTCGCCGAGGCGGCCGACGCCTTCGCTGCCCGCGCGCTCGAGCAGGAGGTGCTGCGCGACCGCGCGCGTCCCGGGACGATGGTGCATCACCACCACGCGCACTCGGCGACCCTCTGGCGCTCCGCGGAGGCGCTCCTGCGGGCGCGGATCGGTGAGCTCGGCGGGTGCGCCTAGTCCCGGACCCGTCCGGTCTCGTAGCCCCACATCGCGACCTCCACCCGGTTGCGGGCGCCGAGCTTGGTCATGAGGCTGCCGATGTGGGTCTTCACCGTGCTGAGGCTGATGTGCAGCTCGGCGGCGATCTCCGCGTTCGTACGCCCCCGCGCGAGGGTGAGCAGCACCTGCTCCTCGCGCTCGGTGAGCGGGTCGATGGGCTGGGCGGGAGGTGCTGTCCGACCGGTCCGCGCGAACGTCGACAGCAGCCGGCGGGTGATGCTGGGCGAGATGAGCGAGTCACCCCGCACAGCCGCCCGGATGGCCTCGCCGAGCAGCGCGGGCCCGGCGTCCTTCAGCAGGAAGCCGGTGGCGCCTGCCGCGAGCGCACCGTGGACGTACTCGTCGAGGTCGAAGGTGGTGATCACGACGACCGCGACCGGGTCCGCGACGTCCGGACCGGCCAGCAGGCGGGTCGCCTCCACGCCGTCGAGGACGGGCATCCGGATGTCCATCAGGCACACGTCGGGGCGCAGCTCACGGGCCAGCCGCACCGCCTCCTGCCCGTCGCGCGCCTCTCCCACGACCTCGATGCCGTCCAGGGTGCCGAGGATCAGCTGCAGCCCGGTCCGCACGAGGTCCTGGTCGTCGGCGACCAGCACCCGGATCATGCCGGCACCTGCCGGGGGAGCGTGGCGGTGACGGCCCAGCCGCGTCCGGGGGAGGGACCCGCCTGGCAGGTGCCACCCAGCAGCAGGGCGCGCTCGACCATCCCGGTGATGCCGAAGCCCGCTTCGTGGGCGACCGGCTCCGGCTCACCGTCGTCGCGGACGACGAGGCTGACCGCGGACCGGTCGCCGGCGACGCGTACGTCGACCACGGTCGCGTTGCGCGCGTGGCGCAGGGCGTTGGTGACCGCCTCCTGGGCGATGCGGTAGACAGCGGCGTCGATCGCCGTCGGGAGCGCGGCGAGGTCACCCGACACCCCGACCTCCACCCGTGGCCCCGCGGGTGAGGGCCCGGCCAGCCGCTCGAGGTCGGCCACGCCGGGCTGCGGGGCGTAGTCGGCGGGCGTCTCGTTGCGCAGCACGCGGACCATCGCCCGCATCTCAGCGAGCGTGCGCGACGCCTCCACCTCGATGACCTCCAGCGCCTCGAGCGGTGCTGAGGGACTGGTGGCCGCGAGGGCGCGACCGGCCTGCGCGTGGACGGCGATGGCGGAGACGTGGTGGGCGACCGTGTCGTGCAGCTCGCGCGCCAGCAGGACCCGCTCGTCCGACTTCACCTGCTCCAACCTCCGCTCGCGAGCGCTGTCCTGGGAGCGGACGGCCCAGCCCAGGGCGAAGGCAGCCATCAGGACCGCGATCCCGCCGATCGCATCGCCCACCCCGCTCCAGCTGACGACGAGGCTCAGCACGGCGGGCACCACGATGACGGCCAGCCCCGCAACCGCCTCCCGTCCCGACCCCCACCGGACGAGTGCGTAGGGCAGGAGCAGGAAGTAGACCATCGTGTACATGTCGAGCACCGGCGCGTCGAAGGCGAGCAGGCCGATGTCCACGACCACGGTCACACCGAAGGCGGCCGCGACCACGGCCAGCGGGTGCGTACGCCGCCACAGCAGCAGCGGCGCCAGTCCGACGGTCAGCACCACCGACAGCACCGGTAGCGGCAGGTCCGCCCGCAGCGCCCACTCCAGCGCCGCGGAGACCGCCACGAGCCCCAGGAGCACCCAGTCGCGCCAGACCCGTGCCGGCGGGGCCGAGGGCCGGGGTTCGTCCAGCACGGACCGCAGAGGGTTGCTCACACCCTCAGCGTAGGGACGGAGCACCGCCGAGGGGCCGTACTTTCGGCCAGGACAGGACCGGCCTTCGAGCCGATACGCCCGCGACCCTGCGCCGCGAGGGTGGACGCATGATCACAGTTGAGTCCCTGACCCGGAGGTACGGCGGGTTCACCGCCGTCGACGACGTCTCCTTCACCGCCCGGCCCGGCCGCGTGACCGGCTTCCTCGGTCCGAACGGAGCCGGCAAGTCCACCACGATGCGCGTCATGGTCGGTCTGACCGCTCCGACGTCCGGCTCGGCCACCATCGACGGCGTACGTTTCGCCGACCTGCCCAACCCCGGCCTCGAGGTCGGTGTCCTCCTCGACGCCTCGGCCCAGCACGCCGGCCGCACCGGACGCGAGATCCTCACGATCGCCGCCGACACGATGGGCCTGCCCCGCACCAGGGTCGACGAGATGATCGAGCTGGTGAGCCTGACCCCCACGGAGGCGAAGCGTCGGGTGCGCAACTACTCCCTCGGGATGCGGCAACGCCTCGGCATCGCCACCGCGCTGCTCGGCGACCCGAGGGTGCTGATCCTCGACGAGCCAGCCAACGGGCTCGACCCCGCCGGGATCCGCTGGATGCGCGACCTGCTCACGGACTTCGCGAGTCGGGGCGGCACGGTGCTGCTGTCGTCGCACCTGCTGCACGAGATCGAGGTCATCGCCGATGACCTGGTCGTCATCGGCAACGGCGCGATCGTCGCGTCCGGCACCAAGGAGGAGCTCCTCGCGGCCGCCGGGACGCTGGCCCGGTCGACGTCACCGCGGGACCTCGCCCACGCGCTCGAGCAGGCCGGGATCCCCAGCACGCTCGCGGGGGACGGATCCGTGCGCACCGACGCCGACCCCGCCCGCGTCGGATCGGTCGCCCTGGCCGCCGGCATCGCCCTCACCGAGCTGCGGTCCGCCGAGGGCGCCGGGCTCGAGGACATGTTCCTGTCGCTCACAGCCGACACCCAGCGCGAAGGAGTCGCGGCATGACCGCCACGATCACCCCGGTGGCCACCACCTCGGCCCGTCGGACTGCCCGGCCCATCCCTCTCGCGCGACTCGTCAGGGTCGAGCTGCGCAAGATGTTCGACACCCGCTCGGGGTTCTGGATGCTCGTCAGCATCGGCGTCTTCTCGGTCCTCGCGACCGGGGCGGTCATCGTCTTCGCCCCCGACAGCGCCGTCACCTACGAGAACTTCGCGGCCGCGATCGGCCTGCCGATGTCGGTGATCCTGCCGATGATCGCGATCCTGGCGGTGACCAGTGAGTGGAGCCAGCGCAGTGGGCTCACGACGTTCACGCTGGCGCCGAGCCGTGGACGGGTGATCGGCGCCAAGGCGATCGCGACCTTCCTCGTGGGGATCGGGTCGATGGGCGTTGCCTTCGCGGTCGGCGCCGTGGGCAACCTGGCCGGCTCCGCCCTCGCCGGCGTGGACACCGTCTGGGACATGTCGTTGTCCACCGCACCCCAGATCCTGCTGGGCAACCTGGTCGGCATGGCGATCGGCTTCACGCTCGGCGTGGTGCTGCGGGCCTCGGCCGCGGCGATCGTCGGCTACTTCGTGGTGTCGCTCGTGCTGCCCGGCATCCTCGAGCTGCTCGCGCTGGTGCGGGAGTGGTTCCTGGACCTGCAACCGTGGATCGACTGGAACTACACACAGGTGAAGCTCTTCGAGGGCACCACGGACACCGGTGAGGAGTGGGCGATGCTTGGCTCCACCACGGCGATCTGGATCGTCGTCCCCCTCGCCATCGGGCTGCTCTCGCTGCGGCGGTCCGAGGTCAAGTAGTCCAACACGCAGAGGCGGTGTCCGGGGCTCAGAGCTGAGCTTCGGACACCGCCGTTGCCATGGCGGATCGGGGTGGGCTGCACCTCACCTGGTGCCACGGGCCTCCGGCGGGGAGGCCGACCCCCTCGGTCCTGCGGCGTGCAGGGCTGGCACTAGCTCTCCGGCGGCCTGCGTTCTTGGGGCCGAGGCGACGCAGTTCGCCGCCTGCCGGCGCGCCCTGGAAGGGCCCCGTCTGACAAGTTGTACGGCGGCGACTGAACTCCTAAACCTCGATGGCCAGCAGGTCGGAGAGCGCGGCGTCCACCTCGGCGGTGTAGGAGGGCTCGAAGCCGAACAGCCCGAAGTGACCGGCGATGCTGTGCAGCATTCTGAGTTCGGCGCCAGGGATCATCTCCTGCTCGGGGATGCAGTCGCGGGGTGGGAAGAACATGTCCTGCTCGATCGGCATCACGAACGTCTTGGCGGTGATGCTGCCGAGCGCAGCTGCGAGGTCCCCGTTGGTGTTGCGCGCCACGTCCCCGCGTTGCCACTTCCAGCCCATCGACAGCAGCGCGTTGGGGTCCATCATGCCGAAGATGAGCGCAGTGAAGTTCTGCTGGAACTCCTCGAACGTCTCCCACCCGAGGCCTTCCACCAAGGGTGGGATGTCCCTCCAGAACTCCGTCTTCCAAAAGTCCGTGGTCAGTCCCATGACCGCCCAGATGTCGGCATGGCGCCGCAACCCATCGGCCACGTCGGTATTCGACGCGTACTCTCCTCCGTTCCAGGCAGGATCTGACGTGATCGCGTCCATCAAGGTCTGGGTGTAGAGGAAGTCGTGCGGCAGGTTCTGGGCCGTACCTGCGATGGGGGCTGCACGCAGCACCTTGTCGGGGAAGCGAACCGCCCACTCGTAGGTCTGCTGAGCGCCCATGGAACCGCCCACTACAAGCGCAAGTCGTTCGATGCCGAAGTGTTCGCGCAGCAGTTGTTCCTGTGCGCGGACGTCGTCGCCGATGCGCACATGGGGGAACTTCGACATCGCGATCGATGGGTCCTCGGTGTTGTGCGGTGAGGTCGAAAGGCCATTGCCGATCTGGTTGATGACCGCGATGAAGTACTTGTCGGGGTCCAGGGCCCGCCCCGAACCGATGTAGACCTGCTCCCAGGTGGCATGGGTGCCTGAGAACCACGTCGGAATGCAGATTGCGTTGGACTTGTCCTCGTTGAGGGTGCCGTACGTCGCCACAGCCAACCGAAGATCCTCGATCACCCCACCCTCTTCCAGCTCGAAGCGGCCGATCGAGATCAGCTCGTAGGCTCCCTGGCCCTCGGGTGTGTAGAAGTCGTTCTGCAGCGGCATGAGATTCTCCTTGTAGTCAGGTGCCAAGCCGACGGGCCGGTCGCGTCCAAGATCGCGGTGATGAAGGGGCCGCCGCGTGACCCAATTGCACTGTAGGCAGTGCGCGCGCCAGGTGCTAGTCCCTCCTCCTCGGCGTTGGGGTCGGTGATGCCCGGCGGCCGCGAGGCGATACCCATCGAGGGGCCATGGGTGCCAAGAGCTCCCGCGGGTTGGTGAGTGGGGTCTCGTCACATGGTGCGTCAAACCGCCGCTTGTCGGGGATATCCGTGACCTGGCAACGAGCGTCCGTACGGCTCGAAGAACTCGGTGGTCACCGCCCGCCGTTCGTGTGACAGTGCCGGTGTGGCAGACGACGAGGTGTTGGGTCGAGCGGCCAAAGTGAACGAGCAGTTTCGCCCGATCGAGCTGACGGCCGAGACGGTCACCCGACCCGCTGGACCGCACAGCCCGACCGTGCACTCGTTCCTGCGGCACCTTCGCGCGAAGGGCCTGGACTGTGTCCCCGAGCCGGTGTCGCTGGAGGGCCAGACCGAGACGCTCCGCTTCATCGAGGGCGAGAGCGGCGGTGACGGGTGGAAGCACCAGCACGACGAGCGGGGACTGCGCTCGGCGGCACGCCTTCTGCGGCGTATCCACGACGCCTCCGCTGACTGGGTCCCACCCGACGATGCTGTGTTCGCCGCACCGGGCGTCGAGGGCGGCGACGTCTTCGTCAACGGCGACCCCGGCCCGTGGAACTTCGTCTGGCGAGACGGTCAGGCCGTCGCGCTCATCGACTGGGACTTCCTTCATCGCGCGCCCAGGCTCAGCGACGTGGCGTACGCCCTCCAGTGGTTTGCCCCGATCCGGGACGACCAGGCAGCCCTTGAGTGGCACCACTTTCCGGAGGTCCCCGACCGTCGAGCGCGCATCGAGGCATTCCTCGACGCCTACGAGATCCCCGCCGACTTCGACGTTGCTGACGCCGTCGTCCAACGTATCCGCTACACCAGCGAGCACGTCCGGTTCCTCGCCACTCAAGGACAGGAACCGCAGAAGACATGGGTTGCCGAGGGCAGCGTCGAGAAGGAGGAACGTGCCGACATCGCATGGGTCGAGGAGAACCGGTCGCTGTTCTCCGGCTGACGCCCAGCGCACGTCCACGTTGGAATGTGGTTCACGTACGGCCGTCGCCCTCCAGTGGCCCGGACCGCAGTGTGTGCGTCCATCTGCCTGGATGTGGATCGCCGTCCGTGTCGGTGCCGCGTGGCCCGAGACACGGGCCGCACACGGTGGAGGTCAGCGCTGGGGCCGACGCGCCGCGGCGGCTTACCGGGTGAGGATCATGGCGCCGAAGTCCTCGCGAGCCCGGGCCCGCAGGGCCGGGTCGGGAAACTGTCGGCTCCGAACTGCCGATGGCTCGGGGGGACGGAACCACGCCGCCAGGTCACGTGCGGCCACCAGCCACCGGTCCTCGGCGACCTCCGTGACGTGCCACCGGGCAGGTCGTGTGCGTGGGTCAGGTGGCGTCCGGTCAGCAGCTGCACGCCGAAGGCGTCAGGCACGTACGCAGACCACAGGTGGGGGTGTCGGCGCCACACGCTGGTGGTCGTGGCTTCCGATTCGTCGGTGCCGGGGTAGGTCAGGTGGACGGCACCGAACTGCAGGTCGGGAGCGTGCTCGAGGAGCAGGCGCTGTGCGTGCTCGGCGAGCGCGGTCGGGTCGGCGTCCCGGTCGAGGTCGATCCACCACGTCTGGCCGAAGGGGGAGAACCCCACCGACCGGCGCAGCTCTCCGCCGGCGCGCGGCGTGGAGGCGAGGGCGAGGTTGCTGAGCCGCCTGTCGAGCAAGGGACTGATGAGCGAGACGGCATCGTGCTCCTGGACGGGCGTGCGTACGACGTCGCCGACGTGGGCACCGGTGCCGGGCACCAGGGCCCAGGCCACCGCGTGCGCCAGCAGCCGCTCGGTCACCGACTCGGGCACGCCCCACCGGGGCTCGGGCACGCCGTGCGCGTTGAACGGACCCGCGTCGGCCAGCGGATCCACCCGGTGGGTCAGGTAGGCGGTGGGGAAGGGCACGTCGGAGCCCCGGTGGAACAGCGGGTCCACCCACGGCACCGAGATGGATCCGGCGTGGCCCATGCCGGAGAGAACAGCGGCGAGCTCGAGCACGCGCTCGTGCCAGTCAGCCATGTCGAACAGCCAGGTCCAGGCGCCGTCCGTGGTGGGGCGGACCTCCCATCTCCGGGCACCGTCATCGATCTGGTTCACGGCCGCGCGGACCGCGCCCGCCGGCTGGTCGAGGCCATCGAGCTCCACCCACAGGTCGACCCCGTCGCGCCGCTGCTGGCGTCGCTGAGCCACGCGGTCACGGATCCGGGCTTCGTCGACGTCCACTGTCACGCCGTCACCTTCCCAGATGCGAGCACCGACGCACGTGCGGTTGGCGCACAGGGTGCGTCACGACGACGGAGGAGGGGACGCGCGAGAGCGTGGCGGGTGACCGATGGCATCCTGACGCCATGCACCCCGTCCATGTGTGGATCCGGTCCGAGTCGCGCGACACCGAGCGGCGTACGCCCGTCGTGCCTGCCGACATCCCGATGCTGATCGGGGCCGGGTTCGAGGTGACCGTCGAGGAGTCTCCCCAACGGACCTTCGCCATCGAGGAGTACGCCGCAGCCGGGGCCTCCGTCGCGACGGAGGGCAGCTGGGTCGACGCGCCCGAGCACGCCTATGTGCTGGGGATCAAGGAGCTCCCTTACGAGCCGGAGTCGCTGCGCCATCGGCACATCTACTTCGCGCATGCCTTCAAGGGCCAGGAGGACGCTCGGCGCACCCTCGAGCGGTTCAGCCGCGGCGGGGGACGTCTGTTCGACATCGAGTACCTCACCGACGACGGCGGCCGGCGGGTGGTCGCGTTCGGCTACTGGGCTGGCTACGTCGGCGCCGCCCTCGGCGTCCTGCACCTGGCCGGCGGGCTGGTCGCGCCACTCGCGCCGATGGCCAAGCACGAGCTCGACGCTGAGCTGGAGCAGGCCGGGAAGGCCGGCGCCGACGAGCTGCTCGCCCTGGTCACTGGGGCGCGGGGGCGGTCCGGTCGTGGAGCGCAGCAGGCGCTGAGGACCGCCGGGATGCCGGTGACCTCGTGGGATCGAGAGGAGACGCGAGACCTGCACAAGCAGGCGCTCCTCGGCCATGACCTGCTGGTGAACTGCGTCGTCACGCACACCCCGACCACACCGTTCGTGGAGCAGTCGGACGTGGACCACGAGCGCCGGCTGCGGGTGCTCGCGGACGTCACGTGCGACGTCACCGGTCCGACCAACATGCTTCCGGTGAACACCAGGACCACCACGTGGCAGGAACCGGTGAGGCGGCTGCACGACGGCACGGGCGAGCACAGCGTGCCGCTGGACGTCATCGCCATCGACAACCTGCCCTCGTTGCTTCCCCGCGAGGCCAGTGAAGGGTTCAGCGCCGACCTGACTCCGCACCTGCTGGGTCTGGCCGGTGAGGGTGCCCCGTCGGGGGCATGGCGGGCGGCCGGCCGCGCCTTCGATGACGCGATCCGCAGCCTCACGGCACCGTGAGGAGCGGCGCAGCTGCTGGCTCCAACGGCCCGCCGGGCGTCCTGCTAGCCGCGCCGCCCGATCTGCAGGACCTCGGGCGGGGCGCTGGGGGAGCCGAGAGGCGCCTGCTCCCGTGACCAGGGGGTGGGCTCGAAGACCGTTTCTCGGGAGGACTGCTCGATCCGGCTGCCGGGAGCCACGAAGAGCGGGTCCTGCCAGTGCGAGACAGGGGGCCGGAGCGGCCGCCCGTCGTTGAACAGGGCCCGAACGGTACCGACGCACAGAGCCAGCGCGATCGCCAGAAGTAGCCACATGAAGGCCATGCGTCCATGGTGCGCCTCGTCGCGCCCGACGGGAAGGGGTCGCGCGTCACCACTCGCAGTGCGTCGGCACGAATCCACGCAGGGCGGCTCGCCGCTCGTCGCCGATCGGCAGGTAGAACGCCGCCGCCGCCGGCAGGTCGGGTCCCGTCACGCGTACGGGCACCAGGGTGCCGACCTTGTCGTCCGCCAGCGCGTGCGGGTCGCACCGGCTGGGGATCAGCCGCAGGACGACCTCCACCGGAGGGTCGTCGGGGCCGAGGGGATAGGTGATGCCCTCGTCGACGTGGGCCGAGCCGGGGACCTGCCTGAACAGCACCGTGTCCTCGAAGCCCATGAACGCGACATCGTCCTGGGCCCCGGTGGGGGTCAGGGTCACCGGCAGCTCGTAGACGGAGTTCCTGCCCTCGCCCACGATGCGTGCGGTCCCGAGCTCGAGGGTCGCCGCCTCGCCCAGCCGTTCTTCCGCGCAGTCGCGGTCCATGAAGAGGGCGACTGCGCCGTAGCGGTCGGTCGCCGTGGTGGTCGACCGCAGCTCTGGGCCGTCGTCGATGCGGTAGGTGAGCTGGACCTCGGCGTCCGACCCGGTGCCGCACCCGGACTTCGGCAGCTCGAACTCGAGGTCCGCCTCGTTCTCGAAGGACTTCTCGCCGGTCCAGGTGATCGTGCCGAACCGCGGCGACTCGATGTCGGCGTGGGTGACGGTGACGCGCCGCTCGGCGTCGTTCACCAGGCGTACGAAGAGGGTGCGTCCCTCGCGCTGCAACCGCGACTGGTCGACGTACGCCGTCAGGTCGTCTGGGAAGGGCACCGTCCGCGCCTCGTCGGGCTCGTCGGTGGCACCGCACCCGAGCACGGTGGCACCCAGGAGCAGGAGCAACGTGGCGACGCGGCGCATGTCCGCAGCATTCCACGGCGGTCGGCGATACTCGCCGCATGCGTCGTCATCTGTGGTGGGTCCTGGGCCTCGCGCTGGTGTGCGGCGGCGTCGTGGTCATGCTGTCCGCCCAGGCCGGTCCCGACGACTTCGGGTGGTTCGCCTACACGCCGCTCAGCGACGACCCCGACTGGCACATGGGCTGGAGCGACCCCATCTCCAGCGGGTCGGCCCTCATCGTGTCCCGGTGGCAGGTGGCCGGCTCAGCGGCCGCGGCCCTCGGGCTGGTGGTCATCGCCGGGGGAGCGGGCTACCGGCTCGGCCAGCGCCCGTCTCGGCGATCTGCTTGATCGCGGCGAGCGTCCGGGGGATCCCGGTGTGGGCGTGCCGGGTGCGGTCCTCGATCTCGTCCGCGGCCCGGTCGCCGTACTTCTCCGCGAACATCGACTGACCTGCCGGGAGGAACTCCCACGTCTCGGTCAGCCGCGTGCCCGCTCCCTCCGCATCGAGGACGAAGCCCCACCGCACGAAGCCCTGGCCCACCACCCAGGCGAACTCGCGGCCGCGCTCGGCCGCGACGACGACGCTGTCCTGATGGGTCCGTGACTGTGTCGGCTGTGTCATCCGCGCTCACTCCTCTGCCGGCGGCTGCCGCCGTGCCAGTCCTCCTGCTTGCCGACGGTGTCGGGGTCCACGCCGAAACCGATCAGCTGCGGTCGCTCGCGCAGGCTGCGCTTGAGCTCGGCGAAGCCGGGGAAACGGGCCAGGCCGACCACGTGGTCCCACAGCTCGCCGGCCTGCTCGGGCTCGGGGAGCCGGCTGATCACGGGGCCGAAGAACGCCACGCCGTCCGGCGGCTCGAAGTGGATGATCGGCGTGCCGACGTCCTTGCCGGTCAGGGCGCGCGCCTCGTCGCCGTCCGCGCGGATCGCGTCGTCCCAAGAGGTGTCGTCGAGGGCGTCGGCGAGCTCGGCGGGCAGGCCGACCTCACTGAGGACGGGCTCGAGGAACTCCCTCGTGCCGTGCCGGTGGCGGTCGGCCTCGTCGTCCGCGGTCGCTGCCGGCGGGGTGTCGAAGATGTGCGCTCCGAGCGCAGCCTGGAGGATGTCCACTGCCTCGGCGCCGTGATCGTGACGGGCCCGGGCGGCGACGCGCAACAGGCGCAAGCCGGCGGTGTGGCCCGCCTCGTACTCCGGCGGGAAGTGGGCGTCGTAGTCGATGTGCTCGTTGATCAGGCGAAGCGAGATGAAGCGCCAGTCCACCGACAGGTCGCGCTCGGCCTGCAGCATCCGGACCCACTTGCTCGTCAGCCAGCAGAAGGGGCACACCGGGTCGAAGTAGAAGTGGATGTCAGAAGCCATGGATCGAGACTAGGACCCGCCCCTAGCCCTGGACCTCCAGGCGGTTCACGGTCCGGCTGATGCTCCCGTCCGACTTCTCGAGGAAGACGATGTCGCCGAACTCGAGCGAGGACCAGCCGTCGGTGTCCTCCGTCAGCTCCTCCGAGGCGAAGATGGCGGCCGTCGCGCCCTCCTCGCCGCTCGTCTCGAAGCTGAACGAGGTCAGGTCGTGCTCGAAGTTGCGACCCATCGTCATGTACATCGGCTCCAGCAGCATCGAGAGGGCGAAGTCGTCCGTGCCGGGGTCGGCCTTGCGCAGCTCCCTCCAGTCACCGTCCGGGTCGGTCTCGCCGTGGTGCCCGAGACCGGTGTTGATCCCGATGATCCGGTTCGGCGTCACCAGTGCCATCTTCAACTTGGCCAGGGCGCGGAGGTCGAGATCGGCCATCGCGCGAGCGATGAGCGTGACCATCTTCTCGACCGCACGCTGCACGTCCTCGTCGGTGTCGCCCTCGAGCAGGGAGAGCAGGAGCACGTAGAGGAACTCCGTGTCGGTCGTGCCGCGCATCTGCGTGAGGTACCTGTCCTCGCAGTGCTGCAGCAGCTCCCTCTGCAGGAGCATCCAGTTCGGCAGGTCGCCGTTCTGGGCGAGGATCCAGGGGGTCTCCTCGAAGGAGTACGGGTGGCAGTTCTCGTCGACCATCACCACCTTCGAGTCGTACGCCGCTGCCCGCACGTGGCCGAGCATCGTGCTCGCCTGGAGGCTGGGGATCATGCGCGTGGCGTTGTCGTCGTAGAACGCCGCCATGGGCCGGCGGTAGATGAAGGGGTCCTCCGGCTTCAGCAGGTGCTCGCTCCAGGCGCCGAAGCCCCAGCCGGCGAGGTGGAGGTCCGGGTAGCGCTCCGGCTCCAGGGCCTGGTTGATGAGGCTGTTCGACGGCGTGAGCAGCAGGCTCTCGAGAGGGATCTCGGGTCCGATGTAGGCGAGCACTCGGCACATGGCGTTCCTTCGCGGGTAGGTGGGTGGCAATCCGGGGTCGACCCGGGACCACCACGAGCCTCGCCACTCTAGGGGTCACTGCCGCTCCGACCCTCAGGCCCGACTCACGCCAGCAGCGCCAGGTCCCGGCGTACGTAGCGCAGGTGCGCCCACTCCTCCTCGAGGATCACGCGTAGGCAGTCGCCGACGGTCGGGTGCCAGTCGAAGCCCCAGGGGTCGTCGCGCTCCTCGGCGAGCTGCTCCGGCGTCACGCCGGCCAGGAAGTCGGTGACCATCTGCTGGCGCTCGGCCCGCACCGCGAGGACCTCCTCGAAGGTCGGCTCGTCGGTGCGGAAGATCGAGGTGTCGAAGCCCATGCCCTCGGCGCCGTCGAAGATCTGGCCGATCTCGTGGAAGGGCTGCTCCACCCGCATGATCCCGCCGCGGAGCCAGGTGTCGGTCGCCAGGACGAGGTGGCGCAGCGTCTGCGTCAGCGACCACTCGTCCTCGACGTGGGCGTCCACCAGCTCGGGAGGGGTCTCGGTGACCGTCGTGGCCCACGCGGCCTGCACCGCGACCCAGCCCTCCCGGAGTCCCTCCGGCGTCTGCGCCTTCTGCAGCTCGCGGCCGGGGAAGCGCCGGTTGAGCTCGGCCTCGACGAGCGGCACCACGTCGACGCCGTTGACGACGAGGCTGCCCATGAAGAGGTCGTGGCTGTCGATGTCGAGCCCGTCGACGTCGACGCTGCGCATGGTGACGCCGCTGACGTCGGAGAAGCGCAGGGTCGCACCCTTGAAGCTCGTGCGGACGAAGGTCCTGCCCTCGAAGTCGTTGCTGCCCGGAGAGGTCGTCATCGCCTCATCATGGACCCTCGGTCCCGGCTAGCCTCGCCGAATGCTCCTCGAGATGCGTGACGGCCGGACCGTCCAGGTGTGGTCGGGAGGCGATCCCGACGGGCGGTTGGTGCTGCTCCTGCCCGGTTGTCCCGACAGCCGGCTCGTCGCCACGTCGGGCGCGGACGCGGCGGCGCGCGCAGGCGTCCGGCTCGTCAGCATCAACCGTCCCGGGTACGGCGCCTCGACGCCGTACGCCTCGACGCAGGCAAGCGTGGCCGACGACCTGGTCGAGGTGGCTGAACGGCTGGGGCACGCGAGGTTCGGACTGATCGGGATGTCGATCGGAGGGACGTACGCCGCTGTCGCCGGCGCGCGCCACCCCGACCGGGTGCGGGCCCTCGTGCTCGTCGAGACGCAGGTGCGCACGGACGAGGGCAGCGTGTCGGAGAAGGTCGAGAGGTACGCCCCCGAGTTCCTGGCGTGGCGGGCCGGCATCGTCGGCGACGACCCGGACGACGAGACGCTCGGGAACAGGTGGGCGGCGCTGCTCGACGGCGGCGCCTCCGCCTCCCTGGCCCGTCGTACTCCGGGCCAGCACGCGGCCGCCGCCAGGGAGGCCCTGGACGACCCGAGCGGATACCTCCGCGACGCCGCGCTCGCCTTCTCCGCGTGGGACCACGCGCCCGAGCTGATCGAGTGCCCGACGCTGCTGCACTACGGCACGGTCGACGGCGACGGGACACCGGTGTCGCAGGGGCTCGCGCTCGCCGCCCGCATTCCCGGCGCACGCGTCGAGCTGCGCGACCTGCCGCACCTGGCAGTGCTGCTCGCGCAGTGGGACCAGCTGATCGCCTTCGTCGCCTGAGCCTCCTCGCTCGCGCCGAGCACACCCCGACGAGCGATCTCGGTTTGCCTGCTCGCGCCGTCCGCGTGATGGTGGAGGTGACACATTCGCTATTCGGAAGGAGAGCCCATGCTTGCTCTCACCGAGAACGTGACCGAGATCGTGAAGAAGCTTGCCGACGAGGTGCCGGGTATCTCCGCGCTCCGCATCGCCACGGAGGCCGACGGGCAGTCCATGTCCGTGAGCCCTGCCGACCAGGCCGCGGCCGACGACATCGTGCTCGAGCAGGACGGTGCCACCGTCTACGTCGACGGCCAGGCGTCGGAGCTGCTCGCCGACAAGATCCTGGACGGAGGCGTGGACGAGGAGGGCAACATCCAGTTCGCGCTGGGCCAGCAGGCCTGATCGACCGCACCACACAGGAGTCCCGGGCCCGATGGGTCCGGGACTCCTGTCGTTCCTGGCCACCTGGTCAGGGCCCCTGCGGCAGGCTGGCCGTGACCGCCGTTCGCCAGCCGAGGAGATCCCATGAGCACCCCCCGCCGCGCCCTTGTCGTCGTGGACGTCCAGCAGGAGTACTTCGACGGGCCGCTGCAGGTCCAGCACCCGCCGCGGGAGGAGTCGCTCGCCCACGTCGTGCGGGCGATGGACCTTGCCCAGGAGCACGACATCCCCGTCGTGGTGGTGCAGCACGAATACCCCGAGGGCGCGCCCGTCTTCGCCGTCGGGTCCGCCGGCTGGGCGCTGCACCCCGACGTGGAGGCGCGGCTCGACCCGTCGTGGAAGCGGGCCACGAAGCAGAACGGCAGCGTCTTCGCCGGCACCGACGTCGCCGCGTGGCTGGCCGGCCAGGGCGTCGACACGGTCACGATCGTCGGCTTCATGACCAACAACTGCGACATCGCCACCGCGGTCGAGGCCGAGGGGCTCGGCCTGGCCGCCGAGGTGCTCTCCGACGCGACCGGAGCGATCCACCTCGCCAACGAGCAGGGTCAGGTGTCAGCCGAGACCCTCCACGAGACGCTGATGGTGCTGCTGCACTCCAACTTCGCCGCCGTGGCCACCACCGACGCCTGGGCGCACGCGGTCCGGGCCGGCGAGGCACTGCCGAAGAACGACCTCGGCACGTCGGCGACCCAGGGGCGCGCCGCCTTCAGCGGCTAGGGCTCAGGCCCGCGGGTCGTCCAGCACGTCGCGCCACGAGTGCTGCGGGTCGAACCCGACGAGCTCGCGCGCCTTGTCGATGGCGTAGAACGTCTCGTCGCGGCCCATCTCGCGGCGTACCTCGACGCCGTCGTAGAACTGCTCGATGACCTCGTCGGTCGTCGCGGCGACCGACATGTCGGCGTTGGCGACGTTGAAGACCTCGTAGCCGAGGCCGTCGGTCTCGAGGCAGCGCTGCACCATCTGGCCGAGGTCGCGCACGTCGATGTAGGCGAAGATGTTGCGCCGTCGCAGGCCTGCGTCGGTGAGGAACGGCGGGAACATCTCGGCGTACTCGTGCGGCTCGATGACGTTGTTGATCCGCAGGCCGTAGATGTCGGCCCCGGTGCGCGCCTGGAAGGACCGTGCGGTCACCCCGTTGGCGACCTTCGACATCGCGTAGGAGTCCTCGGGGACCGTCGGGTGCTCCTCGTCGACCGGGACGTAGAGCGGCTTGCGCTCGCCCTGCGCGAAGCACACGCCGTAGGTCGTCTCGGACGAGGCGAAGACGACCTTGCGGATGCCGAGGCGGGTCGCGGCCTCGAGCACGTTGTAGGTGCTGAGCACGTTGGTGGCGTACGTCGCCGAGTCCGGGCGCAGCAGGATCGCGGGCACCGCGGCGAAGTGCACGACGGCGTCGTACGTCGGCTTCTCGGCCAGGTCGAGCTCGTCGAAGGTGGCGAGCCCGGCGAGCGCGGAGTAGACCTCGCCGGTGTCGGTGAGGTCGACGCGGAGGTCCGAGACGTCGGGGTGGCCCAGGGGGACGAGGTCGGCGTTGGTGACATGGTGGCCCTGCTCGGCGAGGTAGGGGGCGACGTGCTTTCCGGCCTTGCCGCTGCCGCCGGTGAAGAGGATGCGCATGGCTCCTTCCTACCGTGGCGGTGGGTGCCGGCCCACCTCATCGGGTGGCGGGACCGTCAGGCGGGTCGGCTCGCGCTGCGTCGGTGCAGCTCGCGCAGCTCCTCGGCCAGCCCGGGCGCCGGGCCCGCCACGGGCAGGTCCGGCGCGACGGCGTTGATCGCCAGCGGCAGCACCGGGCCGGGCGCCAGCCCCCACTCGCGGCGCCACTCGACGAGCTGCGCGGTCGACCCGGCGTACACGATCCGCCCCAGGCCGACCCAGGCGTGGCCGGCCGCGCACATCGGGCAGTGCTCGCCGGAGGTGTAGACCGTGCAGTCCGCGCGCAGCTGCGGAGCGACGTGCGCGGCGGCCCAGCGGGCCAGGTCGAGCTCGGGGTGGCGGGTCTGGTCACCGGCACCGGTGCGGTTGCGCTCCTCGGCCAGCACCTCGCCGTCCGGGCCCACCAGCACGGAGCCGAACGGCTCGTCGCCGGCCTCGAGCGCCTCGCGGGCGAGGTCGACGCAGCGGCGCAGGTGCGTCAGGTCGGCGGGGGAGAGGTCGGTGGGTTCCATCCGCCGACCCTAGGACGTACGCCGTCGGGGTTGGCCGCTGCGCGCACGATGGAGGCATGAAGTCAGCGCCCCTCGCCCTCGCCGCACTCGTCGTTGCGCTCACTGCAGGGTGCTCCGCCGACAGCGCCTCCTCGGGCGCGCTCGGCCCGGTGACCGCGGCCGACGACGAGGGATGGCCGTTCGCGGTCGAGGAGGTCGATCGCTTCGACGAGCCCTGGGCGATGGCCTTCCTGCCCGACGGGGACCTGCTGCTCACCGAGCGCACCGGCACGCTGCACCTGCGCGACGCCGACACCGGCGAGCGGGTCGAGGTCGCGGGCACACCCGAGGTCGTCGACGCGGGCCAGGGCGGGCTCGGCGACGTGCTGCCGGGGCCGACGTACGCCGAGGACGGGCTGGTCTACCTCAGCTGGGCCGAGGCCGGCGACGGGGGAGTCGGTGCTGCGGTCGGCCGCGCCCGCCTGGAGACCGGCGGCGAGCCGGCCCTCACCGACCTCGAGGTCATCTGGCGCCAGACCCCGAAGACCGACGGCGACGGCCACTTCAGCCACCGGCTGGCGTTCTCGCCCGACGGTGAGCACCTCTTCGTCTCCTCCGGCGACCGCCAGCTCAAGGACCCGGCCCAGGACACCACCAACACGCTCGGCTCCATCGTGCGGCTGACCCTCGACGGCGAGCCCGCGCCGGGCAACCCGATGGCAGACGAGGGTGGTGTGACGGCGGAGATCTGGAGCTGGGGTCACCGCAACCCGCTCGGCCTCGAGTTCGCGCCCGACGGCACGCTCTGGTCCTCGGAGATGGGGCCCGAGGGCGGCGACGAGCTCAACCTCGTCGAGGCGGGCGCCAACTACGGCTGGCCCGAGGCGTCCGACGGCAGCGACTACGGCGGCGGCGAGATCCCCGACCACGCCGAGGGGGACGGGTACGCCGCCCCGGTGCGGTCGTGGACGCCGAGCATCTCTCCGGGCAGCCTGTTGATCTACTCGGGCGAGATGTTCCCCGACTGGCAGGGCGATGCCTTCCTCGGCGCCCTCTCCGGCGAGGCGCTGGTGCGCGTCGACCTCGAGGAGCAGCGCGCCGCCGACACCGAGGTCTACGACCTCGGGGAGCGGGTCCGGGCGGTCGAGCAGGGGCCGGACGGCGCGATCTGGCTGCTCGAGGACGAGGGCGCCGGGAGGCTGCTGCGGCTGACGCCTGCGAGCTGACGCGTCACGGCTCGGGCGTTTCCCACACCCGCACCCAGTCGACGTACATGTGCTGGGGCAGGCGGCTGCCCTGGATCTTGGGGATCTCGTAGTCGGCGGCGATGAGGCTCAGGATGGGGAACTGGCGCACGTCGGAGATGCCCACGCGCATCCGGCGGGTCTCCTTGCCGTCGATGCGGAAGACGACCGTGCGCGGCGTCCACTCGACCGAGAAGACGTGGTAGTTCTTCGACCAGCCGTCGCGCCTGCCGTGGAGGTAGGAGCGCGAGTTCGGGATCCAGCCGCCCGAGGAGACGCGGCCGCGGGCGTCGTAGCGGTGCATGAAGGTGGCCAGTCCGCCCTGCGGGTGGCGGTCGCCGAAGTACTCCACGACGTCGATCTCCGCGCCCGTGGACGCGGGGTGCATGCCGTCGGCCGGCTGGAGCCAGAAGGCGCCGTGCTGCCCGCGCAGGCGGTGGAACTTCACCCGGGCGGCGGCGTGGCCGTAGCGGAACGAGTAGGCGCCCTGGGTGCCGATGTGGCCGTTGAGGCGGTAGGCGTACTTGCCGGGCACCGCGTCGCGACCGCGGATGCGGCACTTCTTCGTCGTGTCGGGGTCCTTGATGACGCTGAGGCGCGCGGCCCCACCGCCGACGGTGACGGCGCGCGGGTCGCCCTTGGAGCACGAGCGGCGGGCGGTCTTCACGTACTCCCGGCCGCGGTGGTTCCACACCGGGTCGAGCTGGTCGCCGGAGAACTCGTCGGTCCACGACGCGCGCTGCCAGCGGGCGGTGCTCACCGGGGCGCTCGTGACCTTGCGGAGGCCGCGGAACGGCAGGGCCTTGACCCGGTAGGTCAGCGCTCCCTTCCCGTCGGTGGACGCGGCGGCGAACTGCGCCCGGCCGCGACGGTCCTGCCGTGCGGTGGCGACCACGGACCACATGTCGTCCTGCTGGACCTGGAGCTCGAACCGGCGGCCCACCCGCACGGGGCGCAGCGTCGCGGTGAGCGCGGCGCGCGCTGCGTCCGGGCTGGCCACGCCGCGGCCGTGCTGGACGATCGGGGGGAGCGCCTCGAGCTTGACCCACTGGCGCTTGGCCTTCTTCACCGCGACGTTGGCCGCGGGCTCGGACGGGGGCGCCGGCTCCGAGGCCGAGCCGGTCGCCGAACCGGCGAGCAGGGAGGCGGGGAGGAGCAGCGCGAGGGCGCCGCGGGTGAGGAGGCGTCGGGCAGGCAGACGGGCAGACATGGGTGGCCTTGCGTTCGGGTCGGGCCGTCATGACGTGCGCCGAGCGAGTGGGTGTCGTACGGCGGTGTGACGCCGCACGTGCCCGACAAGTTGTCGGCCGTCCTGGGTCAGCGGGCCTCGCTCACCTGCTCGCACCCGACGAGCACGTCGAGCGGGTCGATGCCGCCCTCGCCGTCGACCTCGAAGTAGGTCACCGAGTCGGTGCCGTCGCCGCAGTCGATGGTGTCGACCACCCCGTCGTCGATCGTCTTCAGCTCGTCGTCGCCGGGTCCGGCGAAGACACGGTCCTGGCCGCCGGTCACGCCGAGGAAGTCGTCGCCCGGCCCGGCACGCAGCAGGTCGTCGCCCGGCTCGGCGCTCAGCTCGGTGATCACGCCGTCGGTGAGGGAGTCGGCACCGGCGCCACCGCGCAGGCGGTCGCCGCCGGGTCCGCCGGAGAGGACGTCGCGCCCGGTGCCGCCGACGAGCAGGTCCCGGCCGCCGTCGCCGAAGACCATGTCCGCGCCCGGTCCGCCGCGCAGCACGTCGGGCCCGCTGCGGCCCTGCAGGACGTCACGGCCACCGAGTCCCCGGATGACGTCGGCACGCGGCGTTCCGGTCAACCGGTCGTTCCTGCTCGTGCCGTCGATCACCGCCGCGGCCGCGGGTGCCGCGGCGAGGGACAGGGACAGGGCCAGACCTGCGATCGTCAGGTGCCGCACGGGCATCGCCTCCTCGGGCTCTCCTGCATCGTGGCACCCGCGGACGGGCTGCGACAGGGCCGAAGGTCTCGCGATCAGCTCGGCCTGCCCGTGTTCTCGGCCGCCCGCCGCTCCAGCACCGTCCGCTCGCCGGCGTTTCGCGTGCGGCCAGCGGCCTCCGCGAACGCGGCGGCAGCCTCGTCGTGCCGGCCGGCGCGCTCGAGCAGGTCGCCCCGCACGCTCGGCACGAGGGGCGAGTCGCCGAGGGCGTCGGGTGCCACGGCGTCGAGCACCGCGAGGCCCGCCTCCGGACCGTGCGCCCGCCCGTGGGCGACCGCGCGGTTGACCTCGACGACCGGACCGGGCGCGGCCTGCGCCAGGACGTCGTACAGGGCGGCGATGCGCCGCCAGTCGGTGTCCTCGGCGCGGGCGGCGAGGGCGTGCTGCGCCGCGATCGAGGCTTGGAGGAAGTAGCGGCCGACGGGCGCCCCGCGCGTGGCGAGGTCCTCCGCGGCGCGCAGGGCAGCCAGCCCGCGGCGGACCATCAGGCGGTCCCACCGGCTGCGGTCCTGCGCCTCCATCAGGACGGGTACGCCGTCGTCGTCGAGGCGGGCGGCGGTCCGCGAGCCCTGGATCTCGAGCAGCGCCTGGAGCCCGAGCACCTCCGGCTCGTCGGGGGCGAGCGTCGACAGCATCCGCGCGAGCCGGACCCCCTCGGCTGCGAGGTCGGGGCGCATCCAGTCGTCGCCGGCGGTGGCGGTGTAGCCCTCGTTGAAGATCAGGTAGACCACGGCCATGACGTCGTCGAGGCGCGCCGTGCGCTCGGCGCCGGTCGGCAGCTCCAGCTCGACGCGAGCCGACGAGAGGGTCTTCTTCGCCCGCGAGATCCGCTGGCCCATGGTCGACTCGCTGGTGAGGAAGCCGCGGGCGATCTCGGCGGTGGTGAGGCCGCCGACGAGGCGCAGCGTCAGCGCCGCCCGCGACTCCGGGGTGAGCGAGGGGTGGCAGGAGAGGAAGACCAGCCGGAGTACGTCGTCCTCGATGTGGTCGACCTGGTCGTCGAGGTCGGGCACCTGCGCCTCCTCTCCTCTGCCGCCGCCCTCGATCTCCGCGACCTTGCGGCGCAGCGTCTCGGCGCGCCGGAAGTGGTCGACGGCACGCCGCTTCGCGGTGGTCATCAGCCACGCGGTCGGGTTGTCCGGGACGCCGGTGGCGGGCCACTGCTCCAGCGCGGCGACAAGGGCATCCTGCGCGAGGTCGGCGGCGAGCTCGACGTCGCGCGTCATCCGGGTGAGGGCGCCGACGAGGCGGGCCGAGTCGGCCCGCCACGCGGCGTGGACGGCCTCGGTCGGGTCGCCCGTCCTGAAGGGTGCCGGCACGGGGCCAGCGTAGTGAGGCCGCGTCAGTCGCCCGGCGTCTCCGGGCCGCCCGAGACCTGGCGCAGCGTCGCGACCACGGTCGCCTCGGGCCAGTGCTTGGCGTGGAGCTCGGCGAACTCCCGCTGGTCGGCCACGGCCTCCTCGACGGTGGCGTACTCGAGGAGCGACCAGCCGCCGACGACCTCCTTGCCCTCGGCGTAGGGCCCGTCGACGCGGCTGACCTCGCCGGATCGGACGACGAAGTTGACGGCGTCCTCGGTGCCGAAGAGGCCACCGCCGTCGATGAAGCGGCCGTCGGCGGCACGCTCACCGATGTAGGTGTCCATCGCGTCGAACAACGACTGCGGCGGCATGCCGATGTTCTCCTCCATCCGGACGAATCCCATGAAACGCGGCATCGTGATCACTCCTGTGGTGTGGGCTGAGCGGGTTGTCGCACGTACGTCGAACGGCGCAGGCGCTCTTCGACATCGCCGGTCGAGAAATCCTGCGACAGGTCTAGCGCACGTCCGGCGCGGACCGGTCCGCCGTGCCGCGGACGAGGGCGAGGTGCCCACCGAGGAGACCGGCTCCCGCCATCGCCACGTGTCCGGCCGCGGCCAGGCGCGCACCGGTCGCGTGCCGTCCGCGCAGCCGCGCGACCAGCGAACCGACGAAGAAGAAGGTGGCCACGTCCGTGCCGAGGGCGTGGACCGCGCCGATGCGCCGGTCGCTGCCCGACATCGTGGCCCAGTCGCCGGCGCCCGCGATCGCGGTCGGGCCGGACGCCACGAGACCGCTCGCCACCAAGAGGGCGGCGCTGCGCCGCCCGCCCGGTCCGCCCAGGGCGTCGAGCACCGACGCGCCGAGCCAGCAACCGAGGGTGACGTCGGTCAGCGGTGGGTGCACCGAGTGGCCGAGCCGGTCGGTGTGCAGTGGGCTGCGCACGGCCCAGTCGAGGAGCGGGCGGTAGAGCGCCTCCTGCGCACCGGCGATCCGCTCCGCGGCCGGGCTCTCGCCCACGGCCCGGAACAGCCGCTGTGCCACAGGTGACGACGACACATGCAGCACGGTACGCCGATCGCGCGGGGGCGGCCAGAGGTCCCGGACGCTCAGTGCAGCGAGCGACGCGGCCTGGTCGTCGCGATGGAGTGCAGGACCGCGTCGCGGCGGATCGCCCGCACCTCGTCGAGCTTCGCCCGGCACGACCCGCAGCGGTCGCGGTCCCGGCAGCAGTGCGCGTCGCGCACCTCGGCCTCGAGCTGGTCGGCGTACGCACTGCGACGCCAGATGGTGTGCATCATCGTCCCTCCCCAGGGTGATGCCGTCGAGTCTGTCGGCCCGGCTGAGGCGCCGGCATCGGCAGGACTACCGATCTCTCGTGCCGCCGACGGCCGCGACGACGCTGTCGTCGGCGGGCATCAGGAACCAGAGCACGGGGTAGACGATGAGCTGGCTGCCCGGCAGCACCATCAGCAGCACCACGAAGAGCAGCCGCGCGATCCACGGCGTCAGGCCGAGCCGGCGGCCGAGCCCGGCGCAGACGCCGCCCAGGATCCCGCTGTCGCTGGACCGCACGAGGCCCTGGCGGGCGAAGGCGGATCGGATGTCGTCCATGGTGTGTGTCCTCCGGAGTCGGCTGGAGCCTCCAGCCTGCTGCGATCCGGTCCGCACCACCATCGGGATGACCCCCGGTCGGACCCTGAGGCGGTCCCGGGTCAGGCGCGCGGGCGCCGGGCGTCGCCGGGCAGGCCGAACTCCGTGAAGACCCCCGGGCTGAAGCCGACGTGGTCGGGCGGGCGCGAGGCCAGGCCCGGGAGGCCGACCGACGCCATCAGGCCGTCGTCGAGCGCGAGCACCTCGGCGTCGTGCACCGGCCAGGGCTCGTGCTGGTTGGGGACGTAGAGGGTCCGGCCCCACCAGCGCTGGTGCAGGCCCCACCGGGCGCTGAGGAAGTCGTCGAGCGGCGTGCTCTCGCGGCGCGCCCCGGCGCGGACCACGAGGTGGCTCGACCCGTGCGCGCCCGGGTGGCGCAGACCCGCGTCGTAGGTGTGCACGTCGCCGTCGCGGCAGTGGCGCATCCGCGCCCAGCGGTAGGGCAGCCCGAAGGCCGCGCGAGCACCCAGCACGACGCCGGCGCGGTCGGTGTCGAGGCTGAGGAAGACGATCCCGCGACGACCGGTCTCGTCGACGGAGTAGAGGCGCACGTTGGTCTCCAGGAAGGTGCCCAGCCACGGCACGCCGGGACCGCGCGCGATGCCGGCTCCCACCATCCGGAAGGGGATCAGCCCGACGTAGGTGAGGCCGTCGAGGGTGTCGGGGCGTACGCCCGGAGGCATGCGATCGGCGACCAGAGCCGGGTCGACGGCCCAGTGCAGGAAGGTCAGGTCGCGCCAGTGCTGCGTCATCATCACTGTGCCGCGCAGCGCCGGGGGGTGCGGCGAGACGGGCTCGACGACGGGGTCGTTCACCCCTCCACCCTAGGCAGGCGCACGAAGGTGTCCGCGGGCCTTGTCCACAGCCCGTCCGGCCCCCGTTTGGTGCCCTTCCCGCCCGGGCATCGGAGCTGTGGCGCACCACGGCGCCGCGGGGGCGAGGAGAGGCAGATGTACGGGGACACGGGGGTGATCCGGCGCCTGGCCCAGCAGGTGGGCGAGCAGGGCGCCGAGATCCGACGGGGCGCGGACCGGCTGGTCGGTGCGTCCGAGCTGGTCGTGTGGGAGGGGCGGGCCGCGCAGGCGATGCGGGAGCGGATGACGGAGCGGGCGGTCGCGCTGAGACGAACCGCCGACGAGCACGACGACGCCGCGCGGGCGCTGCGTCGCCACGCCGACGAGGTCGACCGGCGCAAGGACCTCATCCGCGTGATCGCCCGTCGGGTGCAGGGCCTCGTCGACGGCGCCTGCGCACGACTGGCGAGCCTGGCGGACACGGCGCTCGACCGGGTGAGGAACCTCGCCCCCGACCCCGGCGACCAGCTGCTGGCGAGCTTCCGGCCGCCACCCGAGGGCCACCGCGACTGGCTCGACGTGCCCGACCGACTGCCCGGGGGTGCGCGGTGAACGCGATCCTGCTCGACGCCCGGGGCGACGAGGTCGAGAAGCGGACGGTCACCCCCCGACGCGTACGCCTCACCCGCGCTGCCGTCGACCGGCTGGCCGAGCTCGCCGGGGTGCCGTCCCCGGTGGCGCCGATGCCTGTGCCGGCGGGCGGTGCGCCGGCTGGCCTCGTCGCTCGGCTCGGCGACGACGTCTCAGCGCCGGCGGCGCCGGTGGACGACCTCGACGAGGCACTCAGGGCAGCCACCCTCCTCGCGGACGGCGTACCCACCGAGGAGGGCCGCGCGATCCTCACCGTGTGGCACGCCCCCGCGCTCGCCGTCGAGCTCGAGGTGCTGGTCCGCCTGCGCCAAGGCACGGTCCGCGTCCGCAGCTGGCACCGCAACCTCGACGACTGGGTCGTGTGCCTCTCGACCGGCGACGGCACCGCCTTCGAGCTGGCCTGGCTCGCCGCCGAGGACTGGTGGCTGGAGCTCGGGCGGGCCGCCCACGTGGACGCCGCGACGCTGGGCGGGAGCGAGTACGCCGCTCCGCTTCCCGCCGTGGTCGAGACCCCGTGGGAGCTCCTGCTCGCGACCGGCGAGGCGGTGCGGCGGCACCGCAGCGAGCTCCTCGACGCTATGGTCGCGGGCCTGGCCGGGACGACGCTCGCGGGGGACTCGCCCGACGTGCTGGAGAGCGCCGCGGATGCCGACGTACGACTCTGGCACGAGCAGCTCGAGGCCGACTCACGCGGTCGGCTGCACGCCGCCGTGATGGGTCGCGGCCGGCACGGGCGGCCAGGGGCCGGAATCGTGGAGTGGGCGCTCCTGGGCGACGGCTGGCGTTCGCTCACACCCGTCACCCGCGACGGCTGGACGATGGTCCGCATCGAGCGCCGCAGCGTCGTCGACCTCCCGCGCGAGCTGGCCGTGCGCGCCGCCGAGGTCACCTCGTGAGCCGGGGCAGCCTGCCCCCGATCGAGTCCGTGACCGGAGGCTCCCACGGCGTCGAGGCGGGCTACGAGCAGATGCTCGGCCTCGCGGCACGCTACGAGCAGCATGCCGGTGACCTCGTCGAGATGGCGGGCCTGGGAGCGCGCGTCGTGGCCGACGGCGACCTCCTGGAGTCGGCAGTCCTCTCCCCGGTGTCGTTCGCCGACGCCGAGGTCCAGGTCCTCGGCGCCACCGCCGGGACGGACGGCCTCGCGGTGCGCGCCGTGGGCATCGAGGCCGACGCGCTCGGCGTACGCGCGGTCGTGGCGGCCTTCCGGGCGAGCGACGCGCTGTCGCGGCACGCCACCGAGGCGATCGACCACACGCTCGGGCGGGTCGTGCTGACGGGGACCGTGACCGCCCTGCCCGCGCTGCTGGTCGCGGGAGGAGTCGGACACGCGTGCTGGTCGTCGCTGACACCGGAGGAGCAGCAGGCGCTCGAGGAGCGCCTCACCGTCGAGCTCGGGGAGCTGCTCCACGAGCACCCCCAGCTGGCGCAGCACCTGCTCAACAGCGGGGGAGGGCTGGTCGGGTCTCTCGTTCCCGGGCTGGGGCTGCTCGACCCGGGCGACGGACCGGTCGGCCAGCCCACCACCAACGACGCGGCGCGCCTGATGGCACTGCTGCTCGGCGACGACACCGACTACTCGGTCGCCCGTGTCACCGACGTCGAGGGCGGTGCCCGTGAGGTGCTTCCGGACAGCCTCCGGGCGCTGGTCGAGCAGCTCGCCGCCACCAACGACCTCGATGCCGGACCGCACGCCGGGGCCCTGCACGGGGCGATCCAGGTCCAGCAGGTGGGGGAGGAGCGCTATGTCGTCTACCTGCCCGGCACCGACGACATGCGACCTGTGCCCTCCGGTGGGCTGGTGCGCGACATGGAGACCAACTACCAGCTGATCGGCGGCACGGACAGCGCCTACGGCCGTGGCATCCGGTCGGCGCTGCTCGACGCCGGCCTCGACGGGAAGGCCGTGACGCTGGTGGGCCACTCCCAGGGCGGGATGGTGGCGACGTCGCTGGCGGCCGACCCCGACTTCACGCGCCACTTCGACGTCGAGCACGTGGTGACCGCGGGGTCACCGACCGCGCAGGTGGCACAGCTCCCCGAGGGCACCCACGCCCTCCACCTCGAGAACCGCGGCGACGCGGTGCCTCTCCTCGACGGCGAGGACAACCCCGACCAGCCCCACCGGACGACCGTGCTCTTCGACGACGGCAGCCACCGGATCGCGGACAACCACGACCTCGACCGCTATGCCGCAGGTGCCGCCGCGGCCGAGGCGTCGGGCCACGGCTCGATCCGGGACCAGGTCGCGCGGATGCACGAGGACGGCTACCTCGGGAGCGGGCCGTCGGGCCCGGTCCGGACCTACGTCGTCACCCGGTGAGACCGGCCGCGTGGTCGTTGGCGTGTTGTCCGCGCTCTCCTCTAGTGTCGGCCGATGTGACGGACTCCATGATCTCGGCACGGGGACTCCGCAAGTCGTTCGGTGACTTCGAGGCAGTGAAGGGCATCGACGTCGACGTGCGACGCGGTGAGGCCTTCGGCTTCCTCGGCCCCAACGGCGCCGGCAAGTCGAGCACGATGCGCATGATCGCCTCGGTCAGCCCGGTGTCGTCCGGGGAGCTGCGGATCCTCGGCATGGACCCCGCGACCGACGGCCCCGCCATCCGCGGACGCCTCGGCGTGTGCCCGCAGGAGGACACGCTCGACAACGAGCTCAACGTCTTCGACAACCTCTACATCTACGGCCGCTACTTCGGCATCGACCGCGCGACCTGCCGCGACCGCGCCCACGAGCTGCTGGAGTTCGCGCAGATCACCGACAAGGCCAGGGCGAAGGTCGAGGACCTCTCGGGCGGCATGAAGCGACGCCTCACGATCGCGCGCAGCCTCATCAACAGCCCCGACCTCCTGCTCCTCGACGAGCCCACGACCGGGCTCGACCCGCAGGCCCGCCACGTCCTGTGGGACCAGCTCTTCCGGCTCAAGCAGGCCGGCGTCACGCTGGTGATCACCACCCACTACATGGACGAGGCCGAGCAGCTCTGCGACCGGCTCGTGGTGATGGACAAGGGGCTGATCGCCGCCGAGGGGTCCCCGCGCGAGCTCATCGACGCCCACTCCACCCGCGAGGTCGCCGAGCTGCGCTTCGGCGTCGGCGAGCACGAGGCGCTGGCCGAGAAGGTCGAGGACCTCGGCGAGCGCGTCGAGGTGCTGCCCGACCGCCTCCTGGTCTACAGCGACCACGGCGAGGAGGTCGTCACCGCCGTCCTCGACCGCGGGCTCCACCCGATCGCGACGCTCGTGCGCCGCTCCACCCTCGAAGACGTTTTCCTGCGCCTCACCGGCCGGAGCCTCGCGGACTGATGGCCACGACCGACGCGCGACCCGCCACCCGCCCCACCGGCTCCCTCTCGGTCCGCGAGGGCATCGCGCGGCAGTACGACTACTGGCTCACCGTCTACAAGCGCACCTGGCGCGGGGGAGTGGCCAACTCCTTCGTCACGCCGCTGTTCTACGTCCTCGCGATGGGCGTCCTGCTCGGCGGCTTCATCGATGCCGACCCCGACCGCCTCGAGGGCGCCACCTCCTACCTCGCCTTCATCGTGCCCGGGCTCGTCGCGGCGCACGCCATGACGATCGCGGTCAGCGAGACGACGTACCCCGTGATGGGGGCCATCAAGTGGCACAAGACGTTCTTCGCCCAGCTCGCCACGCCGCTGGCGGTGCGCGACCTCGTCAACGCCTTCCTGTGCTTCGTGGTCTTCCGGATCGCCTCGGCGTGCGCGGTCTTCATGCTCGTGCTGGCACCCTTCGGTGTCTTCGAGACCTGGTGGGGCCCGGTCCTCGCGTGGGTCTCGCAGGTGCTCGTCGGGAGCGCCTTCGCCACCCTCGCCTTCGGCTTCTCCGCGCGGCTGAAGTCCGAGGAGGGCTTCGGCCTGCTCTTCCGCCTCGGGGTGCTGCCGCTGACGCTCTTCTCCGGTGCGTTCTTCCCCATCGCCAACCTCGGCCCGGTGCTGGAGTGGCTCGCCCGGCTGACGCCGCTGTGGCACGGCGTCTCGCTGTCGCGGATGCTGTGCCTCGACACGGTCGACTGGTCCCTGGCCGCACTCAACGCCGGGGTCCTCGTCGTGCTGTGCGTCGTCGGCTGGCGCTGGGCCGTCACCGGCCTCGACAAGCGGCTGGAGGTCTGAGGTGGCGCTCGTGACCGGGATCCCCGCACCCCTGACGCCGGTGGGCGCGGCGCGGCTGCTCGTGCTGCGCAACTTCATCGTCTACAAGTCGGCGTGGAAGCTCTTCCTCACCGGCTTCCTCGAGCCGGTCCTCTACCTCTTCTCCATCGGCATCGGCGTCGGCCAGCTCATCGACGGCTTCGAGTTCCACGGCGAGCAGGTGCCCTACGCCACCTTCGTCGCGCCCGCCATGCTCGCCACCTCGGCCTTCAACGGCGCGCTGCTCGACTCGACCTTCAACGTGTTCTTCAAGCTCAAGTACGAGAAGCTCTACGACCAGATGCTGGCCACCCCGCTCTCCACCGGCGACATCGCCCGCGGCGAGATCGCGTGGGGCCTGATGCGCGGCTCGGTCTACTCCGCGGCCTTCCTGCTGGTCATGGTCGTGATGGGCCTGGTCGAGTCGTGGTGGGCGGTGCTGGCGCTGCCGGCGACCGTGCTGATCGCCTTCGCCTTCTCGGCCGTGTGCATGGCGCTGACGACGTGGATGAAGAGCTGGCAGGACTTCGACAAGATCACCCTCGCCCAGATGCCGCTCTTCCTCTTCTCGGCGACCTTCTTCCCGGTCGAGGCCTTCGGCAACGGCGTGCTCCGATGGATCGTGGAGGCCACGCCGCTCTACCGCGGCGTCGTGCTGTGCCGCGAGCTCACCACCGGCGTCGTGACCTGGGAGTCGGCGGTGTCGGTCGTCTACCTCGTCGTGATGGGCGTCGTCGGCCTGCTCGTCGTACGCCGTCGCCTCGACACGCTGCTGCTGACCTGAGACCTCTGGCGACGCACCGGCAGGCGTCGTAGGTTGCCCGACATGGATTCCTACGCCCAGGGAGAGACCACGCCGGCGCTGCTGGAGGAGACGATCGGGGCCAGCCTCGCGCGGACCGTGGCTGCGCACGCCGACCGCGAGGCGCTCGTCGAGTGCGCGACCGGGCGCCGCTGGACGTGGGCCGAGCTCGACCGGGACGTCGCGGCCCTCGCGCGCGGCCTGATCGGCGCGGGCATCGAGGCCGGGGACCGGGTCGGCATCTGGGGTCCGAACAGCGCCGAGTGGACGCTGGTGCAGCTCGCCACGGCGCGGGTCGGCGCGATCCTGGTCAACGTCAACCCGTCCTACCGCACCCACGAGTTCTCCTACGCCGTCAACCAGAGCGGCATGCGGATGCTGGTGAGCGCGTCGTCGTTCCGCACCAGCGACTACCGCGCGATGGTCGAGGAGACGGCCGAGCACAACCCGACCCTCGAGCGGGTCGTGCTCCTCGACGACGCCGACAGCTGGGCGGGCCTGGTCGCCGACGGCGAGGGCGTCAGCGACGACGACCTGGCCGCGCGCGAGGCCACGCTGCGGCCCGACGACGCGATCAACATCCAGTACACCTCCGGCACGACCGGCTACCCCAAGGGCGCCACGCTCAGCCACCGCAACATCCTCAACAACGGCTACCTCGTCGGCGAGGTCTGCGGCTACACCGAGGCCGACCGGGTCTGCATCCCGGTGCCCTTCTACCACTGCTTCGGGATGGTGATGGGCAACCTCGCCTGCGTCACGCACGGCGCGACCATGGTCATCCCGGCGCCGGGCTTCGACCCGGCCCAGACGCTGCGGGCGGTCTCGCAGGAAGGCTGCACGTCGCTCTACGGGGTGCCGACGATGTTCATCGCGGAGTGGGCGCTGCCCGACCTGGCGTCCTACGACCTGTCCAGCGTGCGCACCGGCATCATGGCCGGCTCGCCGTGCCCCGAGGAGATGATGAAGAAGCTCATCAGCGCCGGGATCGACGAGATGACGATCGCCTACGGCATGACCGAGACGTCGCCGGTCTCCACCCACACCCGGCGCGACGACTCCCTCGAGCGCAAGGTCGGCACCGTCGGCCGGGTGTGCCCGCACCTGGAGATCAAGATCGTCGACCCGGTCAGCGGAGACACCGTGCCGCGGGGCGAGGCGGGGGAGTTCTGCACCCGCGGCTACTCGGTGATGCTCGGCTACTGGCAGGACGAGGAGAAGACGCAGGAGGCCGTCGACGCCGACGGGTGGATGCACACCGGCGACCTCGGCGTGATGGACGAGGAGGGCTACGTCCGGATCACGGGTCGCATCAAGGACATGGTGATCCGCGGCGGGGAGAACATCTACCCCCGCGAGATCGAGGAGTTCCTCTACACCCACCCCGACATCGAGGACGTCCAGGTCGTCGGGGTGCCGGACGCGAAGTACGGCGAGGAGCTGTGCGCCTGGCTCCGGATGCGCCCGGGCACCGAGCCGCTCGGTGCCGACGGGGTCCGCGCCTACGCCAGCGGGCGGCTCGCGCACTACAAGATCCCCCGCTACGTCATGGTCGTCGAGGAGTTCCCGATGACCGTGACCGGCAAGGTCCGCAAGGTCGAGATGCGCGAGGTGTCGACGCGCGAGCTCGGCCTGGCCTGACTCAGGCCAGCACCTTCTGCAGCCAGGTGATGTCGATCCACCGGTCGTGCTTGCGTCCCACCTCGCGCATCGTGCCGACCTCGGTGAAGCCGCACGCGCGGTGCAGCGCGAGGCTGCCGGGGTTGGGCTGGGCGACGGCGGCCACGACGACGTGCACGCGGTCGTCGGCGAGCAGCGCCAGCAGGGCGTCGTACATCCGGCGGCCGGTGCCGCGTCCCTGGTGGCCGGGCGCGACGTAGACCGTGGTCTCGCGGGTGTGGAGGTAGGCCGGCTTGGCCCGGTAGGGCATCGAGGTGGCGTAGCCGATGACCGTCCCCTCGTGCTCGGCGACGAGGAAGTGCTCGCCGGGGTCCGAGGCCGCCAGGCGCTCCTCCCAGGTGCTCATCGGGCGGGGCTCGAGGTCGAAGGTCGCGTGGCCCTCGAGCGCCTCGCGGCCGTAGATGGCGGCGACCTCGGGCAGGTCGGCAGCATGTGCGCGACGGATGTCCATTCCACCGATTGTCCACTGTCGCCGGACTGGTTGGATGGCGGGCATGAGCGCTGCGCCCGACGCGATCGTCCCGGACACCAAGGACTGGACGTGGGTCCTGGAGCGGCCCTGCCCGGAGTGCGGGTTCGACCCGGCCGCGCAGTCGCTGGACGTCCTGCCGACGCGGATCCACGACACCGCGATGGCGTGGTCGGACGTGCTCGCGCGCACCGACGTCGGCGTACGACCCTCGCCGGCCGTGTGGTCACCGCTCGAGTACGCCTGCCACGTGCGTGACGTGCACGACGTCTTCGCGGAGCGGGTCCGGCTGATGCTGGAGGTCGACGAGCCGGCCTTCGCCAGCTGGGACCAGGACGCGACCGCGATCGAGAGCGACTACGGCACCCAGGACCCCGCCGAGGTGGCCGTCGGGCTGCTCGAGGCCGCCGGCACCGTCGCCGGTCTCTACGCCACGGTCACGGACGCCACGAGGGACCGCCGTGGGCACAGGTCTGACGGCTCCGTCTTCACCGTCGAGTCCCTCGGCAGCTACCACCTGCACGACGTCGTCCACCATCTCCACGACGTCGGTGCGGGATGACCGTGGACGAGACCGTCCAGTCCTACGACCGCGACGCAGCAGCGTACGTCGCCAGCACGGCCACGATGACGGACGCGGTCCGCGCGCGGGTCGAGGCGCTCGCCGCCCACGCCGGGCCGGGTGCCCGGGTGCTCGAGATCGGCTCCGGCGGCGGTCGCGACGCGCTCGCGATGGAGGGGCTGGGGCTCCACGTGCGCCGCACCGACATCACACCCGGGTTCGTCGAGCTGCTGCGCGCCGAGGGCCACCAGTGCGACCTCGTCGACCCGCTCGTCGACGACCTCGCCTCTCCCGAGGGTGCCTACGACGCAGTGTGGGCGAACGCCTCGCTGCTGCACGTCGCACGGCAGGACCTGCCGATCGTGCTCGCCCGCCTGGCGTCGGTGACGCGTGCCGGAGGCCTGCTCCTCGTCGCGGTGAAGGAGGGTGACGGCGACGGCTGGTCCACCCACGGGTCGATCAGCAGCCCGCGTCACTTCACCTACTGGCGCGCCGGCGCGCTCCGCGACGCCGTGGCCGGGGCCGGGTGGACCGACGTCGCGGTCCGGTCGGGCATCGCAGGCCACCGGGGGGAGTCGTGGCTCGAGGTGTCGGCGGTCCGTGATTCGGTGTCCCCATGAGGCACACCGAGTTCTGGGCGCGGCTCGACCACGCGCTGGGGCGCAGCTACTCCCGCACGTGGGCCGAGCTCACGGTCGTGCGCGACCTCGACGGACGCACGACCCAGGAGGCCCTCGACGCGGGAGTGCCGCCCAAGCAGGTGTGGGCCGCGGTCTGGCGCCAGCTCGAGCTCCCGGACACCGAGCGGTGAGCAGCGAGGTCGGCGCTGTCCTCGACGTCGCGCAGGTCCAGCGCCACACCGTCCGCACGCTCGTCGTCTCCCAGGCGGTCGGCGCGGTCGGAGTCACCATCGGTGTCGCGACCGCCTCGCTCCTCGCCCGCGACATCTCCGGCAGCGAGACGCTCGCCGGGCTCGCCCAGACCTTCCAGGTCCTCGGCACGGCCGCAGCGGCGTACGTCCTCGCAAGGGTGATGCGCCGACGCGGACGCCGCATCGGCATCGTGCTCGGCTACCTCGCGGGAGCCACCGGGGCGCTGCTCGCCGTGCTGGCGGGCGTCGTCGACTCGATGGCGGTCCTGCTCGTCGGTGCCGTGCTGCTCGGGGCGACGACGGCGGTGAACAGCAGCTCGCGCTACGCCGCGACCGACCTCGCGACCGAGGCGCACCGGGCCCGCGCGCTGTCGGTGGTCGTGTGGGCCACGACGATCGGCGCCGTCGCGGGGCCCAACCTGGTGGGCGTCGGCGGCACGGTCGCCCGTCCGCTCGGCATCCCGGAGCTCACCGGCGGCTTCGCGATCGGCTCGGTCGTCCTCGTGCTGGCGGCGCTGTGGGTCTGGGTGCGGCTGCGTCCCGACCCGCTCCTGCTGGCCCAGGAGGCGGCCGGGGTCGTGCCGGACGACGCGCCGCACGTGCGGGGCCGGTCGTGGGCTGCCTTCACCACGGTCGTGCGCGACGTGCCGGCCGTCGGGGCCGCCGTGGTCGCGATGGCGTGCGCCCACGCGGCGATGGTGACGGTGATGATCATGACGCCGCTCCACATGGAGCACGGCGGCGCGCACCTCGAGGTCATCGGCTTCGTCATCTCGATCCACGTGCTCGGCATGTTCGCCTTCTCGCCCCTCGTCGGCTGGGCGGCGGACCGCTTCGGACGCTCGCCGGTGCTGGTCGCCGGGGGAGTGGTCCTGCTGGTGTCGCTCGCGCTCTGCGGGCTCTCGCCGGAGGGCTCGTCGTGGCAGATCTTCACCGGGCTGTTCCTCCTCGGGCTCGGCTGGTCGTGCGCGACGGTCGCCGCCTCCACCGTGATCGCCGACCGCACCCCGATCGAGGCGCGCACCGACGTGCAGGGCACCTCCGACATGGCCATGGCGCTCACCGCGGCCGGTGGCGGCGCGTTCGCCGGGGTCATCGTGGGGGGACTGGGCTACCCGGCGCTCGCCCTCTTCGCGGCCCTGCTCGCCCTCGCCGTCGTGGTGGCGGGACGGCTCACCCGGACGCCCTGAGCCCGACCCGTTCGTCCGGCGCGAACATCTGCGCGACACGCCGCGCCGCGCCTGCCATCGAACACGTGTTCGGGCTACTGTTCGTCCACAGGTACGACGTGCGGCGAGGTTGTCCACAGCGTTCGACCGTCCTGATCAGGGACTGTCGGTGGCTCGCCCTAACGTCGGAGAAGTACCGACACACACGACGAGAGAACGGGACGCAGCAATGGCTGGTGCAGACCGCGAGAAGGCCCTCGACGCCGCGCTCGCACAGGTGGAGAAGCAGTTCGGCAAGGGCTCGGTCATGCGACTGGGCGACGAGACGCGTGCCCCGCTCGAGGTGATCCCCACCGGGTCGATCGCCCTCGACGTGGCCCTCGGCCTCGGTGGTCTGCCGCGCGGACGCGTGGTCGAGATCTACGGTCCGGAGTCCTCCGGAAAGACGACGGTCGCCCTCCACGCGGTGGCCAGCGCCCAGGCGGCCGGCGGCATCGTCGCCTTCATCGACGCCGAGCACGCGCTCGACCCCGACTACGCCAAGGCCCTCGGCGTCGACACCGACGCCCTCCTGGTCTCCCAGCCCGACTCGGGCGAGCAGGCACTCGAGATCGCCGACATGCTGATCCGCTCCGGCGCGCTCTCGCTGATCGTCATCGACTCCGTGGCGGCCCTGGTGCCCCGCGCCGAGATCGAGGGCGAGATGGGCGACAGCCACGTCGGCCTCCAGGCCCGACTGATGAGCCAGGCGCTGCGCAAGATGACCGGTGCGCTCAACAACTCCGGCACGACCGCGATCTTCATCAACCAGCTGCGCGAGAAGATCGGCGTCATGTTCGGCTCGCCGGAGACCACCACCGGTGGTCGCGCGCTGAAGTTCTACTCCTCGGTGCGCCTCGACGTGCGCCGCATCGAGACGCTGAAGGACGGCACCGACATGGTCGGCAACCGCACCCGCGTCAAGGTCGTGAAGAACAAGGTGGCCCCGCCGTTCAAGCAGGCGGAGTTCGACATCATGTACGGCAAGGGCATCAGCCGCGAGGGCGGCCTGATCGACGTCGGCGTGGAGGCGGGCATCATCCGCAAGGCGGGCGCCTGGTACACCTACGAGGGCGACCAGCTCGGCCAGGGCAAGGAGAACTCGCGCAACTTCCTCAAGGACAACCCCGACCTCGCCAACGAGATCGAGAAGCTGATCCTGGAGAAGCTGGGCGTCATCCCGGCCGTCGACAAGCCTGCCGACGAGCTGAGTGACGAGCCCATCGGGGTCGATGACTTCTGAGGACAGGCCGCCGCCGTCGTGGGCCGGTGACGTCGCACTCGGTGTGACGGCGTGGGTGGGGGAGACCCCACCCACGCCCGAGACCCCGTCTGCTCGCGAAGGCCGTGCCCCGAGCTCCCGCTCCGGGCGCGGTGGTGGGCGCAAGAAGCGACGCACCTGGGAGGAACGGGAGGCGGCACGCGTCTCCCGCGAGGAGGCCGCGGCGGCCGAGGTCGAGGCCGACCCCGAGGCCGTGGCTCGCAAGATCCTGCTCGACACCCTGACCGGCCAGGCCCGGACCCGTCAGGAGCTCTCCGACAAGCTGGCCAAGCGCGGCGTGCCCGACGACCTGGCTGCGTCGCTCCTCGACCGGTTCACCGAGGTCGGGCTCATCGACGACGGCGCGTTCGCCCGCCAGTGGGTGGAGAGCCGGCACCGCAGCCGCGGGCTCGCCCCCCGCGCGCTCGCGCAGGAGCTGCGCCGCAAGGGCGTCGACGACGAGGAGGCCAAGGCGGCCCTCGAGCAGATCGACGAGGACGACCAGCGCGCCGCCGCGCGGGCGCTGGTGGATCGGAAGATGCGGTCGATGCGGGGGCTCGACCCGCAGGTCGCCACCCGGCGCCTCGCCGGGATGCTCGCCCGCAAGGGCTACGGCGCCGGCCTGGCGTTCTCGGTGGTCCGGGAGGCGCTGGCCGAGGACGACGACGTGGACGTGACCGACCTCGTCGACCAGCCCGAGGACTGAGCGCCCCCTTCCGCCGCGGGGCGGGCCTCTGGTGGGATGGGCGCGTGAGCAACGAGCGCGAGGTCCTCACCTACGACCTGTTCGGCACGGCCACCCGCGAGCTGGCGCAGGAGGTGGCTGACTCCGGGTTCGCCCCCGACATGATCCTGTCGATCGCACGCGGTGGTCTCGCGCTCGGCATGGGCCTGGGCTACGCGCTCGGCGTGAAGAACCTGTCGGTGATCAACGTCGAGTTCTACACCGGCGTCGACCAGCGCCTGGACGTGCCGATCATGCTGCCGCCGACGCCGGCGGCGATCGACCTGTCCGGCCTCACGGTCCTCATCGCCGACGACGTCGCCGACACCGGTCGCACGCTCGAGCTGGTGCACCAGTTCTGCGAGGGCAACGTGGCCGAGGCTCGCACGGTGGTGATCTACGAGAAGCCGCAGTCGGTCATCAAGCCGGACTACAGCTGGCGGGTCACCGAGCAGTGGATCGACTTCCCGTGGTCGGTCCTTCCGCCGGTCGTGCCGGGCGCGCTCGCCCACTGAGCGGCGTACGGCTGGTGCGGGTCAGGGTCCGCCACGGGGAGCACCACGCCGCCGGGGTCACCGGCGCCGGGGAACCGTGGGCGGCGGCTGCTGCGAGGGTCGCCGAGGAGCTGTCGCCGACCGCTGCGCTCCACCTGTGGCCGCACGACCTCTCCGGCGGCATCGCCCACTTCGCCGTCGACCGCGACCTGGCCCTCGACGTGCGGGCCATGACCCGCGGCGACCTGCCGGACCTCGCCGACTGGCTGCGGGCTCCGCACGTGCGCCAGTGGTGGCACGCCGACGGTGACCCGACGGACGCCCGCGTGGCGGCGCAGTACGGCCCCCGGATCGACGGGGAGACGCCGACGCGGATGTGGGTGGTCGAGGTCAACGGGCGCTCGATCGGGTTCGTGCAGGACTACCGGATCCGGGACTACCCGGACTTCGCCCTGCTCGCTCCCGACCCGGACGCCCTCGGGCTCGACTACGCGATCGGTGATCCGCACCGCGTCGGACGAGGTCTCGGCGCGCGGGTGCTGTGGGCGTGGATGCTGCGGGCACGGCGGGACCACCCCGACGTCGGGAGCTACTTCGCCGCGCCCGACCACCGCAACCTCGCCTCCCTGCGGATCCTCGCCAAGGTCGGCTTCGTGCAGGGCACGTGGTTCGACGAGCCGCAGCGCGGCGGCGCCACGACGACCGTCGTCGGCTGCACCCTCGACGTACGACGCGTGCTGGGCCCGGTGGCACCCGCGAGTGGGCCATGATGTGCCCATGACCGACGACATCTCCGCGCACCTGCGGCTCCCGCAGGGCCCGGTCGACCTGTCCGCGATCGAGACCGACGCCGCGCCCGGCTTCGACGGCTCGAAGACCGACGGCAGGGCGGCACTCGAGGCCATGGGTCCCGAGCTCGCCGACCTGCAGGAACGCCTCTGGGCCGAGCGGACGGCCGGGTCCGAGCGCCGCGTGCTGCTGGTGCTGCAGGGGATGGACACCAGCGGCAAGGGCGGCGTGCTGCGCCACACGATCGGGCTGGTCGACCCCCAGGGCGTGCGGATCACCAGCTTCAAGGCCCCCACCGAGGAGGAGCGCGCGCACGACTTCCTCTGGCGCATCGAGAAGGGGCTGCCGGCGGCCGGCTTCATCGGTGTCTTCGACCGCTCGCACTACGAGGACGTGCTGATCGCCCGCGTGCGCGGCTTCGCCGAGCCCACGGAGATCGAGCGCCGCTACGGCGCGATCAACGAGTTCGAGGCGCGGCTGGTCGACGAGGGCTTCTCGATCATCAAGTGCATGCTCCACGTGGGCCCCGACGAGCAGAAGGAGCGGCTCGCCGAGCGCCTGGCCAACCCGGAGAAGCACTGGAAGTACAACCCGGGCGACCTCGACGAGCGCGCCCTGTGGCCGGCCTACCGTGAGGCCTACGAGATCGCGCTCGAGCGCACCCACACCGACGTCGCGCCGTGGCACGTCGTGCCCGCGGACAAGAAGTGGTTCCGCAACCTCGCCGTCGGCCAGCTCCTGCTCGACACGCTGCGCGGGCTCGACCCGCAGTGGCCGGCCGCCGACTTCGACGTCGAGGCCGAGACGAAGCGGCTCCACGAGGAGTCCCCGGTCCAGTGATGCCCACCGTTGCGGTCACCCGCTACGTCACGCCGCTGCGCGAGGGTGGCAGCCTGCCCGGGGTGGTGGAGGGCGACGACCTCGGCACCTACGTCTGCAAGTTCCGTGGCGCCGGGCAGGGCGCGAAGGTGCTCGTGGCCGAGGTCATCGCCAGCGGGCTGGCCACGCGGCTCGGTCTGCGCACCCCGCGACTCGTCGTCCTCGAGCTCGACGCCGAGCTGGCTCGCTACGAGGCCGACGAGGAGGTGCAGGACCTGCTGGTCGCGAGCGTCGGCACCAACCTCGGGATCGACTTCCTCCCCGGTTCCTTCGGCGTCGACGGCCAGGTCAGCGCCGCCGATGACGAGGGAGCGCGCGTGCTGTGGCTGGACGCGTTCACCGCCAACGTCGACCGGTCGTGGCGCAACCCCAACCTCCTGCTCTGGCACGGCGACCTGTGGGTCATCGACCACGGCGCCTCGCTCTACTTCCACCACGGGTGGCGCCCCGGCGTCGGCGACCCGGCGAAGTTCGCCGCCCAGCCGTGGGACGTGAGCGGTCACGTCTTCGAGACCTGCACCGACCGGGCGCGGGAGCTCGACGGTGAGATCTCCGCAGCCCTCGGGCCCGACGTCTTCGCCGACGTGCTGGCCGAGGTCCCCGACCTCTGGCTCGAGCCGGTCCCGGGCGCGGAGACGCCCGACGAGCTGCGGGCGGCGTACGTAGAGTTCCTCCTCGCCCGCCTCGGCACCCGCCAGTGGCTTCCGGGAGGTGCCGGATGAGGCTCGCCTACCAGTACGTGGTGCTGCGCTGCGTCCCGCGCCCGGAGCGCGAGGAGTTCCTCAACGTCGGAGTGGTCCTGCACTGCCAGGGCGCCGACTTCCTCGACGCGTCGTGGAGCGTGGACCCCGACCGGCTGCGCGCACTGCACCCCGACCTCGACACCGACCAGGTCTGCGAGGCGCTCGCCTTCGTCGACGCGGTGTGTCGCGGGGACGAGCGGGCGGGGGAGGCTGCGCGCCAGTCGCTGGGCCAGCGGTTCGGCTTCCTCAAGGCGCCCCGCAGCACCGTCCTCCAACCCGGTCCCGTGCACGGCGGCATGACCGCCGATCCCGCACGCCAGCTCGAGCACCTGCGCGAGCGACTCGTCGGGTGAGCGGACGCCCGTGACGTACGTCGGCGCGGTCCGGGCCGCCCTCGCCGCGACCGGCGATCCCGAGCGGGCGGTGCAGCAGCAGGCCTACATGAAGTCCGACCTGCCCTACGTCGGGCTCAGCGCCCCCGAGCTCCGGGCGCTGCTGAAGCCGATCCTGGCTGAGCACCGCTTCGTCGACCGGGGGTCGTGGGAGGCCGCGGCACTGGAGCTCTGGCACGACGTCACGCACCGCGAGGAGTGGTACGCCGCCGTCGCCCTCCTGCGCCACCGCACCTACCGCGACTGGCTGGACCCCGACCTACTGCCGCTGCTCGAGCACCTCGTCCGCACCGGCGCCTGGTGGGACGTCGTCGACGAGATCGCCTCGCACCTCGTCGGGCAGGTGCTCCTCGACCACCGTGCTGCGGTGACGCCGGTGATGGATGCGTGGTCGGTCGACGCGGACAGCATGTGGGTCAGGCGTACGGCGATGCTCGCGCAGCTGCGTCACGCCGGGGACACCGACACCGACCTGCTCGAGCGGGTGCTGGTCGCCAACCTCGACGACACGGCGTACGGCCGCGAGTTCTTCGTCCGCAAGGCGCTCGGGTGGGCGCTGCGCCAGCACGCGCGCGCCGACCCGGCATGGGTGCGGGCGTTCGTCGACACGTACGCCGACCGGCTCAGCGGCCTGTCCCGCCGCGAGGCGCTCAAGCACCTCTAGAGCGAAGGTCGAGCAGGCGCGTCTGCACCCCGGGCAGCGTCGAGTCGGCGCATCTGCGCACGATCACCGTGCAGACGCGCCGACTCGACGGCGCTGCGGTGTGCAGACGCGCCTGCTCGTCAGACGGGGACGAGCTCGACGGCACCCACGGCGTAGCGGGCCAGGATCGCCCGGGCCACCGCCGGGTGCGCACCGAGGGGGTCGGAGACCACGACGGCCCCGGCCTCGAAGGCGAGCTCGGTGGCCCGGTCGGGCAGGCGGCCCGGTGCGAGGAAGAACGACGCGACCGCGATGTGGCGCTTGCCCTCCGCGCGGAAGGCCCGGACGGCCTCACCGGTGGCCGGCGGGGCGGCCGAGGCGAAGGCAGCCGTGACCGGCAGCTTGTGGCGGGCACCCCACGTGCGGGCGATGCGGGCCACCGACTGGTTGGCCAGCGGGTCCGAGGAGCCGGCGGCGGCGAGGACGAGCGCGTCGAGCTCGCGCACCCGCGCAGCCTTCAGCGCGTCGCGCAGGCGGACGTCGAGCACCTCGAGGAAGGCCGACTCCATGCCGAGGATCCGGCTCGCCTGGATCTTGAGGCCCTCGTGGCGCGCCATCGCGGCGGCGATGACCTCGGGGACGTCGACCTTGGCGTGGTAGGCCTCGGTGAGCAGGAGGGGGACGACGACGATCTCGTCGAAGCCGGCCTTGACCAGCCGGTCGACGACCGTGTCGAAGGACGGCTTGGCGAGCTCGAGGAAGGCCGTCTCGACGCGGAGGTCGGGACGCAGTGCCTTGACCTCGGCGACGAGCGCCTTGATCGTCGCGGCCGAGCGCGGGTCCCGGCTTCCGTGGGCCAGGGCAACCAGAGCAGGAGCAGCCATCAGGGGTGCCTCCGATCGTGAGTGGTGGTGCGGTGCTTCGCGGGGGCGACGACGTTGTCGCTGGTGCAGGTCTGGGGGAGTGGACTAGGCATGGATGCCGCACTCGGTCTTCGTGGTGCCGGCCCAGCGGCCGCTGCGCGGGTCGTCGCCCGGCGCCACCCGGCGGGTGCAGGGCCAGCAGCCGATGCTCGGGTAGCCGTCGTGCACGAGCGGGTTGACGAGCACGCCGTTGTCGGCGATGTAGGTCTCGACCTGCTCGTCGCTCCAGCGCGCCAGGGGGGAGACCTTGACCTTGCCCTTCCGCGCGTCCCAGCCCACGACCGGTGCGATGACGCGGTTGTGGGTCTCGGCGCGGCGCAGTCCGGTGGCCCACGCGTCGTACTCGGCGAGCGTGTCGGCGAGCGGCTTGACCTTGCGCAGCGCGCAGCACAGGTCGGGGTCGGTCTTGTAGAGGTCCTTGCCGTACTGCTCGTCCTGCTCGGCGACGCTCAGCGACGTGCTGACGGTGCGCAGGTTGACCGGCAGCGTGGCCTCGACGGCGTCGCGGGTGCCGATGGTCTCGACGAAGTGGTAGCCGGTGTCGAGGAAGACGACGTCGATGCCGGGCGCGACGGTGGAGGCCAGGTGGGCCAGCACGGCGTCGCCCATCGAGGAGGTGATCGCGAACCGGTCGCCGAAGGTGGCGACTGCCCACTCGATGATCACCTCGGCGGGAGCCAGCTCGAGCTCGGCGCCGACGTGGGAGACGAGCTCGCGCAGCTCCTCCGGCGTACGCCCCTCGGTGTGGGTGCCCTTGAAGTCGCGGGCGGCGCGGGTGGACAGGCTCATGCCGCACCTCCGCCCGGCCGGATCATCCCGGTCATCTTCACGGTGAAGGCACGCAGGCACGAGCGGCACTCCCAAGCACCTGCGCCCTCCTGGGGGAACAGGTTCTCGTCCCCGCAGTAGGGGCAGTGGAAGGGCTGCGCGCGCTCGCTCATCAGACGGTCACCGGCTCCCCGCGCAGGAGGGTGTCGTCGGCGCGGGCGACCCACGCGGCGAACCGCTCGCCGTCGGTGCGGTCGGAGAGGTACGCCGACACGACGGCCGTGACGTAGTCGTCGAGGCCGGCGCTGGTGACCTTGTGGGCGCGCAGCTTGCGGCCCATCGCGGGGTTGAGCCCGAGGGCGCCACCGAGGTGGACCTGGAAGCCCTCGACCTGCTGGCCGTCGGCATCCATCACCAGCTGGCCCTTCAGGCCGATGTCGGCGACCTGGGTGCGGGCGCAGGCGTTGGGGCATCCGTTGACGTTGACCGAGATCTGGGTGTCGAGGTCGGGGAAGCGCTTCTCCAGCTCGGTCACCAGGCGGCGCGCACGCTCCTTGGTGTCGACGATCGCGAGCTTGCAGAACTCGATGCCGGTGCAGGCCATCGTCGAGCGGCGCCAGTTGCTCGGCCGCGCGGTGAGCCCGATCTTCTCGAGGTCGTCGGCGAAGGACTCGGTGTCCTCTGCGGCGACGCCGATGACGACGAGCTTCTGGTAGGCGGTGAGCCGCGCGCCGGCGGCGCCGTACTGCTCCACCAGGTCTCCCAGCGCGGTCAGCGTGGAGCCGTCGATGCGGCCCACGACCGGCGCGGCGCCGACGTAGAAGCGGCCGTCCTTCTGCTCGTGGATGCCGATGTGGTCACCCTGGCTGACGGGCGCCTCGGGGGACGGGTTGTCGACCAGCGCACGGTGGAGGTACTCGTTCTCCAGCACCTCGCGGAACTTGTCCTTGCCCCAGTCGGCGAGCAGGAACTTCAGCCGCGCCTTCGAGCGCAGGCGGCGGTAGCCGTAGTCGCGGAAGATCCCGGCGACGCCCTCCCAGGCGTCGGCGACCTCGTCGAGCGGGATCCACACGCCGAGCTTGTGCGCGAGCATCGGGTTGGTCGAGAGCCCACCGCCGACCCACAGGTCGAAGCCCGGGCCGTGCTCGGGGTGGACGGTGCCCACGAAGGACACGTCGTTGACCTCGGGGGCGACGTCGTGGCTGGGGTGGCCGGTCATCGCGGTCTTGAACTTGCGCGGCAGGTTGGAGAACTCGGGGTTGCCCAGCACGCGGCGCTTGATCTCGTCGAGCGCGGCGGTGCCGTCGATGATCTCGTCCTTGGCGATGCCGGCGACCGGCGAGCCGAGGAAGGGGCGCGGGCTGTCGCCGCACGCCTCGAGCGTGGTGAGGCCGACCGACTCGAGACGCTCCCAGATCGCCGGGACGCTCTCGATCTCGATCCAGTGGTACTGGATGTTGTTGCGGTCGGTGATGTCCGCGGTGTTGCGACCGTACGCCGTCGACACCTCGCCGAGCGCCCTCAGGGCGGCAGCATCGAGGACCTGGCCGTCGGTGCGCACGCGCATCATGAAGAAGCGGTCGTCGAGCTCCTCCTCCTCGAGCTGCGCGGTCTTGCCGCCGTCGAAGCCGGGCGCGCGCTGGGTGTAGAGACCCATCCAGCGGAAGCGGCCGCGCAGGTCGGCCGGGTCGATGGAGTCGAAGCCGCGGCGCGAGTAGGTGTAGAGGATCCGGTCACGGACGTTGAGCGGGTCGTCGTCCTTCTTGGACTGCTCGTTCTTGTTGAGCGGCTCGGTGTAGCCGAGCGCCCACTGACCCTCGGCGCGCTTGGGGCGCGGGATCTCGGTGCTCTGGGCGGCCTGGGGCTTGAACCGGAGGTCGGGCATGGTCAGGAAGGTCCTGTTCGCTGAGGGGGTGCCGCGCGCGACGGTGAGCGCGGAAGGGGGTGCAGATCGGCGGCGTCAGCGATGCCAACAGGTCGCGCTGCCCACGCGCATGAGGTCGACGTGACGTCGGACCACGAGGTGCGTGTGGGTGGAAGCGGTGACCATGTCAAGAAGTCTCAGGGAGTGGACACCCATTCCACAAGACGAAATCTCGTTCCCTGAGACGTGGCTCCAGATAGTGAGATGAGCGCAGGCCGTCACGGTGGCGGCGGGGGCAGGAGTGCGTCCCAGGTCACATCGGCGCGCGCGGACCCGGACGACCAGTGGTCCGGTGTTCACGCAGACGCGCCCGTCTTCGCGACCCGCCACGACCGCTCTAGGCTGGGGGCATGACGGACTCCCTGATCAGCAGTGCGTACTCCCAGGCCCTCGAGGTCATCGCGTCGGTCGAGCCGCGGATCGCCGAGGCCACCCGCCAGGAGCTGGCCGACCAGCGCAGCTCGCTGAAGCTGATCGCGTCGGAGAACTACGCCTCGCCGGCGGTGCTGATGACCATGGGCACCTGGTTCAGCGACAAGTACGCCGAGGGCACCGTCGGCCACCGCTTCTACGCCGGCTGCCAGAACGTCGACACCGTCGAGACCCTCGCCGCCGAGCACGCCCGTGAGCTCTTCGGTGCGCCGTATGCCTACGTCCAGCCGCACTCCGGCATCGACGCCAACCTGGTGGCCTTCTGGTCGATCCTGGCCAACAAGGTCGAGAGCCCCTACCTGCAGAAGATGCAGGCCAAGAACGTCAACGAGCTGACCGAGGCCGACTGGGAGACCCTGCGCCACGAGTTCGGCAACCAGCGCCTGCTCGGCATGTCGCTCGACGCCGGTGGCCACCTCACGCACGGCTTCCGCCCCAACATCAGCGGCAAGATGTTCCACCAGCAGCAGTACGGCACCGACCCCGAGACGGGGCTGCTCGACTACGACGCCGTCGCCGCCAAGGCGCGCGAGTTCAAGCCGCTGGTCCTCGTGGCCGGCTACTCCGCCTACCCCCGCCGGGTGAACTTCGCCAAGATGCGCGAGATCGCCGACGAGGTCGGCGCGGTGCTCATGGTCGACATGGCCCACTTCGCAGGGCTGGTGGCCGGCAAGGTCTTCACCGGCGAGGAGGACCCGGTTCCCTACGCCCACCTGACCACCACCACGACCCACAAGTCGCTGCGCGGTCCTCGCGGCGGCATGGTGCTGGCGCAGGAGGAGTTCGCCGCCGACGTCGACCGCGGCTGCCCGATGGTCCTCGGCGGCCCCCTCTCGCACGTGATGGCCGCCAAGGCCGTCGCCTTCGCCGAGGCCCGTCAGCCGTCCTTCCAGACCTACGCGCAGAAGGTCGCCGACAACGCCAAGTCGCTCGCCGAGGGCTTCCTGACCCGTGGCGCGAACCTCGTCACCGGCGGCACCGACAACCACATCGTGCTGCTCGACGTGTCCTCCTTCGGCCTCACCGGTCGCCAGGCCGAGTCGGCGCTCCTCGACGCCGGCGTCGTCACCAACCGCAACTCGGTCCCGGCCGACCCCAACGGCGCGTGGTACACCTCCGGCGTCCGGCTCGGCACCCCCGCCCTCACCACCCGCGGCTTCGGCCACGAGGAGTTCGACACGGTCGCCGAGCTGATCGTCGACGTGCTCAGCAACACCGAGGCCGGCACGACCAAGGCCGGTGGCCCCAGCAAGGCGTCGTACGTCCTGGGCGACGGAGTCGCGGACCGCGTGACGAAGCAGTCGGCCGACATGCTCGACAAGCACCCGCTCTACCCTGGACTTGTGCTCAGCTGACCTCTGTGCCGGCCCAGACGTAGCCGACCTCCGGGCGCCCGGCGCCGCCGTAGCGCGGTGAACGGGTGACCCGACCCTCGTCGGCGAGGTGCTCGAGGTAGCGCCGGGCGGTGACCCGCGAGACGCCGACCACCGTGGCCGCCTCGGTCGCGGAGAGGCCGTCGGGTCGCCGGCGCAGTGCCTCGACCACGGCACGCAGGGAGTCCAGGCTCATCCCCTTCGGCAGGGCCTCGCCGGTGGGGCGGGCCCGCAGGGCACCGAAGAGCTGGTCCACGTCGTCCTGCACCACGTCGGCGGGAGAGCGCTCCAGCCGCGCGCGGAACTCGGCGTACTGCTCGAGCTTGCCGCGGAAGGCGGCGTACTGCTCGAGCTTGCCGCGGAAGGCGGCGAAGGTGAAGGGCTTGAGGAGGTAGAGCACGACGCCCTGGCTGAGCAGCGCACACGATGGCGGACGAGTCGCGAATGCCGCGCCGGATCTCAGGAGGACCCATGAGCACCACCCCCACAGCGCAGGAGCCGCAGGTCCGGCGCGACCGCACCCACTACCTCTACATCGCCGTCATCGTCGCGGTGCTGCTCGGCATCGTCGTCGGCTTCGTGGCGCCGAGCTTCGCGACGAGCCTCAAGCCGATCGGCGAGGGCTTCGTGGCCCTGATCAAGATGATGATCCAGCCGATCATCTTCTGCACGATCGTCCTGGGCGTCGGCTCGGTGCGCAGCGCGGCCAGCGTCGGCAAGGTCGGCGGGCTCGCGCTCGGCTACTTCCTCGCGATGTCCACCGCGGCACTGGCGATCGGCATGGTCGTCGGCAACCTGCTCGACCCGGGCGAGGGCCTCAACATCACCGACGAGGTGGCCAGCGCCGGCCAGGGCACGGCGGGCGACAGCGGCTCGACGACCGACTTCCTGCTCCACATCATCCCCGACTCGATGCTCTCCTCGCTGACCTCCGGCGAGGTGCTCCAGACCCTCCTCGTGGCGCTCCTGGTGGGCTTCGCGCTGCAGGCGATGGGTCGCTCGGGCGAGCCGATCCTCGTCGGCATCGGCCACGTGCAGCGACTGGTCTTCCGGGTGCTGGCGATGATCATGTGGGTCGCCCCGATCGGTGCCTTCGGTGCCATCGCCGCCGTGGTCGGCGAGACCGGTGTCGACGCCCTCAAGGCGCTCGCCACGATCATGATCGCCTTCTACATCACCTGCGCGGTCTTCGTCTTCGGCGTCCTCGGCCTGATCCTCAAGGTCGCCACCGGCGTCAACATCTTCAGCCTCCTGAAGTACCTCGGCCGCGAGTTCCTGCTCATCGTGTCGACCTCGTCGTCGGAGACGGCCCTGCCCCGCCTGATCGCCAAGATGAACCACGCCGGCGTGAGCAAGTCCACCTCCGGCATCGTCGTGCCGACCGGCTACTCCTTCAACCTCGACGGCACCGCGATCTACCTGACGATGGCCTCGATCTTCATCGCCGACGCCATGAACATGCCGCTCTCGATCGGCGAGCAGGTCTCGCTGCTGGTCTTCATGGTGATCGCGTCCAAGGGCGCCGCGGGCGTCACCGGCGCCGGCCTGGCCACCCTCGCCGGCGGCCTGTCGTCGCACCGCCCCGAGCTGCTCGACGGCGTCGGCCTCATCGTCGGCATCGACCGCTTCATGTCCGAGGCCCGCGCGGTGACGAACTTCGCCGGCAACTCGGTGGCCACCGTCCTGGTCGGCCACTGGACCGGCACGCTCGACCGCAGCCAGCTCGACCGCGTCCTCGCCGGTGACGACCCGTTCGACGAGACCACGATGGTCGACGACGACCGCGGCTACTCGCCTGCCCACCACGACGAGCCGGTGCCTGCTGGTCGTTGAGCCTCCTGCTGCGCGCCCCGGACTGCTTGGTCCGGGGCGCGCTGTCGTCGTACGGACCCGACGGAGACGCGCGGGCAATGGTCCTCCTGGCCGCGCACTTCACGCGGCGACCGGGAAGCTCCGGTCGACCAATGTCCGCGCGCGTGCGGCGACGGTGCGCTCGAGCACCGCGTGCACCCAGTCCGGGCGGAGCATGACGTCCTCCCAGGTGAACCGGAGGACGATCCAGCCCGATGCGGTCAGCAGGGTGTAGCGGCGCACGTCCTTGCGAAATCCCGCACGGTCGCCATGCCACTCGTACGACTCGCACTCCACGACCACCTCGAGCTCACGGTCGACCAGGTCCGGCCGCGCCCACACGAACGCGTCAGAGATCGTGACCTGCGGCTCGACGTCGAGTCCGGGTACGCCGTGGCAGATGGCGCGCGTGACCGACTCGAACGGGTTGGCCGCCTCGGCGCGTGCCTCGCGCGCCACCCGCTCGGCCTGGCGCTGACCCCGTCCCCGCACCAGCGCAGCCGCTCGCGCGAGGGTGGCATGCTCCCCATGGCGCAACGCGGAGTCCGCGATCGCCAGCGCCTCGTCGTACGGCAGGAGCCGTAGGCATTGCTCCAACGTCAGCTCTCGACTCGTCGCGCAGCCGGACACGTCGTCCGGTCCGAGGTCGCGTCGGTGGAGCACGATCTTGCGGCGAAGGTGCTTGGGCACGTTGCGCTTCCGCGGGACCAGCACGTGCGGTTTGTCCGGAGCTGTCTTGACCTCCCAACCGTGGTGGAGGGCGGCGCTCGTGAGGCACAGGACACCGTTCATCGCGTGCGCCGTGCGAGAGGCCGCGTCGACGTCAGGCAGGACGTAGCGGCCCTGGCCGGCACGCACCACCGTCCCGTCGGCGAGAGCCCGGTCCACGTCGGCTCGCGAAGTCGCGCGGACGAGCGCGGCACGGGTGGACAGGCCGCCGTGTCGTGCCATCACCTCGCCCAGGTCCATTCACCGATCATCGCGAGAACCGCCGGCGCGCGTCGTGCTCCTTCCACAGCCAGCAGACACGCGGACATTGGTCGCCGTCCGACCTGCGTGTGAGCGGGGCCGCAGGACTGCGGATCGACCAATGTCTGCGTGTCTACGGCGGCTCAGGTCAGCGAGCGGTACAGCTCCAGCGTCCGACCGGCGATCGCGTCCCAGCTGAAGGACTCCTGCGCCCGCCGCCGCCCGGCCTCGCCGTAGGCGCGCGCCCGGTCGGGGTCCGACACGGCGTCGGTGAGCGCGGCCGCGAGGTCGGCGACGTAGCGCTCGGGGTCCAGCGGCGTGCCGGTGCCGTCGGTGGCCTGCTCGATCGGCACGAGCCAGCCGGTCTCGCCGTGCACGACGACCTCGGGGATGCCGCCGGTGGCGGTCGCGACGACGGCGGTCTCGCAGGCCATCGCCTCGAGGTTCACGATCCCGAGCGGCTCGTAGATCGACGGGCAGGCGAAGACGGTCGCGGCGGTCAGCAGCGCGACGACGTCGGGGCGCGGCAGCATCTCCGCGATCCAGACCACGCCGGAGCGGGTGGCGGCCAGGTCCTCGACGAGCCCTCGCACCTCTGCCTCGATCTCCGGGGTGTCCGGCGCGCCGGCGCACAGCACGAGCTGCACCTCGGGCGGCAGCGCGGCGGCCGCGCGCAGGAAGAGCGGCAGGCCCTTCTGCCGGGTGATCCGGCCGACGAAGATCACGCTGGGCCGGTCGGGGTCGACGCCGAGCTCGCGCACGCGGTCGGGGTTCGCGACCGGCGACCACTCGGTGGTGTCGATGCCGTTGTGCACCACGTGCACCCGCTCGGGGTCGACGAGCGGATAGCTGCGCAGCACGTCGTCGCGCATGGCCGCGCTCACCGCGACGATGCCGGCCGCCCCTTCGTACGCGGTGCGCTCCGCCCAGCTCGACAGGGCGTAGCCGCCGCCGAGCTGCTCGGCCTTCCACGGCCGCATCGGCTCCAGCGAGTGGGCGCTGACGACGTGGGGGATGCCGTGCATCAGACCGGCGAGGTGACCGGCCATGTTGGCGTACCAGGTGTGGGAGTGGACCAGGTCGGCCCCGGCGCAGTCGTCGACCATCGCGAGGTCGACGCCCAGCGTGCGGATGGCGGCGTTGGCGTCCGCGAGCGAGGACGGCTCGGCGTACGCCGTCGTGCCGGGCTCCGAGCGCGGCGCGCCGAAACAGCGCACGCGGGCGTCGACGTCGGGCTGGACACGCAGCGCGCGGACGAGCTCCGCGACGTGCACGCCGGCACCTCCGTAGACCTCCGGGGGGTACTCCTTGCTGAGGACGTCGATGCGCATGAGCCGAACCTAGTGCCCGCGGGTGGTCGACCGCGCCCCTGCTGGGGGCTAGTTTCATCGCATGGCCATCACGCCCCCGCGCAAGAAGGTCCTCGCAGTCGTCCTCGCCGGCGGCGAGGGGAAGCGACTCATGCCCCTGACGGCCGACCGCGCCAAACCCGCGGTGCCGTTCGGCGGGATCTACCGTCTCATCGACTTCGCGCTGTCCAACGTCGTCAACTCCGGCTACCTCAAGGTCGTCGTGCTGACGCAGTACAAGTCGCACAGCCTCGACCGCCACGTCACCACGACCTGGCGGATGTCGAACCTGCTCGGCAACTACGTCACCCCGGTGCCGGCCCAGCAGCGCGTCGGCAAGCGGTGGTACCTCGGCAGCGCGGACGCGATCTTCCAGTCGCTGAACCTGCTCACCGACGAGCGGCCGGACATCGTCGTGGTGGTCGGTGCCGACCACGTCTACCGCATGGACTTCTCCCAGATGGTCGCCGACCACGTCGAGTCGGGCGCCGGCTGCACGGTCGCGGCGATCCGCCAGCCGATCAGCCTCGCCGACCAGTTCGGCGTCATCGACGTGGACCCCACGAACTCGCAGAAGATCCGCGCCTTCCTCGAGAAGCCCACCGACCCGGTCGGGCTGCCCGACTCGCCCGACGAGGTGCTCGCGAGCATGGGCAACTACGTCTTCACCGCCGACGCCCTGGTCGACGCCGTCACCCGCGATGCCGACCGCGACGAGTCCAAGCACGACATGGGCGGCGACATCGTGCCGTGGTTCGTCGACAAGTCCGAGTCCGCGGTCTACGACTACAAGGACAACGAGGTCCCGGGCTCGACCGACCGCGACCGCGGCTACTGGCGCGACGTCGGGACGATGCGGTCCTACTACGACGCGCACAAGGACCTGGTCTCGCCGCTGCCGGTCTTCAACCTCTACAACAACGCATGGCCGATCTACACCAGCTACGGCCCGCACCCGCCCGCGAAGCTCGTCGAGGGCGCCAGCGGTGCGGGTGTCTCGACCTTCAACTCGATCCTCTCGCCCGGCGTCGTCGTCAGCGGCGGCTCGGTCAACCAGTCGGTGCTCTCGCCGGCGGTGTGGGTCAAGGACGGCGCCGAGGTCTCGGACTCCGTGCTGATGGACGGGGTCCAGGTCGGCGAGGGCGCGGTCGTGCGCAACGCGATCATCGACAAGGGCGTGGTCGTCCCGCCGGGTGCGCGGATCGGCGTCGACCACGAGGAGGACCGCGCCCGCGGATTCGTCGTGGACGAGGGACTGACGGTGCTCGCCAAGCAGCAGAAGGTCCCGCAGGACTAGTCGTCGAGCTCGTCGCGGCGGCCGAGCAGGAAGGCTCGCTCGACGTCGTTGCGGCAAGCCGCGATCGCCTGGTCGTACGCCGCCCGCGCGGCGTCGGCGTCGCCCGCACGCGCGAGCAGCTCGGCGCGCACCGAGGCCGGACGGTGGCTGTCGGGGATCTCCACACCGTCGAGCGCGTCGAGCCCGGCGGCCGGGCCGAGGTGCTCGGCCACGGCCACGGCCCGCGCGAGGCGGGCCGACGGTGACGGCGACACCTGCAGCAGCAGGTCGTAGAGGCCGATGATGCGGTCCCAGCGCGTGTCCGCGGCGGTCGGGGAGGTGGCGTGCTCGGCCGCGATCCGGCCCTGGAGGACGTACGCCGCCGCGAGGGGTGTCACCGGACCGGCCAGGCGGGATGAGGCCAGGAGCCGCATTGCCTCGGCGACCTCGTCGTGGTGCCAGCGGGTGCGGTCCTGGTCGGCGAGCAGCACGAGCCGGCCGTCGCTGACGCGCGCGTCGCGGCGCGAGTGCTGCAGGAGCATCAGCGCCAGCAGCGCGACCAGGGTGGGCTCGTCGGGCCGCAGGGAGAGCACCGCCCGCACCAGCCGGATCGCCTCGCCGGAGAGCTCGGCGCGGAGCAGGTCGGGCCCGGTGCCGGGGGAGTAGCCGGCCGTGAACGCGAGGTAGGCGGTCTGCGCGACCGTGTCCAGCCGTTCGGGGAGGACGGAGGCGTCCGGGACGGCGAACGGGATGCCAGCCCCGACGATGCGCTTCTTGGCGCGGGTGATCCGCGCCGCCATCGTGGGCTCGGGCACGAGGAACAGCCGCGCGATGTCGGCGGTGGGCACGCCGAGCACCAGGCGCAGGCTGAGCGCGGTGGCGGACTCGGGGGCGAGGGCCGGGTGGGCGCACATCAGCACCAGCCGGAGGACGTCGTCCTCGAGGAGGCTGCCACCGTCGGCCATGGTGCGCGCCCCTTCCTGGTGGCGGGCGGCGTCGGTGAGGAGCAGCGGCTGCTTGCGCGTCGCGACGGCCTCGGTGCGCAGGCGGTCGACGACCCGGCGCTTCGCCGCGGTCATCAGCCAGCCGGCCGGGTTCGTGGGCACGCCGGCGGTCGGCCAGGTGCGGCTGGCCGCCTCGACGGCGTCCCCGAGGGCGTCCTCCACCAGGTCGAGGCGCCGGAACTGCGCGAGGAGCAGGGCGACCAGGCGTCCCCACTCCTCGCGCACGACGTGCTCGAGAGCGGCGTCGGGAGCCGTCACGATCAGTAGGGGTCCACGGCAGGGGACACCTGCATGTCGTACGCCGGAAGGATCCCCAGGAGCTCCACCAGCACGTCGAGGTCGGGCGCCTCGACGAGGTAGAACCCACCCATCTGCTCGATGACCTCGGCGTAGGGCCCCTCGGTCAGCGAGCTGGTGCCACCGCGGGTGCGGATCGTCGTGGCGTGGGTCGCGCCGGCGAGCGCCTCGCCGGCGAGGATCTCCACGCCCTCGCGCTCGCGGCATGCCGCGTCGAACGCCTCGAACTGCCGCATCACCGCGCCCTGCTCCGCCTCCGAGTGCTCGGGCCAGGGCTTGAGCTCACCGTCGCCGATGAGCAGCACGAGGTACTTCACGACGCACGCTCCTCGGGCTGGACGCAGCGGCGGACCTCGACGGCGTCACCGGTCGCCGCGAGCAGCAGGCAGCAGTCCAGGAGGTCGTCGAGGTCGTCGGACTCCACGAGGTAGAAGCCGCCGACCTGCTCGCGGGTCTCGGCCCACGGACCCTCGGTCACGGTGCTCGCGTGCGGGGCGATGGTGCGCGCCTCGGTGGCGCGGTGCAGCTCGGCGCCGCCGGTGACGCGGTGGCCGCGCTCCACCAGCTGCGCGGTGAACGTCTCGTGCGCGGCGTAGCCGGCCGCGCGCTCCTCCTCGGGCAGGTCCCACCAGCGTGCGGCGTCACCCATCAGCAGCACGACGTACTCGGTCATCTCCGGCTCCTCACTCCGCCATCCGGCGGAACTCGATGTGCTCGCCCCGTGCCGCGAAGCGCTCGCTGACCTCTCGCAGGCCGGCCTCGTCGTCGGACTCGACGAGGTAGAAGCCCACCACCTGCTCGGCCGTCTCGGAGAACGGGCCGTCCGTGACGAGCGCCCGACCGTCGGTTCCGGGCCGCATCGACGTCGCGCGGTCCGAGCCCTCGAGGGGGCCGCCGGTCACCATGGTGTGGCCGCCGGCGGTCAGCTCCTCGTGGAACTGCACGTGGGACCGGTGGCCCTTCTCGTGCTCCTCGGGTGGCAGGTCGGCCCACTCGGCCTCGGGTGCGGGCAGCAGGATCAGGTAGCGGCTCATGCGTGCGGTTCTCCTCCTGGAGGCGACGGGCCGCCGGGTGCGGCCCCACCACTGTGACGGACCGACCCGTCCGGAATCGACAACCGCCGTGCGCCTTTCTCGACGGGAGTTGCCCGACCCACCAAGATGGGGCCATGGCCACCCACGAACGCGCCGGACAGCTCGCTCGCACCGAGGACCTGGTGGACGTCTCCCACCTCGTCACGGCGTACTTCGACCTCGAGCCCGACCCCGACGACGTGACCCAGCAGGTCGCGTTCGGCACGAGCGGGCACCGCGGCACGTCGCTGAACACGTCGTTCAACGAGGTCCACATCGCGGCGACGACCCAGGCGATCTGCGACTACCGCAAGGAGCAGGGCTACGACGGCCCGCTCTTCATCGGCCGCGACACGCACGCGCTGTCCGAGCCTGCGTGGGCGACCGCGCTGGAGGTGCTCGTCGCCAACGACGTCACGGTCATGGTCGACGACCGGGACGGATTCACCCCGACCCCCGCGGTGAGCCACGCGATCATCCGCGCCAACCAGGGGCGTACGACGGGTGCGGGCCTGGCCGACGGCATCGTGGTCACCCCGTCGCACAACCCGCCGCAGGACGGCGGCTTCAAGTACAACCCGCCACACGGCGGGCCGGCCGACTCCGACGCGACGTCGGTGATCGCGGCGCGGGCCAACGAGCTGATCCGAGGCAACATCGAGGGCGTGCGACGGGTGGCCTTCGCGAAGGCGCGGGCGGCCGTCGGCTCCTACGACTTCCTCGGCCACTACGTCGACGACCTGCCGAACGTGCTCGACCTCGACGTCGTCCGCGACGCCGGCGTGCGGATCGGCGCCGACCCGCTGGGCGGCGCGAGCGTGGCCTACTGGGGCGAGATCGCCGAACGCCACCGCCTCGACCTGTCGGTCGTCAACCCGCTGGTCGACCCGACGTGGCGCTTCATGACCCTCGACTGGGACGGCAAGATCCGGATGGACTGCTCCTCGCCGCACGCGATGGCCTCGCTGGTGCAGCGCAAGGACGAGTACGCCATCGCCACCGGCAACGACGCCGACGCCGACCGCCACGGCATCGTGACCCCCGATGGGGGTCTGATGAACCCCAACCACTTCCTCGCCGTCGCCATCGGCTACCTCTTCGGCGGCGCCCGTCCGGGGTGGCCGGACACCGCGCGCATCGGCAAGACGCTCGTCTCGAGCTCGATGATCGACCGCGTCGCCGACTCGATCGGCAAGCCGCTGGTCGAGGTGCCGGTCGGGTTCAAGTGGTTCGTGCCGGGCCTGATGGACGGCTCCTTCGGCTTCGGGGGCGAGGAGTCGGCCGGCGCGTCCTTCCTGCGTCGCGACGGCTCGACGTGGACCACCGACAAGGACGGGCTCCTGCTCGCGCTGCTGGCCAGCGAGATCCTGGGTGCCACCGGGCGCACCCCGAGCGAGCACTACGCCGACCTCGTCGCGCGCCACGGCGACCCGGCCTACGCCCGCATCGACGCCCCGGCCAGCCGCGAGGAGAAGGCCAAGCTGGGAGCCTTGTCGCCGGACGACGTGAGCGCCACGACGCTGGCGGGGGAGCCGATCACCGCCAAGCTCACCGAGGCACCCGGCAACGGCGCGAAGATCGGTGGGCTGAAGGTGACCACCGAGTCCGCCTGGTTCGCGGCGCGCCCGAGCGGCACCGAGGACGTCTACAAGATCTACGCCGAGTCGTTCCAGGGCCCCGAGCACCTCGCCCAGGTGCAGGCCGAGGCGCGGGAGGTCGTCAGTACGGCGCTGGGCTGAGGAAGTTGCGCTCGCCCCGCGACTGCGGGGGCACGGTGACCGGGCCGGCCTCGATCGGGCCGCTCGCCCCGCCGCCGTGGGCGCGGGCTGCGTCCGGGTCCTCCATGTGGGCTCGCGAGAACGTCACCGCCACCACCGAGTCGAGGCGTACGAGGGACTGCCGGCCGTTTCCGTCGTCGAGGACCGCACCGAGGCCGTCGCACCCGAGGACCCGGCCGTCGAGCCAGGTGCCCTGGACGAGCACCCGCACCGCCGCTCCCGTGTCCTCGGCGCGGCGCAGCAGCGTCCCCACGCTGAGCATCGTGCTGCTGATCTTCGTCATGCGCATCGCCTCCCACGGCTGTCGATCAGCCGACCGTAGGGCTGGAGCGTGGGCTGCGCAGTGCGAATGCGGCAGCGTGCGAGAGCCCTTCGGTGAACCTTGACGCGACGTGCGGGATAGGGCTCAGCCGCCGACGGGACCGGCCTCGATCGGGTCGCGCCGCCGGCGCCCGTGGGCGCGGGCGTCCTCGTCCGGGTCCTCGTCGATGTCGGCGCGGGAGAACGCCACGGCCACGATGGAGTCCAGGCGCACCAGCACCTGCTGGGCGGCGCCGTCGTCGAGGATCACGCCGAGGCTGTCCGCGCCGACGATGCGGCCGTCGAGCCACGTGCCCTGGACCAGCACGCGCACGGGCGCGCCCGAGTCCTGGGCGTGCCGGAGCAGGGTGCCGACGGTGAAGAGCGTGCTGGACTGGCTGGACACGAGTTTCCCCCCATGGTTGAACGGGGCAACGTTAGTCCGCGTCCGCCGTCGCCGCGGGCGATCGTCGGAAACTCCTTGACGCGCTCAGGTGCGCGGGGTCGCGCGCTCGACCACGGCGCGCAACGACCCGCTGGTCAGCATGCCGAACGTGCCGCCGTACGACGTGCCGAAGCGGCTGCCGCAGAAGGCGTCGGCGACCTCCGCCGGGGCGAAGCGCACCAGCAGCGAGCCCTGCAGGCACGCCGCCATCTGCCCGGCCAGGCGCCGGGCCCCCGCCTCGAGACCGGCGGTGTCACCGAGCATCGCCAACGTGTCGTCGACCGCCCGGTCGAGCCGGCTGTCACCACCGCGAGCGGCACCGACCTCGGCGATCCACGCGTGCAGCACGTCGGGCTCGCGGCCGAGGGCGCGCAGGACGTCGAGCGCGCTGACGTTGCCCGAGCCCTCCCAGATGGAGTTGAGCGGCGACTCGCGGAAGAGCAGGGGCAGGCCGGACTCCTCGACGTAGCCGTTGCCGCCGAGGCACTCCATGGCCTCGGCCACCATCGCCGGGGTGCGCTTGCAGACCCAGAACTTCGCCAGCGGCAGGGCGATGCGGCGCAGCGCGACCTCGTGGGCGTCGTCGGGCCGGTCGACCGCCGAGGCGAGGCGCATCGCCAGCGCGGTGGCGGCCTCGGACTCCACGGCCAGGTCGGCCACCACGTTCTGCATGAGCGGCTTGTCGACCAGCAGCCCGCCGAACGCGGAGCGGTGGCTGACGTGCCACGACGCCTCGGCGAGGGCGCGCCGCATCAGCGAGGCCGACCCCAGGACGCAGTCGAGGCGGGTCGCGGCGACCATCTCGATGATGGTGCGCACGCCGCGTCCCTCGTCGCCGAGGCGTTGCGCGAGTGTGCCGTCGAGCTCGAGCTCGCTGGACGCGTTGGACCGGTTGCCCAGCTTGTCCTTGAGCCGCACGACGTCGATCCGGTTGCGGCTGCCGTCGGGCAGCACGCGCGGCACGACGAAGCAGGTCAGCCCGCCCGGCGCCTGCGCCAGGACGAGGAAGACGTCGTTCATGGGCGCGGAGGTGAACCACTTGTGCCCGCGCAGGGCGTACCAGCCGGCGTCGCCGGTCGGCACCGCCTGCGTGCGGTTGGCACGCACGTCGGAGCCCCCCTGCTTCTCGGTCATCCCCATCCCGGCGAGCGCGCCGGTCTTGTCCGAGGGCGCGCGCACGCCGGGGTCGTAGGAGCGGGAGGCGAGCAGCGGCGTCCACTCCCTCGCGATGGCGTCGTCGGCCCGCAGCGCCGGCACGGCGGCGTACGTCATCGAGATCGGGCAGCCGTGCCCGGGCTCGGTCTGCGACCACGCGAAGAAGCCGGCCGCGCGCCGCAGGTGGGCGTGCTGGTCGCCGGCCTCCTGCTGCTCCCACGGCGCGGCCTGGAGGCCGTGGCCCACGGCGCGCTCCATCAGCCAGTGCCACGAGGGGTGGAAGGTCACCTCGTCGATGCGGGTGCCGAAGCGGTCGTACGGCACCAGCTCGGGGTGGTGGCGGTTGGCGAGCATCCCGTGCTCGCGGGCCTCTGCGGACCCCGCCTCCACGCCCAGGGCGGCGAGGTCGTCGACGACGGCCGCCGACCCGAGCCGGGTGACGGCCTCGGTGAGCGCGAGGTCGGAGGTGACGACGTCGTGCCCGACGAGCGGCGGCACCTGGTTGGTCGCGGCCCGGAGGTCGAGGGTGTCGTCGCGGTGGTCGGTCTCGACGAGGTCAGTCATGGGTGCCACCGTAGGCGCTGGTGACGTGACGTCGCCCACGGCCACGGGACAACCCGCCGCACGGATTCGGTCGTTGGCCCCCTCCACTCGCTAGCGTGACTCGCATGGTCGAGGCGCGCGAGGACACCCCCGCCCCGCGCCGCGTCGAGGTCGTCGCGCGGCGGTGGCGCGAGCACCTCTGGCGCATCGTCGTCACGACCGTCGGCTCGTGCCTGCGGCACCGGGTGACCGGCCTGGCCGCGGAGGCGGCGTTCTTCGCGGTGCTGTCGGTGCCGCCGCTGATCTTCGCCCTCGCCGGTGCGGTGGGCTTCGTCAGCGAGCAGTTCTCCGCCACCCAGATCGACGACGTGCGCAACGCCGTGCTGGAGGTCTCGCGGCAGGCGCTGACGGAGAGGGCGGTCAACACGATCATCCGCCCGACCATCGACACGGTGCTCGACGGCGGCCGCTACGACGTGATCTCGATCGGCTTCATCCTCGCGCTGTGGTCGGGCTCGCGTGCGCTCAACGTCTTCGTCGACACCATCACGATCATGCACGGCCTCGGCGGGCACCGCGGGATCGTCGCGACGCGTGCGCTGTCCTTCGTGCTCTACGTCCTCGCGATGGTCACCGGGGCGCTCAGCCTGCCGCTGGTGGTCGCCGGCCCCTCGCTGGTCGACCGGGTGCTGCCGCAGCGGCTCGACTTCCTCAACAGCCTCTACTGGCCCGTCGTGCTGCTGGTGTGCATCTGCTTCCTGGCCACGCTCTACCACGTGTCGGTGCCGGTGCGTACCAGCTGGAGCTTCAACCTCCCCGGCGCGGCCTTCGCGTTGTTCTGCTGGATCGCGGGGTCGTACGTCCTGCGCTGGACGCTCACGGTCACCGCGGCCGAGTCGCGCTCGATCTACGGGCCCCTCGCCGCACCCATCGCGGTGTTGCTCTGGCTCTACCTCCTCGCCCTGGCGGTGCTCATCGGCGCCGCCGTCAACGCCGCCTTCGACACCGTCTTCCCGCAGAAGAACACGATGCGGGCACGACTCGAGCTGGTCCAGCGCCTGCGCGGGCGCATGGGCGTGCGAGACTCCTGACCGTGTCGACGTCGAGCCACCAGCCCAGCGTCGGCCGGGTGTCACTGCCCGAGCAGACCAGGTCGCCGTGGTGGGAGCTGGGACGTCGTGTCCTCATGGCCCTGTCGATCCTCGTGGGCACCGTGCTGCTGGTCTACTTCGACCGCGCGGGCTACCGCGACGGCAACGACCCGAAGAACGAGATCAGCCTGCTCGACGCGTTCTACTACACGACCGTCACGCTCAGCACGACCGGCTACGGCGACATCGCCCCGGTGTCGCCGCAGGCGCGCCTGGTCAACGCCCTGGTCATCACCCCGGCCCGCATTGCGTTCCTGGTTCTGCTGATCGGCACCACCCTGGAGGTCCTCGCCTCCCAGGGACGCGAGATGCTCCGGGTCTCCCGGTGGAGGAAGAAGATGGACCAGCACGTCGTCGTCGTCGGCTACGGCACCAAGGGCCGCAGCGCGATCGAGACCCTCCTCAACAACGGCTACGACCGTGACGCGATCGTCGTCGTGGACCCCAGCCCGGTGGCGGTCGCCGACGGCAACCGCGACCAGCTCGTCGTCATCTCCGGCGACGCCACCCGTCGCGGGGTGCTGCGCCAGGCCGGCGCCGAGAAGGCGACCCACGTCATCATCACCACCGACCGCGACGACTCCAACGTGCTGGTCACCCTCACCGTGCGCCAGCTCAACCCCGACGCGTGGATCGTGGCCGCGGTGCGTGAGCACGAGAACGTCCCGCTCATGCGCCAGTCGGGCGCCAACTCCGTCATCACCTCCTCCGACGCCGTGGGCCGCCTCCTCGGCCTGTCGTCGATGTCGCCGCAGCTGGGCTCGGTGATGGAGGACCTGATGACCTACGGCGAGGGCCTCGAGGTCGCCGAGCGCGACCTGCTCGTCAACGAGGTCGGCAAGCAGCCGCAGTCGCTGCCCGACCAGGTCATCGCGGTGGTCCGCGACGAGAAGACCTACCGCTACTTCGACCCCGTGGTGTCGCTGCTCGCCCGCGGCGACCGGCTGATCGTCGTACGCCCGGCCAAGGAGCTGCCGTGGGCCCCCCGCCCCGGCACGCACGGCGAGATGCTGGCCGACGAGGACGACTAGGCCCCCTCGCGTGATCGCCTCCCACCGCCACCGCTTCGTCTTCGTCAAGACCCGCAAGACCGCCGGCACGAGCCTCGAGATCGCCCTGTCGCGCCACTGCGGCCCCGACGACGTCGTCACCAGGATCAGCCCGGAGGACGAGGTGCTGCGCGCCGCGGCCGGGGGAGTGGGCCCGCAGAACGACGACACCGACCCCAGCTCGTACGCCCACATGGGTGCGCGCCGGGTGATCGAGGTGATCGGTCGGGAGACGTGGGACGCCTACTTCACCTTCGCCGTCGAACGGAACCCGTTCGACGTGGTCGCCTCGTCCTACCGCTACAGCGCCCGCAAGCCGACCTTCACCAAGACGTTCGCCGAGTTCGTGCGCACCCCGCGGCGCATGGAGCGGCTGGCGCTCAACGAGCGGCTCTACCGCCTCGGAGGGCAGGTCGTCGTCGACGAGGTCTACCGCTACGAGGAGCTGCCCGCTGCCGTGGCAGACATCTCGGCACGTCTGGGCATCGAGCTCGACCTGCCGCACGCCAAGCAGGGGAGCGGCCCGCACTACCGCGAGCTCTACGGCCCGGGCGACGCCGAGATCGTGGCGGAGCGCTTCGCCCGCACGATCCGGGAGTTCGGCTACGAGTTCTGAGCCGAGCGCCTGCGCAGCAGCACGTCCACGCCCCAGTACGCCGCCGCGACCACCAGGCCGAAGACCAGGATCATGACGAGCGTCAGCGACACCGAGGCATAGCCGAGCTCGGTGACGTTGGCGAAGCCGTAGGGGTAGGCGTCCACGACGGCGCCGCGCAGCATCATCCACCCGATCCATGCCAGCGGCACGACGAGGGCCAGCGGCACCAACCTCGCGCTGATCCAGCCGCGCGGTCCCCACACGGCCCAGACGACGACGGTGACCAGCGGGGTGACCACGTGCAGGATCGGGTCGGTCAGCAGCGACCAGCCCTCCACGTCGATCGTCGGCGCGAGCAGCACCTGGTAGACGATCGCGGTGACCGTGATCATCAGCAGCGCGTCGAGCCGCAGCACCCGCTGCACCAGTGTGTCGCGCACCGGTCGCCGCAGCAGCATCGTGGTCGACACGGCCACCACGACGTTGGACCAGATCGTGAAGTAGCTGAAGGTGTCGGTCACCCGGGCGAGCACGCCACCGAGGCCGTCGCCGGTGTCGCCGTAGAGGCCGGCCTCGACAGGGGCCTCGCGGTACCACCCGAGTGCGGACAGCGCGACCGTCAGCACCACGCCCAGCCAGGCGACACCGGCGTTGACGGCGTACGCCCTGCGCGCGGTCGGCGTCGGCTGGAGGGTGCGGTCGTGGGAGGTCCCGGTGCTGGTCACCCGGGGAGTATGCCCGTCAGCGCGCCTCGCCGCTGCGCGCCGGCTGGCCGTCCGCCCAGAAGTTGTCGGACCAGACGTCGCCGGTGTCGTCGGGGAACTCGCCCCCGTCGGTCCCCTGGCCGCGGTCGAAGACGTTGCCGACCATCGAGATGTTCACGCAGACGTCCACCAGCTGGCAGTCGACGAAGCGGGTGGCGAACCACTGGCCCTGACCGGCGTCGCGGCGGAACCAGTTCCCCTCGATCGTGAGGTTCTCCGGCACGCCGAACTCCCGGTAGAACACGCCGTCGGCGGAGCAGCCGCCGTCCTTCTCCGACCCGGCAGGGGCACAGAAGAGGGTGTTGCCGCGCAGCGTGCTGTTCTTCAGCATCCGGATCCCGCTCTGGTGGGTGGAGGTGCCCGTCGTCGTGATGTAGGAGTCCTCGATGACGACGTTGTTGTGGGCCCAGCCGCCGCTGTGCGTCCCGCGCAGGTAGGAGTCGCGGACCGAGAAGTGCGCCAGGCCGACGGCCCGGCACGAGTCCTGCGCCGGGGCGCACACGATCCTGGACGACTCGACGGCGAAGATCTGCGGGTGCGAGGCGTCGTTGCCCGCGGCATCGTCGGTGTCCACCTCGGAGGTGAACACGCCGCCGTTGACGACGGCGTCGCGGATCACCACTCCCTGCACCGAGCGGTCGGGTGCCTGGTCGCCGTTCACGTTGCCCATCTCGAGCCCGCCGGGACAGCTGACGACGACGCCCTCGATGACCAGGTCGTCCGTGGTGACGGTGCAGCTGCCGGTCCAGGCCTTCGTCGGCTCGGTGGCGGGCCCGACGGAGTCGGGCGTCGGGAAGTCCCCGGCGGCCGGCGGCATGTCCGGACCGGCGGTGGGTGTGGTGGTCGGGGCTGCGGTCGGCGTCGGGGTCGCGGTCGGGGTCGCGGTCGGGCCCGCGGTGGGTGTCGGGGCTGTCGTGGGCGTCGGGGTCGGGGACCCGCCTTGCAGGTCCGCGAGCTCCTTCTCGAGCGTCGTCACCCGGGCGTCCAGCGCGTTGAACTCCTCCACGGACGGGACGCGGATCCCGGTCGAGGGCTCGGACGACGCGGGGAGCACCAGCATGAGGGCGAGGAGTGCGGCCAGGGCCAGCCCGACGGGGGCGTAGCGGCGCATCAGGGGGCTGTCCGGGTGCCGTGTGCTGCGACGTGCGGGGGATCGAGCGTCTCGGCGGGCATCACCCACCATAGGCACGACCCGGCGGACCACCGCGTCTCCCAAGTTGAGGAAGACACGACATCCGGGCACTGCCGCACATCGCAGGAAAGGGGCAGGAAATCGCAGAAGGCCCCGGATCTCTCCGGGGCCTTCTGCGGTGCTGGTGGGCGATACTGGGTTTGAACCAGTGACCTCTTCCGTGTCAAGGAAGCGCGCTACCGCTGCGCCAATCGCCCGTGTGAACTTGTGTGATGCGAGGTGGGTACGGGATTTGAACCCGTGTAGACGGATTTGCAGTCCGTTGCCTCGCCTCTCGGCCAACCCACCGTGGAGGTTCCGAAAAATGAACGGGGGAGACCTTCCGAGCGGACAACGAGACTCGAACTCGCGACCTCAACCTTGGCAAGGTTGCGCTCTACCAACTGAGCTATGTCCGCCTGCGTGCTCCTGCCGGTTTCCCGGCCTGAGTGCGAGTGGAACAGTAGTACACGGGTTGCGCGGGGCCAAAATCGGGTCCCCCGTCCCGCGTGTTCGAGTGGCTCGTGGGGTGCGTGGGACGGCCCTAGAGTTGGCCCATGCGCGTATGGCTGAACGGCGACCTGATGGCCGATCCGACCGCGGGGGCCGTCACGGTCACCGACCACGGGTTCACCGTCGGCGACGGTGTCTTCGAGGCGGTGAAGACCCTGCACGGCGTGCCGTTCGCGATGACGCGCCACCTGGCCCGGCTCGAGCGCTCGGCCGCGGGGCTCGGGCTGCCGGCACCCGACCTCGACGCCGTACGCCGCGGGGTGGAGGCGGTCGTGGACGGCGCGGCCGACGACCCGATGGGTCGCCTGCGGATCACCTTCACCGCCGGCCCCCACCCGATGGGGTCGGGTCGCGGCGGAGGTCCACCGACGCTCGTCGTCGCCTACAGCGCCCTCGAGCCCGCGCCTGCGAGCACTCGCGTCGTGACGGTCCCGTGGACCCGCAACGAGCACGGCGCCACCGCGGGCCTCAAGACCACGTCGTACGCCGAGAACGTGATCGCCCTGGCCCATGCCGCGGAGCGCGGCGGCACCGAGGCCGTCCTCGCCAACACCGCGGGCCACCTCTGCGAGGGCACGGGCAGCAACGTCTTCTACGTCGTCGACGGCGAGCTCCGCACGCCGAGCCTCGCATCAGGTTGCCTGGCCGGGGTGACGCGCGCGCTCGTCGTCGAGTGGTGCGGGGCGCGGGAGGTCGACGAGCCGCTGACGGAGGTCCTCGACCGCTGCAGCGAGGCCTTCCTGGCCTCCACGACCCGCGACGTGCAGGCCATCGCCCGGTGGGACGACCGGGACCTGCCGGCCCCGGGTCCGGTCACGCAGGCCTGTGCGGAGACGTGGCGCAGCCGCGAGGCTGAGACGATGGACCCGTGAACCTCCCCGCCCCATCCCTCGACCAGTCGATCTCGTCCCGCCTGCGCCACACCGCGGAGGGACTCGTCCCCGTCGTCGTGCAGCAGCACGGGTCCGGCGAGGTGCTGATGCTGGCGTGGGTCGACGACGAGGCGCTGGCCCGCACGCTCGCCACGGGGCGTGCGACGTACTGGTCCCGCTCGCGCCGCGAGTACTGGGTCAAGGGCGAGACCTCGGGCCACACCCAGCAGATGAGGGAGGTGCGCCTCGACTGCGACGGCGACACCCTCCTCTTCGTCGTCGACCAGGTCGACGGGGCGTGCCACACCGGCGACCGGACGTGCTTCGACGCCGACCTGGTGCACCGGTTCGATGGCTGAGCGCACGCAGGGGCGCGGGAGGTTCGGCCCGGTCGTCCTCGTCGGTGTCGCCGCTGCGGGACTCTGCGCGGTGGCCGGCAGCAAGCCGTGGGTCGCCGGCAGTTCGGGCAGCGTCGACACGGCTGCCGACTCGGCGATGGCGTCCGCGCTCTCCCTCGACAGCGTCCAGGAGTCGCCGCTCGCCGCGGCACTCGCGCTGGTCCTGCTGGCCTGCTGGGGCGTCCTGCTCGTCACCCGCGGTCGCGTCAGGCGGGCGGTGGCCGCGCTGGGCCTGGTCGCCGCCGTGGGCCTGGTGGCGACGGTCGTCGAGGCGTATCGGAGCCTGCCCGACAAGCTCGCCGACGCGCTGCTCAGGGCGTCCGGCACCGACACCGTCACCACCGGCCTCACGGGCTGGTACGCCGCCGCTGCCGTCGGGGCGCTGCTGAGCGTCGCGGCGAGCGCGGCCGCGGTCGCCCTCGTGCCCCAGTGGCCGGAGATGGGCACCCGCTACGACGCGCCCACGGGCGCCAGCGCGGCGGATGCCCACGACGCGGCGCCGAAGGAGAACATCGACATCTGGAAGGCCCTCGACGAGGGCCGTGACCCCACCGCCTAGACTGCGGCACGCAAGCGCAGATCCGACGAAGGAGCACTCCCCATGGCTGCTGGCCACGGCAACACCCCCGCTGCTTGGACCGCGGTGTCGGTCGCGATGCTCGGCTTCGTGGTGGGCAGCGTCGCCCTGCTCCAGGTCCCGACCCAGATGACGCTGCTCTGGATCGGCCTCATCGTCGCGACGCTCGCGTTCCCGCTCTTCCTCGTGCTGTCCAAGCTCGGCTTCCACAGCTCCGAGCACTGATCCCGGGCCGGGCCGCGCCCGGTCCGACCTCTGGGCACCGGCCCCTCGCGGGCTGGTCCCGGGTGAGAGGGTTGTTGCATGCCTGCGACCGGTTCCGTGCTCGACGACATCGTCGCGGGCGTCCGTGAGGACCTCGCGCGCCGCGAGGCCGACCTGCCGCTGTCCGAGCTGCTCGCGCACCTCGCCGACGCGCCGGCACCGCGTGACCCGATGCCGCACTTCCGCGCCCGCGGCTCGAGCGTCATCGCCGAGGTCAAGCGGCGCAGCCCGAGCAAGGGCGACCTCGCCGACATCCCCGACCCGGCGGTGCTCGCGACGGCGTACGCCCGTGGTGGTGCGGCGGCGATCTCGGTGCTCACCGAGGAGCGTCGCTTCGGCGGCAGCCTGGCCGACCTGCGGGCGGTCCGCGCCGCGGTCGACACCCCGATCCTGCGCAAGGACTTCATCGTCGAGACCTACCAGCTCGTCGAGGCACGGGCCGCGGGCGCCGACCTGGCGCTGCTGATCGTCGCGGCGCTCGACGACGACACGCTGCGCCGCCTCCACGACGAGGCGAGCGAGCTCGGCCTCACCGTGCTCGTGGAGGTGCACGACGAGGCCGAGACCGAGCGCGCGCTCGCGCTGGACGCCGAGCTGATCGGCGTCAACAGCCGCAACCTCAAGACCCTCGAGGTCGACGCGGACGTCTTCGGCCGCCTCGCGCCCCAGATCCATGCCGACGTCGTCAAGGTCGCCGAGAGCGGCATCACCGGCGTCGCCGACGTCGAGCGCTTCGTCTCCGAGGGAGCAGGCGTGGTGCTGGTCGGCGAGGCACTGGTCAAGGACGGCGACCCCGAGGCCGCCGTACGTGCGATGACAGGAGTGACGGCACCGTGAGCCAGCAGACGACCCAGCCCGTGAAGTACGACGCCGACGAGCGCGGCTACTTCGGCCAGACGTGGGGCGGGCGCTTCATGCCCGAGGCCCTCGTCGCCGCGCTGGACGAGCTGACCGACGCCTGGCAGGACGCGATGGCCGATCCCGCCTTCGTGAGCGAGTTCGAGCGCGTGCTGCGCGACTACGCCGGCACCCCGAGCCGGCTTTACCACGCCGAGAGGCTCTCGCGGACCGTCGGCGCCCGGGTGCTGCTCAAGCGCGAGGACCTCAACCACACCGGTGCCCACAAGATCCGCAACGTGATGGGCCAGGCGCTGCTCACCAAGCGGATGGGCAAGACGCGCGTCATCGCCGAGACCGGTGCCGGCCAGCACGGCGTCGCCAGCGCCACCGCGGCGGCCTACTTCGACCTGGACTGCACCGTCTACATGGGCGCCGTCGACACCCGTCGCCAGGCGCTCAACGTCGCCCGCATGCAGCTGCTCGGCGCCAAGGTCGTCCCCGTCGAGTCCGGCAGCGCGACGCTGAAGGACGCCATCAACGAGGCCATGCGCGACTGGGTCGCCAGCGTCGACCACACCGCCTACCTCTTCGGCACCGCGGCCGGCCCGCACCCCTTCCCGAGCATGGTCCGTGACTTCTGCCGCGGCATCGGCGACGAGGCGCGCCAGCAGTGCCTCGACCAGTACGGCGTGCTGCCGGACGCGGTCGCGGCGTGCGTGGGTGGCGGCTCCAACGCGATCGGCCTCTTCACCGCCTTCCTCGAGGACGAGGGCGTCGAGATCCACGGCTTCGAGCCCGGGGGAGACGGCGTGGAGACGGGTCGCCACGCGGCCACCATCCACGCCGGAGAGGCCGGTGTGCTGCACGGTGCGCGCACCTACGTCCTCCAGGACGAGGACGGCCAGACCGTGGAGTCCCACTCCATCTCCGCCGGCCTCGACTACCCCGGTGTCGGGCCGCAGCACTCGTGGCTCGCGGCCCTCGGGCGGGCGACGTACACGCCCGTCACGGACGCCCAGGCCATGGAGGCCATGGCGCTGCTGAGCCGCACCGAGGGCATCATCCCGGCGATCGAGACCGCGCACGCGGTCTACGGCGCGCTCGACGTGGCACGCCGCCTGGGGGCCGAGAAGGGCCCCGACGCCACGGTGATCATCAACCTGAGCGGTCGCGGCGACAAGGACATGGGCACCGCCATCGAGTGGTTCGGTCTCGGCGACGCCGACGGCGAGGCCGAGCCGGTCGTCGCGACGGCGCCGGGGGAGGAGGCCTGATGGGCTCGACCCCCACCTCGACCACGCAGGCGTTCGACAAGGCCCGCGCCGAGGGCCGCTCGGCCCTCGTGGGCTACCTGCCCGCCGGTTTCCCGAGCGTCGAGGGCTCGATCACGGCCCTGCGCGCGATGGTCGAGGCCGGGTGCGACGTGATCGAGATCGGCCTGCCCTACAGCGACCCCGTCATGGACGGGCCCACCATCCAGGCCGCCGCGCAGCAGGCGCTCGAGCGCGGCGTCCGCACCGCTGACGTCCTGCGCGTGGTCGAGGCGGTCGCCGAGACGGGTGTGCCGACCCTCGTCATGACCTACTGGAACCCGATCGAGCGCTACGGCGTGGAGCGGTGGGCGAGCGACCTGGCGAAGGCCGGGGGTGCCGGGATGATCACGCCCGACATCACGCCGGACCACGGGTCTGCGTGGATCGACGCGGCTGACGCGCACGACCTCGACAAGGTGTTCCTGGTCGCCCCCAGCTCCACCGACGACCGGATCGCGATGACGGCCGCCGAGAGCCGGGGCTTCGTCTACGCCGCCGCGGTCATGGGCGTCACCGGTGCCCGTGACGCGAGCTCCGACCTCGCGGGGCCGCTCGTGGGGCGGGTTCGTGCCAGCGGTGACATCCCTGTCGCGGTCGGCATCGGAGTCAGCAACGGCGACCAGGCGGCCGACGTGGCCGCCTACGCCGACGGCGTGATCGTCGGCTCGGCGTTCGTGCGCTGCCTGCTCGACCACGCCGACGACGAGGCGGCAGGCCTCGAGGCGCTGCGCGCGCTGACCACCGACCTGGCCGAGGGCGTACGCCGTGGCGCGAGGTAGGGCCCTCGCGGGACTCGCGCTGCTCGGGCTGCTGGCCGCCTGCGGCGGCGAGGCCGGGGCGGGACCGGGTGCGGCCAGCGGCGAGCTCACCGGCACCGTGCTCGACCCGCCCTTCGAGGTCGACCCCACCCCGCTGGTCGACACCAGCGGAGCGGCGTACAGCCTGACCGAGGACACCGACAAGGACCTCACGCTGGTCTTCTTCGGCTACACCAACTGCCCCGACATCTGCGGCCAGGTGATGGCGACCCTCGCGGGCACGCTCGCCCGGCTCGACGACGAGCAGAAGGAGCGCGTCGACGTGGTCTTCGTGACTACCGACCCGGCCCGTGACACGGGCGAGGTCGTCGAGGACTACGTCAGCGCCTTCGACGACAGCATCGTCGGCGTGACCGGTCCGCTCGACGACATCATCGGCGTGGCGCGCAGCATGGCCGTCGCGGTCGACCAGGGCGAGAAGCTGCCGAGCGGCGGCTACGAGGTCACCCACGGGACCCGGGTCCTGGCCATCGACGCCGACGACGACTCCACCATGATGTGGGACCAGGACGTCTCACAGGCCGAGCTCTACACCGACATCACCCTGCTGCTCGACGAAGGATGAGTGCCACCATGCTGCCCCTGCCGTCCCCGATGGTGGTCCTGATGTCCATCCCCAGCCCCTCGCAGGGCGTGTGGCACCTCGGGCCCGTGCCGATCCGCGGCTACGCGCTGAGCATCATCCTCGGCATCGTCTTCGCGATCTGGCTCGGGGAGCGCCGCTGGGTCGCCCGCGGCGGCAAGGCCGGCGACGTGAGCGACCTCGCGATCTGGGCGATCCCGTTCGGCCTGGTCGGCGGCCGGCTCTACCACGTCATCACCGACTGGGAGCTCTACTTCGGGGAGGGCCGCAACCCGGTCACCGCGCTCTACGTCTGGCGGGGCGGCCTCGGCATCTGGGGCGCGATCGCGCTGGGCATCGTGGGCATCTGGATCGGGGCGCGGCTGCGCGGGATCAAGCTCCTGCCGCTTCTCGACGCGCTGGCCCCGGGCGTCCTGGTCGCCCAGGCGCTCGGGCGGTGGGGCAACTGGTTCAACCAGGAGCTCTACGGCCGTCCGACCGACCTGCCGTGGGGCCTGGAGATCGACGTGGCGAACCGCCCGTCGCAGTACCTCGACGTCGCGACCTTCCACCCGGCCTTCCTCTACGAGTGCCTGTGGAACCTCGGTGCCTTCGCGGTCCTCATCTGGCTCGACCGCCGCTTCCGCCTCGGCCACGGGCGCGTCGCCGCGCTCTACGTCATGCTCTACACCGCCGGTCGCGGATGGATCGAGAACCTGCGCATCGACGACGTGCAGATGGACGACGTCCTCGGCCTGCGGCTCAACGTGTGGACCTCGATCGTGCTCTTCGTCCTCGCAGCGATCTACTTCGCCGTCTCGGCCCGGCGCCACCCGGGTCGCGAGGAGGTCGTGCGCACCCCTGAGCCGGACCCCGACCCGTCCGAGGAGGACGCCTCCGAGCGCTCCACGTCCGGTCCCACGGCCTGAAACACCCTGCGCCTGCGTCGTGAGCCGGTGATAGGTTCCGTCCTGCTCGGGCCAACGTCGTCCCCAGCGGTCACGCCCACCCCCCAGCACGGCCGTGCCTCGTGCCCGGACTGCTGAGACGACGACGGGAGAACCAGTGTCTTCGACGCACGCGTTCCCGCCGAACTTCCCTCCGCCGCAGGGTCTCTACGACCCACGGCACGAGAAGGACGCCTGTGGTGTCGCCATGGTGGCGACCCTGACCGGTGAGGCCAGCCACGACATCGTGGCCAAGGCCCTCACCGCCCTGCGCAACCTCGACCACCGCGGGGCCGCCGGCGCCGAGGTCAACTCCGGCGACGGCGCCGGGATCCTGCTCCAGGTGCCCGACGCGTTCCTGCGCGACGTCACCGACTTCGACCTGCCCCCGGCGAGGGCGTACGCCGTCGGCACCGCCTTCCTGCCCGGTGACGACGAGGCGGTCGCCGCCACCCGTCGCCGCATCGAGGAGATCGCCGACGAGGAGGGCCTCGCGGTCCTCGGCTGGCGCGAGGTCCCCGTCGACGACTCCACCCTCGGCGCGACCGCGCGCAGCGTGATGCCGCGCTTCGTCCAGCTCTTCGTGGCCGGCAAGGGCGCCCGGGTGACGGGCATGGCGCTCGAGCGCCTGGCCTTCTGCCTGCGCAAGCGCGCCGAGTCCGAGACCGACGTCTACTTCCCGTCGCTGTCCTCGCGCACGCTCGCCTACAAGGGCATGCTCACCACCGACCAGCTCGACCGGGTCTTCCCCGACCTGACCGACGAGCGGGTCGCCTCGGCGATGGCCGTGGTGCACTCCCGCTTCTCCACCAACACGTTCCCGAGCTGGCCGCTGGCCCACCCCTTCCGCTTCATCGCCCACAACGGCGAGATCAACACGGTGATGGGCAACCGCAACTGGATGCGTGCGCGCGAGGCGCTCCTCGAGAGCGACCTCATCCCCGGCGACCTCGAGCGGCTCTTCCCGATCTGCACCCCCGGCGCCTCGGACTCGGCGTCGTTCGACGAGGTGCTCGAGCTGCTCCACCTCGCCGGTCGCTCGCTGCCCCACGCGGTGCTGATGATGATCCCCGAGGCCTGGGAGAACCATCGCGAGATGGACGCCCAGCGCCGGGCGTTCTACGAGTTCCACTCGATGCTGATGGAGCCGTGGGACGGCCCCGCGTGCGTGGTGTTCACCGACGGCACGCAGGTCGGCGCCGTGCTCGACCGCAACGGCCTGCGTCCCTCGCGCTACTGGGTCACCGACGACGGTCTCGTCGTGCTCGCGTCCGAGGTCGGCGTGCTGGACCTCGACCCCGCCACGATCGTCCGCAAGGGCCGGCTCCAGCCCGGCAAGATGTTCCTCGTCGACACCGACGAGCACCGCATCATCGAGGACGAGGAGATCAAGGGCCAGCTCGCCACCGAGCAGCCCTACGACGAGTGGCTGCACGCCGGCCTCGTGCACCTCGACGACCTCGACGACCTCGAGCACATCGTCCACACGCACGCCTCGGTGACGCGGCGCCAGCAGATCTTCGGCTACACCGAGGAGGAGCTGCGCGTCCTGCTGAGCCCGATGGCCAACACCGGTGGCGAGGCGCTCGGCTCGATGGGCACCGACACGCCCATCGCCGCGCTCAGCGAGAAGCCGCGCCTGCTCTTCGACTACTTCTCGCAGCTGTTCGCGCAGGTCACCAACCCGCCGCTCGACGCGATCCGCGAGGAGCTCGTCACCTCGCTGAGCGGGTCGATCGGGCCCGAGGCCAACCTGCTGGAGCCGACGCCCGCGTCGTGCCGCCAGATCGTGCTGCCCTTCCCGGTCTTCTCCAACGACGACCTGGCCAAGATCCGCCACATCAACCGCAACGGCGACATGCCGGGCTTCCAGGTGCACATCGTGCGCGGCCTCTACGACGTCGCCGGGGGAGGGGAGGCACTCGCCGCCCGCCTCGACGAGCTGTGCGCCGAGGTCTCGGCCGCCATCGCCGACGGGGCGCGGATCATCGTGCTGTCGGACCGCCACTCCACCGCGGACCTGGCGCCCATCCCGTCGCTGCTCCTCACCGGCGCGGTCCACCACCACCTGGTGCGCGAGAAGACCCGCACCCAGGTCGGGCTGCTGGTCGAGGCCGGCGACGTCCGCGAGGTGCACCACGTGGCGCTCCTCGTCGGCTACGGCGCCGCGGCGGTCAACCCCTACCTCGCCATGGAGTCGGTCGAGGACCTCGCCCGCGAGGCCTACTACGTCAAGGTCGACGCCGAGAAGGCCGTCGCCAACCTCATCAAGGCGCTCGGCAAGGGCGTGCTCAAGGTGATGTCGAAGATGGGCGTCTCCACGGTCGCGTCCTACACCGGGGCGAAGATCTTCGAGGCCGTCGGCCTGTCGCAGGCCGTCATCGACCGCTACTTCACCGGTACGACGTCCAAGCTCGGCGGCATCGAGCTCGAGACGATCGCCGAGGAGGTCTCGCGCCGCCACGCCATGGCGTACCCCCGCGGCGGCATCGCGCCGGCGCACCGTGAGCTGAGCATCGGCGGCGAGTACCAGTGGCGCCGCGAGGGCGAGCCGCACCTGTTCGACCCCGAGACCGTCTTCCGGCTCCAGCACTCCACGCGCACCGGCAGCTACGACGTCTTCAAGCAGTACACCGACCGGGTGAACGAGCAGTCGCAGCGCCTGATGACCCTGCGCGGTCTCTTCACCTTCAAGGACGGCGTGCGCGAGCCCATCGACATCGAGGAGGTGGAGCCGGTCTCGGAGATCGTGAAGCGCTTCTCCACCGGTGCGATGTCCTACGGCTCGATCAGCAAGGAGGCGCACGAGACGCTCGCGATCGCCATGAACCGGCTGGGCGGCAAGTCCAACACCGGTGAGGGCGGCGAGGACCCCGACCGGCTCCACGACCCCGAGCGCCGCTCGTCGATCAAGCAGGTGGCCTCGGGACGCTTCGGTGTCACGTCGGAGTACCTCACCAACGCCGACGACATCCAGATCAAGATGGCGCAGGGCGCCAAGCCCGGCGAGGGCGGCCAGCTGCCCGGCCACAAGGTCTACCCGTGGGTCGCCAAGACCCGGCACTCCACGCCCGGCGTGGGCCTGATCAGCCCGCCGCCGCACCACGACATCTACTCGATCGAGGACCTCGCGCAGCTGATCCACGACCTCAAGAACGCGAACCCGTCCGCGCGGGTGCACGTCAAGCTCGTCTCCGAGGTCGGCATCGGCACGGTCGCGGCGGGCGTCTCCAAGGCGCACGCCGACGTGGTGCTGGTCTCCGGCCACGACGGAGGCACCGGTGCGTCCCCGCTCACCTCGCTCAAGCACGCGGGCGGTCCGTGGGAGCTCGGCCTCGCCGAGACCCAGCAGACGCTGCTGCTCAACGGGCTGCGTGACCGGATCGTGGTGCAGGCCGACGGCCAGCTCAAGACCGGACGCGACGTCATGATCGCCGCGCTGCTCGGCGCCGAGGAGTACGGCTTCGCCACCGCACCGCTGGTCGTCAGCGGCTGCATCATGATGCGCGTGTGCCACCTCGACACCTGTCCGGTGGGCGTGGCGACGCAGAACCCGGTCCTGCGCGAGCGCTTCAGCGGACAGGCCGACTACGTCGTGAACTTCTTCGAGTTCATCGCCCAGGAGGTCCGCGAGCTGCTCGCCGAGCTCGGCTTCCGCACCCTCGACGAGGCGGTCGGCCAGGTCGGGACGCTCGACGTCGGCCGTGCGGTCGACCACTGGAAGGCCGCAGGTCTCGACCTGACGCCGATCCTCCACCAGGCCTCGCGCCACGGTGAGTTCGGCCAGTTCGAGGACCAGGACCTGCGCCACACGCGCAGCCAGGACCACGGCCTCGACAAGGCGCTCGACAACGAGCTCATCGCCATCGCCGCCCCTGCGCTGGAGTCCGGTGAGCCGGTGCGTGCCCAGGTCGCGATCCGCAACGTCAACCGCACCGTCGGCACGATGCTCGGCCACGAGGTCACCAAGCGCTACCGCGGCGACGGGCTGCCCGAGGGCACGATCGACATCACCCTCACCGGCTCTGCCGGCCAGTCCTTCGGCGCGTTCGTGCCGCGGGGCGTCACGCTGCGCCTCGAGGGCGACGCCAACGACTACGTCGGCAAGGGGCTCTCGGGCGGGCGCATCGTCGTACGCCCCGACCGGTCCGCGACCTTCGAGGCGGGCGAGCAGATCATCGCCGGCAACACGATCGGCTACGGCGCCACGTCGGGCCAGATCTTCCTCAGCGGCCGCGCGGGCGAGCGGTTCTGCGTCCGCAACTCCGGTGCCAGCGCGGTCGTCGAGGGTGTGGGCGATCACGCCTGCGAGTACATGACCGGCGGCGTCGTCGTGGTCCTCGGCCCGACCGGGCGCAACATCGCGGCCGGCATGTCCGGCGGCTACGCCTTCGTCCTCGACCTCGACGAGGCCCGGGTCAACCCCGAGCTGGTCGACCTCTCGCCGGTCACCGGCAAGGCGGTCGAGGAGCTGAAGAGCCTGGTCGAGCAGCACGCGGAGGAGACCGGCTCCGCCGTCGCTGCCGCGCTGCTCGCCGACTGGGACGCATCGCTCGCGCGCTTCACCGAGATCATGCCGCGCGACTTCAAGCGCGTCCTCGACGCGCGCGAGGAGGCGCTGGCCGACGGCCTCGACGAGGACCAGGCCAATGCGCGCATCATGGAGGTGCTCCATGGCTGAGCGTCCTCACCACGACAGGTCCGACCGGAAGAAGGTGACGCACGATGGCTGATCCCAAGGGTTTCCTCAAGCACGGCCGCGAGGTCGCCTCGCGCCGTGACGTCGCCGAGCGCGTGCACGACTGGAACGAGGTCTACCCCGACGGGGTCGGCCGCGCGCTCCTGCCGATCATCACGACCCAGGCGGGACGCTGCATGGACTGCGGCATCCCGTTCTGCCACCAGGGTTGTCCGCTGGGCAACATCATCCCGGAGTGGAACGACCTGGTCTGGCGCGACGACTGGGACGGCGCGATGGACCGCCTCCACGCGACCAACAACTTCCCGGAGTTCACCGGTCGGCTGTGCCCGGCGCCGTGCGAGACCGCCTGCGTGCTCGGCATCAACCAGGACCCGGTGACGATCAAGAACGTCGAGGTCTCGATCATCGACCGCGCCTGGGGCTCGGGCTACGTCCGTCCCCAGCCGCCGGAGTGGCTCTCCGGCAAGACGGTCGCCGTCATCGGCTCCGGCCCCGCCGGTCTCGCCGCCGCCCAGCAGCTGACCCGCGCCGGTCACACGGTCGCGGTCTACGAGCGCGCCGACAAGATCGGCGGACTGCTGCGCTACGGCATCCCCGAGTTCAAGATGGAGAAGAAGCACCTCGACCGGCGCCTGGACCAGATGCGTCGCGAGGGCACCGTCTTCCGTGCCGGGGTCGACGTCGGCGGTGACCTCACCGGCCCGCAGCTCCTGGCGCGCTACGACTCGGTCGTGCTCGCCATGGGGGCGACCGACGCCCGCGACCTGCCGACCACCGGGCGCGAGCTCGGCGGCATCCACCAGGCGATGGAGTTCCTGCCCCAGGCCAACCGTGTCGCGCTGGGGGAGGCTCCGACCCTCGACGGCTCGGACCAGATCCTGGCCACGGACAAGGACGTCGTCATCATCGGTGGCGGCGACACCGGTGCCGACTGCCTCGGCACCTCGATCCGCCAGGGCGCGCGCTCGATCACGCAGCTGGAGATCATGCCGCGACCCGGCGAGGACCGGCCCACGGGCCAGCCGTGGCCGACGTACCCCATGACCTTCAAGGTCTCCTCCGCCCACGAGGAGGGCGGCGAGCGGGTCTACGCCGTGTCCACGCAGGAGTTCGTGGGCGACGCCGACGGCAACGTCGCCGGGCTGCGCCTGGTCGAGGTCGACGCGAAGTTCCAGCCCGTCGAGGGCACCGAGCGCGAGATCCCGGCGCAGCTGGTGCTGCTCGCGATGGGCTTCGTCGGTCCGGAGAAGGCGGGCCTGGTCGAGCAGCTCGAGGTGGACCTCGACGAGCGCGGCAACGTCCGTCGCGACGAGTCGTACGCCTCCTCGGTCCCCGGCGTCTTCGTCGCCGGCGACGTGGGTCGCGGTCAGTCGCTGATCGTGTGGGCCATCGCCGAGGGACGCAGCGCCGCCGCGTCGGTCGACGCCTACCTCACCGGCTCCACGACGCTGCCCGCGCCGATCAAGCCGCACGAGCGCCCGCTGGTGGTCTGAACTCCGCTGCGAGCCGGCCAGCCCTTGTAACGCCGGGTTGGTGCTTGTTCTACCCATGCTCTGCAGGGGTGCCTACAAGTACCAACCCGGCGTTACAGGCGTTTTGGGCGCGTGACCCTTTGGATCGTTCCAAGGTCCGCTAGGCTGACGTACGTGCGTAGAGCCAAGATCGTCTGCACCCTCGGTCCCGCGGTGAACACCCCCGAAGGGATCCGAGCCCTCGTCGACGCCGGGATGGACGTCGCCCGGCTCAACATGAGCCACGGCGCCTACGCCGACCACGAGGCGGTCTACCGCCTGGTGCGGCAGGCCTCCGACGACACCGGCCACGCGATCGGCGTCTTCGCCGACCTGCAGGGGCCCAAGATCCGGCTGGAGACCTTCGGCGACGGCCCGGTCAAGCTCCGCAAGGGCGCGACCTTCACCATCACCACGCGTGATGTCGTGGGCGACGTGCACCAGTGCGGCACGACCTACAAGGGCCTGCCCGGAGACGTGAAGCCGGGCGACCCGCTGCTCATCGACGACGGCAAGGTCCGCCTGAAGGTCGTCTCCGTCGACGACACCGACGTGGTCACCGAGGTGGTCGTGCCGGGCAAGGTGTCCAACAACAAGGGCATCAACCTGCCGGGCGTGGCCGTCTCCGTGCCGGCCCTGTCGGACAAGGACACCGAGGACCTGCGCTGGGCTCTGCACCTCGGCGTCGACTTCATCGCCCTGAGCTTCGTGCGGTCCGGCGAGGACGCCGCCGACGTGCGCAAGGTGATGGAGGAGGAAGACATCTTCGTCCCGATCATCGCCAAGATCGAGAAGCCGCAGGCGCTGGAGAACATCGACGCCATCATCGACGCCTTCGACGGCATCATGGTCGCGCGCGGCGACCTCGGCGTGGAGTGCCCGCTCGAGGACGTCCCGGTCCACCAGAAGCTGCTGGTCGACAAGGCGCGCGCCAACGCCAAGCCGGCCATCGTGGCCACGCAGATGCTCGAGTCGATGATCTCCGCCCCGGCGCCGACGCGCGCCGAGGCCTCGGACGTCGCCAATGCCGTCCTCGACGGCGCCGACGCCGTGATGCTCTCCGGCGAGACGTCGGTGGGGGAGTACCCCATCGAGGCGGTCAGCACGATGGCGCGCATCATCGCCTCCACCGAGAACCACGGCCTGTCCCACATGGCCGAGGTGACCTGGTCCCCGCGCACGCGTGGTGGCGTGATCGCGAAGGCCGCCCACGAGGTGGCCGAGAGCATCGGTGCGAAGTACGTCGTCGCGTTCACCGCGAGCGGTGACTCGGCCCGGCGCCTGGCCCGCTACCGCGGCCACATCCCGGTGCTGGCCTTCACCACCACCGACCGCGTGCGCTCGCAGCTGTCGCTGACGTGGGGGATCGAGACCTTCAAGACCGGCGAGGTCGAGCACACCGACGAGATGGTCCGCCAGGTCGACGAGGCGCTCCTCGACATCGGCCGGGTCAAGGAGGGCGAGCTCGTCGTCCTCATCGCAGGTAGCCCGCCCGGGATCCCCGGCTCCACCAACGCGATGCGCATCCACCGGATGGGCGACGCGATCAACGAGGTGGCCCCGGCCTACCGTCGGCGCTGAGTCAGGCCTTCGGACCGATCAGCTCGTCGAGGCGCGCGACCGCTTCGCGCCTCGAGACGGAGATGACGCGCGGGCCCGACCGGCGCCATGCCACGTCCGCGAGGTCGAGGGCCCACGTGCAGAGGTCGAGGATGTCCTCGGACGCGTTGACGAACTGCCACCGCGGGTAGTCGTAGCGCTTCCGCTCCCCGCCCACCACCCGCGTCGCCCAGTTGGCGACCCGGCACCCGTCGGAGTGGAAGAGCCCTCGCAGGAAGTCGGCGGAGAACGCCTCGACGACCTCGGTCTGCCAGGCCTCCAGCCTGATGGGTCGCTCGTGCTTGCGCCCCGGGCCGTGCTGGGGCAACAGGCAGGGCCAGTGCTTCCAGGAGACGGTCGTGATGACTGCGCCGCGAACCCGGCGCGTGTGGGGTTTGCCAGCGGGCTTGACGGTCGCCATGAGCTCGAGGAGGTGAGCGTTGAGTGCGACGTAGCTCGCATCGTTGATCACGTGGAGGTTGAAGACCCCGCGACGACCGAGCGACAGATACCCGTCGCCGAGGTACCAACCGAGCAGAGCTCGGCGTAGCTCTTGCCGTCGAGCGCGCCTCCGTCACACCTGGGACACGGCGGTGCGAGATGCCCCTGGCCCCGTGGGAGGCCGCGGCGCTGATAGACGCGACGCCACCGTCGGATGGTCTTGACGGCCACGCCGTGCAGGGCGGCGTTGTCAGCGTCGGGCATCCCCCTGTCGGAGCACGCCAGGGCCGAGTCGACGACGGACTGCGGGCGGACGCGAGGCATGCGACCATCGTGGGTGCGAGCACCGACACCAGTCGGGGTCGCGCGCCATCGGACGTCGAGGTGCCGGGTGCGGGATTCGAACCCGCACGCCCTTTCGGACAATGAGGTTTGAGCTCATAGCGTCTGCCATTCCGCCAACCCGGCTAGGTGGCGACACCGTATCCGAACTAGCCTTGCGGCCGTGACGCAGCCCGCTGACAGCCGCCCCCCGTCCGAGGACGTACGCCGTGTGGTGATCGCCGAGGACGAGGCGCTCATCCGCATGGACCTCGCCGAGATGCTGGGCGAGGAGGGCTACGAGGTCGTCGGTCAGGCCGGCGACGGCCAGAAGGCCATTGAGCTGGCCCGCGAGCTGCGCCCTGACCTGGTGATCCTCGACGTCAAGATGCCCGTGCTCGACGGCATCGCGGCAGCGGAGGTCATCGCGAGCGAGCGCATCGCCCCCGTCGTGATCCTCACGGCCTTCTCCCAGCGCGACCTGGTGGCGCGGGCACGCGACGCGGGGGCGATGGCGTACCTCGTCAAGCCGTTCCAGCGCGGGGACCTCGTGCCCGCCATCGAGATGGCGGTGAGTCGCTACGCCGAGATCAGCGTGCTCGAGCAGGAGGTCTCCGACCTCCAGGAGTCGCTCGCCACGCGCAAGTCGGTCGACCGCGCCAAGGGCGTGCTCCAGGAGAAGCTCGGGCTGAGCGAGCCGGATGCCTTCCGCTGGATCCAGAAGACCGCCATGGACCTGCGCCTGTCGATGAAGCAGGTGGCCGACGGAGTGGTGGAGCACGGTCCGCAGACCGGCGCCGACTCTTCCTGAGCCCACGCCGGTGGTGGGGCCGAGAGAGACTGAACTGTTACCAAGCGTGTCCGCCACTTGTGTCGTAGGAGACGCCGAGGTGGCTATGCTCCCGTCCGACGAGTGTCACTGGACACTCGCTTAAGGGAGTAGAGCGTTGCGACTGCGACTGTTGGCCTGGTTCGCCGCTGGATTGGCCTTCCTGATGATGGTGCTGTCTCCGCTGGCTGCATTGGCGGACGACACGACCGAGCCCGCGGAGCCCTCGTCCACGACGACCTCGACCGAGGAGCCCGACGACCAGGCGGGAGACGGCGAGACCGTCGAGCCGCCGGACGGCCCCTACATCACCGTGGTCCTCCAGGACTCCGCCAACGACGACGCGCCCATCGTCGGCGTCACGCTGACGGTGACGGCCGAGGACGGCACCGAGGTGGGCTCGGCGGTGACCAACGACGAGGGTCGGGTCATCATCGAGACCCCCGAGCGCGGGGCCTACGAGGTCGAGCTCGACCAGGACACCCTGCCCGACGGGACCGAGCTCAGCGATCCCGACGACGCCTCCATCACGATCCAGGTGAGGTTCGACGGCCCGAACCCCGGACTCTTCCCCATCGGGGTCGAGGAGGTCGTCGCGGTCCCCTTCGCCGACCGCCTGATCACCGCCCTCACGTCGGGCGTCAAGTTCGGCCTGATCGTGGCGCTGGCTGCCCTCGGCCTCTCCCTGATCTTCGGCACCACCGGTCTCACCAACTTCGCGCACGGCGAGCTGATCACCTTCGGAGCGGTGATGACCTACGTCGCCAACCGCGGCTTCGGCCTGCCCGTGATCCTCTCGGGTGTCCTGGCCGTCGTGGTGTCGGCGCTGTTCGGGTGGGTGCAGGAACGCGGACTGTGGCGACCACTGCGCAGGCGTGGCACCGGTCTGATCGCGATGATGATCGTCTCGATCGGGCTCGGGCTCCTGCTCCGCAACTCCTTCCAGTACTCCATCGGGAGCGCGCGGCAGTCGTTGAGCCAGTACGTCAGCCAGGGGCGCCGTGACTACGGCTTCATCAGCCTGGCCGACAAGGAGCTGGCGATCATCGGCATCGCCCTCGTCACCATCACCATCTCCTGCGTGCTGCTGATGAAGACCCGCCTCGGCAAGGCCATGCGTGCCGTCTCCGACAACCCGGCGCTGTCGGCATCGTCCGGCATGAAGGTCGACAGCGTCATCGGCGCCGTCTGGATCCTGGGCACGGCCCTCACCGGCCTCGCCGGCGTGCTGCTCGCCATCAACAGCCAGGTCAACTTCCTGATGGGGTTCAAGCTGCTCCTGCTGGTCTTCGCCGCCGTCACCCTCGGTGGCCTCGGCACCATCTGGGGAGCCCTCTTCGGGTCGATGATCATCGGGATCATGGTCGAGGTCGGTCCGCTGTTCGGCGTGCCGTCGTCGATCAAGGAGGTCGGTGCCCTCGTCGTGCTGATCCTGGTCCTGCTCCTGCGACCGCAGGGCATCCTCGGGCGTCGCGAGCGGATCGGGTGAGACAGATGAGCGACCACCGACCACACGTCCTGTCGACTCCCCGCGATCGGAGCACCCGTCCATGAGCGCCACGACCCACGAGCCGACCACTGCGCCCGCGCTGCGCCCCAAGCGGACCCACCCCGCGGCGATCGCGTCCGCGGTCCTCGGTGTGGCCGGGCTGACGCTCACCGCAGGCATCGCCTCGCCGTTCGCCGTCTGGAAGGGCAAGCAGGCGATCACGGCGATCGAGGCCGACCCGGACGACTACGAGGGACGCGGTCTCGCGAACCTCGGTCGGGTGCTCGGGCTCCTCGGCACCGTCCTGCTCGTCACCTGGCTGGTCCTCGGACTGTTCACGAACGTCCTCCCGGTCGACATCGGCCAGGTCTTCAAGACGGCGCTGAACCAGGCCCTGGGTCCCAACGCAATCGTCTTCGCGCTCGCCGCGATCGGCCTCAACGTCCACTTCGGCTACACCGGGCTGCTCAACTTCGGCCAGGCGGGCTTCATGGCGGTCGGTGCCTACGGCCTGGCGGTGAGCGTCGTGACCTTCGACATCGGGTTCTGGCCCGCAGTGGGGATCTCGCTGCTCGCACCGGTCGTGCTGGCGATTCTCCTGGGCGTGCCCACGCTGCGACTCCGGGCCGACTACCTGGCCATCGCGACGATCGCCACGGCGGAGATCCTGCGCCTCACCTTCGGCTCGGTCGAGATGTCGGACACGCTCGGCGGGTCCAACGGGCTCACCGGCTACGCCGGCACCTACCAGGACCTCAACCCCTTCGACTCCCGCCTCGACCTCGGCTTCGTCGCGTTCAGTGCGCGCGACACCTGGTCGGTGCTCGTCGGGTGGAGCATGGTCGCGATCTGTCTCCTCATCGTCTGGGCGCTGATGCGCAGCCCGTGGGGCCGCGTGCTGCGATCGATCCGTGAGGACGAGGACGCCGTCCGCTCGCTCGGCAAGAACGTCTTCGCCTACAAGATGCAGGCGCTCGTGCTCGGAGGAATGTTCGGCGGACTCGCCGGCCTGTTCCTCGCGCTCAAGCAGGCCTCCGTCGTCCCGACCGACTACTCCACCAACGTGACGTTCTTCGCCTACACAGCCCTGCTGATCGGTGGCGCGGCGCGGGTCCTGGGCCCGGTCGTCGGCGCGATGATCTTCTGGTTCCTGATCTCCGGTCTGGGCTCGTTCCTCGGCCAGGCAACCTCCGGCGCCGACCCGCTGGTGCCGACGTGGATCATGGACAACACCCAGTCCAGCCTGGTGCGCTTCATCGCCACCGGGCTCGGCCTCATGCTGCTGATGATCTTCCGACCTCAGGGGATCTTCGGCGACCGAAGGGAAATCGCGATCGATGAGCGCTGACACCGAGCCGACCCGGCCCTCCTCCGCCGCGCCGCGTCCTGACCTGAGCGGGCTCGAGCCCCGGCCGGGCGTGCCGAAGCCCGACCCCATCGTCAAGGGCGACGGCATCCGGCGCACCTTCGGTGGCCTGGCGGCCGTCGACGTGGAGCACATCGAGATCCAACGTGGCGTGATCACCGCGCTGATCGGCCCGAACGGCGCGGGCAAGACCACGTTGTTCAACCTGCTGACCGGCTTCGACATGCCCGACTCGGGCGAGTGGAGCTTCAACGGCACGTCACTGCAGCGGGTCGCCCCCTACAAGGTCGCCCGGCTGGGCATGGTCCGCACCTTCCAGCTGACCAAGGTGCTGGCCAAGCTCACCGTGATCGAGAACATGCGCCTGGGCGCGACCGGCCAGCGGGGCGAGAAGTTTTGGTCGGCGGCGCTGCCGTTCCTGTGGCGCAGCCAGGAGGAGACCAACACCCGACGCGCCGACGACCTGCTGGCGCGCTTCAAGCTCGACGCCAAGCGCGAGGACTTCGCCGGGTCGCTGTCCGGTGGGCAGCGCAAGCTGCTGGAGATGGCGCGCGCCCTGATGGTCGACCCCGAGCTGATCATGCTCGACGAGCCCATGGCCGGGGTGAACCCCGCTCTCAAGCAGTCACTGCTGGGCCACGTGAAGTCCCTGCGCGACGAGGGCCGCACCGTGCTCTTCGTCGAGCACGACATGGACATGGTCCGCGACATCTCCGACTGGGTCATCGTGATGGCCCAGGGCCAGATCGTGGCCGAGGGCACGCCGTCCGAGGTGATGAGCAACCCGGCAGTGATCGACGCCTACCTCGGCGCCCACCACGACACGGACCTGACCGAGCTCGACGAGGACGACCTGGAGTCGGAGGCCGAGGCCGAGCTGGACCACCAGACGTCGACGACCGCAGACGAGCACCGGAAGGACGCGCCATGAACGAGGCCGACAACAGCACCAAGGAGCGCGAGGCCCACCTCGCTGCTGCGGGTGACGCGGTCCTCCGCGCCGATGCCCTGCGTGGCGGCTACCTCCCGGGGGTCGACATCCTCAACGGCGCCGACCTCTACTGCAACAAGGGTGAGCTCGTGGGCATCATCGGCCCCAACGGCGCCGGCAAGTCCACCCTGCTCAAGGCGCTGTTCGGTCTGGTCAAGGTGCGCACCGGGTCGGTCACCCTCGAGGGTCGCGACATCACCAACATGCGCGCCGACCAGCTGGTGACGGCCGGCATCGGCTTCGTCCCGCAGTCGAACAACGTGTTCCCCAGCCTGACCATCGAGGAGAACCTCGAGATGGGCTGCTACCAGGCTCCCAAGAAGTTCTCCGAGCGCTTCGACTTCGTCACCGACATCTTCCCTCGGCTGGGAGACCGCCGGAAGCAGCGGGCAGGCTCCCTGTCCGGTGGTGAGCGTCAGATGGTGGCGATGGGACGCGCGCTGATGATGGCGCCGTCGGTGCTCCTGCTCGACGAGCCCTCGGCCGGTCTCTCACCCGTCCTGCAGGACGAGGTGTTCGTGCAGACGCGCAACATCAACCGGGCCGGGGTGTCGGTGATCATGGTCGAGCAGAACGCCCGCCGCTGCCTCCAGATCTGCGACCGCGGCTACGTCCTCGATCACGGCCGCAACGCGTACACCGGCACGGGCAGGTCCCTGGGCAGCGACCCCAAGGTCATCCAGCTCTACCTCGGCACGCTGGGTGCCGCGGCGAGCTGACCACGAGCAACGTACGACGAACGGCCCGGGATCGTCGATCCCGGGCCGTTCGTCGTACCTGGTGTCGATCGACGCCAGAAATGACCTCCGGCCCGAGACCGTGAGGTCTCGGGCCGGAGGCTCTGCTCAGGTGATGATGCGGTCAGACCGGATCAGATCTGGCCCTCGATGTACTCGACCGGAGCGATCTGGTTCTTCGCGTCGTACTCGTAGATGCCGATCGAGGCAGCCGTCGGGCTGCCCGTCTCACCGAGCTCGATGGGGCCGGAGGCACCGTCGAAGTCGATGTCCTCGCCAGCCTCGAGGAGCTCGACACAGGAGGCGAAGTCCGTGCACTTCTCGCCGTCCTTGGTCACGCCCGGGATCTCGAGCGCCAGCGCCTCGGCGTTGTCGCTCTCGGCCGCGACGGCCGCGAGTGCGGAGACGATGACCGCGTCGTAGGACTCAGCCGCGTAGGCGAACGAGTCGAGCTCGGGGTCGATCTCCAGCAGGCGGTCCTGGAACTCGCCACCGCTGTCGGCGCCGGGGATGGTGCCCTTGGTGCCCTCGAGCGTGCCGCGCGGGAGCGGCGTGGACCCGGCCGGGCTGTAGTCGGCGGTGTTGCCGTCGACGAAGTAGGTGTCGATGTCCTGCGGGCCGGCACCGGCGGTGATCAGCTGCGGGATGATCGTCGCGGTCTCCTCGAAGCCGATCAGCACGAGCGCGTCGCCACCGGCGGCGGCGATCTCGTCGACCTGCGAGTCGAACGACTGGGCGTTCTCGCCGTAGAAGACCGTCGCGGCCACCGAGCTGCCGGCGCCCTCGAGGTTCTGCGTGATCTGGTCGACGAGGGTCTCGCCGTAGGCGTCCTGACGCGACAGGATGGCGACGTTGGACTTGCCGTCCTGGATCAGCAGGTTGGCCATGACCGCACCCTGGAGGATGTCGGAGGGGGCCGTGCGGAAGTAGAGGTCCGGCTCGGCGTAGTCGCCCTCGTCGAAGGCGGTCGAGGTGTTGGCCGGCGAGAACATCACGCGACCGGCCGACTGGATGGCGTCGATGACGGTGAGCGAGACGCCGGACGAGGCGGCGCCGACGATGACGTCGGAGCCCTCGGCGATCAGCTGGTCGGTCTCGGCCGGCGCGATGCCGGAGTCGGCGTCACCGGAGTCGCCGCGCACGTGCACGACGTCCTGGCCGAGAACGCCACCGGCCTCGTTGATCTCCTGGACGGCGAGGTCGACACCCGCGAACTCGGGCGGGCCGAGGAAGGCGAGGCTGCCGGTCTCGGGGAGCAGCGACCCGAAGGTCAGCGTGCCGTCCCCCTCGGGTGCAGCGGACTCGGTCTCCGAGCTCTCGCCGCCAGCGTCGGGGGTGTCGGTGTCGTCGCCGTCGGATCCGCACGCGGCGAAAACGAACAGGCTGGCGACGGCCGCGGCGGCGACGCGGGTACGTCGGTTGGTGGTGCGCTTCATGCGTCCTCCGGTTCTTGCCGGCTCCGGTCGGAGCCATGGGGCTTTGACGGAACGGTAGTGCGGACGACTGCCATGGGCGAGCATGTTTGCGCAACTCCGCGGTTCGTAGCCGTTTCGTTACCTCTGGGAGGACTTCGTCGCTGTCGTGCGCGCGACCCCGAACCGCGGGGCGGGCGTCCGGGGCGGGACCCACCTCGGCGTAGCGTGACCGGTGGCCCGGGCGATAAGGTCGCCCGGGTGCGGTGCCGGGACAGGCCGGTGGGGGCCGCACAGAAGGTGTTCCAGGAAGTGGTGGGTCGATGAGTCGGACGCCGGTGACCGTGCGCAAGGCACAGCCCTCTGACGTGGCGTCCCTGCGCGAGCTGTGGGGCGACATCCTGCGCAAGGGTGGTCTGGACGAGCAGCTGGCGGACGTGTCGCGCGTCGTGGCGTCGGCCGAGGCCTGCGAGACGCAGTGCGTGGCCGTGGCCGAGATCGACGGCGAGGTCGCCGGTGCGGTCTACCTCGAGGCCACGACGTTCACGCCGCTCAACCTCGAGCCGGCCGTCCTCGCGGTGTCGCCGCACGTCTTCCCGCGATTCCGACGCAAGGGCGTGGGCAGTGCCCTGATGGAGGCGGCCTGCCGCTTCGCTGAGCAGCACGGCGTCGCCCACATCCAGACCGCGGCGGCCGCCGAGGCGCGGGACGCCAACCGGTTCATGGCGCGGCTGTCCTTCGCACCGCAGGCCATGCTCCGTGCCGCCACCACCAGCGCCGTACGGTCGCGGCTCCCGCAGTCGCGCCAGGTCACCCACGCCGCCACGAGCAGGCAACGGATCGACCGGGTGCTGGCCGCGCGCCGCATCCGGCGCGAGCGCGTCCCGGGCTGAGCCCTGGTCCCGTCTCAGCGCGGTGGAGCCGGCACCAGCGCGCATGTGATGCGCGAGGTGCACACGCGCTTGCCGCGCTCGTCGGTGATGACGATCTCGTAGGACGTCGACGAGCGTCCCAGGTGCACAGCGGTGGCCACGCCCGTGACGATCCCCGAGGTGGCGGCGCGGTGGTGGGTGGCGTTGATGTCGACACCGACCGCGACCTTCTCCGGGTAGGCGTGGATCGCCGACCCGATCGACCCGAGCGTCTCGGCGAGCACGACGGACGCGCCGCCGTGCAGCAGGCCGAACGGCTGGGTGTTGCCCTCGACCGGCATCGTCGCCACGACGCGCTCGGCTGACACCTCGACGAGCTCGACACCCATCTTCTCGTTGAGCCGACCGTTGCCCTCGGGCATGAAGGCGATCAGCTCCTCGACGCTCAGGCCGGCCAGGGTCTCGGGTGCACTCATGCGCCCATTGTGCCGAGGGCACGAGCCGTTCCCGGCGGTGGGGCTGTCAGCGGCGGCGGCTAGAGTCGGCGGGTGCCTGGAACGAGTGAGCAGTCCCGTCCCCGCCTCCTCCTGCTCGACGGCCACTCGCTGGCCTATCGCGCGTTCTTCGCGCTGCCGGTGGAGAACTTCGCGACCGCCACGGGGCAGCACACCAACGCCGTCTACGGCTTCACCTCGATGCTGGTCAACGTCCTGCGCGACGAGGTCCCCACGCACGTCGCGGTGGCCTTCGACCGCTCGCGCCAGACCTTCCGTCTCGAGCAGTACAGCGAGTACAAGGCCAAGCGCAACAAGACCCCCGACGAGTTCAGCAGCCAGCTGCCGTTGATCCGACGGGTGCTCGACGCGCTCTCGATCACCCACCTCGATCTCGAGGGCTACGAGGCCGACGACATCATCGCCACCCTCGTGACCGAGGCGCTCGCCGAGGGCATGGAGGTGCTCATCCTCACCGGCGACCGCGACTCCATCCAGCTCGTCACCGAGTCCTCCACCGTGCTCTACCCGATGCGCGGCGTGAGCGATCTGGCCCGGCTCACCCCGGCCTACGTCGAGGAGAAGTACGGCGTCCCGCCGCACCGCTACCCCGAACTCGCAGCCATCGTCGGCGAGACCTCCGACAACCTGCCCGGCGTCCCGGGCGTCGGCCAGGGCTATGCCGCGAAGTGGATCAACCAGTTCGACGGCCTCGACAACGTCATCGCCCGCGCCGACGAGGTGACCGGCAAGAAGGGCGAGGCGCTGCGCGCCCACCTCGGCGACGTGATCCGCAACCGCCAGCTCAACGCGCTGGTGCGCGACCTGAGCCTTCCCGTGCGTCCCGGCGAGCTCGTACGCCGTCCTTGGGACCGCACCGGCGGGCTCGAGCTCCTCGACGAGCTCGAGTTCCGCGGCGAGCTGCGCACCCGGCTGCTCGACACCATCGACCCCGAGCCCGACGACGCCACCCAGGCCGAGGCCGGCTTCGAGCTGGACGGGCGCCGCCTCGGCGCCGGCGAGGCGGCCGCGTGGCTGGTCGAGCACGCGCCGGCCGGGGAGCGCGTCGGGTTCTCGGTGCACGGCACCTGGCGCGCCGGCACCGGTGAGGTGCTCTCGGTCGCCGTGGCCACGAGCGAGGGCGACGCCGCCTGGATAGACGTGGCCGACATCGGGCCCGAGGACGACGCGGCCCTCGCGGCGTGGCTCGCCGACCCGTCGCGACCCAAGGCGCTCCACGACGCCAACGGCCCGAGCCTGGCCCTCGCCGCCCGCGGCTGGACCCTCGCCGGTCTCGACGTCGACACCGCCCTCGCCGCCTACCTCGTGCAGCCCGACCAGCGCTCCTACGACCTGGCCGACCTGACCCTCCGCTACCTCAAGCGCGAGCTGCGCCAGGACGCCGTCGACGCCGACCAGCTCAGCTTCGACGCCATGGACGACACCACGGCCAGCGACACCGCCATGCTCACCGCGCGCGCCGTCCTCGACCTCGCCGACGCCCTCGACGGCGCCGTGGAGGAACACGGCGGCACCCGCCTGCTCAGCGAGGTCGAGCTGCCGCTGATCGGCACCCTGGTGCGGATGGAGCAGGTCGGCATCGCCGTCGACACCGACTACCTCGAGGGGCTCGAGTCCGAGTTCGGCGAGCAGGTGCGTGCCGCGGCGACCGACGCCTACGACGTCATCGGCAAGGAGATCAACCTCGGCTCGCCCAAGCAGCTGCAGGTGGTGCTCTTCGACGAGCTCGACATGCCGAAGACCAAGCGCACCAAGACCGGCTGGACGACCGACGCCGACGCCCTGCAGCAGCTGTTCGAGAAGACCGAGCACCCGTTCCTCCAGCACCTGCTGCGCCACCGCGACGTGATCCGGCTGCGCCAGACCGTCGAGGGCCTGCTCAAGACCGTCGCCTCCGACGGGCGGATCCACACCACCTACAACCAGATCATCGCGGCCACCGGCCGCCTCTCCAGCACCGACCCGAACCTCCAGAACATCCCGATCCGCACCGAGGCCGGCCGCCGGATCCGCGAGGGCTTCGTCGTGGGCGAGGGCTTCGAGTCCCTGATGACGACCGACTACAGCCAGGTCGAGATGCGCATCATGGCCCACCTCTCCGAGGACGAGCTGCTCATCGAGGCCTTCCGCTCCGGCCAGGACTTCCACTCGATCACCGCCGCTCGCGTCTTCGACGTCGACGCGGCCGCGGTGAGCGTCGAGCAGCGGGCCAAGATCAAGGCGATGAACTACGGCCTCGCCTACGGCCTGTCCGCCTTCGGGCTCTCCCAGCAGCTGCGGATCGACACCTCCGAGGCGCGGGGGCTGATGGACGAGTACTTCGAGACCTTCGGCGGGGTGCGCGACTACCTCGGCGGCATCGTGGACGAGGCACGCCGGTCCGGCTTCACCGAGACCATCCTCGGTCGACGCCGCTACCTCCCCGACCTCACCAGCGACAACCGTCAGCGTCGCGAGACGGCTGAGCGGATGGCGCTCAACGCCCCGATCCAGGGCTCGGCCGCCGACCTCGTCAAGGTCGCGATGCTGGGGGTGGAGAAGGCATTGGCCGAGCAGGGCCTGCGCTCGCGCATGTTGCTCCAGGTGCACGACGAGCTCGTCTTCGAGGTCGCACCGGGGGAGGCCGACGACCTCGCCGCGCTCGTCCGGGCCGAGATGGGCGGGGCTGCCGACCTCGCCGTCCCGCTCGACGTCTCGATCGGCACCGGACGCAGCTGGCACGACGCCGCGCACTGATGGACGCGCCCGGGCAGCGTCTCAGTCCGGCGCGTGGCTCGCTGCGGGGGCGGCCCGGCTCGCCAGCCTGAGGCTGGCCAGCGTCAGCACCGCCAGCAGGACGGCGTCGACTCCCACCACCACGGTGACCAGGCCGGCGACCGACTCGACCCGCAGGCCGAGGACGACCAGCACCACGAGGGCCGCCCAGACCAGGAGGACCGAGCGCCGCGCCTGGCGTGCGAGCACGGCGTACACCTGCAGCTGGAGCATGGCCAGCACCGTGCCGAGCGCGGCGAAGACCCACAGCAGGTCCTCCACCTCGCCGAAGTCGGCGCCGCCGACGAAGAACATCGCGACAGGGGACAGCACCTTGGCCGCCACGACCGCGAGGCAGCCGAGGACGCCGATCGCCAGCAGGCTGCGCACCAGCGCTCGTTGCCGGCTCTCGGTCGACGCCATGTCCGGGAAGGCGACGACCACCACGAACTGCGGCAGGAACAGCATCACCTTGGCCATGATCAGGCCGGCGGCGTAGAGGCCGGCGTCGTGGTCGTCGAGCACCTGGCGGGCGATGACGATGTCGACGCTCGAGAGGGCGAAGTAGGCGAAGAGCACCTGCGCGTTGTGGGCGCTCTCGACCAGCATCGAGCGCCCCGAGTGCTCCGGCGGGACGACGTCCGGCGTGCGCCGGACGCGCAGCACCCACCACCCCACGAAGAGGGGGAAGAGGAAGCCGATCGCGACGCCGAGCAGCGCGCTGGTGGCGCTGGGTCGCCACAGCACCAGCGCCGTGCCGACCAGCAGGCGCGGCAGGCCCTGGGCGAGGTAGAAGACCGCGAGCGCCTTCCACCTGCGCTCGCCCTGCAGGATCCCGGCCTGTCCGCCGGCCAGCGTCAGCGGCACGGCGGCGATCGCGACCACGGCGGCGGTGGTGAGGCTGTCGAGGTTGAGGAGCGCGTCGATCGCGGGGACGAGCAGGAGGAGGAGCAGGCCGACGGCGAGGGAGACCTTGCCGGCGAGGGCGAGGATGGCGCGCTCGATGGCCGCGACGTTGGCTCGGTCCACCGCGATCCGGCGCGCGGCCGTAGCCTGCAGCCCGAGCGCGCCGACCTGCACGACGATGAGCAGGCTCAGGCAGGCGGCGAAGGCGCCGTACTCGCTGGGACCGACCGCGCGGGCGGCCACGATGGTGAAGCCGTAGGTCGCGACGTTCATCGCGCTGGTGGCGACCGCGACGCGGCCCCCGCCCGACATGGCTCGGCGCACGCGTGAGGGTCCCGAGGTCGTCACGGCGCTCAACCCCAGGGTGAGGCGTCGGAGGCGGTGAAGAGGCCGACGTAGACCTGGGTGACGCACAGCGGGGCCGCGCCGGGGGCGACGGCGACGCGGAAGGACTCCACGCTGTCGGTGACCATGAACTGCACCGCGTTGAGGCCGGCCTCGAGCGACAGCTCGACCTCCCGGTCGTCCGTGGTGACCGTCGCGACCGTCGGCTCGTCGGTGAAGTAGTCCATCCGCACCGCCCAGCCCCACGGGTAGAGGTCGGCGGTGAGCGGGATGTCCGTACGCCGCCCCGGCTCGACGAGGAAGCCGCAGCGGGCGTTGGTTGCCGGCACGTTGGTCGCGGCGAGGTTCGTCACCTCGGCCACCTTCAGGCGCCCGGTCGCGTCGGGCGCGAGGAGGAGCTCGGAGGGCTCGTCGAAGCGCAGCGGGAGGTCGAGCGGGGAGAGCATCTGCTCGAGGGCGGCGTGGTCGAGGAAGACGACGGGGTCGAGGACGTTGGTCGGCGGGAACGCGTTGACGACCGCCGCGTCCCCGGCGCGCGTGGTGTCTGCCACGACGGCGTCCACCCACGGTCGCGGCGAGCGGTCGCGCACGTCGCGCCAGGCGGTGGCGTTCGCCACGACCATCGCCACGACGACGGCGCAGGCGAGGGCGCCGAGCCCGACCGCTCCCAGCCGGGCCACGACGGGCGGGAGCGTCCGCCGGGTCGCGGCCCCGGGCTGCTCGCGGACCGTGCGGGTGGTGAGCAGCGCCACGACGAGCGCCGCCACGGCGACGACGTCGGCGAACCACCGGCCCGTGGCGTCGGGGACCGGCTGGGACGGCGTCGTCGCCTCCCCGAGGACCCAGGCGGCGGCGGTGCAGGTGAGCAGGGCGGCGAGGGCCGGTCCGCTGTGCCACCGGAGGACCAGTGCGGAGAGCACCAGGACCAGCAGGACCACGGTCAGCGCGGATGCGACGACGGGGGACAGGGGCGCGTAGCCGTCCCACCCGCTGACCGGGGCACGGAAGGGCCCGCCGAACAGGGTCGGGAGGCTGACGTCCGGAAGGTTCGTGTCCACGAGCCGGCCCCAGCCCGTGCCCCGGGTCGCCCCGGTGTCCCCGGCGCCGCGGACGGCGAGCAGCGCGACGACGTACGCCACGCTCACCGCCACCGGCAGGGCCAGGACCTTCGCGGTGGTGACGAGGCGGGCGCGCGCCGGGCCGGTCGTGAGGACCCATGCCACCAGCGCGAGGGGGACCAGCACGAGCAGCGCCCGTTGCCCGAAGCACAGCCCGAGGACGTAGCTCGCAGCCAACAGCGCCAGGTGCGTGCGCTGCTCGCCGCGGCGCAGGTGGCGCGCCGCGAACAGCACGCACAGCCCCATGGACAGCTGGACCGCCAGCACCTGGGTGCCCGCGGACCACCAGAGCCCCGGCACCAGCAGGAGCGGGGACAGGGCGAGGAGGGCCAGCGGGACGAGCAGGCGCGCCCGCTCGCCGAAGACCTCTCGGAGGGCCAGCGCCCAGGCGAGGAGGGACCCGACGGCCAGCAGCACCAGCACGAGCGCGGCCCAGCCGTGGCCCAGCGGGTCGACGGCGGTCAGCAGCCAGGTCAGCAGGCGCTGGCCGGGCACGAGGTCGCCGGCGTGGTCCTGGAACACGTAGGCGAGGAAGCCGGTCGTCTGCGTCCCCTCGAGGTGCACCCAGTCGTCGGCGAACCACGACCAGCGCGACGAGGTGAAGCCGCGCCACGCGGCGGTCGCCAGGACGAGGACGAGCAGCCCGATACGGAACCCGCTGAGGCCCGGCTCTCCGGGTCGCCCGGAACCGTGCGCGCGACTAGTACCCACGGCAACTCCATCGTGTCGGTCGGCGCGGGTGCTGGGGCGCGCCACCGCCGAACTGTATGCACCGAAGCCGCCGGGCGCAGCACGAGGGGTTAACATCCACCCGGTTTCGTCTGTGAGGGAAGTGGGGGGCCGTGGCGACGATGGTCGAGGAGCACGTCTCGACCCGCCCCCGGATCACGGACTGGGCGGTCTACGCGCTCATCCTGTTCTTCTCGATGATCCAGGAGTTCGGGCGTACGACGCTGGACACCCGCATCGAGCTCACCGAGCGCCCGGTGTCGTTCCTCGCCGGCGCCTTCACCCTGTGGCACGACACCACCAACTTCGGCGAGCTGCTCAACCAGGCCTACGGCTACCTCTTCCCCCAGGGCGCCTTCTTCGTGCTGGTGGAGTGGTCGGGCCTGCCGCCGTGGGTCGGCCAGCGCCTCTGGACCGCGCTCGTGCTCATCGTGGCCTTCGAGGGCGCGCGACGCTGCGCCCGGGTGCTGGGCCTGTCGTCGCACCCCGCGACGCTCGCCGGGCTCGTCTTCGCGATGAGCCCCCGCATGCTCGGGACCGTCGGCGTGATCAGCGCGGAGAGCCTTCCCGGCGCGGTCCTGCCGTGGGTCGTGCTCCCGATCCTGCTGGCCGCGCGCGGCCGGATCGGGCACGTCCGGGCGGCAGTGCTGAGCGCCGCCGCCGTGGTCTGCATGGGAGGCGTCAACGCGGTCGAGGTGATCGGGTCCTTGCCGATGCCGCTCCTCCTCGCCTGCTGGGTGACGTGGCGTCGCCTGGTCCCGCGCTCCTTCCTGGGGTGGTGGGCCGGCCTGGTCACGCTGGCCTGCACCTGGTGGCTGCTCCCGCTCCTCGCGCTCGGGCGCTACAGCCCGCCGTTCTACGAGTACGTCGAGAGCGCCAGCAACACCACCGGCGCGATCGGCTGGTCCGAGGCGCTGCGTGGTGACTCGCACTGGGTGGCCTACATCTCGACCGGCGGGCAGGGCTGGTGGCCGGCCGCGCACGCCCTGATGTTCGACCCGCTCCTGGTGCTCGTCGCCGCGGTCGTGACCGGCATCGGCCTCCTCGGACTCCTGCACTTCCCCGGCGTCATGCGCGCACCGATGGTGGCCGGTGCCGTCGTCGGGCTCGCAGCGCTGACGATCGCCCACGGTGGGTGGGAGGGGAGCCCGCTGTCGGGCTTCTTCCTCGACGCGCTCGAGGGCCCGCTGCAGGTCTTCCGCAACGTGCACAAGGTCGACCCGACCGTGCGCTTCGCGATCGCGATGGGCTTCGGCCACGCCGTCGCGGTCGTCATCACCCGCCTTCGCGCCTCGACGGCGTCGGACCGGGCGGCGACGGTGGTCCCGGTGCTCGCAGGTGCGCTCGTGCTCGTGCTGGGCCAGCCGTTCCTCGTCAACGACTCACGCACGCCGGGCTGGACAGCGGTCCCCGAGGCGTGGACGGAGGCCTACGACTACCTCGCCGAGCGCCAGGACGGCACCACCACTCTCGTCGTCCCGGGCTCCGGCTTCGCGTTCCAGTCCTGGGGCTGGACCTACGACGAGCCGATGCACGCCCTCGGCGACGAGGTGCGGTGGACCACCCGCAGCCAGATCCCGATCATCCCCGGGCAGTCCATCCGCGTGCTGACGGCCATCGACCGGCTGGTCTCGCAGGGCCAGGCCGACGCGAACCTGTCCGACCAGCTCGCGCGGGCCGGCATCGGTCACGTGCTGGTGCGTCGCGACCTCAACCGCGGTTTCACCTCCTCACCCCCGCCCGCGGGGGCGGGGGTCTCCCTGGACTCCGCCGGCCTGGAGAGCGTCGCGACCTTCGGCGACCCGGCCGAGGCCGGTCCCGCCGTCGAGATCTTCGAGGTCCCCGACCGGCTGCCGCGCATCCGGTCCACGGTCCGCAGCGACGTCGCCACCGTCGCCGGCTCGCCCGAGGCGTGGCTGCCCCTGCAGGGCGCCGGGCTGCTCGGTCCCGAGCGCGCGACGGTGGTCCAGGGTGACGTGGGCTGGTCCGACGAGGGCGCCACGATCGTCACCGACACCAACCAGCGGCGCGAGCGCGCCTTCGGCCGGGTGGAGGAGTCGCTGTCCACCGTGCTCGAGGACGGCGAGCTCTACCGCCTGGACCGCTCCGTGCCGGACTACCCGGTCACCCCCGGCAGCGAGCAGGTCGTGGCGACGTACGCCGACGGTGCCTCCGTCCGCGCCTCGAGCTCGCAGGGGTACGCCGACGCCTACGGCGCCGTCGTGCCCCAGGCCGGGCCGCACGCGGCCTTCGACGGCAACATCCGCACGCGGTGGGTGTCCTCCCTCAGCGGCAAGGCACGTGAGCAGTGGCTGCGGGTGAGCTTCCCCGAGCCCCGCACGCTGCGCCGCGTCGGTGTCCTGCCGGTGGTCGACGACCGGTCGATGGCGCCGGTGCGGACAGTGCGGGTGCGTACGTCGCGCGAGAGCGTCGACGTCGACACCAACCCCGCCGGGGCCGTCGTCGAGGCGACCCTCGGTGGCGAGCCCGTGGAATGGGTGGAGGTCCGGGTCGTCGCGGTCGCGACGGTCTCCGAGCGCAACCAGGTGGCGATCGCGGAGGTCACCCTCGACGGCGCCTCCCTCCCGCGCACGCTCGCACTGCCCGAGCCGCTCCACCGCGGGGACGACCTGCTCCTCACCGCCGAGCCCGGGACCCGCGCCTGCCGGGCGACCGGCACGCTGCCCGAGTGCGACCTGGTCCGGGTGCGCGCGGGGGAGGAGCCCGACGGCATGCGTCGCCGGGTGGAGGTTCCCCAGGGCGCCAGCTTCACCTTCCAGGGCCTCGCCGTGGCCCGCGCGTCGCGATCGGCCGCCCTGCTGCTCGAGCCGTTCCTGTCCGAGCAGACGGTGGGCTCCACCTCGATCCTCGGCGACGACCCGCTGGTCTCCAGCCGCTTCGCCTACGACGGCCGTCTCGACACCCACTGGGTCCCGTCCCCGCGCGACCGGCAGCCGACGCTCTTCTTCAAGTGGGGCGTGCCGCGCCGCGTCACCGCGGTGCGGCTGCCGGACGGTGGCCAGGTCGCTCCGGGCTACAACCGGATCGTGGTCCGCGGCGGCGGTCGCGTCGAGCGACTCACCGTGACGGGGGAGACGACGCAGCTGCGCCGCCCCATCTACGCCGACTACCTCGAGGTGTCCTTCGTCAAGGACGAGGCCGAGGGCCTGGTCTCGGTGCCCGAGATCGACCTCGACGGCGGCGGCGTCGTCCGTCCCTTCGACCCCGACCTGCCCACCGGCTCGCAGTGCGGCCTCGGTCCGACCGTGACCGTGTCGGGCAACAAGCTGCCGACGCGGGTCGAGGGCACGCTCGGCGACGTCCTCAGCGGGGCGCCGATGAAGTTCACGACGTGCCGCCGGTGGGACCCCGACGGCGCCGGCCGGGTCACCTACGTCTCGCCCGGCACCCGCACCTTCCGCACCACCCCGACCGCGGAGTTCGACGTGGTGGCACTTGCCGGCCGCACCGCACGGCAGGGCGGCGCCGAGCAGCGCCCGGTCGTGGTCGAGGACGACGACGCGGACAGCGCGAGCCTGACCGCGCGCGTCGCCGAGGGACCCGAGGCCGTGCTCTCGATGCCCTCCAACTTCAACGACGGGTGGGTCGCCCGCCTGGACGGACGCCGCGTGCCAGCGGTGCGTGTCGACGGCTGGCAGCAGGGCTGGATCGTCCCGGCCGGCGCGGGGGGCGTCCTCACGGTCGAGTTCGCGCCCCAGGGCACCTACACCCTCCTCCTCGCCGGCGGTCTCGCCGCGGCCGGCTCCCTCCTGCTCGCCGCGCTCGCGTTCCTGGTGCTCGGTGCCCGGGCACGACGCCGGGGAGAGGTGGCGCCGTGGCGCGACCTGCCCGCGACGGGTCGGGCCTCGGCCCGCGGCCGCGTCGTCGTCGGGGTGCTGGTCGCCGTCGCGCTGGGGTGGGTCGCGGTCGCTGCGTACGCCGTCGGGTCGGTGTGGTCCGGGCGTGACCTCGGTCGGCTGCGCGGCGCGGTGCTGGCGCTCGTCGTGGGGTCCGGAGCGCTCGACGCGTGGCCGCAGCCGGTGCCGACCTCGGTGGCCGACGCACTCGCGGTGGCCGCGCTGGGCACGGGCCTGGCCCTGTGCCTGCGGTGGCCGTCCCGGACGGAGGGCACGAGATGAGCACCACGAGACCGACGACCGCCGCGACGGCCCCCCGGCGACGCAGCCCGTGGCTCGGACCGCAGGGGCTGGCCGCCGTGCTCGTGCTGGTCGTGACGGCCGGCTGGCGCGGGGTGCTGCTCGAGGGCTCCTACTTCAACCAGGACGACTACTACCTGACCTCCCGGGCGCTCGCGCAGACCACATGGTCGTGGAGCTACCTCATGGAGCCCGTGGCCGGGCACGTCATGCCGTTGCAGCACGCCACCCACTGGCTGGTCGGCCACCACCTCCCGTTCGACTGGCAGTCGGTGGCCTTCCTGATCCTGCTGCTCCAGCTGACCTGCGGCATCATCGCCTGGCACCTGCTGAGCCACCTCCTGCCGGACCGATGGGCGCGGGTGCCGCTCCTCGCCCTGCTCATGTGGGCCCCCCTCACGCTCGCGACGACGCTCTGGTGGAGCGCGTCGATGAGCCTGTGGCCGCACCTGCTGAGCGCGCTCGTCGCCACGCTGGCCCTCGTGCGCGAACGCCTCGGGCGCGGCCGGTCGTGGGTGAACATCCCGCTGTGCCTCGTGGCCTGCTTCTTCGGCCTGGCGTGGCACGAGAGGTCCGTGCTCATCGCCCCGCTGCTGGTGGGGATGGCGCTCGCGCTGTCGCCGGCCGACGGCTGGCGCCGCATCCCGGAGGCCCTGCGCCGCTTCTGGGTGCTGTGGGCGGCGTACGCCGTCGGGATGGTCGCCTACCTGTGGCTCCACGTCGAGATCACCACCGTCAGCCCGGGCGCGGCGACGGCGCGCAAGTACGTCGAGCTGTCGATCGCCTACGTCTTCGAGAACGCCCTGCCCGGACTGGTCGGGGGGCCGTGGATGGCGGAGGTGCGCGGCGGCGCGGTCGTGCCGCCCGTGTGGGTCAGCGTGCTCAGCGGCCTGCTCGTGCTGGCCGTCACGGTCGTGCTCCTGCGCCGCGGCGGCGCCGACGCACGGTGGGCGCTCCTGCTCCTCGTCGTCTACCTCGCCCTCGACCTCGCACTGGTGCTGGCCGGCCGCGTCGGCTTCGGCCGGATCCTGGGCTACGACCCCCGCTACGCCTCCGACCTCCTGCTGCCCGCCGTGCTGGCCGTCGCGCTGGCCCTGCGCAACCGCGGTCCCGACCGGAGTCCTGACCGCGGCCCCGACCACGAGTCGCGTGGCGTCGGGCGTACGAGCCTGCTGCGGCGCGCCGGTGGAGCAGTGCCTGCGCTGGTGGTCACCGGGATCATCCTGGTGGCGAGCAGCTTCGGCACGGCCGTGCTCGTGCCGCACTTCCAGAACCCCCTCGACCGGGAGTACTGGACCAACGTGCGTGCCGATCTGGCCCAGGACCCCTCACAGGTCATCGTCGACGAGTTCGTGCCGACCGAGGTCCTGCTCCGGCTGCTGGGGGAGGAGGCGCTGGCGTCCAGCGTCTTCGCGCCCCTGCCCGAGACCCCGGTCTTCGACCAGCCTGCTGCGCAGCTCCGCACGCTCAGCGACACCGGCCGGCTCGAGCCGGTGAACCTCCTGCTGCCCCAGCCGATGAGGCGGGGCCCCGACCCGGGCTGCGGCTACGCGGTGTCGGACGAGCCGCGCAAGGTGCGGCTGAAGGCCCCGATCACGGGGCGCTTCGTGGCCCGCATCAGCTACTTCACCGACACGCCCACCGACATGTCGGTGACCGTCGGCGACTACGAGGCACGCTTCCGCGCGCTCGAGGGACCGAACGACGTGTGGGTCGTCGTCCCGGACCAGCTGGTCTCGAGCACCTTCACGTTCGAGCAGGTCGGCCCGGCAGCCGACACCGAGGACGCCGACGGGGACGACCCGGGCGGCACGGTCTGCATCGCCGGTCTCGTCGCGGGCGTGGCGGAGGGCTCCTGACCGTGGAGGGCTCGCGGCAGCTCCCTCGTACGCGGGTGGCGGCCGCCGCGCCCGATCTCGTCGCCGCCGGCGTGAGCGTCGTGGTCGCAGTAGTGGTCCTGGGGCCGGCCCTGCTCGCGCCGGGCTCGGTGCTGCGCGGCGACATGGTCTTCGTGCCGCAGCAGCCGTGGAAGGACGCCTGGCTCGGACTCGACGGAAGCGTGCCGCGGGCCGTGCCCATGGACGCCCTCGTGTCCCTCGCCACGCAGGTGGTCCCGGGAGGGTGGCTGCAGAAGATCCTGCTGCTGATCTCCTTCGTCGCGGCCGGCACCGGGATCGCACGCCTGGTGCGCCACGTGGTCGGCGCGTCCTCCTGGGCCGTGGTCGCCGCCGTCGCGGCGTACCTGTGGAACCCGTGGGTCGTCGAGCGGCTCTCGATCGGGCAGTGGGCGACCGTCACCGGCTACGCCCTGCTCCCGTGGGTGGTCCTGGCCGCGTGGCGGGTGCGTGACGACGCGACGCGCTGGCCTGCCCTGCTGGTGACCCTCGTGCTCAGCGCCGTGTGCAGCCCCTCGAGCGGGCTCACGGCCGCGCTCGTCGCCCTGGCCGTCGTGGTCACCCGGTGGCGTGCGGTGCTGGTCGTGGTGGCGGGTGCCGGCGTGGCCAACGCCCCGTGGCTGGTGCCCGGGCTCACGTTGGGTGACCGGGTCGACCTGGGCGGTGCGGGAGGGTTCGCATCCTTCGGCGCGCGCGCCGAGTCGTCCCTCGGGGTGCTGCCCAGCGTGCTCTCCCTCGGGGGCATCTGGAAGGAGAGCGTGGTGCCGGCCGAGCGGACGTCCGAGCTGGTCGTGGCGGCGGCGCTGCTCGTCAGTGCGGTGGCGGTGCTCGCCCTGGTCCGTGCCCGCGCCGACTCCGGGCTCACGCGGTCCTTGCTCGCGACCGGTGCCGTCGCCGTCGCGCTCGCGGTCGTGCCCGCCTGGGCGCCGGACGCCCTCGCCGACGTCTCCCGCGTGGTGCCCGGGACGTCGATCCTGCGTGACTCCCACCGCTACCTCGCCCCGCTCGCCCTCGTCCTGGCGCTCGGCGTGGCCCTCGTCGTGGTGGGTCTGCGCCGCCGGACCGCCGCGGGGCAGGAGGGCCTGCTGGTGCCCACGCTGGCGCTGGTCGCGGCGCCGGTGCTGCTGTTGCCCAGCGCCGTCTGGGGGCTCACCGGCGACCTGCGCCCGGTCACCTACCCCGCCGAGTGGGACACCGTGTCGGCGATCCTCGCCGACGAGGCCGCCGGGTCCGGGGACACGATCGTGCTCCCGTGGGTCGGCAGCTACCGCCGCCTCGGCTGGAACGACTCCAGGGCCTCCCTCGACCCGGCCCCGAGGCTCCTGCCGGGCGAGGTGCTCATCGACGACCGGATCGTGCTGCCCGACCGCGTCCTGCCCGGGGAGGACCCCCGCGCAGCGCAGGTGACCGCGGCGCTCGAGGAGGCAGACGCCGCGCAGGCCCTGCGCGAGACCGGCGTGCGGTGGGTCCTGGTGGAGAAGCCCGTGCCCCCGGCGTACGACGCCCCGCCCGGCACGGTCGTCCACGACGGACGCTGGCTCACCCTGGTCGACCTCGGGCCCGCGGCGCAGGTCGTCGACCCGCGGGCGGGCGGCACGGCGCGCACCGCCCTCGTCCTGGCGGCCGACGGGGTCGCACTGGTGGGACTCTTCGTGGCAATCGTCACGTTCACCCGTCGCAGGGGCTATGCTCCCCTCGGCCGGACTGGCGAGTAACTAACCGTCGCGGCCTCATTCTGGGAGGGTTCTTGTGAACAGCATCGTCATCTCTGGTGTGTCCGGCCTCGTCGCGGCACTCGTCGTCTCCGTGGGCGGCGTCAACGCGGTGAAGTCCATGACCGCCGGTGAGCCCGTCGCGCAGTCCTCCATCGGCGGGTACGCAGACGAGTGACCGCCCGACCTGCCGAGGTCGGCGGGAACGCCGGGCACGCGGCCGGTCCGATGATCCAGGTCGTCGTCCCGGCCTACAACGAGGCGCAGCGCCTGCCGCGCACCCTCGTCCTCCTCGGCTCCTGGCTGGGTGAGGCGCATCCTGAGTGGGCCGGTCGCCTCGAGGTCCTGGTCGTCGACAACGCCAGCACCGACGGCACCGCCGACGTCGCGCGGATGCTGTCGACCCCCCAGGTCCCGGTCTCGGTGCTGCACTGCCCCGAGCCCGGCAAGGGTGCCGCGGTCCGTGCGGGCATCCTCGCCACCACCGCCGACCTCGTCGCCTTCGTCGACGCCGACGGGGCCACCTCCTTCGACGCCTTCACCCAGGCGGTGGAGCACATCCGCCGCGGTGCGGACGTGGCCATCGGCTCGCGTGCGGTGTCCGGCTCGGTGACCATGGCGCGCCACAGCGGCCTCCGTGAGCGCGGAGCGGCGGCTTACCGCTGGTGCACCGCACGACTGGTCGACGACGTGCGCGACACCCAGTGCGGCTTCAAGGTCTTCCGCGGGCCGCTCGCCCGGCAGGTCTTCGCCGACACGCACACCGCCGGGTTCTCCTTCGACGTCGAGGTCCTCGGCCGCGCGCAGCTGCTGGGCGCCAGCATCGCGGAGTTCCCCGTCACCTGGGTCGACGTGCCCGGCTCGACCTTCGACCCCGCCCGGCACGGCGTGCAGTCCTTCGCCCAGCTCGCCGGGATCGCGCTGATGCTGCGACGTGCCCAGCGACGCGCCTCGACCGGCGCGTCTGTCGAGGCGCCGGTGAGCACCCTCGTGCGACCCGCGTCGGCCGACCTCGCGCTGGATGCCTGAGCCACGCCCCCTCGACGGCGTCCGTGCGGTCGTCGTCAACTGGCGCGACCTCGACCACAGCCTCGCCGGCGGGTCGGAGCACTACGCGTGGGAGTACGCCCGCGCGCTCCGGGAGGCCGGCGCGCGCGTGGAGTTCCTCACCGCCCGTGATCGGCACCAGGACGCGACCGACGAGCGTGACGGGATCCCGGTGCGCCGCGGCGGCAGTGCGATGACGTTCTACCCCTGGGCCGCCTGGCAGCTGCTGCGACGCCGTCGTCGTCTCGACGTGGTCATCGACCCCGAGTGCGGCATCCCGACCTTCTCGCCGCTCTTCGTGCGCCGTCGGACCGCGGTCGTGCTGCTCGTCCACCACGTGCACCAGGAGCAGTTCCGCACCTACTTCCCGCGCCCGCTCAGCACGCTGGGGAGGTGGCTCGAGGGCTGGCTGATGCCGCGCGTCTACCGCTCCGTGCCGACGTACGCGGTCTCCCGGTCCACCGCCGAGGAGATGCGCGAGCTCCTCGGGTGGACGCGCCCCATCGGGATCCTCCAGAACGGGGCGACCGACCGCGCGGGGGAGTCACACGCGGGCCCCGGCGCACCCACCCACGTCGCCGTGCTCGGCCGCCTGGTGCCCCACAAGCGGGTCGACGCGGTGGTGCGCGCGGTCGTCTCGCTCAAGCCCGAGCTCCCCGACCTGCGCCTCGACATCATCGGCCGCGGCCCGGAGGCCGACGCGCTGGCCGCGCTGGTCGCCGAGCTGGACGCGGGCGACTACGTGACCCTCCACGGCTATCTCCCCGACGAGGAGCGTGACGGCGTGCTGGCGCGCAGCGGGCTGCACGTGTGCGCCTCCGACGCCGAGGGCTGGGGGCAGGTGGTCATCGAGGCCGCCGCGCACGGCCTGCCGACGGTGGGCCGCGACGTGCCCGGCCTGCGGGACTCGATCGTCGACGGGGAGACCGGGTGGTTGGTCGAGGCCGAGTCGGGCGAGCGGCTGCCCGAGGTGCTGGCCGCGCGCATCCGTCACGCCGTCACCGTGCTCGAGGACGCCACCGAGCGGGAGAGGCTGGTCGCGGGTTGTCGCCGGTGGGCCTCGGGCTTCACCTGGGAACGGATGCACGCCGAGGCGGTGACGGCCACTGTGGCTGCCCTGGAGCGGCGCGACCTACCCGCGAGTTCTACTCGCGCGTAACTCCTTGACACAACATGTGTCAGACACGGTGCCAAGGGGTGATCCCGCTGCTACTGTGACGCTCGATCTGCGGCCAGCAGGCGCTTCGGAGGGAGAACAGATTCACATGCGACGTATCCTCGGCCCCGTTTTGGTGGGGCTCGGCTGCTTCTTTTTGGCAGTCGCTCTCCTGGTGCGATTCTACGCCTACCCCGAGCTGGCGGTGGCACCGGTGAACCAGAACAGTGTCACCAAGCTCCAGGCAGAGGACGCCACCTACTTCAACACCTCCACCCTCTCCGAGGAGCAGACCGACCTGTCGGTGCAGAACCTCACCCTGGGTGACGCCGAGGCGACCGAGGAGGCCGGCGACGACGTACGCGTGTGGTTCGGCTCCACGTCCATCCGCGCGGCGGACGGCACCATCATCTCCCGCAGCCAGGAGCGCGTGGCCTTCGGCGCCACCGACGGCGCGGCCGTCAACTGCTGCGAGGCCTTCAGCGAGACCACGGAGGGTGAGCGCACCGCCGCCAACCGCGAGGGCCAGGTCTACAAGCTGCCCTTCAACACCCAGAAGCAGACCTACCAGTGGTGGGACGGCACGCTGGGCGAGTCGGTCGACATGGAGTTCGTCGAGGAGACCGACGTCGACGGCCTGACCGTCTACCGCTTCGAGTCCGACGTCCCGGCCACCGAGGTCGGCACGCGCGAGATCCCGGGCTCGCTGGTCGACTCCGACGAGCCGTCCGTCACGGCCACCACCATCTACGAGAACAGCAAGACGCTGTGGGTGGAGCCCGAGACCGGCGCCATCGTCGACCGCAACGAGAGCACCCGCACCAGCCTGGAGTACGAGGGTGAGGAGGCGGTCGTCGCGACCGACGCCAACCTCGAGTACACCGACGAGACCGTCGCGACCAACCGCGAGGACCTCGGCGACCTGGGCCAGCAGCTCTCGCTCGCCCGCACCACCGCGCCCATCGTGCTGGGCGTCCTCGGCCTGCTGCTGCTGGGGCTCGGCATCCTGCTGGCCCGTCGCCGCAGCGCCGACCCGAAGGCCGCCTGACCCTCCCCGACAGCGTCAGGGAGACGGCCAGCCGTCTGACACCTCAGCCTCGTGGTCCGGGCTTGCTCGCCCGGACCACGAGGCTGATGCCTTTCCTGCCGCTGACGGGCAGGAACGACTCGAGCGCGACGGCGGCACGCAGGCCGGCGTTGAGCACGGGGTGCACGGGCTCCATCTCGCTCTCGCTCTCCGAGTGCCGGCGGCGCCGCGCCTTGGCCACCGGGCGCAGGAGGACGTTCCACGAGCGGACGTCGTCGACGTGCAGGCCCACCGACTCCACGAGCGCGACGAGGCCCTCGCGGTCGTAGCGGCGGACGTGGCCGAGCGCGACGTCGTGTCCGCTCCAGAGATCCATCCCGGCGGGGACCGCGACGAGCAGGCGTCCGCCCGGGCGCAGGACGCGGGCGGCCTCCGCGGCCACCTCGTCGTCCTCGACGACGTGCTCCCACATGTCGGTCGACATGACCAGGTCGAACGTCTCGTCGGGGAAGGGCAGGTGGCGCGCGTCGCCGCGCAGCACGGGGAGCTGTCGGGCACGGGCGAGCCTCGCCGCGGCGGGGGAGTACTCCAGCCCGGTCACCGACCAGCCGAGGTCGCGCAGCACGGCGGTGTTGCCGGCCGACCCGCAGCCGACGTCGAGGGCGCGGCCCGGTGGGACCTGGCGCACCAGGCGCCGGACCAGCGCCCGGCGGCCGGCGTACCACCAGTGCTTCTGCTCGAGCTGGGCCGACTTCCGGATCTCGTCCTCGTCCACGCGGGCGAGCCTAGAGCACCTGCTTCGGCCCATCCGCCCACCGCCCGGGGGCGACCTCACTAGGATTCGGCCATGGTCACCCAGGACGACGTCGACAGGTTCGCAGAGCAGTTCGACGCCATGGCGGCCAACATCGAGCAGGCGCTGCTCGGCAAGGACCACCTCGTGCGGCTGACCCTGACCTGCCTGGTCGCCAACGGCCACATCCTGCTCGAGGACTACCCCGGCACGGGCAAGACGATGCTCGCCCGTGCGCTGGCCAACACCATCCACGGCTCCCACGCCCGCATCCAGTTCACCCCCGACCTGCTTCCCTCCGACGTCACCGGCGTGACGGTCTTCGACCAGCACACCTCGCGCTTCGACTTCCACCCGGGCGCGGTCTTCCACAACCTCCTCCTGGCCGACGAGATCAACCGGGCCTCGCCCAAGACGCAGTCGGCGCTGCTCGAGGTGATGGAGGAGGGACACGTCACCGTCGACGGGGTGACGCACGACGTGCCTCGCCCCTTCATGGTGATCGCCACCCAGAACCCGATCGAGCAGGCGGGGACCTATCGACTGCCCGAGGCCCAGCTCGACCGCTTCCTCGTCAAGACCTCCGTCGGCTATCCCGACGCCGACGCCACCGAGACGCTGCTGCGCGGCAGCGCCATCCGCGACCGTGCGGGCCTGGTGTCCCCGGTGGCGGGTCTCGGTGACATCACCGCGATGGGCGAGGTGGCCGACCGCATCCACGTCGACGACGCGCTCATCCGCTACGTCCGGCTCGTCGCGGAGGCGACGCGGGACCACCCCGACGTGCGCGTCGGCCTGTCTCCCCGCGGTGCGCTGGCACTCATCCGGGTCGCGAAGGTGTGGGCCGCCGCCGCGCGCCGGACGCACGTCGTCCCGCAGGACGTCGCGACCCTGGCGACCCCCGTCCTCAACCACCGGCTCCTGCTTCGTCCCGAGGCCGTGTTCGGCGACACCACGGTGGAGGCGGTGATCGACGACGTCGTCGCGTCGGTCGCCGCACCCACCGGTCGCGGGTGATGGCGCTGCCGGTGCTGAGCGGCGCCCTGGCGGCCGTCCGGCGACGGGTCACCGCGACCGGGTGGGGCCTGGGTGGGCTCGCGCTCGTGGCGGCCTGGCTGGGGGAGCGCTACCAGTGGACGGAGCTCGTCCACCTCGCGGCCACCATCGGGGTCGTGCTGGGGCTGGGTGCGGTGACGGTGCTGCTGCCCCGGCGTGCGTTGGTCGAGCTGGACCTGCGACCCTCCCGCGTCACGGTCGGCGACGGCGCAGTGGCGGCACTCGACATCCGCGCCCACCGGGTGCCACTGGTGGCGCCCACCTTCGTCGTGCCCACCGCGGGGGAGTCGCGCGGCGTACGTCCTGCGCTGGTGACGGCCGCCCGCCCGGCGCGGGTGGACCTGGCGCTGCCCACCGAGGAGCGCGGCATCGTGGACGTGGGCCCGGCGGTCCACGTGCGCACGGACCTGTTCGGAGCCTTCCGCCGTGAGCGCGCGGTGACCCCGTCCCTGCTCCTGCACGTGCGCCCGAGGATCGTGCACCTGCCGTCCCTGTCGGCCGGGATGGTGCACGACCTGGAGGGGGTCGCGAGCGACCGGCTCACGGCCAGCGACCTCTCCTTCCACGCGCTGCGCGAGTACGTGCCCGGCGACGACCCGCGCCACGTCCACTGGAAGTCCTCGGCGCGCGCCGGGTCGCTCCTCGTGCGCCAGTTCCAGCTCACCCGCCACAGCCACGCCTCCGTGCTCCTCGACCCCCACCGGGGCAGCTACGCCGACGCCCAGGAGTTCGAGCTCGCGGTCTCGGCCGCCACGTCCGTCGCCGTCCGCGCGGCCCAGGACGGCTTCGAGGTGGCGTTCGCCTGCGGTGACGACGTGACGGTGACGACCGAGGTATCCGCGCTGCTGGACCTGGCCTGCCGGTTCACCTGGGGCAGCAGCGACCTCCAGCACACCTGCGCCCGGGTGTCGGGCGGGATGGGTGGCAGCAGCCTGGTGGTCACGGCAACCGGGAGCCGGGCCGACGAGGCGGCCGTGCGGCGCGCCGTCAGCCACTTCCCGACGTCCGCCGACGTGCTCGGCGTGCGCGCCGAGCTGGGCACCGAGCCCCGCACCGTGCGCAGCGGCAGGTCCACCTCCCTCGTGGTGGCCGACCTCCCGCAGCTGGCGCCCCTGCTCGCGAAGAGCCTCGGATGACGACCGCGGAGCGTGCTCCCGGGGCGCCTCCGGCACCCCGCCCGACCTCCTGGGCGGACGTGGTGGCACCGGTGGTGCTCGTGCTGGTGGTCCTGACCGCGCTGGAGGGCAGCTACGCCGACCGCTCCTACCTCGTCGTCGGCGGCCTCGGCGCCGTGATGGCCGCGGCGCTCGCGACGGTCGCGTGGACCCAGGGCCGCTCGCGCTCGGAGCTCGTGCTCACCCTGCTGGTGCTCTTCGCCCCGCTCGGAGCGCTGGTCTCGCGCCACGAGGGCGACCTCGTGACCGTCCCGGGACCGGACTCGATGTCCGCGGTGCTCACCGGCGCGGTGACCGGCCCGGGGGAGCTGCTGAGCACCATCCCCCCGGCCGACGCCGCGGGTGCACCGTTGGTCCTCACCTTCATCCTCGGCTACGTCCTTTCAGGGAGCTGCGCGGCGCTGGCGCTCTTCAGCCGGCGACCCGTCCTGCCGCTGCTGCCCGTCCTGCTGGGACTCGTGCTCACCACGCTGCTCGGCGTGCAGGACCCCGGCCTCGACGGCGTACGCCTGCTGGTGCTGGCCGCGACCGCTGTCGCCTGGTCCGCGGCCCGCGGGCACCGGTCGGGCCCGACGAGCGTGCGCAACGCCGGCACCGTCCGGTCCCTCGTCGCGCTGGTGGTGGCCGGGGGTGTCGCCGCGCTGCTCGGGACCGTCATCGACCCGCCGGCGCCGGCCGCCGACGACCAGCGGTGGGTGCTGCGCGGGCAGGTCGGCGACGGGGAGGACGTGTCCCGCCTGGACAACCCGCTGTCGCGCTTCCGCATCTTCACCCGCCAGCTGCCCGGCACGCCCGGCAACGTCTTCAACGAGACCCTCCTCAAGGTCTCCGGGCTGCCGCGCGACACCCCGATGCGCTTCGTCACGCTCGACGTCTACGACGGCACGACCTGGAGCCCCGGCAACCGGACCGTGGAAGGCCGCAGCGACTCCCTCTTCCTCCGCATCGGCCAGGAGGTCGCCGCGCCGCTGCGCGGTCGTCCGGCGACCGTGGAGGTCAGCGTGCGCCGCGCCTACGAGGGCAGCAGCTGGCTCCCGCTCGCCGGGCAGCTGACCTCGCTCGAGTTCACCTACCTCGACGGCCGCGCCCAGCGCGAGGACGTGAGGTACAACCCCGCCACGCTCACCGCGATGGTCCGCGGCGGGCTGGTGCGTCGCGACGACTACGCGTTCACGGCCGTCCTGCCCCGCTCGGAGCTGCGCGTCGAGATGGTGCCCTACCGGCGCGGCCGCAACCAGCCCGCGGGCCGCTTCCTCGACGACGCCCTCACCCCGTGGCGCCAGGCGTCCCTCACCCCGATGCAGCGCGTCTTCAGCGTCGCCGACTACCTGCGCACCAACGGGCGCTACAGCGACGGCGCGGAGTCGTGGGAGCAGCGCTTCACGGCCGGCCACGACGCCGACCGGCTCGGGGCGGGGTTCTTCGAGGCCGAGCAGATGGTGGGCGACCACGAGCAGTACGCCGCCCTGCTCGCGCTGGCGGCGAACCGCCTGGGCGTGCCCGCGCGGGTCGTGGTGGGTGCGGTGCCGGGCGACGACGGGCTCGTGCGTGGGAGCGACGTGACGACGTGGGTGGAGGTGCGGGTGGCCGACGGCTCGTGGCGCGTCCTGCCGGCCGAGCTCTACCTCAGCACGCGCGCGCCGCGACGCACCGATCCGCCCAAGCAGGACCCGGGCGCGTTCGTGGTCGCGGAGGAGGCGGCTGCGGAGAAGGAGGAGGGTCCCCGTGCCGAGCCGCCCACGGCCGAGCCCGAGCGGGAGACCCTGCGGCCGACCGCGGAGCTGGAGGGCTCATCGGTGCCGGCCGTCCTGGCGGGGGTGCTGGCGGCCCTCGTGCTGGTCGGCGCCGTGCCGGCGGCCAAGTGGGTGCGCCGGCGCCGGCGGCGTACGTCGGGATCGCCCGCCGACCGGGTGGCGGGCGCGTGGCAGGAGCTGCTCGACCTGGTCGTGGACCTCGGCCACCCGGTGCCTGAGGGCGCGCCGCGGCCCACGCAGGCCGCGGTCCTCGGGCGGGGCGTCGACCTCGCCCGGATCGCGGACGGTGTCTTCTCGTCGACGCCACCCGGCGAGGACGAGGTGTCGCGCGCGTGGGACCTCGTCGCCGAGGAGCGTCGCGACCTCCTCGCGCACCACGGCGTCCGGGGGCGGCTGCGGGCCTGGTGGGGACCGGCGTCGCTGCGGGGCACTGTCAGGACGGCGGTGCGGCGGGCGTTCTCGGCCCCGACGCAGGACGCGCCGTCGACGCCCGCCCCGGAGCAGGCCGGCGAGCTCGTGGGGCGGTGAGCCCGGGATCACGCACGACGGGCGGCCACCACGACGGAGGAGCCGAACGGCAGGTCGCGGGTGCGGAGCACGCGCTCGTCGACGCGGGTGGCGCGCAGCAGCGCCCGCTCGACCAGCGGGTTCACCTGCGGGAGCTCGGGCTCGGTGCGCGAGGACACGGGTGTGCCGACGCGACGCTCGCTGAGGCGGCGCCGCAGCCGGTCCGCCGCGAAGGCCGGGAAGGTCGCCCCGAAGGCGTACGTCGCCCGCTCGACGCGGAGCCCCGCGCCCGTCACGGCGTCCACGGCGCGGCGCCTGGTGTAGCGGCGGTGGTGGTGGTTGGCGTCGTCGAAGCCGGTCCACGCCCACTGGTAGGCCGGCACCGACATCAGGAAGACGCCGCCCGGGGCCAGCACGCGCGCGGCCTCGGACAGGGCGAGCGCCTCGGGCGCGCAGTGCTCGATGACGTCGAAGGCGGCCACCACGTCGAAGGACGCGTCGGCGAAGGGGAGCGCGGTCGCCGACCCGCACACGCCGCCGGGGACGAGGCCCCGCGGGTCGATGTCCATCGCGACCTTGAGGTCCGAGGCGGCCAGCCAACCGACGCTCGGACCGTCGGCACTCCCCACGTCGAGGACCCGCCGGGCGCCCGCGGCGTACGGCTCCAGGACGGTCTGCAGCAGCCGGGCGCGGGCGGTGTACCACCAGTACTCAGGCGCGTTGAGCGACGGGGAACCTGCCGTGTTCATGGCGCGAGTGTGTCAGGTGGATGCTAGTTTTCCGTGGTGACCGAGGCGCCCGCACCATCCCCTCGGCACACCGTCGCGGTGGTCATCCCCGTCTACCAGGGTGAGCAGACCCTGCGAGCGGTCGTCGAGGAGCTCGCGCCGCTCTTCACCCCACAGGTCACCGCCGGGGGCCACGACCTGGTGGTCGCCGAGGTCCTGCTCGTGCACGACAACGGCCCGGACGACTCACCCCGCGTGATGAGGTCGTTGGCCGAGGAGTTCCCGCAGGTGCGCGCCGTCTGGCTCACGCGCAACTTCGGCCAGCACGCCGCGACGCTGGCGGGCATGGCGTCGTCGGGCAGCGACTGGATCGCCACGATGGACGAGGACGGCCAGCACGACCCCGAGGCGATCCCGCGCATGCTCGACACCGCGATGAGCGAGCAGGCGGGCGTGGTCTACGCCAAGGCCACCAACCCGGCCCCCCACGGCGTGCTGCGCAACCTGGCCTCGCGCTCGGCGAAGGCGGTCGTGCAGCGGCTGGTCCCCGGCCCCGACATCGTCAGCTTCCAGAGCTACCGCCTCGTCCTGGGCGACATCGGCCGCAGCGTGGCGGCCTACTCCGGTGCGGGGGTCTACCTCGACATCGCGCTGGGGTGGGTCAACTCGCGGGTGGCGACCTGCCCGGTCGAGCTGCGGGCCGAGGGCGGCCGTCCGTCGGGCTACTCCACCCGTGCGCTCGCCTCACACTTCTGGCGCCTCGTGCTGTCGTCGGGCACACGTGCCCTGCGGTTGGTCTCGCTGCTCGGCGTCTCGGTCGCCGTGCTGGGTGTCGTCTTCGCCATCGGCGCCGTCATCGGCCGCCTGCTCGGCACCATCGACGAGCCCGGCTGGACCTCCGTGATGGTCGTGATGCTGCTGGGAGTCGGCACGGTGCTGTTCTCCCTCGGGGTGATCGCCGAGTACGTCGGCGTCTCGGTGAACACCTCCATGGGGCGGCCCAACTACCTCATCACCGGCGACCGGAGCCAGGGACCGCTGGGCCGACGGCCGACCGCGCTCCCGCATGACTGAGGCGCACCCGCCCCTCCCTGTCCTGTGGGTCGTCGGGGCCGGAGGCCTGCTCGGCTCGTCCGTGGTCGCCGCCGCAGCCGCGTCCGGGACCGCCGAGGTCTGGGCGCCACCGCGTCCGGTCGCCTGGGTGGCGGCGGACGCGACCCGTGTGAGCCTGGAGGAGATGGCGAAGGAGTTCCTTGCCCATGCCGCAGGGCGCCCGTGGTGGGTCGCGTGGTGCGCGGGCGCCGGCGTCTCCGGCACGTCGGCGGCGGACCTGGCACGCGAGGTCGACGCCTTCACGCACCTCCTGGCCAGCCTGCGCGAGGCAGGAGCGGGACCCCAGGGGTCGCTGTTCCTGGCGTCCTCGGCCGGCGGGGTGTACGCCGGCTCGGCCGACCCGCCCTTCGACGAGGCGACGGTGCCGGTCAGCATCTCGCCCTACGGCGACGCCAAGCTCGCGCTCGAGGACCTCGCGCGCGACTTCCAGCGCGCCACGTCCTCCTCGCTGCTGATCGGCCGCATCGCGAACCTCTTCGGTCCCGGCCAGGACCTGACCAAGCCCCAGGGGATCATCTCGCAGCTCTGCCGGGCGCACCTGCTGCACCGGCCGCTGTCGATCTACGTCCCGCTCGACACCATGCGCAGCTACGTCTACGCCCCCGACTGCGGCGCCATGGTGGTCGCCGGCCTGCGGCGCCTCGACGGCGCCGCGGCAGGCGGCGGCCGGTCGGTGGTCAAGGTGATGGCCGCCCCGCACGCGGTGTCCGTGGGGTTCGTGGTCTCGGAGTTCGCCCGCGTCGTCAAGAGGCGTCCGCTGGTGACCTTCGGGTCGTCCTCGACGTCGGCCTTCCAGGCCCGTGACCTGCGGGTGCGCAGCGTGGTGTGGCCCGAGCTCGACGCGCTGGCGGCGACCCCCTTCGTGGTCGGGCTCACCGCCACGCTCGAGCACCTGCGCAGGTCGGTCGCCCTGGGCCGCCTGGCCTGACTCGCCCCGGGGGACGCCGCGGCACACGGTCAGCCGCCGGGTGCCTCGAGCTCGTCGTGCATGCGGCGCCCGAGGGCCTCGAGCGTGGCGGACGGGTGCCGGCCGCCGCGGCCGCGCAGGGTGACGACGGTCGTCCCGCGCAGCCCCACCCCGCCCACGGACACGCCACTGCCGCCTCCCGTGACGGGGTAGAAGGCCAGGTCCTCGACGCCGGGTGCGTCGACCTCGCCGAGGTGGGAGACCAGCAAGGTGGACCCGAGGCGGGGCGACAGCACCCCCATCGCGACGGTGGCGACGCGTCCGGTGAGGGACGGCCCGCCGCCCGTGCCGGGTGGCGGCGGCTCGGGAGCAGCCTCGCGGATGGCGGCCCGCACCTCGGGGAGGGACAGTCGCTCCACCCCGCGGAGCCTGAGGAGCGTGCTGTGGTCGCCGACGACGGGGACCTCGCCCCCCGACCGGGAGGCGCCGATCGCGACGGCGACCCGCGACGTACGCACTCCGGCAGCACGGTTGTGGGCCGTGACGCCCCGGACAGCCGCGTGGGTCAGCTCGGCGACCGAGAGCCTGCGCGCCACCGTGAAGCGGGCGAACGCCTCGCCAGCCTCGCGCGCCCCCGTCGCCGTGGTCGCGGCCACCGGGGCCGGCGGTGCGAGCAGCGCCTCTGCGAGCCGTCGGACCGTGGACCCGAGCGCCGACCCGCGTACGTCGCGATCGCCGACGCCACGGGCCGACGACGTGGCCCCCGCGCCCGTCGCCGCCCCCAGCAGGGCCAGGAGCCCCAGTCCGTCGCAGTGCTCGTGCTGGGCGCCGAGGGTGACGCGGTTCGCGGTGGTGGCTGCGCGGACCCCGGCGGTCCCCGGCGCGACGACCTGCTGGAGCGCGTCCGGGCCGGCGGCGGGGACGGCCACCGCTCCCGGGAACCCGACGGAGGCGAGGCCCGCTGCGACCCGGGCTCCGTCCACCGGCTCCCGCAGGTGCGCGTCGAGGGCGATCACCCACGCGACCGTCGGGTCCGCCACCCAGGCGCCGGTCGTCACCGGTCTGCCACGTGTGCGACGAAGATCGCGGTCCCGGGCGTCAGCACCCCGCGGGCACGCGACCACCCACCCCACACGCGGTCGTGGTCGGCTGGCCACTCGGGCTCCACGAGGTCGGAGAGGACGAAGCCGTGGCCGGCGAGCAGGCGTACCCAGTCCCCGATGGTCCGGTGGTGCTCGACGTAGGACACCACCCCGGTGGCGTCGTCGATCTCGACGTAGGGCGTGCGGTCCCAGTAGGACTGGGTGGCCGTCAGCCCCGCCTCGCCGGGATCGTCGGGGAACATCCATCGGGTGGGGTGGGTGACCGAGAAGGCGAAGCGGCCGCCCGGACGCAGCACGCGGGCGACCTCGACCACCGCGTCCTCGATGTCGCTGACGAACTGGAGCGCACCGAAGGAGCAGAAGACGACGTCGAAGCTCGCCGGGGCGAAGGGGAGGTGGGTGGCGGTGCCCCGCACGGACGGGACGGCGACGCCGGTCTCCTCGTCGAGCCGCAACGAGTGCTGCAGCTGCCGGTGGGAGAGGTCGAGGCCGAAGCCGCGACCGCCGCGGGTGCGCACCCAGCGCGAGCACTGCCCGGCCCCGCTGCCGACCTCGAGCACGTCGAGGTCGGCGACGTCACCGAGGACCCGGAGCTCCTCCTCGGTGTGGCCCTCCGGCCCCCACACGAAGCCGGCGTCGCCCAGGAAGGTGCCGTGGGTCGCCTGGTACTCGTCGGCGTAGCGGTCCCAGTCGGGGCCGTTGGCGCGACGCGACTCCTGCTCGGAGACCGATCGGCGCTCGACGCGGACCGACTGGGGCAGGTGATCGTCCACGGGCACAAGCCTAGTGCGGCGCCCACGGCACGACCGGGTCCCCGGGCAGGTGCCTGCCCGGGGACCCGGTCGTCGTTGCTCCGCTCAGCCGATCCCGAAGGAGTCGCCGAGGCGGCCCGCGATCCGGCCGCTGCGGATCCGCGGGTCACGCGGTCCCGAGCGCCAGTCGGCGGGGTTGGACTTCGCCTTCACCTCGGCGCCGTCGCGGACGCCGCCCTTGTCGGTGTCGCACTTGGACGGGTCGGTCCGGTCCTTGCCGAAGCGCTTGTTGGCCTTGCCGGTCAGCTCGACCTTGTCCTTCAGGCCGTCGCGGTCGGTGTCCTTCTTCGTCGGGTTGGAGCGGGTCTTGCCGATGACGAAGGTCTTCTTCTTGGTCCGCACCTTCTGCTTGATCTTGTAGCCGCGGACCTCCTTGCCGTCGGTGAGGCCGTCCTTGTCGGTGTCCTTCGACAGCGGGTCGGTGCGGACCAGGATCGCCGTACGCGCCTTCTTGCCGCAGACCTCGAAGCGCTCCTTGATGCGCACGCCGCTGACCTCGCGACCGTCGGTGATGCGGTCGTTGTCGGTGTCGCGGTCCTTGGGGTCGGTCCCGTGGACGTTGACCTCGGCGCCGTCGCTCAGTCCGTCGTTGTCGGTGTCCGCGTCGAGCGGGTCGGTGCCGTGGACGTTGACCTCCTGGCCGTCGGTGAGGCCGTCGTTGTCGGTGTCGGGGTTGTTCGGGTCGGTCCCGATCGTCCCCTCCTGGCCGTCGGGCAGCCCGTCGCCGTCGGTGTCACCCGGCGGCGGGGGCGTCGGCGTGGTCGGGCCGACGATCGTGAAGGACACGGTGTCGGCAGCGCTGACGTTGCCGTCGGCGTCCGCCTGGGTGGCGCTCACGGTGTGCGGCCCGAGGGGCAGCGCGACCGTGGACGAGCACGACCACGTGCCGTTGGTGGCCACGACCGCGGTGCAGAGGACGGTCGAGCCCTCCACGACGGTCACGGTGGCGCCGGGCTCACCCGTGCCCGTGATCAGCGGCGTGGTGTCCTGGACCGACGCGCCCTCGGCAGGCGCGACGATCACCGGTGCGGCCGGCGGGACGGTGTCGCCGCTGTCCGGCACGATCGTGACGGTCGTCGTCGCGGTGTCGGTGTTGCCGGCCGGGTCCTCCGCGGTGACCGTGAGGGTGTGCTCGCCGGGAAGCAGCGGCAGCGCGGGGTCGCACGACCAGGTGCCGTCGGACTGCACGGTCGTGGTGCAGACCGTGAGCCCGCCCTCGGTGACGGTGATCGACGCGCCGGCCTCGGCGGTGCCCGACACTGCCGGTGTCGGGTCGGAGGTGCTGGACCCGTCGACGGGCGTCAGCACGTCCACGGCGGTCGTGGTGTCGACCTCGAAGGTGACCGTGTCCGGCGCGGAGGTGTTGCCCGCCGCGTCGGTCGCCGTGGCGGTGTAGGTGTCCTCGCCGTCGGGCAGCGGTGCGGTCGGTGTGCAGCTCCAGGAACCGGTCAGCGGACCTGCGGTGGTCCTGCAGACCTCGTTGCCGTCGGAGTCCTCCACGACGACCGTCGAGCCGGGCTCGGCGGTGCCCGAGAACTCAGGCGTCGGGTCGCTGGTGACGTCGCCGTCCGCGGGGGTCTGGATGACCGGGGCGTCGGGCGCCGTCGTGTCCGCTGCGTCGGGGTCGACGGTGAACGTGGTCGTGGCGGTGTCGGTGTTGCCCAGCTCGTCCTCGGCCGTCACGGAGAACGTGTGCGCGCCGGGGAGCAGCGGGAGCGTCGGGTCGCACGACCAGGTGCCGTCGGTCTGCACTGTCGTGGTGCAGACCGGAAGGCCCCCCTCGGTGACGGTGATAGTCGCTCCGGCCTCGCCGGTGCCCGAGACCTCGGGCGTCGGGTCGGCGGTGGTGGACCCGTCGGCGGGCGTCAGGACGTCCACCGTGGTCGTGGTGTCGACCTCGAACGTGACCGTGTCGGCGGCGGAGGTGTTGCCCGCCGCGTCCGTGGCCGTGGCGGAGTAGGTGTCCTCACCGTCGGGCAGTGCCGAGCCCGGTGTGCAGCTCCAGGTGCCGCCCTCGGCGACGTCGGTGCAGACCTGGTTGCCGTCGGAGTCCCTCACGACGACCGTCGAGCCGGGCTCCGCGGTCCCCGAGAACTCCGGTGTCGAGTCGTCGGTGACGGATCCTTCGGTGGGCTGCTCGATGACCGGGGCGGCCGGGGCGTCGTCGTCCACCGTGCCGCACTCCACCCCGCCGGTCGGTGCGGTCGCCTGCGCCGCCATCGGGGCGATGCCCAGGGAGACGTCGGCGGCGTCGAGCAGGCCGACGTCGAGGACCTCGAGGTCGATGCGCAGGAGCGCGTCGGCCGTCGCGGCGCCGGTCGCACCTGACGACTGGTCCTGAGCGGGGTAGGCGGTGATCGAGAGGTTCACGAGGAGGTCCAGCGCGAGGGGCAGCGTGATCGGCTGCGGCTGCCCGTTCGGCGGGATGGTGACCTGCTGGCCGCCGACGGTCGCGACGACCGTCGGCGGGTTGACGTAGCCGGCGGTGCCCGTGGCGCCGTCGGAGCGGGCCTCGAGGACGACGGGGCTGGTGACGTCGACGGTGACCGCGTCGCCGAGGAGGCTGATGTCACCGATCGAGCTGGTGGTCCGCGAGACGACGTCGGCACCACCGCTGGCCTGGTCGTCGAGGAAGGTGCGGGTGCGGGTCTCGGACGCGTCCACGTCGGCGAGCGTCCCGAGGCCGGGGAGCGACGCCAGCGTCAGGCCGGCGAGGGTGGTCTGCGAGTCGGACAGCACCCTCGCGCCGTCCGGGTCGGCGGGCACGCAGGCGTTCGCGCCGCCCCACGCCGCCTGGACGTCACTCTGGATGGCGCCGACGGTGACGACGGGTGCCAGGGGAACTCCGAGCAGGGTGCTCGCGGGCGGATCCTGCGACGGGGGTGCGGTGACGCTCTCCTCGTTCACCGTCAGGCCCGTCCCGGCCAGCGAGCCCCCGAGGTTGGCGGACGTCGCCGTGCTCGTGCCGTCGACCGTCGTGCTTGCCACCGTGCTGCGGCTGTGGCCGACCTGGACCCCGGCCAGGTCGAGGGTGAGCAGGTCGACGTCGAGGTCGACGATGTCACCGTGGGCGTCGGCCGAGTAGGCCGCCGGCAGCGGTGCCGCTGCAGCGGGTGCCTGGGTCAGGGCCAGCAAGGACCCCGGCAGAGCGAGGGCCACGGTGATGGCCGCTGCTCTGGAGAACCGGCTCGAGAGCCGGGACGGACGTGAACGCATGTCAACCCCCTGTTGAGTGATGCTGATGCTGGTGATGAACGGTTCGTAGACGCATTGGTTACGGATTTCCCACAAACCTCCCACGTGCTGTCAACGACCCCATCACGTCAAGGTCACGTTGACAGCGTCCGAAAGGAGGAAAATGGGTCGGCGTGCCACCATGTCGCGGGTGAGCGACCTCGGACTCGGCTGGCATCCGCTGCCCGGAGGCCACTCCGGCCGCACCTTCCTCGCCGACGCAGGTGGCGAGCCGGTCGTCGTGCGGATCTACCCGCCCGGTGAGTGGCGCGGGGACGTGGCCCCGGAGGTCGACCGGTCCGTGCTGGGCCTGGTCCGCGGCCTGGTGCCGGTGCCTGACGTGCTGGAGGTACGCCGTCCGGTCGCCGAGCAGGACCTCCCGGGACTGCTGGTGACGTCCTTCGTGCCGGGCGAGCGCGGCGACCTCGTCGTCGACCGCCTGGGGGCGGCCGGTGACACGGACGCGCTGGCATCCCTCGGTCGCTCCCTGGGGGGCGTGGCGGCCACGCTCGCCGGGATGCCCCTGCTGCGACCCGGTCCGTTCGTCGACGCCGAGCTGCGGCTCGGACGGTTCCCCACCGACGACCTGCTCGAGTGGGCGGCAGGCCGCCTGCGGGGGTGGTCGGACGCACGGCTGGACGCCCTCTCGGACGTCTGCGGACCGGCGCAGGCGCTGCTGGACGGCGTGGGTCGCGCCAGCCTCGTCCACGGCGACCTCAACCCCAAGAACGTCCTCGTCGCTCCCGGAGCCCTCGAGGTCGCGGCCGTCCTCGACTGGGAGTACGCCCACGCGGGCCATCCGTGGACGGACCTCGGGAACCTGCTCCGCTTCGAGCGCCACCCGGCGTACGTCGCCGCGGTGCTCGAGGCCTGGGTCGCCGGGCGCGGGGGAGACCCTGCCGTCCTGCTCGAGGGCGCCCGCGCGGCCGACCTCTGGGCGCTCGTGGACCTCGCGTCACGGGCGGGGGAGAGCCCGGTGGCGGACCGCGCCGAGACACTGCTCCTGGCCATCGCGGAGACCGGTGACCTGCACGCGTGGCCCTTCGGCCGCTGAGCGTGGCGTGAGCGTGACCTGAGCGGGGCGCGAGGGGGCCTGCCCGGTTGGACGTGTGCGGGCGCGGGCGCGTACTCTTGTGTGCTGCGCCAGACGTCTGCCCGGTTTCCGTACCGAGCGAACCCCGGCTCGCCGGGCTCTCGTCAGTGACACGTCACCGTCGTGGCCCAGTGAAACAGGCTTTGCGCGCGTCCGCACGACTCCATCCATCCAAGGAAATTCCTTCCATATGACGAGCACGCTCTCCACTCTTCCGGACTACGACGCGCCTCAGGTCGCGATCAACGACATCGGGTCCGAAGAGGACTTCCTCGCGGCAATCGACGCGACCATCAAGTACTTCAACGACGGCGACATCGTCGAGGGCACCATCGTCAAGGTGGACCGCGACGAGGTCCTCCTCGACATCGGCTACAAGACCGAGGGCGTCATCCCCTCGCGCGAGCTGTCGATCAAGCACGACGTCGACCCCAACGAGGTCGTTTCCGTGGGCGACAAGGTCGAGGCCCTGGTCCTCCAGAAGGAGGACAAGGAAGGCCGCCTGATCCTGTCCAAGAAGCGTGCTCAGTACGAGCGTGCCTGGGGCACCATCGAGCAGGTCAAGGAGGAGGACGGCGTCGTCGAGGGCACCGTCATCGAGGTCGTCAAGGGCGGCCTCATCATCGACATCGGCCTGCGCGGCTTCCTGCCCGCCTCGCTCGTGGAGATGCGTCGCGTCCGCGACCTGCAGCCCTACGTCGGCCAGGTCCTCGAGGCCAAGATCATCGAGCTCGACAAGAACCGCAACAACGTGGTCCTGTCGCGCCGTGCCTGGCTCGAGCAGACCCAGTCCGAGGTGCGTCACGGCTTCCTCACCCAGCTGCAGAAGGGCCAGATCCGCAAGGGTGTCGTGTCCTCGATCGTCAACTTCGGTGCCTTCGTGGACCTCGGTGGCGTCGACGGCCTGGTCCACGTCTCCGAGCTGTCGTGGAAGCACATCGACCACCCGTCCGAGGTCGTCGCCGTGGGCGACGAGGTCACCGTCGAGGTCCTCGACGTGGACATGGACCGCGAGCGTGTCTCCCTGTCGCTGAAGGCGACGCAGGAGGACCCGTGGCAGCACTTCGCCCGCACCCACCAGATCGGCCAGATCGTTCCGGGCAAGGTCACCAAGCTGGTGCCGTTCGGCTCGTTCGTCCGCGTCGAGGAGGGCATCGAGGGCCTGGTGCACATCTCCGAGCTCGCCGAGCGTCACGTCGAGATCCCCGAGCAGGTCGTCCAGGTCAACGACGACGTCATGGTCAAGATCATCGACATCGACCTCGAGCGTCGCCGGATCTCGCTGTCGCTCAAGCAGGCCAACGAGACCGCTGCCGCCGCTGACGTGGAGGAGTTCGACCCCACGCTCTACGGCATGACCGCGACCTACGACGAGCAGGGCAACTACGTCTACCCCGAGGGCTTCGACCCCGAGACGGGCGAGTGGCTCGAGGGCTTCGACGAGCAGCGTGCGGTCTGGGAGGACCAGTACGCCAAGGCGCACGCGCGCTGGGAGCAGCACGTCAAGCAGCAGGCGGACGCCAAGGTCGCCGAGGCCGAGGCCGGCGAGGCCACGTCCTACTCCTCGGGCGGCGACGTCGTCGAGGGTGGCGAGTCCGGTGGCGACACCGGCGGCTCGCTCGCGTCCGACGAGGCGCTGCAGGCGCTCCGCGAGAAGCTCACGGGTGGCCAGGCCTGATCGGCTGACCCCCTGATCCGAACGCACAGCACGACGGCCCGCCGGGACACCCGGCGGGCCGTTGTCGTGCGTGGGGTAGAACTGCGGGCATGACAGGACACGGGCGTACGGCACTCGTCCTCGGCGGCGGCGGGATCACGGGCATCGCGTGGGAGATCGGCATCATCGCCGGCCTCGCGGAGGCGGGGGTCGACCTCACTGACGCCGACATCGTGGTGGGCACGTCCGCGGGCTCGGTGGTCGGCGCCCAGGTCGCCAACGACGTACCTCCCGCCGACCTCTACGCCGCGCAGCTCGAGCCGCCCGACGCCGAGCTCGGCGGCCGGCTGTCGCGCATCGCTGCGCTCAAGCTCGCACCGCCCTACCTCCTGCCCGGCAGCGGCCGTGACAAGCTGGCCCGGGTCGGCCGCGTCGCGCGCGCGGCCCACGAGCCCGGGAGCATCGACCGCGAGGGCGTGATCCGTTCCCGACTGCCCGTCCACGCCTGGCCCGTGCGCGACCTGCGCATCACTGCAGTGGACGCGGAGAGCGGTGAGTTCACCGTCTTCACCGTCGACTCCGGGGTCGACCTCGTCGCGGCGGTGGCCGCGAGCTGCGCCGTGCCGACGGTGTGGCCGCCGGTCGAGATCGGTGATCGGTCCTACATGGACGGTGGGATGCGCTCGACCGCCAACGTCGACGTGGCCCGCGACGTCGAGCGCGTGGTGGTGCTGGCGCCGCTGCCGAGGTCGCTGAGCAAGAAGACGTCCATCCGGGCGCAGCTCGAGCGCGTGGCCCCCCGGGAGTGGTCGGTGGTGACCCCGGACCCCGAGGCGCTCGCGGCCTTCGGACGCAACCTGCTCGACCCGGCGAAGCGCAAGGACGCCGCAGAGGCCGGGCTGCGCCAGTCGCGCGGTCTGGTCGACGAGATCCGCCACGTGTGGACGGCCTGAGCCTGCGCGGACCTCAGCCGGGCCGGGTCAGCCGGGTCGGCCGGAGAGGTCGGCGAGTGCGTCGCGTCGTACCTTCCCGGTCGCGGTCATCGGCAGCTCGGTGACCCTGACGTAGTCCTTCGGCCGCTTGGCGGGTGCGAGCACCTGGCGTGCGTGCGCGGCGAGGTCGTCGGGCGAGGCGGTGCCGACGACGGCGGCACACACACGCTGACCCCACTGATCGTCCGCGACGCCGAACACGGCGACGTCCTCGACCCCGGGGTGCTCGCGCAGTGCGTTCTCGACCTCCAGGGGATAGACGTTGACCCCTCCCGAGATGATCAGGTCCGTCCGCCGTCCGTCGAGGTGGACGTAGCCGTCGGCGTCGATCCGGCCGACGTCGCCGACGGTGAAGGCAGGCCCGGCAGGCGTGTCCCGCCACGCGGCGGCTGTCTGCTCGCGGGCGCCGAGATAGGTGAACCGGGCGTGCGACGGCACCGCGCACCAGATCCGCCCGTCCTCGTCGGTGCTCAGGTCGCGTCCCGGCCGGGCGCGGCCGACGGTGCCGGGGCGGGTGAGCCACTCCTCGGACCGGCAGGCGGTGAACTGGCCCTCGGTGGAGCCGTAGAACTCCCACGTGGAGTCCGCGGGGAACAGCTCGACGAGTCGGTGCTTGACCGCGGCCGGGCACGGTGCGCCGGCGTGCGCGACGAGCCGGAAGGACGACAGGTCGGGTACGCCGACCTCGTCCCAGTGCGCGAAGAGCCGCTGCAGGTGCGTCGGCACGCAGAACATCGTGGTGGGGCGGGCGACCTCGATGGCGGCGGTCACGGCCGCCGGGTCGAACCTCCCGGGCACCTCGATCCGACCGCCGGCGAGCAGCGTCCCCATGGCGAAGCGCAGCGGTGCGGAGTGGTGCAGGGGACTGAGGACGAGGTTGACGTCGGAGGCGTCGAACGCCCAGAGGTCGCGCTCCTCCGCCACGAGCGCCGAGGCCTCGGCGTCGTCCAGCAGGCCGGACCAGACCCCCTTGGGGGTGCCGGTGGTCCCGCTCGTGCAGTGGATGGGGCGCCCGCGGGGGAGTGACCTCCGTCGGTCCCCGCGACCGGCCAGGAGGCTGTCGACCTGCTCCTGGGAGGTCACGAGGAGGTCGGGCCCGATCGGGGCGAGGATCCGCTCGCGCTCGGACTCGGTGAGGGCGGGGTCGAGCGGGACCGGGAAGATGCCGTCGGCCAGCAGCGCGAGCACCAGGTCGACGTACGCCGGCGAGCCGGGGACGAGCAGGGCGACCCGCGCGCCCTCACCCAACCCGTCGTCGCCCATGACCCGCATTGTGCCGGGGTCGCCCCGTGGCCGCCGGTGCGGGGGGACGAGCAACACACGTGGCAGGAATGACACCACCAGTTGAGTTCCTGCCACGGACGGTGCATGCTGGCGCCATGAAGAAGGTCGCCGTCGTGGTCCAGGGCCAGCCCGAGCCGTTCGGCCTGGGAGCACTGTGCGAGGTCTGGGCGGAGCCCTACCACCCCGAGGACGACAACCCGGTCTTCGACTTCGTCGTCGTCACGCCCGAGCCCGGCCGCCTCCGCACCCGAGCCGGCTTCGACCTGGTGGTCGAGCACGGGCTGGAGGAGGCGGCCGACGCCGACCTGGTCTGCCTCGCACCCAAGGGCAACTACCTGGAGACGTCCCCGGAGGTCTCCGAGCTGCTGCGGGCCACGCACGAGCGCGGCGCGATGCTCTTCGCCCACTGCTCGGCGACCTTCATGCTGGCGCAGGCCGGCCTCCTCGACGGCCGTCGCTGCACCACGCACTGGCGCTTCGCCGCCGAGCTGGCCGAGCGCCACCCGGAGGCGATCGTCGACCGCGACGTCCTCTACGTCCAGGACGGCTCGATCGTCACGGGCGCCGGCTCGGCCGCCGCGCTGGACGCCGCGCTGCACGTGATGCGCCAGCAGTTCGGCGCCAAGGTGGCAGCCACCACCGCCCGCCGGATGGTCGTGCCGCCGCACCGCGACGGCGGGCAGGCCCAGTTCATCGCGCGACCGGTCCCGGTCTGCGAGTCCGAGGCGCTCGCGCCGCTGCTGGCGTGGATCAGCGAGCACCTGGCCGAGGACCTCGACGTCGAGACGCTCGCGCGCCAGATGCACATGTCGGCGCGCACCTTCGCCCGCCGCTTCAAGGAGGAGACCGGGACGACGCCCTACAGCTGGATCCTCGGTGAGCGGGTGCGTGCGGCGCAGGAGCTGCTCGAGCAGACCGACCACCCGGTGGACTGGGTCGCCGGCGAGGTCGGCTTCGGCAACGCGGCCACGCTGCGCCACCACTTCGGTCGGTCCCGCGGGGTCAGCCCGCAGGAGTACCGGCGTACGTTCCGGCTGACCGCCTGAGTCGTGCGTCCCGATCCGTGGCTCCACCCGGGGGACCGCAGGACGGTCCTCGGTAGCCTTGCCCGCGTGACCGCGACTGCGCTGACCGACCTCTCCGCCGACGACCTCGCCGCCCTGCTCGAGCAGCAGCGCGCCGCCTACGAGGAGCTCAAGGCGCGCGGGCTGAAGCTCGACCTCACGCGCGGCAAGCCGTCGTCGCAGCAGCTCGACCTCTCCGACGCGCTGCTGCACCTGCCGACCTCGACGAAGGACGCGGCCGGTGTCGACGTACGCAACTACGGCGGGCTCGAGGGCCTGCGCGAGCTGCGCGAGATGTTCGCCGAGCTGCTCTGGGTCGAGCCCGACCAGGTCGTCGCTGGCGGCAACTCGAGCCTCACGATCATGCGCGACTGCCTCGTCTACCTGATGCTCTTCGGCGGTGTCGACTCCGAGCGGCCGTGGAGCCAGGAGGAGAAGGTGCGCTTCGTCTGCCCGGTGCCCGGCTACGACCGCCACTTCACCCTGCTCGAGAGCCTCGGCATCGAGATGGTGACCGTGCCGATGCACGAGGACGGTCCCGACGTCGACGCGGTCGCGGCGCTGGTCGCGGAGGACCCGAGCATCAAGGGCATGTGGATCGTGCCGACGTACGCCAACCCGACGGGCGCCGTCGTGAGCCAGGACGTCGCCGCGCGCCTGGCGGCGATGCCGACGGCAGCGCCGGACTTCAAGATCTTCTGGGACAACGCCTACGCGTTGCACCACCTGACCGAGGAGGAGGCGAAGAGCGCCGACGTCCTCACCCTCGCCTCGGCGGCGGGGCACCCGCACCGGCCGATCATGTTCGCCTCGACGTCGAAGATCACCTACGCCGGCGCAGGCGTGGCGTTCCTGGCGGCGTCCACCGCCAACGTGGCGTGGTACCTCGGGCACCTCGGCAACGGCTCGATCGGCCCCGACAAGGTCAACCACCTGCGACACGTCGAGTTCTTCGGCTCGCCGCAGGGCGTCCGCGAGCACATGGGCAAGCACCGCGAGATCATCGCGCCGAAGTTCGCCGAGGTGGACCGGGTGCTCACCGAGCGCCTCGAGGGACGCGGTGTGGCCACCTGGAACAAGCCGGCCGGCGGCTACTTCGTCAACCTCGACGTCGTCCCGGGCACCGCCTCGCGCGTGGTGGCGCTGGCCAAGGAGGCGGGCATCGCGCTGACCCCTGCGGGCTCGTCCTTCCCCTACAAGCAGGACCCGGACGACACCAACATCCGGCTCGCGCCCACGATGCCGCCGCTCGCGGAGGTCACCGAGGCCATGGATGCGGTGGCGACGTGCGTGCTGCTCGCGGCCGCCGAGAAGGCGTCCGCCTGAGTCGGCCGGGAGGCGTACGTCATGGGATCTCCGGGTTCGGACCGCGGACTCCCGTGACGTCCGCTCAGGCGGCCGAGCGTTCGCGCTCGAGGCCGCCGCGCACCAGGTCGGCGTAGCGGCCACCGCGGAGCAGCAGCTCCTCGTGGGCGCCGAGCTCGACCACGCGCCCGTCGTGCAGCACGGCGATCTGGTCGGCGTCGCGGACCGTGGAGAGGCGGTGCGCGATGGTGATGGTGGTGCGGGTCGCGGACACCGACGCGAACGTCTCCAGGATGGCCCGCTCGGTCTCGTTGTCCAGCGCGCTGGTGGCCTCGTCGAGGACCAGCACCGCCGGGTCGCGCAGGAGCGTGCGTGCGATCGCCAGGCGCTGCTGCTCGCCGCCGGAGAAGCGGTGGCCGCGGGAGCCGACGAGGGTGTCGTAGCCCTCGGGGAGCGAGACGACGAGGTCGTGGATGCGGGCCCGGCGGCAGGCGTCCTCGATCTCGGCGTCGGTGGCCTCGGGGCGGGCGTGGCGCAGGTTGTCGCGCAGGCTGGCGTGCATCAGGTAGGTCTCCTGCGTCACGACGCCCACGAGCTCGGCGAGGTCGGCCGAGGCCAGGTCGCGGACGTCGACACCGTCGATGGTGACGCTGCCGGTCGTGACGTCGCGCAGGCGCGGGACCAGCGAGGCCAGCGTCGACTTGCCGCTGCCGGTCTCGCCGACCAGCGCGAGGGTCGTGCCGGCCGGGACGACGAGGTCGATGTCGGTGAGCACCGCCCGGTCGGCGTCGTAGCCGAAGCCGACGCCCTCGAACCGCACCTCGCCGCGGGCCGAGGAGCGCTCGAGACGGGTCGGGGCCGTGGCCTCGACGAGGTCGACCGGCAGGTCGCCGTACTCGAAGATCCGGCTGAAGAGCGCCATCGAGGCGGTGAGGTCGACCCCGACGTTGAGCAGGCCCATCAGCGGGCGGAAGAGGTTGCCCTGGAGGGCGATGAAGGCGACCAGGGTGCCGATGGTCATCCCGCCCGACGTCGCGGGAAGGCCGGCGGCGAGGTAGATCGCGGCCGGCACGGCGGCGAAGACGACGTTCATCGTGGCCATCCGCCAGCGACCGGCGAGGCGGGAGCGGATCTCCAGGCCGACGAGGTCGGACGAGGTCTCGTCGAACCTCGCAGTGAGCCGGGGTGAGGCGCCGAGGGTCTTCGACAGGAGCACGCCGCTGACGGACAGGCCCTCCTCGATCTGGACGTGGAGGTCGGCGAGGCGGCGCTGCCGCTCGCCGGTGATGCGGTGGCGCATCCGGGCCACCTGCCGGGTGAGCAGGACGGCCGGCGGCAGGACCACCAGCGAGATGAGCGCGAGCCGCCAGCTGAGGGCGACCATCGCGACCGCCGTGCCCGCCACGACGGTGACGTTGGCGGCGATCGACGTCGCGGTCTGGGTCACGACCCCCTGCATGCTGCCGATGTCGTTGACCAGGCGCGACTGCACCTCGCCGCCGCGGGTGCGGGTGAAGAAGTCGAGCGACTGGCGCTGGAGGTGGGCGAAGAGGTCGCTGCGCAGGCGGTGCATCACCTGCTGGCCGACGGAGGTGGAGAGCCAGGTCTGCACGACGCCGATCGCGGCGGTCGCGACGGCGACGGCGAGCATCGCTGCGACCAGGACCAGCAGGAGGCGTACGTCCTGGCGCGGCAGCGCCTCGTCGATGACGTGGCGCACGAGGAAGGGCTGGGCCAGCGAGACGGTCGAGCTCAGCACGATCAGGGCGACGACGACGGTGAGCGTCGAGCGGTGGGGCGCGAAGAGGCGCGCCACGCGGCGCAGCGAGACGGGGGAGTCCGCGAGCTGCCGCACGTCGGCGGGGTCGGGCCGCCCGCCGCGGCGCGAGCGGCTCGAGGGGGAGTCGGACCGGGATCCGGGTCGGGAGTGGTCATCCATGCGACCAGCTCCTCTCTGGGACGAGGGATGTATGTGAGGTAACCTCACTATGAGGTCACAACCGGACAGGACGCGGAGATATTCCATGGGTTCACACCCGCACCCCCGACCGAGGTCGCAGGAGCACACCGGCGACCTCGTCATGGCCCTCGCCAGACGGGTGCGGCGTGCCTACGCCGACGCCCTCGCCGAGTGGCACATCACCCCCGCGCAGTCCCGGGCCCTCCGCGTGCTCGCCTCCCGCCCCGCGGGCATGCGTCCCTCCGTGCTCGCCGAGGAGCTGCGGATCGCCCCGCGATCGGCCACCGAGGTGGCCGACGCCCTCGAGGACCACGGCTGGCTGCGGCGCGCGGCCGACCCCAGCGACCGACGGGCCACCACGCTCACCCTGACCGACGCCGGACGCGACCTCGTGGGACGCATCGAGCAGGTGCGCCTCGAGGCGTCCGAGCGGGTCCTGGCCGTACTCACGCCGGCGCAGCGTCGTACGCTCCACGAGATGCTGACCGTCGTCGTGGGGGAGGACCAGTGACCGTCCGGGTGGGACTGACCGGGGGCATCGCCTCCGGCAAGAGCACGGTGTCGGCGATCCTCGCCGAGCTGGGGGCCGTGGTCATCGACGCCGACGCGATCGCGCGCGAGGTGGTCGCGAAGGGCACGCCGGGGCTGGAGGCGGTCGTGGCCGAGTTCGGGCCCGGGCTGCTGACGCCCGGGGGAGACCTGGACCGGCCGGCGATGGGCGCCCTGGTCTTCGGTGACGCGGGTGCCCGCAAGCGCCTCGAGGCGATCATCCACCCGCTCGTCCACCGGCGCAGTGCCGAGCTCGAGGCCGCTGCCGAGGCCGACGCGGTGGTCGTCCACGACATCCCGCTGCTGGCCGAGGTCGGTCGGGCCGGGTCGTTCGACGCCGTGATCGTGGTGGACGCGCCCAGGGAGGTCCAGGTGGCACGCATGGTCGGCGACCGCGGCTGGACCCGCGAGGACGCCGAGTCGCGCATCGCCGCGCAGGCCTCGCCGGAGGACCGGCTCACGATCGCGACCCACGTCGTCGACAACACCGGCTCGCTCGACGACCTGCGCCGCCGCGTGGAGGACGTGTACGCCGAGCTGGCCGCGCGGGCCTGACGTTTCCGGTTCGCGCGGGTGCGGCCGGTACCCTCCACGCGTGCTTCCGATCCGACCCCGACTGGCCGTGATCGCGACGGGTGTCCTGCTCGTGAGCGGCTGTGCCGGCTTCAGCCCGACGTCCGACGACGCGGCGCCGGCGACCTCCGTGCCGTCGTCCTCCGCCCCGGCCGAGTCCACCTCGCCAAGGGCCGAGGCCGAGGAGACCGAGGACCCGGATGCCCCGACCTCCTGGGGACCCACCGTGGGCGAGCTCGACGCGGCTCGCGAGCTCGTCAGCACCTGGACCCCCGAGCAGCTCGCCGGCGGTGTGATCGTGGGGCGCTTCCACGGCACCGACCCTGCGGAGCCGGCGCGGATGGTGCGCGACCTCCACCTCGCAGGGGTCTCGGTCACCGGTGCCAACGTCGCCGACCTCGACCAGGTGCAGGCCATGACTGCCGGCATCGCGCAGGCCGCAGCGGACGACGGACGCGACTTCCCGCCCGTGATCGGCGTGGACCAGGAGGGCGGCTACGTCTCCCACCTGCGGGGCATCGCCACCGAGTTCCCCCACTTCGCCTCCGCGGGCCAGGCCATCGCCGCCGATCCGAAGGAGGGGCGCCGGGCCACCCGCGTCGCGGCCCTGACCACGGCCCTCGAGCTGCGCGGCCTCGGCTTCACCTGGGTGTTCGCCCCCGTCGCCGACGTGACCATCGGCGCCGCCGACCCGACGATCGGTGCCCGCTCGCCGTCGACGGACCCGGACCTCGCGGCCGACGCCGTCGCGTCGGCGATCAAGGGCTACGACGCCGCCGGCATCGTCTCGACGGTGAAGCACTTCCCGGGCCACGGGACCGCCACCAGCGACAGCCACGACACGCTGCCCGTCGTGGACTCGTCCCTCGGTGAGATCGAGTCGCACGACCTGCCGCCCTTCGAGGCGGCGATCGACAAGGCGGCCCCCGCAGTGATGCTGAGCCACCTCGACCTCACCTCGATCGCGCCCGGCGTGCCGGCGAGCATGGCGCCCGAGGTGTACGACCTGCTGCGCGACGACCTCGGCTTCGAGGGAGTGGCCATCACCGACTCGCTCGGCATGGGTGCGGTCGGTGGACGACCGACCCCGGCCCTCCAGGCGCTGAAGGCGGGCGCCGACCTGCTGCTGATGCCGGTGGAGACCGCGACGACGCACCAGATCGTCACCGACGCGATCATCGCCGGGGACGTCTCGCGCGATCGGGTCGAGGAGGCAGCCGCCCGGGTGGTGGCGCTCCAGGTGTGGCAGGCCCGCGTGGCAGCACAGCGGCCCGTGCCCGCCGACGTGGTCGAACGGGCACGGGCCGCGAGTGCGGACCTGTTGTCCGCGGCGTACTAGGCGATCAGGCCGCCAGGTCGGGGTCGCCGGCGCGGCGGAGCTTCTGCAGGGCCTCCCGCTCGAGCTGGCGGACCCGCTCGGCGGAGATGCCGTGGCGGGCGCCGATGTCGGCGAGCTTGTGCTGGCGGCCGTCGGCCAGGCCGTAGCGCGCGCGGACGATGTCGGCCGAGCGCTCGTCCAGGATCCCGACGAGGTCCTCGAGCCGCTGGCGCGCCTCGACGTCCAGGAAGTTGAGGTCCGGACCCGGAGCGGTCTCCTGGGCCATCAGGTCACCCAGCGAGGTGTCGCCGTCCTCGTCGACGGGGGTGTCGAGCGAGACGTGGTCGCGTCCCCAGCTCATCAGGTCGAGCACGCGGTCGAGCTCCATCCCGAGCTCGGTGGCGATCTCCTGCGGCTCCGGGTCGCGGCCGAGCTGGCGCTCCAGCGTGCGACGGGCGCTGCCGACCTGGTTGAGCTCCTCGACCACGTGGACGGGGAGGCGGACGACGCGGGCCTGCTGGGCGATGCCGCGCGTGATGGCCTGGCGCACCCACCAGGTGGCGTACGTCGAGAACTTGTAGCCCTTGGTGTAGTCGAACTTCTCCACGGCGCGGATCAGTCCGGTGTTGCCCTCCTGGATGAGGTCGAGCATCGGCATCTGGGAGCGGCCGTACTTGCGGGCGATGGAGACGACGAGCCGGAGGTTGGCCTCGATGAAGCGGTCCACTGCGAGGCGGCCCTGCTCGGCGAGCCACTCGAGCTCCTCCTCGTTGGCGCTCATCGGGGCACCGCCCTTGCGGCGACCGATGCGCCCGGTGTCGAGGAGGTGCTGGGCCAGCAGTCCCGCCTCGATCGTCTTGGACAGCTCGACCTCGGTCTCGGCGTCGAGGAGCGGGGTGCGGGCGATCTCGTCGAGGTAGAGGCCGACGCTGTCGCGGCCCTCGATCTCACGCGTGGTGGTGGTGCGCTTGGCCTGTGCAGTGCTCATCTTGTCCTCCTGCTCCTCGTGCGGCCACCCCTGTGTCGCACGTCTGATCCAACGCCTGTGTCCGTTGCGGGATTCCCGAACGGATTGCTCGGTGCCTTCACCTGACTTGACGCGCCAGCGGCTGCCGGAATTCCACGATTCCGGAACTCTCAGGGACTTCTCAGGGGTTCCCCTCCGCGCTGGAATCATGCGTGGGCCGTGCGAGGACGGGCCGACCACCGCTGTGGAGGAGCTCGCCGTCCCTGTGGAGAGCGGGCCGACATCTGTGGGCAACCCTGTGGGACCACGGGTTTGTGGGGGTGAGGGCTTGCGAAGCCGGGCTCGCGGGCATAGAACTCTCCCTACCGGCGCCGCTTCGGCGGGGCCGGGGATCGCATCGGACGATCAGTCCCACCCGGCGAGCTCGCTCGCCGCGCAGGCCCGGTGGCGGGGTCGGCGGGGACCGGATGCCGGTGCGGTGGTCCGGACGCCACCACCGCCGGACACATCGAGGGGCTCCCGATGCTCATACCATCTGGAGCCCCTCAACCTGTGTTGCCCCACGAGGCTGCCCGAGGGGGCGGCGGCGCGCAAGCCGCGACCGGTGAACACCCGGCGACGGGTCGGTCCCCGGTTCAGTCCTCGGCGGGTGGCTCGAGCCGGCGCAGCGCAGGGTCGTCGTCGCGGAAGCTGCGCACTGGGCCGGGGGGAGTGTCGGCGGTCTCGAAGCGCACCGTGACCACGCCGGAGCCCGATCCCCAGACCCAGCCCTGGCCCATCTCGTCGTGCACGACGTCCGCGCCGGGTGGCCAGGTGCGTCGCCGCGGCTCGGGCAGGACCACCTCCTCGGCCTCGTCCTCCTCCGCCGTGGAGCCGAACAGGTCCTCCTGCACCCAGTCGGCCAGCCCGGACACGCCGACGCCGAGCAGCCGCACGCCCCCGGTGGTGTCGAGGTCGGCGAGCAGCGATCGGGCGATGCGGGCGATCGTCGCGCCGTCGTCGGTGGGGCTGGACAGCGTGCTGGAGCGGTTGAGGGTGGTGAAGTCGTGCAGGCGCACCTTGATCGTCACGGTGCGGCCGGAGAAGCCGTTCTTCCGCATCCGGGTGCCGACGTCGCGCGCCTGGCGCGTGAGCAGGCCCTCCATGACCCGGCGGTCGTTGAGGTCGGTGTCGTAGGTGCCCTCGACGCTGATCGACTTCGTCTCCCGCTCGGCCAGCACCGGCCGCGGGTCGCGGGCGCGTGCCAGGTGCCACAGCCCGTGTCCCTGGGCCTGGCCCAGCAGGCGTACGAGCTCGTCCTCCTCGACCGCCTCGAGCTCGGCGATCGTGTGGATGCCGGCACGCCGCAGCCGCTCGGCGGTCGCCGGTCCCACGCCGGGGATGACGGTGACCTTCATCGGACGCAGCAGGTCCAGCTCGGTGCCCGGCGGGACGACCGTCATCCCGTCCGGCTTGTCGAGCTCGCTGGCGACCTTCGCGAGGAACTTGGACGAGGCGATGCCCACGGTCGCGGTCAGGCCGCCGGTCACCTCGTGCACGCGCTGGCGCAGCCGCTCGCCCGCCGCGGTCACGGTGGCAACCTCGAGGTCGGGCAGGTCGGCGGCGGCCAGGTCGACGAACGCCTCGTCGAGGGACAGCGGCTCGACGAGGGGGGACAGCTCGCGGAGCACCTGCATGACGCGCGTGCTGGTCTCCCTGTAGGCGTGGAAGCGGCCGCTGAGGAACGCCGCGTGCGGGCAGCGCGCCCGCGCCTCGCGCCCGGACATCGCCGAGCCGACGCCGAAGGTCCGCGCCTCGTAGGACGCGGTGGCCACCACGCCCCGCCCACCGGTGCCGCCGACGATCACCGGCTTCCCCCGCAGCGACGGCTTGTCGCGCTGCTCCACGGCGGCGAAGAACGCGTCGAGGTCGAGGTGCAGGACCGAGGCGGTCGAACGCATCAGCCGCAGGTCGTCTGTCCGGTCACCGCTGCATCCTCTCAGGGACTCGTCCACGGGGCTCCGGCGGCGCGTCGTGGGCCACGAACCGTCCACAGGTGGGCCGTGGGACGGGTTCTCCACAGGGACCGAGCCGCTCGGGCATGGAGGGTCGGAGGCCGCGGGAAGCGTCCTCGTCATGGATACCGCCGACAGCACCCCGTCCCCGTCCGCCTTCGCCTCCGCCCACGGGGGCTCGCCGCCCCCGACGCTCCTGCGGGCACGCACCCCCGCCGACATCGCTGCCTTCGTCCCCTTGGCCCTCGGGTTCCTGCCCGAGCACTCCGTGGTGATGGTGAGCACCGGGGCGCCGGGCGGCATGCAGGCCCGCGTCGACCTGCCGCACGACCCGGACGACGTGGACGACGTCGTCGAGGCGCTCCTGCGCCCGGCGCGCCGCCACGGCGTGCGCGAGGTCGTCGTCGTGGTCTACGACGACGACACCACGGTGGCCGACGAGGCCGCGTGGGCGATCCACGAGGAGTTCACGGCGGCCGGCGTGGAGGTGCGCGAGGTGCTGCGCGTCCACGACGACCACTGGTACGCCGTCATGCCGGGCGCGCCGCTCGCGGCCTACCGCGGCGTGCCGTTCGAGCTGGCCGAGCACCCGTTCACCGCCCAGGCGGTCTTCGACGGCCGCGTCACCCACGCCAGTCGCGAGGCCCTGCGCGCGACGATCGCGGTCGACCCCGTCCTCGCCGGTGAGCTCGATGACGAGATCCGCTCTGCCTCGCCACTGCCTGCCGGTGCGCTGGGGACGCTGGTCGGTCGGCACCTGGCAGGCGGCACCACGTTCACCCGCGCCGAGCTGGCGGCCGTCGCGCTGACCGTCACAGCGGGCTCGCTCCGGGACGAGGCGTGGGCGTGCCTGGGACGCACCGACGCGCGCGGTGCCGTCGAGCTGTGGTCCGACGCCGTACGCCGCCTGCCGGCGCGCCACGTCGCCGCCCCGGCCGCCGTGCTGGCCTTCGCTGCCTGGCTCGCCGGGGACGGCGCGCTGGCGTGGTGCGCAGTCGACCGCTGCCACGCCGTCGAGCCCCACCACTCGCTGGCCGGACTCGTCGCCCAGCTGCTCGAGTCCGCCACGTCGCCCGACGACTGGGAGGTCCTGCGACCCCGTCTGGGTGGGACCGCGGATCCCGCCGCCTGACCGCGTGGCTGGACCAGCCTTCGGGACGGTTCCCGCGCCGTGCCCACGACACTAGGGTTCGGGCATGGGTGAAGAGGTCGACCAGCAGGAGTTCAGTCGCGCCGACCGGACGCGGCACCGCGAGAAGGTGCGCCGCAACCTCGACGTCTTCGCGCGCATGCTGCGCGAGGCGCGCTTCGACACCGACGACCCCATGACCGGTCTCGAGATGGAGCTCAACCTCATCGACGACGCCGGCGACCCGGCGCTGAAGAACGCCGAGGTGCTCGAGGCGATCGCCGACCCCGACTTCCAGACCGAGCTCGGCCAGTTCAACATCGAGATCAACCTCGCCCCGGCCAAGCTGCGCGAGGGCGGGCTCAACACCTTCGAGCAGAGCCTGAGGCACTCGCTCAACGACGCCGAGGAGAAGGCAGCGCAGGTCGGGGCGCACCAGGTCGCCATCGGCATCCTGCCGACGCTCGCCGAAGGCCACATGAACCGCGCCACCCTGAGCGCCAACCCGCGCTACAACCTGCTGTCCGAGCAGATCCTCAGCGCCCGCGGCGAGGACATCACCATCAGCATCTCGGGACGCGAGCGGCTCACCACGACCGCGGACTCGATCGTGCCGGAGGCCGCGTGCACCAGCACGCAGTTCCACGTGCAGACCTCGCCCGACCAGTTCGCGGCCTACTGGAACGCCGCCCAGGCGATCGCCGGCGTGCAGCTCGCGGTCTCGGCCAACTCCCCGTTCCTGCTGGGCAAGGAGCTGTGGCGCGAGACCCGCATCCCCCTGTTCGAGCAGGCCACCGACACGCGCAGCGAGGAGCTCAAGGCCCAGGGCGTACGACCCCGTGTGTGGTTCGGTGAGCGGTGGATCACCTCGGTCTTCGACCTCTTCGAGGAGAACGTGCGCTACTTCCCGGCCCTGCTGCCGGTGACCGACGAGGAGGATCCGCTCGAGGTCCTCGAGTCCGGCGGCACGCCGCTGCTGCACGAGCTGCGCCTGCACAACGGCACCATCTACCGCTGGAACCGGCCGGTCTACGACGTCGCGGATGGTGTGCCGCACCTGCGCGTCGAGAACCGGCTGCTCGCCGCGGGCCCCACCGTGGCCGACACCATCGCCAACGCGGCCCTGTGGTTCGGGCTGATCCGCTTCCTCGCCGAGAGCGAGCGGCCCTTGTGGTCGCAGATGTCCTTCTCGGCCGCGGAGGAGAACTTCCACGTGGCCGCCCAGATGGGTGTCGACGCCCAGGTCTACTGGCCCGGCATCGGCCAGGCGCGGGCCACCGAGCTGGTGCTGCGCCGTCTGCTGCCCATGGCGAAGGCCGGTCTCGACGCGTGGGGCGTGCCCACGGAGGAGAGCGACCGCTACCTCGGCATCATCGAGCAGCGGTGCCTGCTGGAGACCAGCGGCGCGGCGTGGTTCGTCGAGCGGGTGCGCGCGCGTGGGGGAGAGGACCGCTTCGACGCCCTGCGCGCCACGCTGTTGGACTACAAGGACCGCATGCACAGCAACGAGCCCGTGCACCTCTGGGACTGACGGCCGGTGCTCACACGGCTCTTCGGCGCAGGCGTCGCCACTCCCGGCGTACGCCGCTGACGGGGTCGAACCAGCCGCGACGCGTCACGACGACCAGGGGCGTGTGCGTCCCCAGGGCCGACGTCGCCCAGGCGGCAGCACCGAGCCAGCGCAGGTCCTCGTCGTGCGTGCTCAGCTCGCCGGGTCGGGTGAGCCAGAGGTAGGGCCGGGGTGTGAGCGCCGACGCGTGCCGCAGCAGCGCCAGCACCACGTCGGCCCGCAGGCCCGGGTCGGCGGTGCGGGGGGCGTCGCAGTGGCGTGCGGTGCGACCGGGCACGCCGGCGTGCAGGACGGATGGGAAGTGGCGCCGGGCCTCGGCCTCGAGCAGCTCCAGCGTCGCGGCACGCAGCACCGCGTGAGTGGTCCGGTCGATCGGGGCCTCGAGCCCGACGACGGGCCCTCGAGGACGTGCACGTGCGGGCGCCATGTCCTCACCCTGCCGGAGGAGAGCGTCCGCAACGCGCCTGTCCACAGGCTGCCCAAGGCAGCCGGTTTCCGTTACGGTGCCAACAGGTCGGCGGCGTGGCGCTGCGGGCCCCGAGAGGAGACACCATGGGCACCGTCGTCGTCGGGTACGTCCCCAAGCCGGAGGGCGAAGCCGCCCTGTCTGCTGGCATCAGTGAGGCGAAGCTGCGTGGCAGCAAGCTCGTGGTGGTGAACTCCCACCGGGGAGGCCAGGAGTTCGACGGCAGCCGTGCGCGGAGCGCGGAGGACGACATGGCAGCGGTCCGCGCCACCCTCGAGGAGGCCGGCATCGAGCACGACATCCGCCAGCTCGTGCGCGGCTTCGAGCCCGCCGAGGACCTCATCAGCATCGCCGAGGCCAACAACGCCGAGCTGCTCGTGATCGGCCTGCGACGCCGCTCGCCGGTCGGCAAGCTGATCCTCGGCAGCAACGCCCAGCGTGTGCTCCTCGACGCCCCCTGCCCGGTGTTGGCGGTCAAGGCACAGTAGGCCCGCCCAGCGGGTCCCGCCCCGGCACCCGGTCGGGCAGGATGGACCCATGGGCTTCCAGATCACCGGCGACCCCGCCGCCGACAAGGTTCTCGACGACTCCTCCTTCGCGCTGCTGGCCGGGATGATGCTCGACCAGCAGTACCCGATGGAGCACGCGTTCCGAGGCCCGGCCAAGGTGCTGGACCGCTTCGGCACGTTCGCGCCCGACGCGATCGCCGCGGCCGACCCCGACGAGTTCGCCGCGATGGCGTCGACCCCGCCGGCCATCCACCGCTTCCCCGGCTCGATGGCCTCGCGCCTGCAGGAGCTCGCGCGCATCGTGGAGGAGACGTACGGCGGCGACGCGTCCCGGTTGTGGACCGAGGCCGCGGACGGCAAGGACCTGCTCAAGCGCGTGATGGCGCTGCCGGGCTTCGGCAAGCAGAAGGCCCAGATCTTCGTCGCCCTGCTGGCCAAGCAGCTCGGCGTACGCCCTGACGGGTGGGAGGCCGCGGTCGGTGACTACGCCCTCGAGGGCCACCGCTCCGTCGCCGACGTGGTCGATGCGGACTCCCTGCAGAAGGTGCGCGACTTCAAGAAGGCGAAGAAGGCCCGGGCCCGGTCCTGACCCGGCAGCGTCGAAAGCTCCGATCCGGACCGGATGCCACGGGTCGTGGAGGGCCGTGGCAGAATGACGGCGCGGCTCTTGACGTCACCGGGCCTCGCCGCGCCCCGAAGCTGTCCGACGAGAGGTGTTCGTGTCTTCACACGCACGCAAGTTGCTCCCCGCGGAGGTGCTCACGCACCCCTCCATCACCGCCCTGGTCGCCGGCGGCACCCCCACCGGCACCGTGTCCCCCGAGGACGTACGTCGCGCCAGTGACGAGGCCGGTGTCGAGCCCCGCCACCTGAAGGCACTCCTCGTGCACCTGAGCGGCCTGGGGATCTCGGTCCAGGTCGACGCCGCGAGCCTGCGTGCGGTCGCTGCGACGAGCAAGCGCTCGGCCAGCACGTCCGCGGCGAAGAAGGCCCCGGCCAAGAAGGCTGCTGCGACGGCGACGCCAGCCAAGGCCGCCGCGACCCAGGCAGCGCCCGTCGCCGAGGCGCCGGCGAAGAAGGCACCTGCCAAGAAGGCCGCCGCGAAGAAGGCGCACGCCAAGAAGGCTGCGGCCACCGACGAGGTCGTCGACCTCGGCGCGGTCGAGACGCCCGTCCTGGGGGCCGACGGCAAGAAGGTCCTCCCCGACATCCCGGACGAGGTCTTCGAGAAGGACGTCGCCAAGGACCCGACGATCAAGGAGGACGAGAAGCAGGCCTTCACCGTCTCCGCGGCCGACGAGACCGACGAGCCCGAGCAGCAGGTCATGGTGGCCGGCGCCACCGCCGACCCGGTCAAGGACTACCTCAAGCAGATCGGCAAGGTCCCCCTCCTCAACGCCGAGATGGAGGTCGAGCTCGCCAAGCGCATCGAGGCCGGCCTCTTCTCCGAGGAGAAGCTCGGCAAGGGCGGGCGGATCAGCCCCAAGATGCTCGAGGAGTACGAGTGGATCGCCGAGGACGGTCGTCGCGCGAAGAACCACCTCCTCGAGGCCAACCTGCGTCTGGTCGTCTCGCTGGCCAAGCGCTACACCGGTCGCGGCATGCTCTTCCTCGACCTCATCCAGGAGGGCAACCTCGGCCTGATCCGTGCGGTCGAGAAGTTCGACTACACCAAGGGCTACAAGTTCTCGACCTACGCCACGTGGTGGATCCGCCAGGCCATCACCCGCGCCATGGCCGACCAGGCGCGCACGATCCGCATCCCGGTCCACATGGTCGAGGTCATCAACAAGCTCGCCCGCGTCCAGCGGCAGATGCTGCAGGACCTGGGCCGCGAGCCCACGCCCGAGGAGCTCGCCAAGGAGCTCGACATGACCCCCGAGAAGGTCATCGAGGTCCAGAAGTACGGCCGCGAGCCCATCTCGCTCCACACGCCGCTCGGCGAGGACGGCGACTCGGAGTTCGGTGACCTCATCGAGGACTCCGAGGCGATCGTCCCGGCCGACGCCGTGTCGTTCACCCTGCTCCAGGAGCAGCTCCACGCGGTGCTCGACACCCTGTCGGAGCGCGAGGCGGGCGTGGTGTCGATGCGGTTCGGCCTCACCGACGGCCAGCCCAAGACCCTCGACGAGATCGGCAAGGTCTACGGCGTGACGCGCGAGCGCATCCGCCAGATCGAGTCGAAGACCATGTCGAAGCTGCGGCACCCCAGCCGGTCGCAGGTCCTGCGCGACTACCTGGACTGATCCACACCATGACGGACATGCGCCGTCTCGCGAGCAGCGTCGCCCTCACGGCGGCGCTGCTCGCCATTTCGGGGTGCTCGAGCGGCGACGTACGCCCTCCCGCGCCGCCGCCGTCGCAGGCGAGCGCCGAGCCCACGACGCCGTCCCCGAGCGCCTCGACGTCCGTGGCACCGGAGCCGGCCGAGCCCGAGGTGGCGGTCGTCGACCCGGTCCGGGCCGGTGACCTCGACCGGACGGTCGCCGTCGCTGCCGTACGCCACCTGGCCGGGGTGGTGGGTCCCCGCGAGGCGACCGGCCCCGCCTATCGCCAGGCCGCCACCTGGGTGTCTCGTCGGCTGGAGCGGCTGGGCTACGACGTCGTACGCCAGCGCGTGGACGTGCCTGCCGGGGAGTCGTGGGGCATCTCGGTGCCGGCCGGCAGGTCGGTCAACGTCGTCGCCACACCGCCCGGCCTGGGACCCGGCGACCCGCACCTGGTCGTGGGCGCCCACCTCGACACCGTCCCGCAGGCCCCGGGCGCGGAGGACAACGCCTCGGGCGTCGGCGTGCTGCTCGCGGTCGCGGAGGCAGTCGCGCAGCGGCGTACGCGCCTGCCGGTCGTGCTCGTCGCCTTCGGGGCCGAGGAGCCGCGCGGGCCGAGCGACGCCGACCACCACTACGGCTCGCGGCGCTACGTCGCCCTGATGGGGCCGCGGGAGCGCCGGGCACTGCGGGCGATGGTCTCCCTCGACCGGGTGGGCGTCGGCGACCGGGTGCCGGTCGGCTCCGCCACCGCGTCCGACCCGGTCCAGCGCAGCCTGCTCGCCGCGGCCCGTCGCGTCGAGGTCCCGGCGGCCGCCGACCCGGAGCAGCGCAGCAGCGACCACTGGTCCTTCGTCCGCGACGGGCTGCCGGCCGCACGGCTCGGCTCCACGCCCTACGTCGGCTACCACTCGGCGGCGGACGTCCCCGAGGTCGTGTCCGCCGAGCAGCTGGAACGCGCGGGGCGACTCGTCCTGGAGTGGCTGGCGCCGAGGTAGCGGCGGATCAGCCGCCCAGCCCGGCGCAGGAACGGAGCGAGCGGCGCTCGGCCGCGAAGGCCTCTGCGTCGGCACCCCGGACGCGTGACGGCAGTCCGTCCACGCCGATCCGGGCCGGCCACCAGGACGAACGCACGACGCGGGCACGCCCGGCGCGCTCGCGAGGCGGTCTCACGGCGAGGGTGAGCACCCCGGTGCGGGCGGTCGTCGCGGTGCCGGGGGAGTACCACGCGAAGTTGCCGAGCCCGTAGGCGACGTAGCCCTGCCCGAGCCGCCCGTCGCCCTGGACGACGTGGGCGTGGCTGCCGACCACGACGTCGGCGCCCGCTCGCACGAGCCGGGTCGCGAGGCTGCGCTGGTCGGCGCTCGGGCACCGCTGGCCCTGGACGCCCCAGTGGAGGTAGGCCACGACTATGTCGGCCCGACGGTCGGTGCGGCGGACCGTCGCGAGCAGCCGGGTCGGGTCGAGGGCGGTGGCGACGCCCGGACGATCGTCGGTGGCCGCCCACCGACCGGTGGGGTCGGCGGTCGGGTCCTGGTCGGCGACGGAGGCGGCGAGGGTCGCCACGACCGTGCCGCTGACCTCGACCAGCGCCGGGCGGAAGGCCTGACGCGCGGTGCGGCCGATCCCCACCACGTCGAGGGCAGGAGCCGCGTCCTCGACCGCGCGCAGGGTGCTGGGCAGCCGGGCCCGACCGAAGTCGAGCGCGTGGTTGTTGGCCATGCTCGCGACGTCGACCCCGGCAGCGGCCAGCGCGTCGAGGGCTTCCGGCCCGGCGGAGAAGGTGAAGCGCTTGCCCGCCTCCGGCTGACCGCCCGTACCCACCGACGTCTCGAGGTTCACGACCGCGACGTCAGCCGCGCGCAGTGCGGCGGCCGCGGGGGTCAGCGCCGTCGCCGGGTCCCGCAAGCGGTCGGCGAGGACTCCTTCGAAGTGGATGTCTCCCGCGACCGCGATCCGCACCGGGCGGCGTGCGGGCGGTGCGGGGGGCGGTGTCGCGGAGGGAAGCGGTGCCGAGGTGGTCGAGGAGGGCGTCGAGGTCGGTGCCGCGTCGTCGGGCCCGTCCTGGGGCGTGCAGGCAGTGAGGGTGAGCACCGTGACGAGTCCCGCGGCGAGCGTCCACCGGCGGCGACGTGCGTCCCCGGTCCGCTCGCACGCCATGGCGCCATCGTGCCACCCGGAGGCGATCCACCCCCTCAGGTAGGTGGAGCGCGGGTGGTCGTGGTGCCACAGTGGGGCCATGAGATCTCGGACCGCCCTGACCGCCTGCTCCGCCGTCGTCCTCGCGAGCCTCGTGGCTGCGCCGGCGCACGCGGAGTTCTACAGCACGTCCGACCCGGCCGACGCGAGCGGGTCGCTCACCGACGTCCGAGCAGTGCGGGCCAAGCACGGCGCCGCCAACGTCGTGGTGAAGGTGCGCTTCCAGGACCTGACCCGCTCGAGTGCCGCGGGGTTGTCGGTCTTCATCGACACCGATCGTGGCGAGAAGGGGGCCGAGTACGTCCTCAGCAGCGGGTTGAACGACGGCACCGACTACGTGCTCACCACCGCGCAGGGGTGGCGCGGCACCGACGAGCGCGTGGAGTGCGACTACGACGCGAAGTACAGCTGGGGGAGGAAGAACTCGGTGCGTGTGCGGATCGACCGCGCGTGCCTGGAGACCCCGGCGGCCGTCCGGGTGTCGGTGAAGATGGCCGACCCGACGGACGGCTCGACCCGGGTCGTCGACTGGTCCCCCGAGCGCCGCCGGTGGAGCCTGCCGATCGAGTCCGGCCTGGGGGCCTGACCGCGGTCAGCCCGCGGCGACGAGGCCCACGGCGACGCCGCACAGCAGCAGGCCAAGGCCCTGGGGGCCGTGGATGCGCTCGCGCAGGACCAGGGCGGCGAGGGCGATGGTGACCGCGGGATAGAGCGAGGTCACCACCGACGCGACGGTGAGCAGGCCGGTCTGGGTCGCGAGCAGGAAGGCCGCCGCGGCCGAGGTGGCCAGCAGGCCGGCCACGGCGCCCCAGGCCTGCGACCGGTGCCACGGCACCCACCGTCCGCCCAGGCTCGTGGCGGTGATCGCCACGCCCACCACGGCCACGGCCTGCGCCACCGCCAGGGGCGCGAACCCGGCCGCCTCCGGCACCTGGCCCATCGCGGCGAAGAGCAGCCCGAAGCCGAGCCCCGCGAGGACGCCGTCGAGGATCCCTGCGGCGAGGTCGCCGGCACCAGGCTCGCGACTCACCAGCCAGATCCCCGGGACGGCCGCAGCGATGCCCAGCCACACCAGCAGGGCCGGGCGCTCACCGGTGGCGACCCCCACGCAGACCGGCAGCAGGGCGGCTCCGACGGCGGAGATCGGTGCGACGACGCCCATCCGGCCCGCGGCCAGCCCACGGTAGAGAAAGGCACCGCCCGCACCGGACCCGACGCCCGCCAGGGCTCCCCACCAGAGGTGGGCGGAGGTCGGGGAGCCGGGTGTCACCAGGGCCAGGACCAGTGCGCCCGCCAGCGCGGCCACCGTGCCGACGAACGCGACCGGCCACGCCGACGTACGCCTCGACGCGATGCCACCGACGAAGTCGGAGAGGCCGTAGGCCAGGGCCGCCGCGAGCGACAGCAGCACCGCCATCAGGTGACCACCACGCCGACGACCCACGTCGCGGCTGCCAGCGCGGCGGCCACGAGCTCGATGAGGATCGACACGCCGACGGCCCGGAGCGCGTGCTTGGTGGAGGGCCACGCGGCCGCGCCGCCCACCCGGGCGCGCTCGGCGAGGTAGATGCCGAGCACGAAGCCGACGAAGAGCCCGACGACCGGGATGACGAAGAAGCCGACGAAGCCCAGCAGGGCTCCGGCGAGCAGGGTGCGGTTGGGCACCCCGGAGGCCTTGAGCTGCCGGCCCGGGACGAGGTACTTCACCACCGCGCCCACGACGAGGAACGTGGCGCTCACGGCGAACACGGCCCAGGCGGTCGGCGTACCGATGTCGAGGGCCCACACGAGGACCGCCCCCAGCACGAGGACGGTGCCGGGCAGGACGGGGACGATCACGCCCACCACGCCGACGGCGATGACGAGGGCGAGGAGGATCTCGGTGGCGCTCACGTGCGTAGCCTTCCAGATGTCCGTCCGGCCAGACCTGTCCCGGCACGCAGAACGACCCCGGAGAGCTGAGTCCGGGGCCGTTCGGGAAGTCGGTGGGTGGGTCGGGTGCGGGTCAGGCCTCCGGGTTCGCAGCCGGCGTGCCGAGCTTGTGCGTCTCGTCGTGCACGGTGGCGGCGACCTCACGGAGCTTCTCGCCGTGCTCCCGGGCGTGGTGGGCGCAGAAGAGCAGCTCACCTCCGGACTGGAGCTCCACGCGGAGGTAGGCCTGGGCGCCGCAGCGGTCGCAGCGGTCACCGGCCGTCAGGACGGCCTGGGTGGGTGCGGTGGCAGTGGTCACGTCAGCCTCATTTCTTGTTCATCGGTGTCTGGCCCAACGTAGCCAGTGGGACAAAGATTCCCGCCAGCGGTGTAGATCGAGAACGGCTTTCAGTCAATCACGTCACACCCTCCGCCGTGGGCGTTGTCCCCATCCGTGGACGAGCCGTTGCCGAAGTGAAACCTGGTGAGGCGGCTCACGCTAGCCCTGTCAGAGCCCTCACGGGGGCAGGCGTGCCTCCGCCGGGCCGCGGCGTGTCGCGGGTAGTCTCGGCGTGTTCGCAGCACCACCCGCACCGCACGACAGGACGTCCGTGGCAGCACCGGCAGACAACACCTACAACGCAGCACACCTCCTGGTCCTCGAGGGTCTCGACGCCGTGCGCAAGCGGCCGGGCATGTACATCGGCTCGACCGACACCCGCGGCCTGATGCACTGCCTGTGGGAGATCATCGACAACGGTGTGGACGAGGCGCTGGCCGGGGTCGCGCACCGCGTCGAGGTGACGATGCACGACGACGGCTCGGTCGAGGTGTACGACGACGGGCGCGGCATCCCGACCGACAAGGAGCCCAAGACCGGGCTCTCGGGCGTCGAGGTGGTGGCGACCAAGCTCCACGCGGGCGGCAAGTTCGGCGGCGGCTCCTACGTCGCCACGGGCGGGCTGCACGGCGTCGGCCTGTCGGTCGTCAACGCGCTGTCGGAGCGGATGGACATCGACGTCGACCGTTCGCCCTCGCAGCAGGGCCTCTCCTTCCAGCGCGGCGTCCCGGGCGTCTTCGACGGCGACGGGCCGTCGGCGTCCTTCACCCCGCAGTCCGGCCTGACCCGCAAGGGCAAGCGCGTGGCCAAGGGGAAGACCGGCACCCGCATCCGGTTCTGGCCGGACCGCCAGATCTTCACCAAGGACGCGCGCTTCGAGATGGAGGGCCTGATCGGCCGCGCGCGCCAGACGTCGTACATCGTGCCGGGCCTCGAGCTGGTCATCCGCGACCAGCGGACCGACGAGATGGTCGAGGAGAAGTTCCGCCACGACGGCGGCATCGCCGAGTTCGTGGACTTCCTCTCCCACGGTGAGCCGGTCACCGACATCCTGCGCCTGCAGGGCACCGACACCTTCACCGAGACGGTGCCGCTGCTCGACGACAAGGGCCACATGACGCCCCAGGAGGTCGAGCGCGAGCTCACCGTCGACGTCGCCGTGCGGTGGGACACCGCCTACGACACCGAGGTCCGCTCCTTCGTCAACGTGATCGCCACGCCCAAGGGCGGCACGCACGTCAGCGGCTTCGAGAGCGCGCTGACGAAGACCTTCAACGACGCGATGCGCGCGGCGAAGGTGCTCAAGGCCGCGGACACCGACGTCATCAAGGACGACGTCCTCGAGGGCCTCACTGCCGTCGTCACGGTCCGCCTGGCCGAGCCGCAGTTCGAGGGCCAGACCAAGGAGATCCTCGGCACGCCCGCGGCGCGCGGTGTCGTGCGCAAGGTCGTGGCGGGGGAGCTCAAGGCGTTCCTCACCTCGACCAAGCGCGCCGAGAAGGCCCAGGCCAAGCTCCTGATGGAGAAGGTCGCCGGAGCCTCCAAGACCCGTCTGGCCGCGCGCCAGCACAAGGAGAACCAGCGCCGCAAGACCGCGCTCGAGTCCTCCGCGCTGCCGGCGAAGCTCTTCGACTGCCGCAGCAGCGACACCGAGCGCACCGAGCTGTTCATCGTCGAGGGCGACTCGGCCATGGGCACCGCCAAGGCCGCCCGCAGCAGCGAGTTCCAGGCGCTGCTGCCGATCCGCGGCAAGATCCTCAACGTCCAGAAGGCCTCGGTCGGCGACATGCTCAAGAACGCCGAGTGCGCCTCGATCATCCAGGTCGTCGGTGCCGGCTCCGGGCGTACGTTCGACCTGGAGGCGGCCCGCTACGGGCGGATCATCCTCATGGCCGACGCTGACTCCGACGGGTCGCACATCCGGTGCCTGCTGGCCACGCTGTTCTTCAAGTACATGCCCGAGCTCGTGCGCGACGGCCGGCTCTACTCGGCCGTGCCGCCGCTGCACCGCATCGAGCTGTCCAACCCCAAGAAGGGGATGGACAAGTACATCTACACCTACTCCGACGACGAGCTGCAGCGCCGCCTCGCCGAGCTGAAGAGGAAGAACGTGCGCTGGAAGGACCCGGTCCAGCGCTACAAGGGCCTCGGCGAGATGGACGCCGACCAGCTGGCCGAGACCACCATGGACCCGCGCCACCGCACGCTGCGCAAGCTCACCATCGACGACGTCGACGAGGCCACCCGTGTCTTCGAGCTGCTGATGGGCTCCGACGTGGCGCCACGCAAGGAGTTCATCGTGCAGGGTGCCTACGAGGTCGACGTCGAGACCCTGGACGCGTGAAACGCGCGCGTTCGCTGCGTTGTCGTCGTCGCGCGATCGCTTCGCTCCAAGATCGCGCTTCCTCCTCCGCCTTGCGACCACGCACGTTTGACGCGTCCTGGGGGCCGGGCGGTCGGCGCAGCCTGGTCGAAATGAGTGACCGAGCCCGGCTCCGGCGCTAGCGTTCGGGCATGTTCGACATCGGGGGTGGCGAGATGCTCCTCTTCATGGTCGTCACCTGGGCAGCCATGGCGTTCGCGCTCTACTGGATCATGCGGCTGGCGGTGAAGCACGGCATCGAGGACAGCCGCCGCTACCCGCCCGCGGACCTGCGGAACCGGGACCACGAGCAGAGCTGACCTCGATCCGCCGCGCTCCCCGAAGGCGGGGACGCTGACAGTGGTTGTGTCGCGATCACCCGCTGAGTAGGTTTGTGGCCCGCGTCACAGCAGGTCGAGAGGGAGCACATGCCCGACGAGAAGTTCGACTACGTCGTCATCGGATCGGGGAGCGCCGGCGGTGTCGTCGCCGCTCGGCTGACCGAGGACCCGGACGTCCGGGTGCTGCTCCTGGAGGCGGGTCCGGCCGACGACGACGACAACATCCACATCCCGCTCGCGTTCTCGATGCTGTTCAAGACCAAGTGGGACTGGAACTACGAGACCACCCCGCAGAAGCACCTCGACGGGCGCCGGGCCTACTGGCCGCGCATGAAGGCGCTCGGCGGCTGCTCGTCGATGAACGCGATGATCTACATCCGCGGCAACCACGCCGACTACGACGAGTGGCGTGACGCGTACGGCGCCACGGGCTGGGGCTTCGAGGACGTGCTGCCCTACTTCGTGAAGGCCGAGGGCAACACCCGCCTCGGCGGCCGCTACCACGGCACCGACGGCCCGCTCCACGTCGAGGACCGCACCTACAACCACGAGCTCAGCACGGCGTTCATCGAGGCCGGGGTCGCCGCCGGGCTCAAGCGCAACGACGACTTCAACGGCGCCGAGCAGGACGGCATCGGCCGCTACCAGGTGACGTGCAAGAAGGGGCGTCGCTGGTCGGTCGCCGACGCCTACATCCACCCGGCGGACAAGCGCCCCAACCTCACGGTCCGCACCGAGGCCTTCGTGACGCGCATCCTCCTCGAGGGCAACCGGGCCGTCGGCGTGGCCTACACCCGCGGCGGCGAGGACCGCGTGGCTCGCGTCGACGCCGAGGTCGTGCTCAGCGGCGGCGCGATCAACAGCCCGCAGCTGCTCATGCTGTCGGGCATCGGGCCGGGTGCACACCTGCGCGAGCTGGGCATCGACGTGGCGGTGGAGTCCTCCGGGGTGGGCCAGAACCTCCAGGACCACCCGGTGGCCGGGATCCTGAGCTACACCAAGGACACCACCGACATCGCCGAGATGCTCGGCGTCGGCAACCTGCTGAAGTGGAAGGCCACCGGCAAGGGACCGCTCAGCTCCAACGTCGCCGAGACCGGCGCCTTCTACGCCTCTCGCGACGACCTCGGGCTCCCCGACATCCAGCTGCACGTCGCGCCGACCGGGTTCTACGACAACGGCATGCACGAGCCCGTACGCCGCGCGCTGACCACCGCCGTCACGCTGGTCAACGTGCAGAGCTCGGGCCACGTGCGGCTGCGCTCGGCCGACCCGACCTGGCACCCCGAGATCGACCCGGGCTACTTCGACGACCGCGCCGACCTCGAGGCCATGATCGGTGGCTTCCGCACGGCGCTGGAGATCCTGCGCCAGGGGCCCATCGCGACCTACGTCGACGAGCCGTGGATCCCCGCCTCGGCCGACCCGACCGATGACGAGATCGTCGAGGGCATCGGCCGGCTCGGCCAGACGCTCTACCACCCCGTCGCGACCTGCGCGATGGGCACGGTCGAGGGCAGCGTCGTCGACCCGCAGCTGCGGGTCCACGGCATCGAGGGCCTCCGGGTCGCCGACGCCTCGGTCATGCCACGCGTCCCGCGCGGCAACACCAACGCCCCCACCATCATGATCGGCGAGAAGTGCGCCGACCTCCTCAAGGAGTCCCGATGAGCACCACGCTCGAACCGTCCGCGCCCGCCCCCGTCACCGCGTCGGAGACGTTCGACTCCCTCGACCCCGCCACGGGTGACCTCGTCGGCACGCACCCGGTGATGGGGCGTGACGAGGTCGACGCGGCGGTGGCCCGCGCCCGCGACGCCGTCGACTGGTGGGGCAACCTCACCTTCGACGAGCGGGCCGACCACCTGCTGACCTGGCGCAGCGTGATGACCCGGCGCATCGCCCAGCTCGCCGACCTGGTCCACCGCGAGACCGGCAAGCCCCACGGCGACGCCCAGCTCGAGATCGTGCTCGCCATCGACCACATCGCATGGGCGGCGAAGAACGCCAAGAAGGTGCTGGGGGCGCGCAAGGTCTCCTCCGGACTGCTGATGGCCAACCAGGCCGCCACCGTCGCCTACCACCCGCTCGGCGTGATCGGCGTGATCGGACCGTGGAACTACCCGGTCTTCACGCCGATGGGGTCGATCGCCTACGCGCTCGCGGCGGGCAACTCGGTGGTCTTCAAGCCCAGCGAGTTCACGCCCGGGGTCGGCCAGTGGCTCGCCGACAGCTTCCGCGAGGTCGTGCACGGTCGCGACGTGCTCCAGGTGGTGACCGGACTCGGCGACACCGGCAACGCGTTGTGCCGCGCGCACATCGACAAGCTCGCCTTCACCGGCTCGGGCCGCACGGGCAAGAAGGTGATGGCGGCCTGCGCCGAGAACCTCACCCCGGTCGTCATCGAGGCCGGCGGCAAGGACTCGCTCATCGTCGACGAGGACGCCGACCTGCCCAAGGCCGCCGAGGCGGCGCTGTGGGGCGGCATGGCCAACGCCGGCCAGACCTGCATCGGCACCGAGCGGGTCTACGTCCACGAGAAGGTCTTCGACGCGTTCCTGGCCGAGATCCTCGCGCAGGCGGACGGGCTCCGCGCCGGCGCGGACAGCGGGGCGAAGATCGGGCCGATCACCATGCCGTCGCAGCTGAAGGTGATCAGGAGCCACATCGAGGACGCAGTCGCCCGCGGGGCCCGGGTCGTCCTCGGAGGGCCGGACGCGGTGGGGGAGCGCTTCGTGCAGCCCACGATCCTCACCCACGTGCCGGAGGACTCCACCGAGATCACCGAGGAGACCTTCGGCCCGACGCTGGCGATCAACCCGGTGACGAGCATGGACGAGGCCGTACGCCTGACCAACGCCACGCAGTACGGGCTGGCCGGGGCGGTCTTCTCCAGGAGCAACGGCGTCTCGATCGCCCACCGCATCCGCTCGGGCATGACCTCGGTGAACTCGGTGATCGCCTTCGCGGCGGTCCCGGGGCTGCCGTTCGGCGGGGTCGGCCAGTCGGGCTTCGGCCGGATCCACGGCCCGGACGGCCTGCGGGAGTTCACCTACGCCAAGGCGGTGACGCGCCAGAAGTTCGCCCCGGTGATGAACCTGACGTCCTTCGCCCGCGACGCCGCGACCGACGGCAAGGTCGCCCAGCTCATCACGCTGCTGCACGGGGGCAAGCAGACGCTGAAGTAGGGACGGCGAAGGGGCCGGCTCGCTAGCCTCTTCCTATGGACATCCTCGCCCAGATCCTCCTGACCTCCATCGTGTGGGGCCCACTCCTCCTGCTGCTCTACTGGGTGATCCGGCTGGCGGTCCGCCACGGGATGGAGGACGCCCAGCGCATCCGCCAGGGCGACCGCAAGCGGGCCGAGATCTCCAAGACGATCCGCCGGCAACAAGCGACGTACGGCGGTCCCACGCCCGAGTGAGCGGGGTCAGGCGTGCTGGGTCAGCAGGCCGGTGTCGACGTCGTAGAGGAAGCCGCCGACGGCGGCGCGCTCGCCGATGAGGGGGTGCGTGCGCACCTTGACCACGTCCTCGCGCAGCTGCTCGAGCTGGTCGGCGACTACGCCGAAGGTCTGCCAGCTGGCGTCGACGCCGGCGGACTCGCCGACGCGCACCCGCAGCTCGGCCTCGGAGGCCGAGGCCATGGCGCAGCGGGTGTGCGGCACGACGAGGATCCGCTGCACGTTGAGCAGGTGCACGCCGAGCACCAGCGCCTCGAGCGCCTGCGGCGTGACGCGACCACCGGGATTGCGGAAGATCTTGGCGTCGCCGTGCTTGAGCCCCAGCATCCGCAGCGGGTCGATGCGTGAGTCCATGCACGTGACGAGCGCGATGCCGGCGTGCGCCTTGCCGTCGAAGCCGCCGAGGTCAAAGGTGTCGGCGAACGTGCGGTTGGCCTCGATCAGGTCGGTGAAGTCGTCCACACCGCGAGGCTAGCGGAGGCGTTCGCCGTCGTGCACCGGGCTCGACCCGCGGACTCCGTCGCTCAGGCCTCCGACACCACGGGTGCGCTGGAGCCGGTGATCGCGGTGCCCTCGGCAGGGAGGAGCACGGTGGCCCGGATCGTCGGCGCGATGCGGTAGGGCTGCGCCTCGAGCACGGAGCCGACGGTGCGTCGCAGGCGCGACACCTCGGCGCGCACCGTCACCACGCGTGTCGGGTCGGCGAAGAGGTCCTCGGCGAGCTGGGCGGCGGTCCGGCCCTCACGGATGGTGATGAGGGCGAGCAGGATCTCCGCATGGCGTGGGCTGGGTCGGTGCTCCCACGTGTGGGTGGGGGTGCGGACCCGGAGGACCGGTCGCTCGCGCAGGTCGAGCACCAGGTCGGTGGCGGCGTCCGCCTCGGCGCCGAGCCGGACGAGCCAGCCACCGGGAAGGGGCTCGATCGTGACGGCGCCCAGCGTCGGCAGCCAGGTCGACTCCGCCGACAGGTCGGACGGCAGCACCAGCCGCTCCGGTGCGGTGAACCCCGTGACGGCGGCGATGTGGCCGGCCGGGTCGACCGCGAGCGCGCGTCCTCCCACCCGGGCGACGACCGGTGCGGCGTACGCCCTCAAACGGTCGAGCGCTCGGGCGTGCTCGGTGCGCACCTCGGCCTCGGCCAGCCTGGCGCTGACTCCGACGAGCGCCAGGACCGAGCGCTGCACCGACCGTGCCGGTCCGCTGACGTCGATCGCGCCGAGGACGCGCCCGGTCCACGGGTCGTGCACGGGCGCGGCCGCGCAGCTCCAGCGCGTGTGGGACTCGACGTAGTGCTCGGGGCCGCGGATGTGGACCGGCTCGCCGACGACAAGGCACGTGCCGATCGCGTTCGTGCCGACGTTGGCCTCGGTCCACGCCGAGCCCGGGACGAAGCCGAGACGGTCGGCGAGGCGTCGTACGCCGGTGCGCCCGCGACGCCACAGCACCCGGCCGTCGGTGTCGGTGACCACCAGCAGCAGTCCGTCGTCGACAACGGGGTCCAGGGAGGCAGTGATGCTCGGCAGGAGGGGAGCCAGCGTGCTCTTCGTGCGGCGGGACTCCACCTCGACCTCCGACAGCGGGGCCACCTCGGGCTCGGCCCCCGGCGCGAGGCCACCGGCACGGACGCGGCGCCACGATGCGCTGATCTCCGGACGGGCCGCAGTCAGGGAGTCGCCGGCCAGTGCCCGGTCGCGGGCGCGGTGCGAGCTGCGGATGTCGTCGCCCATCGTGCCTCCCGACCTGGCGTTCCCGGCATTGCAACCTCCTGCAACCCTCCCGCCGATACTACGGCCGGGTGTGTCGTGGGTCACGTCGGAAGGAGACACCATGACCCAGACACTGGACCCACCCACCACGACGAACGACGCGAGCCGGGTCGCCAACGCCTGGCTGGAGGGATTCGAGGCGGCCCTCGCCGCGCGCGACATCTCCGCCGCCGCCGAGATGTTCGCCACCGAGTCCTACTGGAGGGACCTGGTCTCCTTCAGCTGGAACCTCACCACCGTCGAGGGCCGCGACGGTGTGACCGACCTGCTCACCAGCACCCTGGAACGGACCGACCCCTCCGGCTTCGCGCTCGAGGAGCCCGCCGACGAGGCGGACGGCGTCGTCACCGCGTGGTTCGTCTTCGAGACCGCGGTCGGTCGCGGGCGTGGCCTGCTTCGTCTCGTCGAGGAGAGCGGCCGGCGACGTGCGTTCACGTTCCTCACCACGCTCTACGAGCTCAAGGGCCACGAGGAGCCCCGCAACGAGCATCGCCCGCGCGGTGCGGAGCACGGCGCCCGCAAGCAGCGGCAGACGTGGCTCGAGCGGAAGCAGCAGGAGGCCGAGAGCCTGGGCAGCACGACCCAGCCGTACGTCCTCGTCATCGGCGGCGGTCAGGGCGGGATCGCCCTCGGCGCGCGGCTGCGACAGCTGGGCGTCCCGAGCCTGGTGATCGACAAGCACCCGCGCCCGGGTGACCAGTGGCGCAACCGCTACAAGTCGCTGTGCCTGCACGACCCGGTCTGGTACGACCACCTGCCCTACCTGAAGTTCCCGGACAACTGGCCGGTCTTCGCGCCCAAGGACAAGATCGGCGACTGGCTGGAGTCCTACACGAAGATCATGGAGGTCCCCTACTGGTCGAGCACCACGGCCTCCAGCGCGTCGTACTCCCCGGAGACGGGGCAGTGGACGGTCGAGGTTGAGCGCGAGGGCAGGCCGCTGACACTGCGTCCGACCGAGCTCGTCTTCGCCACCGGGATGTCCGGCAAGCCCAACATCCCCGACGTGCCGGGCATGGACGTCTTCGCCGGCGACCTGCACCACTCCTCCGCGCATCCCGGACCGGACGCCTACAGGGGCAAGAGAGCGGTCGTCATCGGGAGCAACAACTCCGCCTTCGACATCTGCGGGGCGCTGTGGGAGAACGATGTCGACGTGACGATGGTCCAGCGCAGCTCCACCCACATCGTCAGGAGCGACAGCCTGATGGAGATCGGCCTCGGCGACCTCTACTCGGAGCGCGCGGTCGCGGCCGGGGTCACCACGGAGAAGGCCGACCTGATCTTCGCCTCGCTGCCCTACCGGATCCTGCACACCTTCCAGATCCCCGCCTACGAGGCGATGGCGGAGAAGGACAAGGACTTCTACGCGCGCCTGGAGGCGTCCGGGTTCGACCACGACTGGGGCGATGACGGGTCAGGGCTGTTCATGAAGTACCTGCGACGGGGCTCGGGCTACTACATCGACGTCGGTGCCGCCGACCTCGTCGCCAACGGGGACGTCAAGCTGGTCAACGGCCAGATCGACCACCTCACCGAGGACGCGGTCGTGCTGGCCGACGGCACCGAGCTGCCGGCGGACGTGGTCGTCCTCGCGACCGGCTACGGCTCGATGAACGGTTGGGTGGCCGACCTCATCGACCAGGACACCGCCGACCGTCTGGGCAAGGTGTGGGGCCTGGGCTCGGACACGACCAAGGACCCCGGTCCGTGGGAGGGCGAGCAGCGCAACATGTGGAAGCCGACGCAGGTCGAGCACCTCTGGATGCACGGCGGCAACCTCCACCAGTCACGCCACTACTCGCTCTACCTCGCGCTGCAGCTCAAGGCGCGCTTCGAGGGGATGGAGACGCCGGTGTACGCCCTGCAGGAGGTGCACCACACCTCCTGAACCCGGCGACGAGCCGGCGCGGGCGGTGGCCGCGCTCAGTGGCCCGAGAGCGCCTCGCGGGTGCTGACCCGGTCGGGTCGCACGCCCCGGAACACCACGAGCGCGAGCACGGCCGCAACCACTGCGCAGCCCGCCGCGCCCCAGAAGACGGCGTGCTCCTGGGCGATCCCTGCGACGCGCAGCAGGTCGGAGAACTCCTCGCACCGGCTCTTGCCGTCGCAGACCTCCTGCACGGGAGGCACCTCGCCCTGCTCGGCGTAGTAGCGGCGCAGGCCGATCGTGGTGAGCGCGGAGATGCCGACCAGCATGCCGACCATCCGCGCCACCACCACGAAGGCGCTGGCCACGCCGTGCACGTCGTCGTCGGTGTGCGCGAGCAGCGCGGCGTTGACCGGTGCGAGCGCGAGCCCGAAGCCGAGGCCACCGGTGATGAGTGCGACGTTGGCGATCGGCTCCTCGATGGTGGTCAGGCCCCAGCGGGTCATGAGCACGAAGCCCGTCGCCGCCATCAGCATCCCGCCCGCGGTGACGATCGCGGGGGAGACCGAGCGGATCAGGTAGCCGCCCGCGACGGCACCGACCGGCAGCGCCAGCAGGAACCGGACGAGCACGAGCGCGGCGGGCAGCTGGTCGTCGGGGTAGACGGTGGTGCGGGCGAAGAGCGGGATGTCGATGAGCGCGGCGATCAGCGCGGCGCCGACGAAGAAGCTGACCAGCAGCGCTCCCCACGCCGGCGTACGTCGCAGCGCCCCACGGGGCACCAGCGGGTTCGCGGCCCGGCGTACGTGCCAGACGAAGGCAGCCGTCGCGACCGCGGCCCCGAGGAGGTACCACCGACCGCGCGGGGAGAACACCTCGATCTTGGGGTCGGCGGTGGCGAAGGCGAGGATCACCCCGCCGAGGGCGGCGGCGAGGAGGAGGGCCCCTGCGAGGTCGGCCTCGATCAGCACCCGCACCCAGCCGCGCAGGTCGAACAGCGGCCGCGCCGCGAACCAGCACCACGCCACGAGCAGCACCAACGCCACCATCGTGGCCGCGCCGATCGGCGTGAGCCAGCGCCCGTCGCCGGCGAACGGGATGAACAGCCGGCCCCACGTGAGGTCACGCATCAGGGGCGCAGGCCGCAGGAACACGACGGCCCCGCCGACCATGACGGCGAGGACCAGGACGAGGCCGACGAGGTCGATGCGGCGCCGCTCGCGCGCGATGCGTTCCCGGGGGGCCAGCGCGCGGATGGCCGCGGCGAGGACGAGCCCGACCGCGAGGTTGATCGCGAAGATCGCGCGCCAGTCGGAGAAGGCGAGGACCGCCGCGCCGAAGAGTGGACCCAGCACGGACCCGATCTCCTGGACGGCCGAGACGATCCCGAGCGGGACGCCGCGGCGCTCGGCGGGATAGAGGTCGGCGACCAGGGCCAGCGTCGCCGGCACCAGCCCGCCGCCGCCGACGCCCTGGAGGAATCGGCCGGCGACGATGCTGGGCATGTCGTAGGCCAACGTCGTGATCAGGCTGCCGATGGCGAAGAGCACGAGCGCCATGACCAGGACCGGCACCCTCCCGCGGAGGTCGGCGATGCGGCCGATCAGGGGCAGCATCGCGACATAGCCCAGCAGGAAGCCGCTGACGATCGGCGCGGCCCGCTGGAGCTGGTCGATCGGCACCCCGACGCCGGTCATCATGTCGGGCAGCGCCAGGACCACCACGTAGGTGTCGGCGGCGGCGAAGGCGACGGCGACCGCCGCCATCGCGAGGAGCAGCCGCGAGGTGCGCGAGACCTGCGCCTGCTCACCCACGCTCACGGCGCGGCGATCTCCTGCTCGATGCCGTAGTCGGCGAACTCGACGGTGTAGGTCATCTCATCGGCGCGGGGGTAGAAGACGCCGGTGAGGGTGGCGGTGCGCAGCTCGCCCTCGTCGGTGACCTGCCACTCGACGTCGAAGGACTCCCCGGACGACGAGGGGATGATGGCCTCCATCGCCTCGCCCGGCACCGTGCCGGTGTAGGTGGTGAGGACCTCGGAGTTGTCCGCACCGCCGCGCACGCTCTCGCCCTCCTCCGGCGACTCGGTCAGGCCGAGCAGGCCGGCGAAGCCGTCCTCGCCGACGAGGCCGGACGGGTCGGGTGCGCCGTACTCCTTGGGGTTGACCTTGTCGTAGCCCGGCGTGAAGGGCAGCTGGGCGTAGACCGTGTCGTCTACGGCGATGACCGGCACGTCGACGGTCTGGCCGGCGAAGACGACGGTGATGGAGCCCTCGAAGGCGGGGGCGTCGGTCACCGTGCCGACGGCGCGGGTGATGCCGGAGACGCCCTGGGGCAGGGCGTCCGTGGACAGCGTCAGGTCGACCCCGCTGGTCTCGGACAGCAGCGTCGACGCCTCGGCCAGGACCTCCTCGGGCGTCCTGCCCTCGGCCTCCGCGCCGCCCTCGTCACCCGAGCAGGCGGCGAGCAGGGGCAGGGCCAGGAGCGCCGAGGTGGCCGTGGCGGCGAGGCGTCGAGAGGTACGGGCGCGGGCTGACATGGCTCTCAGCCTTCCACAGGGGTGGTCGGGGAGTCGCCGGCCTGCACGGCCACCTGGGATGCGACCTGCAGGGCCACCGGGGAGGCGACGGCAGCGATCGGCTGGGGTGCGGGCACGCCGGACCCGTCGCGACGACCGTTGGCCTCGGGCAGGTCGACCGGAGCGCCGCTGGACGCCGCCGCTCGGGCCGGGCCCGGGCCGGCCCAGGCGGTCACGAGGGTGTCCTCGCCCTTGAGGAAGCGGTGGCTACGTACGCCGCCCGTGGCGCGGCCCTTGCCGGGGTACTCGGTGAACGGCGTGACCTTGACGGCGCCGGCCTCCGTGCCGGGCAGGGCGGTCGACGAGCCGGAGGCGGTCACGACGACGGCGTCGGTGGGGTCGAACGCGCCGAAGAAGGCGACGTGCTGGCCCGCGCCGAGCTTGATCCCGGCCATGCCGCCGCCCGCGCGGCCCTGCGGGCGCACGCCCGAGGCGGGGAAGTGGAGCAGCTGGGCGTCGGAGGAGATGAAGCACAGCTCCTCCTCGCCGGTGACGAGCTCCACCGCGCCGACGACCTCGTCGTCCTCCTTGAGCCCGATGACCTCCCACTCGTCGCGATTGAGCACCTCAGGGTTGACCCGCTTGACGATGCCGTCGCGGGTGCCGAGGGCGAGTCCCGGCCCGTCGGTGGCCAGCGAGGTGAGCGCGAGGGCGCGCTCACCGTTGCCGAGGGGGAGCAGCTCACTGAGCGGGTAGCCGCCCTGGAGGTTCGGGTCGTTGGCCGAGTCGGGCAGCTCGGGCATGTCGAGCACGCCCACCCGCAGCAGCCGGCCGCGGTTGGTGAGCACCCCGACCTCGCCGCGGGCGGTGGTGCGTACGGCGCTGGTCACGACGTCGTGGTTGGCACGGCCCTCACCCTGGCCGGGCGCGGCGCCGGACGTCGTACGAGCGAGCAGGCCGCTGGACGACAGCAGCGCGAAGCACGGGTCGTCGGCCACCTCGACCGGGGTCGTGGCGGTGACGGTGTTCCCCGCCGAGGCCAGCAGGACCGTACGCCGAGGAGTTCCGTGCTCCTTGGCGACGTCGGTGAGCTCGTCGGAGACGACCTTCCGCAGCAGCTTCTCGTCGGCGAGGATCGCGTCGAGGTACTCGATCGTGCGCTCGAGCTCGGTCTTCTCCTTCTCCAGCTCCAGCTTGCTGAACTTCGTCAGGCGGCGCAGCGGCATGTCGAGGATGTAGTCGGCCTGGACGTCGGAGAGCTCGAAGATCTCGATGAGCCGCTCCTTGGCCGCGGCCGCGTTGTCCGAGCCTCGGATGACCTGGATGACCTCGTCGATGTCGAGGATCGCGATGAGCAGGCCGTCGACGAGGTGGAGGCGGTCGGCGGCCTTCTTGCGCCGGAACGCCGATCGGCGGCGTACGACCTCGAAGCGGTGCCCGAGGAAGACCTCGAGCATCTCCTTCAGGCCCAGCGTGCGCGGCTGGCCGTCGACGAGGGCGACGGCGTTGATGCCGAAGGAGTCCTCGAGCGCCGTCTGGCGGTAGAGCTGCTCGAGGATCGCCTCGGGGACGAAGCCGTTCTTGACCTCGATCACCAGGCGCAGGCCGTGCTCGCGGTCGCTGAGGTCCTTGATGTCGGCGATGCCCTGCAGCTTCTTGGCCAGGACGAGCTTCTTGATCTGCTCCATCACGCGCTCGGTGCCGACGCCGTAGGGCAGCTCGGTCACCACGATGCCCTTGCGGCGCGCGGTCACCGACTCGATCCGGGCGGTGGCGCGCATCTTGAAGGTCCCGCGGCCTGACTCGTAGGCGTCGCGGATCCCGTCGAGCCCGACGATCTTGCCGCCGGTGGGCAGGTCGGGGCCCGGGATGAAGCGCATCAGGTCGTCGAGCTGGGCCTTGGGGTGGGTGATGAGGTGCTTGAGCGCCTGCACCACCTCGACCAGGTTGTGGGGGGCGATGTTGGTCGCCATGCCCACGGCGATGCCCGCGGCACCGTTGACCAGCAGGTGCGGGATCGCGGCGGGGAGCACGACCGGCTCGGTCTCGCGCGAGTCGTAGTTGGGCTTGAAGTCGACGGTGTCCTCGTCGATGGAGGCCGTCATCGCGACCGCGGCGGGTGCCATCCGGCACTCGGTGTAGCGCATCGCGGCGGGGGAGTCGTCGGGCGAGCCGAAGTTGCCGTGCCCGTCGACCGTCGGCACCCGCATCGACCACGGCTGCGCCATCCGGACCAGCGCGTCGTAGATCGCGCCGTCGCCGTGGGGGTGGAGGCGACCCATGACCTCGCCGACGACGCGGGCGCTCTTCACATGGCCCCGGTCGGGGCGCAGTGACATGTCGTCCATCGTGTAGAGGATGCGGCGCTGCACCGGCTTGAGGCCGTCGCGCGCGTCGGGCAGCGCCCGGGAGTAGATGACGGAGTAGGCGTACTCCAGGAACGACGTCTGCATCTCGTCGCGGATGTCGGTGTCGAGGATGTGCTCCTCGAAGTCGTCCGGGAGGGGCTCCTGCTTCGTACGTCGTGCCATGGGCGCCATTCTCCCCGGTCACCGGCGGGGATCGGTCCGGGGCTCGCCGAAGGTGGGTCTCGATACGGACCTCGTTCCTCGCTCGGGCTACTCGGCCAGCGAAGGGGAGGGGTCGGCTCCTCGAACGCCGAGAAGTTTCGGTGGTCGAGTAGGTCGCGAGCGCCAGCGAGCGGGCGTATCGAGACCCCGACTACGGTCGGCGCCGGGAGAAGTCCTTCTTCGACAGCTCCGGAAGACCTTCGTAGTCGCCGTCGATTAGCGCCAGGCGCTTCGCCCGGCTCCAGTTCTGGATCTGCTTCTCGCGTGAGAACGCCAGCGCGACGTGCTCGTGCTGCTCGTGCCAGACCAGCTCCACCGGCCTTCGATCGCGCGTGTACGCGGCTCCCAGCCCGAGCTCGTGCTGGTTCAGGCGCGCGAACAGCTCGCGTGTGCTGCCGACGTAGAGGGAACCGTCGGCGCAGCGGAGCATGTAGACGTAGGCGGTCATCGGTCCAGCGTCGGCGGCGGGGCGGGTCGAGGGAAGGAGGCGGCGCGCATCTGTGGACGAGAAGGTCGCGAGCGCCAGCGGCAACTCCCGGTGGTCGAGTAGGGCCGAGGAACGAGGTCCGTATCGAGACCCCTCGGTCGGGTAGGTCTCGATACGCCTCGCTCGTTCCTCGCTCGGCTACTCGACCAGCGAAAAGGGGCGCTCGGCTACTCGACCACCGAGTGAGGGCGCTCGGCCACCGAGATGGTCCGGTGCCCGATAGATTGCTGCCGTGACCGAAGCGGACGCAGCAGCAGACGTGGGGACGACGCCCCCGCCCCGCCACTGGGAGGCGGACGTGCTGCTGCGCGACGGCCGGACGGCGCACATCCGGCCGATGCAGCCGGAGGACCGCGAGCTGCTCGTGGAGTTCTACAGCCGCGTGTCCGACCAGTCGAAGTACTACCGCTTCTTCTCGCCGATGCCCGAGCTGTCCGAGCGCGACCTCGACCGCTTCACCCGCGTCGACCACCGCGACCGGGTGGCGATGATCCTCACCGTGGCCGGGCAGATGATCGCCGTCGGCCGCTACGACACGATCCGGCCCGGCTACGCCGAGGTCGCCTTCCTGGTCGAGGACAAGCACCAGGGCCGCGGCATCGGGCAGCTGCTGCTCGAGCACCTCGCCCAGGCGGGCCGCGAGCGCGGGATCGAGGAGTTCGTCGCCGAGGTGCTGCCCGACAACCAGGCGATGATCCACACGTTCAAGGACGCCGGCTACCAGGTCAAGAGCGCGTTCGAGGACGGCGTGATGGAGCTGGTCTTCCGCATCGACCCCACCGACACGGCGATCGGCGTGATGGAGCAGCGCGAGCACCGCGCGGAGTACGCCTCGATCGAGCGCTTCTTCTCCCCGAAGTCGGTCGCGATCATCGGCGCCAGCCGCCGCCAGGACACCATCGGCCGGGCGCTCGTGCGCCACCTCGTGCTCGGCAACTTCTCCGGTCGCATCCACGTCGTCAACCCCAGCGCCGACTCGGTCGCGGGCATGCCGGCGTGGAAGTCGGTGGGCGAGATCCCCGGCGACGTCGACGTCGCCATCGTCGCGGTGCCCGCCGACGCGGTGCAGGACGTGGTGCTGGACTGCGCCGCCAAGGGAGTCCACGGGCTGGTGGTGATCTCGTCGGGCTTCGCCGAGACGGGCGAGGAGGGCCGGATGCGCCAGCGGCGCCTCGTGGGACTCTCACGCTCCTACGGCCTGCGCCTGATCGGCCCGAACGCGCTCGGCATCATCAACACCGACCCCGACGTCTCGCTCAACGCCTCGCTGTCGTCGGTGATGCCACCCCGCGGTCGCGCCGGGTTCTTCTGCCAGTCCGGTGCGCTCGGCTCGGCGATCCTGGAGAAGGTGCAGAACCGTGGCCTGGGCCTGACGACCTTCGTCAGCGCCGGCAACCGCGCCGACGTCTCGGGCAACGACCTCCTCCAGTACTGGGAGGAGGACGACGCCACCGAGGTGGTGCTGCTCTACCTCGAGTCGATCGGCAACCCGCGCAAGTTCTCCCGGATCGCCCGTCGCGTCAGCCGCCGCAAGCCGATCGTCGCCGTGCGGTCCGGCCGCAGCTCCCAGGGCGTGCCGATGGGCCACGCGGTCCGCAAGATCGGCGCTCCCGCCCAGGCCGTCGACGCGATGTTCCGGCAGGCCGGGATCATCCAGGTCGAGTCGCTGGAGGAGATGTTCGACGTCGCCCAGCTGCTGGCCCACCAGCCGCTGCCGCGCGGGCGCCGGGTGGCGATCGTCGGCAACTCCGACGCGCTCGGCCTGCTCGCCGCCGACGCCGCCAACTCCGTCGGGCTCGTGGTCAACCGCCAGGAGGCGCTCGGTGCGGACGCCACGGCCGAGGACTTCGAGGACGCGCTCGACGCCGCGATCGACGACCCGGAGGTCGACGCCGTCGCGGCGATCTTCATCCCGCCGCTCAACGTGACCAGTGCGCGCGAGGAGGTCGCCAACGTCCTCGCGGCCGTCGGTGAGCAGTCCGACAAGCCGATCGTCTCGACCTTCCTCGGCACCGAGGGCGTGCCCGAGCTGCTGCGGGTGCCCGACGTCGCGGGCTCGAGCGCCGGCCGCGGGTCGGTGCCGTCGTACCCGGCCGTGGAGGCCGCGGTGCGCGCGCTCGCCCACGTGGTCGAGTACGCCGTGTGGCTGCGGGTGCCGCAGTCGACGGTCGGCGACCTGCCGTCCAACGACCGCGACGACGCCCGCCACCTCGTCAACGAGGTGCTGATGCGCCACCCGGAGGGACGCGACCTCGACTTCGTGGAGCAGCGCCGGCTGCTGGGTGCCTACGGGATCGACCTGTGGGACACCTATGCCGTCGAGACGCTCGACGAGGCAGTGGCGGCGGGGGAGGCGCTGGACTGGGACGTCGTGCTGAAGGCGACCGCAGACCACCTGCGCGACCGCCCGGACCTCGCGCACGTGTGGCGCAACATCGACACCCCCGACGAGATGGCCGACGCCTGGACCTCGCTCAACCAGGTGATCACCGACCCCGAGCGCGCCGGCTTCGTCGTGCAGCGCAACGCACCTCCCGGGGTGCCGGTCACGATCTCGACCATCGAGGACCCGCTCTTCGGCCCGGTGCTGTCCTTCGGCATCGGCGGCCCGCTGACCGAGCTGCTCGCGGACCGGTCCTACCGGATCCCGCCGCTCGCCGACCACGACGCCCAGGACATGGTGCGCGAGATCAAGGCCTCACCGCTGCTCTTCGGCTACCGCGGCAGCGAGATCGTCGACGTCGCCGAGATCGAGCGCCTGGTGCGCCAGGTCGCCCAGCTCCAGCACGACCTGCCGCAGGTGCGCGCCCTCCACCTGCCGCTCGTCCTCGCCGGCGCCGAGGGTGCCAGCGTGCTCGGTGCGTCGGTGCGCGTCGAGCAGGTGCAGGACGCCCGCTCGGACTGGTTCGTGCGCCGCCTGAGCACGATGCCGGGGGACACGCTCCCCGACTGAGCCCGGTTGCGTGACAGACTGCCACCATGCCTCGCTCCACCCGTGACGCGGACGTCTCCCAGGACCTCCGCAAGGAGATCCACCGCACCGGCTACTACCCCGAGGTCGTCGCCGACGGCGTCTTCTCGGCCGCAGGCGGTGAGGAGGTCGTCTCCTACTTCGTCCACCACGAGACGACCTTCGACCACGAAGAGGTCCGTCGCCACCTCACGGCGCTGCTGCTGACCCCGACCCGGCTGGTGATCGCCCACACCGACGAGCACCCCGGCGACGACCTGCTCCCCGAGCCCTACACCTCGACCACCACCGAGGCGGTCACGCTGACGTCGATCCGCACCGTGGTGGTGACCCGGATGGTGGCCAACCCGACCAAGGGCGTCGCGCCGCCGGCCGAGGCCGTGCTGACCATCGGGTGGGGTGGCGTGGGTCGCCTCGACCTCGAGCCCGCCGCGTGCTCGGACCCCGAGTGCGACGCCGACCACGGCTACACCGGCACGCTCGCCGGCGACGACTACACCCTGCGGGTCTCCGCGGCTGCCGAGGGCTCGGACGCGGTGGCCGGGCTGCTGGCCTTCTCGGACGCGCTGTCGGCGCGCACGCGCGGATGAACGCTCCCCGGTGACGGGCTCCTTCACCCCGCCGGCGTACGGCGACCGCTCGCTCGCCGACGTGGTGCCGTCCGTGGCGCGCGCGCTCGGCACGCCCCTGGACGGTCACCCGGTCGGCCTCGAGCTGCCGCCCGCGCCGTCGTACGTCGTGTTCCTGGTCGACGGAATGGGCGCCGAGCTCCTCGCCCGGCACGCCCACGCCGCGCCGTACCTCTCCTCCCTCCTCGCGGGCGGCTCGACCGGCACCGCCGGGGTCCCCTCGACGACCGCGACCTCGCTCACCTCGCTCGGCACCGGCCTGGTCCCCGGCGCCCACGGGCTGGTGGGCTTCACCGCCCGCATCCCCGGCACCGACCGCCTGCTCAACCACCTCGGGTGGGACAAGGCCGTCGACCCGCTCGAGTGGCAGCCGCACCCCACCGCCCTCGGGCGTCTGGCGGACGCCGGGGTGCACGTCACGTCGGTCAACAAGCGCGACTTCGACGGCACCGGACTCACCGTGGCCTCGCAGCGCGGGGCGACGTACGTCGGCGCGGACCGCGTCGGTGAGCGGATCGCCGCGACCGTCAGCGCGTCGGCCCACCAGCCGTCACTGACCTACGTCTACGACTCCGACCTCGACTGGACCGGCCACAAGTTCGGCGTCGCCTCCACACAGTGGCTCCAGCAGCTCGCGATGGTCGACGCCGAGGCCGAGCAGCTGCGCGAGGCGCTCCCGCCCGCCACCCGGCTGCTGGTGGTCGCCGACCACGGCATGGTCGACAGCCCGCGCGGGGCCCGCGTGGACGTCGACGCCGTCGACGGCATGCGCGACGGGGTCTGGCTGCTCGGCGGCGAGGCCCGCTTCCGCCACCTCTACTGCTCCGGGCGCGCCGTCGACGACGTCCTCGCCACGTGGCGCGAGGTGCTGGGGGACCGGGCGACGGTCCTGGCACGCGAGGACGCGGTCGACCGCGGGTGGTTCGGAGCCGTCGACGCGCGCGTGCTGCCCCGGCTCGGCGACGTGATGGTCGCCTGCCACGACGACACCGCGATCGTCTCGACCCGGGACTTCGCCTACGAGGACTCCCTCGTCGGGCTGCACGGCTCGCTCACCTCGACCGAGATGCTGATCCCCATCCTCGTGGGGTGAGGACCGGCCTCAGCCGAAGGGCAGCGGCTCCGGCGCGAGGCTGACGGCCTTGGCCCGCGCGGCGGTGAGCCGGCGGCGGTGGTGCTGGCGGCACAGCACCTCATAGGCCACGTCGGCGGGCGGCTCGTCGGCCTGCTCGACGTCGCCGACGACGATCACCTCGCCGTCGGTGACCATCGCGCCGTTCTCGGTGCGCGCGTTGTGGGTGGCGCGCTTGCCGCACCAGCAGAGCGCCTCGACCTGGAGCACGTTCATCCGGTCGGCGAGCTCGACGAGCCGTGCGCTGCCGGGGAAGAGGACGGAGCGGAAGTCGGTGAGGATGCCGAAGGCGAACACGTCGATCTGGAGCTCGTCGACGACCTTGGCCAGCTGGTCGATCTGGTCGGCGGAGTAGAACTGGGCCTCGTCGCAGATCAGGTAGTCGATGCGACCGCCGCGGGTGAGCGTGGTGACGACGTAGGCCCAGAAGTCGAAGTCGGTGCCGACCTCGAGCGCGTCGTGGGTCAGGCCCAGGCGGCTCGAGACGACCGCCGCGCCGGAACGGTCGTGGGTGGTGAAGATGCGGCCGACGCGTCCTCGGGCGGCGTGGTTGTGGTTGGTCTGGAGCGCCAGCGTCGACTTGCCGGAGTCCATCGTGCCCGTGAAGAAGTGCAGTTCAGCCATGACCGGCCGATCTTGTCACAGCCCGGGCGCCGACCGGCGGCTACCGTGCCGGGCATGGACCACGACTTCGGCCCGCTCATCAGTCCCGAGGAGCTGGCGGCGACGCTGGACGACGTCACCGTGCTCGACGTGCGCTACGAGATGGGCGGCCCGCCCGGGCGCGGGCTCCACGAGGCCGGCCACGTGCCGGGGGCGGCGTACGTCGACCTCGACGCCGACCTCGCCGCCCCACCGGGTGTCGGGGGCCGCCACCCGCTGCCGGACGTCAGCACCTTCGAGGCAGCGATGCGGCGCGCGGGCGTGCGCGACGGGCGGGCGGTGGTGGTCCTCGACGACTGGCAGGGGCGTGCCGCGGCGCGGGCCTGGTGGCTGCTGCGCCACCACGGCCACGACGACGTACGCGTGCTCGACGGCGGTTGGACCGCTTGGCGCGAGGGCGGCCACCCCGTCGAGCACGGTGTCGCGCTGGTGGAGCCGGGCGACTTCGTCGCCGTCTCGCCCGGACGGATGCCGGTCGTCGGTGTCGACGACGCGCGCGAGGTCGACGTGCTCGTCGACGCCCGCGCGCCGGAGCGCTTCACCGGGGAGACCGAGCCGGTCGACCCGGTCGCCGGGCACATCCCGGGCGCGGTCAACGTGCCGACGACCGAGAACCTGGACGCCCGTGGCAGGTTCCGCTCGCCCGAGGACCTGCGTGAGGTGTACGCCCGGGTGGGCGCCACCGGGACCGCGACGGTCGCTGCCTACTGCGGGTCGGGGGTGACCGCGGCGCACGACGTGCTCGCGATGGAGGTCGCCGGCATCCGGGCCGCGCTCTACCCCGGGAGCTGGAGCGGGTGGATCACCGACGCCGGGCGGCCCGTGGCGACGGGTCGCTGATCAGCGGGCGGTGACCTCGTCGCCGACCCGGATCCTGCCCTCGTCGAGCGGGACCAGGTGGACGGCGAAGAGCGTCTTGCCGTCGACGAGGCGGTGGCGCGCCAGCGTGCGGGTCGGCTCCTTGGCCGTGCGGAGGGTGGCGGGGTCCAGGGTCGCCATCACGCAGCGACCCACGGGCTTGGCGACGCGGAAGCGGACCTCGCCCACGCGGACCTCACCCCAGTGGTCCTCCGCGAACGGCTCGTCGCCGTCGACGACGAGGTTGGCCCGGAATCGCTCGACCGGGAGCGGCTCCGGCGGGTCCTCGCCGACCTCGAGGGCCCGCTCCACGATCCAGTCGTTCAGCCGGCGCAGCGACGCCAGGGACGCGACGGTCACCGGGAACGAGTCGGCGAAGGCGGTGTGGTCGTCGGGGGACGAGAAACCCGGCTGCAGGCGGCGGCGCGCCGGGTCGTGGCACCACACGAGGCGTACGTCGGTCCCGAGGACGTCGCGCAACCAGGCATCGGCCCGCGGTCCGGCGGGCCTCGCTGCCAGGTCGAGGGAGAACAGGTGCACCGGCACCTCGGGACCTGTGGGCAGGTCGACGTCAAGGTCCGGGTGGCCGGCCGCGCGCAGCCGCAGGGCCGACGACACCGTCGGGTCGGTCGCCGGGGTGTCGGCGACGACGCCGAACAACGCAGGCACCTCCCGCGCGGAGACGACCCGGCTGTCGGGCCCGACGAGCATCCACGAGCGGTCGTCGACCAGGCCGCGGGCCAGCACGTCGGCGGAGTTGACTGGACGGATCGCTCCGGACTTCAGGGGGTGGACGTTGAGGTGGACCAGCCGCACCGCCTCAGTCGCCCTTGCCCCCGCCGAACATGATCTCGTCCCAGCTCGGGACGGACGCGCGACCGCGCTTCTTGGGCTTGGCGGCCGGCTCGGCAGGTGCCGGCTCGGCAGGTGCCTGGGCGGCGGGCTGCTCGGGCTCGGGCGCCGGCTCGGGCTCGGCCGAACGGTCGGCGGTAGCGTCGTCGGACGCAGTGCCGTCGGTGCCCTCGAGGTAGGCCTCGATGGACTGCTCGGAGCCGAGCGCGGTCCCGGACATCTCCATCGTCGTCTCGTTGGGGGACTCCTCGTCGGCCCCCTCGCCTGCCACCGCGCCGTCGGCCACCATCTCGATGGCGTCCTCGCCGAGCGGGACGTCGCCGTCGACCGCGCTGAGGCGGCGCTGGCGGGCGAGGGCCAGGTCGTCGGAGGCCGGCTCGGCGGGCGCGGCCGGGGCGGCGTCGCCGACCAGCCAGCGGGCGTCCTCGTCGTCGACGGTCACGAAGTTGCCGCGCGGGTCGTGGGAGAAGGTCGCGGCACCGGTGCGGCCGGCGACCTCGTAGAGGCCGGTCAGGGTCCAGCGGCCGTCCTCGCGGCGGAAGGCGTCCCACTCGACGCTCCCCGGGTCGGCGTTGTGCGCCCGCAGCTGGGCAGCGACCGCCTCGCCGAGGGTCCGGGCGCCCGACTCGGTGGCACGACGGCGTACGGAGGCGAGCTGGGCGCGCTCGGCGACGTGGGCGCGCTCGGCCATCACGGGCGCCGCGAACGGCATGATCTTCTCCACCGACGTGCCGGCGGCGTGGGCGACCGCCTCGGGCGACTCACCCGCCCGGATGCGCGTCTGGATGTCGCGGGGACGGAGGGTTGATTCCATCGGGATCTCCAACTGGCCGTTGCTTTCGGGTGCGCCGGTGAAGGCGCGGCGGAGCCGGGCGTCGATCACCAGGGTGTGCTCCTGGCCCGACTCGTCCACCAGCAGCAGGCGCTTGCCGTCCTTGCTGCGTCCGGTGAACGTCAGCTTGGCCATGGACGGCGGGCTCCTGCCTGAGGTGGTCATCGATGCGAGGCATCCGATCGCGCCGAGCCTACGCCAGCGTGGGGCCGCGGTCGGGTTGCGCCTGCGGCGCGCCGGGACGCGCTCAGTCGGGGGTGGGGGTCGTCCACCCCGGACTGCTGGTTGGCGGGTGGGCGCCGGGGCGATCTAGCCTTCGGGCGTGCCCGAGACCGAGTTCGCCGCGACCCTCGTCGTCCTCGACCTTGTTGGCATCTTCGCCTTCGCGGTGGCGGGGGCGCTCGTGGCCGTCCGCAAGAACCTCGACCTCTTCGCCGCCCTCGTCCTCGGCGGCGTCACCGGGCTCGGCGGGGGCTTCATCCGCGACGTGCTCATCGGCGCGACGCCGCCTGCCGCGCTGGCCGACTGGCGCTACCTCCTGGTGCCGGTCGCGGCCGGCCTGCTGACGTTCGTCTTCCACCCCACGGTGGGACGCCTCGAGCGGGTCGTCACCCTCTTCGACGCCTTCGGTCTCGCGCTGTTCTGCGTCACCGGTGCCCTCAAGGCGGTCGACTACGGCCTCGACGCCCTTCCGGCCGCCCTCATGGGCATGCTGACCGGCATCGGTGGCGGCATGCTCCGCGACGTGCTGTCGGGGAGCGTGCCGGTGATCTTCGAGGGCGTCCTCTACGCCACGCCCGCGCTGGCCGGCGCGTGCGTCGCGGTCCTGCTCGACCGGACGGACCTGCCGCTGCTCGTGGTCGCCGCGGCGGGCTTCGCGACCTGCCTCGGGTGGCGCCTGCTGGCGCTCGTGCGCGGCTGGCGCGCCCCGCTGCCCAAGGGCCCGGCGAACGTCTGAGGCGGTCGGCGGCTCAGTCGCCCAGCACGCGCCGGAGGTAGGGGTTGGCGAAGACCCGGTCCGGGTCGAGCCGGTCCCGCATCGCGAGGAAGTCGTCGAAGCGGTCGTACGCCGGCGCGAGGTCCGCGGCCGTGCGCGTGTGGACCTTGCCCCAGTGGGGTCGCCCGCCCGCCTCGCGCAGCAGCGGCTCGAGGCCGCCGAAGTAGGCGCGGTGGTCGGTGTCGGCCAGCACGTGGAAGGCGAGGTAGAGGCTGTCGCGACCGTGGGCGGTCGACAGCGGCACGTCGTCGGCCGGGGCGGTGCGGACCTCGACGGGGAAGGCGATGCGCCAGTCGCTGGCCTCGATCACCCGGCGGCACTCGCGCAGCACGTCGAGGCCGACCTCGCGCGGGACGGCGTACTCCATCTCGCGGAAGCGGACCCGGCGCGGGCTGACGAAGACCCGGTGCGCGAGGTCGCTGTAGCGGCGCTCGGAGAGGGCCCGGCCGGCGACGCGGTTGATCCGCGGGACCAGGCCCGGCGACCGGGAGCCCACGCGGCACAACGCGCCGAAGACGGTGTTGGAGACCAGCTCGTCCTCCCACCACGCCGCCAGCCGCGAGGGCGGCCCCTGCTCACCGGGGTCGAGGTCGGTGCGGACGTTCTGCTTGACGACCATCGCGTCGGTGTGGGGGAACCAGTACATGTCGACGTGGTGCGCCGAGGCGGCCATCTCGTCGTACGACGTCAAGGCCTCGTCCCACGTCATCGGCTGCTCGTGCGCCTCGACCACGAAGAGCGGCTCGACGTGGAACGTGAGGCTCGTCAGGATGCCGAGCGCGCCGAGCCCGACGCGGGCGACCTCGAGGACGTCGGCGTTCTCCCCGGCCGAGGCGCGCAGCACCTCGCCCGTGCCGGTGACCAGCTCGAGGCCGGCGAGCTGGGCGGACAGCCCGGCCGCGGTGCCTCCGGTGCCGTGGGTGCCGGTCGACGTGGCCCCGGCCAGGGTCTGCTCGGCGATGTCGCCCATGTTGTGCAGCGACAGGCCCAGCCGCTCCAGCGAGAGGTTGAGGTCCTTCAGCGCCGTCCCGGCGCGGGCCGTCACGGTCATCGCCTCGCGGTCGACCGCCACGACGCCCCGCATCCCGTCGGGCCGCAGCAGCGTGTGCTCGGGGGCGGCGATCGCGGTGAACGAGTGACCCGTGCCGGCCATCTTGACGGTGGTGCCGGCCTCGCGCGCCCGGCGTACGGCCTCGACGACGGCCGACACGGACGTGGGCGTCGCGACCTCGCTGGGGGCCGCCTCCTCGAGGCCGGACCAGTTGCGCCAGCGGGTCGACGTCATGACCGAACGGTAGCCAACGTGCGCGATGGCCGGGCCGCCTGCGCGGCGAGCGCGCCGAGCACGCCGCCGGCCAGGGCCACGGCGTACGCCGCCGACGCCCCGCTGTGGTCGACCACGAAGCCGGCGATGCTCGCGCCGGGGGCGACGCCGGCGACGATCCCGGTGTGCAGGATCGCCATGCCCTCGGTGAGCCGACCCGAGGGGACGCCCTGCTCCACCATCGTCATAGCGCCGATCATCGTGGGCGCGATCGCGAGCCCGCCGACGAGCAGCACGACGGCCATCAGGGGGATCGACGAGACGAACATCAGGGGCGCCATGGCCAGCGCCATCGCCGCCGAGCCCCAGCGCAGACGCACGTCCGGGCCGCTGCGCCACGCGATCGCGCCGGTGACGAGGCCGGCCACCAGGCTGCCGAACGACCACGCCGCCAGCAGCCAGCCGGCGGCCCCGCGCTGCCCCTGCTCCTCGGCGAACGCGACGGTGGTGACCTCGGCGGCCCCGAACAGGGCGCCGAGGGTGAGGCAGACGAGCGCCAGCGGCAGCACCAGCCGCCACGGCATGGGCGGCTTCGGCCCGCCGGTCGTCGAGCTGCGCCCGGCCGGGGGCTCGGTGCGCCGCTGCCCGGCGAAGGCGAAGGTGCCGAGCACGCCGCTGACGAGGGCGAAGGTGAGCCCGGCGACGGGGTGGTAGCCGGTGGCCAGCAACGTGACGAGCACCGGGCCCACCACGAAGACGACCTCGTCGAGCACCGCCTCGAGCGCGAAGGCCGTCTGCTTCTCGCCGGGCTCGTCGAGCAGGTGCGACCAGCGGGTCCGCACGCTCGCGCCGACCTGGGGGAGCGAGGCACCCGCGACGGCGGCGAAGACGTAGGTCCACACCCGTGCCCAGTCCTGCTCGACCGCCACCATCATCAGCGCGAGGCCGACGCCGAAGACCGAGATCGCGAGGGGGAGGACGCGCGACTGGCCGAAGTGGTCGACCCACCGGCCGTGCAGCACGGCGAAGGCCGCCTCGGCCAGCACGAAGACGGCGGCGACGGTGCCGGCGAGCCCGTAGGAGCCGGTGCGCTCCTGGACGAGCAGCACGATGCCGAGCCCGACCATGGAGATGGGCAGGCGCGCGACGAGGGCGGCGCTGCTGAAGGCGAGGGCACCCGGGCGCCTCAGCACCCGCGCGTAGGAGTCGAGCATCGAGGTGATGGTAGGCCCGCCTAGGCTGGCGCCATGAATCCTGCGGGACCCGACGTGAAGCCGTACGACGCGCTCCTGGTGCTCTCCTTCGGGGGCCCCGAGAAGCCCGAGGACGTGGTGCCGTTCCTGGAGAACGTCACCCGTGGGCGGGGGATCCCCCGCGAGCGCCTGGAGCAGGTGGGGGAGCACTACTTCCTCTTCGGCGGCAAGAGCCCGATCAACGACCAGAACCGCGCGCTGATCGAGGCGCTGGAGAAGGACCTCGCCGAGCAGGGCATCGACCTTCCGGTCTACTTCGGCAACCGCAACTGGGACCCCTACCTCGCCGACACGCTCGCGCAGATGACCGCCGACGGCGTCCAGCGGGCCGCGGTCTTCGCCACCTCGGCGTACTCCTCGTGGTCGTCGTGCCGGCAGTACCGCGAGAACCTCTTCGACGCCGTCGAGCAGGTCGAGGGTGCCCCGCGGCTGGACAAGCTGCGGCAGTACTACAACCACCCGGGCTTCATCGAGCCGGCCGTCGACGCCTGCCTGGCGGCGCTCGCCGAGCTCCCCGACGGTGGCGACCGGGCCCGCCTGGTCTTCGTCACCCACTCGATCCCGACCGCGATGGCCGAGACCAGCGGGTCGGAGGACCCGCTGGGCCAGCCCCGCGAGGCCTACGTCCGCCAGCACCGCAGCGCCGTCGACGAGGTCGCGCGTCGGGTGCGCGAGGCGGCGGGTCGCGCCCACCGCCACGACCTCGTCTACTGCTCGCGCTCCGGTGCTCCGTCGACGCCGTGGCTGGAGCCCGACGTCAACGACCACCTCGAGGAGCTGGCCACCGACGGCGTGAGCGGCGTGGTGCTGATGCCGATCGGCTTCGTCTCCGACCACATGGAGGTCATCTACGACCTCGACACCGAGGCGATGGAGACCGCCGAGCGCCTCGGCATCGCGGCCGTGCGCGCCGCGACCGCCGGGGTGGACCCGCGCTTCGTCGCGATGGTGCGCGACCTGCTCCTCGAGCGCGCGGCAGCCGAGCGTGGCGAGGCGCCAGAGCGGCCGGCCGTGGGCTCGATGCCCGCCGGACCGGACATCTGCGGCGCGGGCTGCTGCCCCAACCCGCGCGGTCCGCGCCCGGCGCTGTGCGGTCGCGACTCGTGAGCGCTGCCGACCCCGCCGCCCTGCGGGACCTGGCCTGCACCATCGCCCATGAGGGCGCCGCGCTGGCCCGGGAGATGCGGGTCGGCGGCATCGACGTGGCCGACACCAAGACCAGCGCGGTCGACGTGGTCACCGAGGCCGACCGAGCCGTGGAGGCGCTCGTGCGCGAGCGCATCACCGCCGAGCGGCCCGACGACGCGATCCTCGGCGAGGAGGGCGACGACCTGCCCGGCACCAGCGGGGTCCGGTGGGTCGTCGACCCGATCGACGGCACCGTCAACTACCTCTACGGCCTGCCTGACTGCGCGGTGTCCATCGCTGCGGAGATCGGCGGAGAGGTCGTGGCCGGCGCCGTGGTCGCCATCCCCACCGGCACCGAGTACGCCGCCGCCCGAGGCCTCGGCGCCACCCGTGACGGTGCCCCTATCGGCGTACGCCGCACCCCGCCCCTGGCCCAGCGCCTGGTCCTCACCGGCTTCGGCTACCAGCGAGTCGTCCGCGAGCACCAGGCCGCCTGCGTCGCGCAGCTGCTGCCCGAGGTGCGCGACATCCGCCGGATGGGCTCGTGCTCGCTCGACCTCTGCCACGTCGCCGAGGGCAGTGCCGACGCCTACGTCGAGGCCGGCCCGCAGCCGTGGGACTGGTCCGCCGGCGGGCTCGTGCTGCGCGAGGCGGGAGGCCGCTTCGAGCTGCTCGACGGCTCGATGACGCTCCCCGGCTTCCCCCGGCGCAACGTCGTCGTGGGGACCCCCGAGGAGGGGTGGGACAGCTTCGTCGAGGCGCTGCGGGACGCTGGCTTCCTCGCCTGAGGGGGTGGCCCCCGGCACGCCCCGACGGGTGGGGCCGACCGGGCTGGACCACGGGCGTTCCAGGGGGAATAGCGAGAGGTCGCCCACTGTTCATGTGACACGTTGCGGACCGGCTCACCACGGAGCCGGTTCATGGTGCACAATCTGGCGCCGACGACGAGCAACAACTCGGTCTCACGTCCGCGCCGCGATCCGGCCGGTCTGAGCCACTGCATGGGGAGAGGGATCCGATGGCCACCGACTACGACGCACCGCGCAAGTCCGAGGAGGACCAGAGCGAGGAGAGCATCGAGGAGCTCAAGGCCCGCCGCCACGACAAGAACTCCGGCAAGGTCGACGAGGACGAGACCGAGGCGGCCGAGTCCTTCGAGCTTCCCGGTGCCGACCTCTCGCACGAAGAGCTGGCGGTCGAGGTCATGCCGCGGCAGGACGACGAGTTCACCTGCATGAGCTGCTTCCTGGTGCACCACCGCTCGCAGCTGGCCGATGAGAAGAAGCTCATCTGCCGCGACTGCATCTGAGCAGACCCGTACGACGCACAGCGCCCGCCCCTCGCACGAGGGGCGGGCGCTGTGTCGTGCTGCGCACCGGTGCGGGGTCGGACCCGCGGCTCAGGACTCCGGCGCGGGGGCCTTCGCGGCGTCCTGGCCGTCCTTCTTCAGCTGCGGGGGCAGGTGTCCGGTGGACTTGGCGTAGTAGGTGGCCGCGCGTCGGGTGGCGAGCATCCGGGCCACGCCGATCAGCGTGCCGCTCACGGCGGCCCACATGACCGCCTCACCGAGGCTGACGTCGGGGTCGGCCGGGTTGGCCGGCGGGTTCTTGCCGGTGGCGGCGCGCCACGTGGTGTTGAGCCCCTTCTTGGCGACCGTCGCCGCACCGATCGCGGCGATGAGCGAGAACGCGGAGTAGAACTTGCTGGAGGAGTCCTGGGAAGCCATGGACGCACCCTATCCAGCGCGTCAGGGCGTCCGCGTCGCCTCTAGGGCTGAGACGAGCGCGTCGGGTCGTCGGCAGCTGATCAGCCAGTAGGGCGTGGGGTCGGCGGGATCGGTGATGTCGACCCGCACCGCGCGCTTGAGGTAGGGGCGCAGCAACAGGTAGGCGCGGGCGTCGGCGTCCACGCCTGCCTGGCGGCGTACGCCGTCCGCGTCGAGGGCGGTCGCCGCGCCGACGTGCTCGAGGGGGATGTGTGCCCGGCCGGCCCGCAGGGTGCGGCCGTCGACCGAGACCTTCGGGCTGCCGTAGGTGCCGAGCAGCGCCACCAGCAGTGCCAGCGCGACCGCCGTGACCGACCACGCGACGACCTCGGGGGTCGCGGCCAGGACGGCCAGCCAGAGGGACGCCACGAGCATGGTGCCCTGGACCCACCAGCGCAGCGGGACGGTGAGGCGTTCGGCGTAGTCCACGGCGCAGAGCCTATAGATTCTCTCCTCGTGCCCGACGCCCACCTCACGCCCGAGCCCCAGCCCGAGACCCAGCCCGAGACCCAGCTCGACATCCAGGTCGTGCGGCTCGACCCCGACCTGCCGCTGCCGTCCTACGCCCACCCGGGCGACGCGGGCGCGGACCTCCACACCACCGTCGACGTCACCCTCGCCCCCGGCGAGCGGGCGCTGGTGCCGACCGGCATCGCGGTCGCGCTGCCCGACGGCTACGTCGCGCTGGTGCACCCGCGCTCCGGGCTCGCGGCGCGCCACGGGCTGTCCATCGTCAACACCCCCGGCACCGTGGACGCGGGCTACCGGGGCGAGGTGAAGGTCCTGCTGATCAACCACGACCCCGTCGAGCCGGTCACGCTCCGCCGCGGCGAGCGCATCGCCCAGCTGGTCGTGCAGCGCTTCGAGCGGGCGCGGTTCGTCGAGGTGGGGGTGCTGCCCGAGTCGGTGCGGGGCGACGGGGGCTACGGTTCTACTGGTACGGGTGTGCGCGCATGAGCCCTGCGCGCCTCGGGCCCATCGACAAGGAGTGCTGACGTGAAGTTCCGCCGCAAGGCAGAGGCCACCGACCCGGCCGTGACGGCCGACGACGCAACCGCCGCCGCGGACGAGCCGACCGCCGCCGCGACGGCGTCCGGTCCGTTCGACGTCTCGGAGGTGGAGGGCGACGGCATCGAGCGCGCCGACCTCGGCTCGGTGCTGGTGCCCGCGATCGCCGACCGCGAGCTGCGGCTGCAGGTCGACGAGCAGAGCGGCCAGGTGCGGGCGGTGATGCTCGCCGGCCAGGACGGCGCGGTCGAGTTCCAGGCCTTCGCCGCCCCGCGCAACGGGGACCTCTGGTCCGACGTCCGACCGCAGATCGCCGCCGACATGGCGCGCCGCGGAGGCCACGCCACCGAGCGAGAGGGCCGCTGGGGCACCGAGCTCGTCTGCGCGATGCCGGTCCAGCGTCCCGACGGCACCGCCGCCACCCAGCCCTCGCGCATCATCGGCATCAACGGCGAGCGCTGGATGCTCCGTGCGTCGTTCCTCGGACGCCCCGCGGTCGAGCCCGACGCCGCCTCGGAGTGGGAGGACGCCCTCGCCCAGGTCGTCGTACGCCGTGGCGACGGCGCGATGCCGGTCGGCGAGCCGCTGCCGGTCCGCCTGCCGGACGACGCCCGCCGGGTGAGGTGAGCCGGGCCGTGGCCGAGAAGAGCCGCCTGCGACAGGCGCTGTCGAAGTGGGCCGACAGCTCGGAGGCCCACCAGCGCGACCTGCGCCAGTCGCAGACCAGCGACGAGGCCGTGTGCATCTCGGAGGCTCCCGAGCGCGAGCACGTCGTGGTCAACGGCGTGGTCCGCACCGTGACGCTGCGTCCCCGCGGAGGCGTCCCCGCACTCGAGGCCGAGCTCGACGACGGCTCCGGGGTGATCACCGTGGTGTGGCTCGGGCGACGACGGATCTCTGGCATCGGCCCCGGCCGGGCGATGACCGTGTCCGGGTGCATCGGGCGCCAGAGCGGCGTACCGATCATGTTCAACCCGCGTTACGAGCTGCGCCCGTGAGCGAACCGACGCGGACCGCCGCCACCGCCGACACCGACACGGTCGAGGCCGTGGTGCGCCAGCAGCTCTCCAAGGCCCTCGGCGGGCGCCGGGGCATGGCCGAGGCCGCCGTCCCGACGATCCTGTTCACGCTCGTGTGGCTCACGATGCGCGACCTCGACACCGCGATCTACGTCAGTGTCGGCGCGGCGCTCGTGCTGCTCGCCATCCGGCTCGTGCAGCGCTCGACCGTGCAGTTCGTGGTCAACGCGCTGTTCGGCATCGCCATCGGGTGGTACTTCGTGCACCGCTCGGCCGCCGCCGGCGGCTCCGAGCAGGACCAGGCGCTGGCCTACTTCCTGCCCGGCATCCTCTACAACGGCGGCTACGCCCTGGTGCTGGGCTTCACCTGCGTCATCGGGTGGCCGCTGGTCGGCTTCATGGTCGGCAGCATCACCGGCGACCCCACCGCCTGGCACTCCGACCGCCAGGTCGTGAAGCTCTGCAGCCGCCTCACCTGGCTGCTGGTCGCGCCCTGCGTGCTCCGTGTGGTCATCCAGGCGCCGATCTGGCTGGCCGGCAGCTCCGGCTCGATCGATCCCGACGCCGCGGTGGCGGCGCTCGGCGTGCTCAAGATCGTGCTCGGCTGGCCGCTCCAGCTTGCCGCACTGGGCACGATGGTGTGGCTGCTCTCGCGCAACCGGACACCGGTCACGTCGGTCAGCTCGGTCGGCGGCGACGCGACGCCTAGGTGACGGCGTACGCCTGCTCTGGCGGCGTACGCCGCGGGGCTCAGCGGTGGCCGGGGGAGAGCAGCTGCTCGAGCGCGGTCTCCACCTCGGCCGGGACCACGAAGAGCAGCTCGTCGCCGGACTCCAGCGGCTGCTCGGCGTCGGGGGTGTAGACCTGCCCGTCGCGCAGGATCGTCACCAGCGCGCAGTTGTCCGGGAACGGCACCAGCCCGCTGGGCGTCCCGACGTAGGGGGAGTCGGCCGACAGGGTGAGCTCCACGAGGTTGGCGTTGCCCTGCCGGAAGGTGAACAGGCGCACGAGGTCGCCGATGGAGACGGCCTCCTCGACGAGCGCGGACATGATGCGCGGGGTGGAGACGTTGACGTCGACGCCCCACGCCTCGGTGAACAGCCACTCGTTGTTGGGGTGGTTGACCCGCCCCACCGTCCGCGGCACGCCGAACTCGGTCTTGGCGAGCAGCGAGGTCACCAGGTTGGCCTTGTCGTCGCCGGTCGCGGCGATCACCACGTCGCACTTGCCCAGCTGCGCCTCCGCGAGGGAGGACAGCTCGCAGGAGTCGGCCAGCAGCCACTCCGCGTGCGGGACCCGCTCGGGTCGGATCGCCGACGGGCTCTTGTCGATGAGCAGGACCTGGTGACCGTTCTCGATCAGCTCCCGGGCGATCGAGCGACCCACGGCTCCGGCTCCGGCGATGGCGACGCGCATGTGTGGTGCTCCTGCTTCAGTCGGGGGTCGGGTCAGTCGGCTTCGGGGCCGGCTTCGAGCACGGCGTAGGCGTGCGCCGCGTGCTCCTCGCGCATGACCAGGTGGAGCATGTCGCCCTCCTGCAGCACGGTCTCGCGGGTCGGCAGCATGCCCTCGCCGAGCCGGTCGATCCATGCGATGCGGCTGCGCGACTGCATCTGGAACTCGACCGTCCGGTTGCCGATCCACGCCTCCGGGATCGGCACGTGGTCGACGCGGATCGTGCCCGAGGGGTCACGGAAGTCGGGCTCGGCGCCCGCGGGCAGGATCCGGCGCAGCACCTGGTCGGCCGTCCACTTGACCGTGGCGACCGTGGTGATGCCGAGGCGCTGGTAGACCTCGGCGCGGCCCGGGTCGTAGATGCGGGCCACGACCTGCTGGAGGCCGAAGGTCTCGCGTGCCACGCGGGCGGCGATGATGTTGGAGTTGTCGCCGCTGGACACCGCGGCGAACGCGTCGGCGCGACGGATGCCGGCCTTCTCGAGCACCTGCTGGTCGAAGCCGTAGCCGGTGATCTTGTCGCCGTTGAACTCCGGGCCGAGCCGTCGGAACGCGTCGGGCTCGCTGTCGATGATCGACACAGTGTGGTTGCGGTCCTCGAGGCTGCGGGCGAGCGTCGAACCGACGCGGCCACAGCCCATGATCACGACGTGCACACGGGAACCGTATCCCAGCGAGGATATCGGCGCCTGCGGGTCTAGGCTTCCGGCCTGTGAGTGTCGGCGACGTGTCCAAGCGGATCCTGCTGGGGCGCAAGCTGCGCAGCAGCCAGCTGGGGGAGACCCTGCTGCCCAAGCGGATCGCGCTGCCCGTCTTCGCCAGCGACGCGCTGTCGTCGGTGGCCTACGCGCCCGACGAGATCTTCATCATGCTGGCCGTGGCGGGCGCGTCCTCCTACGTCTGGTCGTGGAAGATCGGCCTCGCCGTCGCGGTCGTGATGCTCACGGTCATCGCCAGCTACCGCCAGACCGTCCACGCCTACCCGTCCGGCGGAGGCGACTACGAGGTCGCGTCGGTCAACCTCGGTCGCAACGCCGGCCTGACGGTCGCCAGCGCGCTGCTCGTCGACTACGTCCTGACCGTCGCGGTCTCGATCTCGTCGGCGTCGCAGTACGCCGCCGGCGCGATCCCGGCGCTGATCGGGCACGAGGCGACCGTCGGCCTGGTCGCCGTGGTGCTGCTCGCTGCGATGAACCTGCGTGGCGTGCGTGAGTCGGGGTCCTTCTTCGCGGTGCCGACCTATCTCTTCATGGTCGCCATCCTCGGCATGAGCGCCTACGGCCTGCTCCGCCTGCTGTCCGGCGACCTGCCCGAGGCCGAGAGCGCCGGGCTCGTCATCGAGGCGCAACCCGGCTGGGACGAGCCGTTGACCCAGATCGGCCTGATGTTCCTGCTGGCGCGCGCCTTCTCGTCCGGCTGTGCTGCCCTGACCGGCGTCGAGGCGATCAGCAACGGCGTACCCGCCTTCCGCAAGCCCAAGAGCCGCAACGCAGCCACCACGCTGCTGATGCTGGGCCTCATCGCCATCTCGATGATGATGAGCGTCATCGTCCTCGCCAACCAGATGGCCATCCGCTACGTCGACCCGCACGAGCTCGACCGGCTGCGCACGGCGTCGGGCGACGCGCTCCCGGCCGGCTACGAGCAGCACCCGGTGATCTCCCAGATCGCCGCCGGGGTCTTCAACCACTTCCCTCCGGGCTTCTACTTCGTGGTCACGGTCACCGGCATCATCCTCGTGCTCGCCGCCAACACGGCCTTCAACGGCTTCCCGGTGCTCGGTTCGATCCTGGCCCAGGACGGGCTCGCTCCGCGCTCGCTGGGCTCGCGGGGCGACCGCCTGGCCTACAGCAACGGCATCGTCTTCCTCGCGGCCATGTCCATGCTGCTGATCTGGGTGTTCGACGCCGAGGTGACGAAGCTGATCCAGCTCTACATCGTCGGCGTCTTCGTGTCCTTCAACCTCAGCCAGCTCGGCATGATCCGCCACTGGACACGGCACCTGCGGACCGAGACGGACCCGGTCGCACGTCGCCGGATGATGCGGTCGCGTGCGATCAACACCTTCGGCCTCTGCATGACCGCCGTCGTGCTCGTCATCGTGGTGGTCACCAAGTTCCTCGCCGGCGCCTGGATCACGATCCTGGCGATGGGTTTCTTCTTCGTGGTCATGCGGGCGATCGGACGCCACTACGACCGCGTCGAGCTCGAGCTCGCCGCCGACGAGCAGGACAAGGTGATGCCGACGCGCGTCCACGCCATCGTGCTCGCATCGAAGCTCCACAAGCCGACGCTGCGGGCGCTGGCCTTCGCCCGCGCAACACGCCCCAACGTGCTCGAGGCGATCTACGTCAGCATCGACGCCCGGGCCACCAACCGGCTCCTCGAGGAGTGGGACGAGCGCCACCTCGACATCCCGCTCAAGGTGCTGCACTCGCCCTACCGCGAGGTGGTGCGCCCGATCGTGGAGTACACCCAGGAGATCCGGCGGGCCAGCCCGCGCGGCGTCGTGGCGGTCTACATCCCGGAGTACGTCGTCGGGCGGTGGTGGGAGCAGCTGCTCCACAACCAGACCGCCCTGCGCCTCAAGGGGCGCCTGCTCTTCACCCCGGGTGTCATGGTCATCTCCGTGCCCTACCAGCTCCGGTCCTCCCTGGTCGCCCGGGAGCGCGAGGAGCGCGACGAGGTGCGTGTGCACGCCGGTGACCTGCGTCGCGGCCGGGTGTCCTCCGAACGTCCGTCCGACATCCGGGACGACAGATGAGCCGCGGCACCTACCGCGCCCGCAAGCCTCGCGGCCGCTCGCGGGTGGGGGAGCGCTTCGAGGCCGAGGTCGGTCCGGTCGCCCACGGCGGGCACTGCGTCGCCCGGCTGCCCGAGCCCGAGTCTCGGGTCGTGTTCGTCCGACACGCGATCCCCGGCGAGCGCGTGGTCGTCGAGATCACCGAGGGCACGGACGGCGACCGGTTCTGGCGCGGCGACGCCGTGTCGGTCCTGTCGCCCTCGCCCGACCGGGTCGAGGCGCCGTGCCCGTACGCCGGTCCCGGGATGTGCGGCGGCTGCGACTTCCAGCACGTCGCCGTGCCCGCTCAGCGGGACCTGAAGACGGCCGTCGTCCGCGAGCAGCTCGTGCGCCTGGGCCGTCTCGACGCGTCCTCGGTTCTCGTCGCCGGACTCCGGGTCGAGGCGGTGCCGGTGCCGGGTCGGCCCGATGACGGCCTGCGGTGGCGCACCCGCCAGCGCTATGCCGTCCTCCCCGACGGTCGACCCGCGATGCGCGCCCACCGCTCCCACGAGCTCGTCGCGATCGACGACTGCCTGATCGCCGCCGAGGGCGCACGTCCCGTGGATGCCGACGAGCCTGTGGGCCCGGACGAGGTCGCGGCCCAGGGCCTGGTCCACCACGACGTGTCCGCGGCGGGTGCGACCCACTCGTTCACCGCGGCGGCCGACGGCTTCTGGCAGGTCCACCCCGAGGCGCCCCGCGTGCTCGTCGAGGCAGTGCTCGACCTGCTCGCGCCGCAGCCCGGGGAGCGCGCGCTCGACCTCTACTCCGGCGTCGGCCTCTTCGCGCGATTCGTCGGCGAGGTGACGGGCGCCCGGGTGGTGGCCGTCGAGGGTGACCGGGCGGCGTGCCAGCACGCGCGCGGCAACCTCTCCGCGCTCGAGGCCGCGGCGGTCGAGTGCGGTCCCACCGACAAGGTGCTGCGCGACGGCTTCGACGAGCCCTTCGACCTCGTCGTCCTCGACCCTCCCCGGGAGGGAGCGAAGCGCGCGGTCGTCGAGCAGGTCGTCGACCGCCGACCCCGCGCAGTGGCGTACGTCGCCTGCGACCCCGCCGCGCTGGGGCGCGACGTGGCGATCTTCGCCGAGCACGGCTACGAGCTCACCGCGATCCGGGCCTTCGACCTCTTCCCGATGACGCACCATGTCGAGTGCGTCGCATTGCTGACGAAAATCGGCTCTGACCTGCGCTGATGTGATCTGGGCTCTCGGGCGTGAGTCCCGAGAACGGGCCTTAAGGCTCACTTTGGGCTCACTTTGAGTTCTCGGGCTCGGTTTGTGTGACGCCTCACTCGCCCTGTTGGGACGGCCTGAGGGCGCGCAGGACGGCCCGTAGACGGCTCAGAGAGCGTCCACGGGCTGGGAGGCCAGTCGTGACCGCCGAAGGCTTCTCACAGCCCGGGAGTCGGCCCATCGCTCGTCTCGGGGCCGGGAGCAAGGCGGTCGGTGGCGGCCCGGTAGTCGGGCACGACGAGCCGTCGATTGATGTAATGCCGCTCGGTGACCGCCTTGGACGTGTGGCCGAGCTGGTTCATGGCGGCCTCGGCGTCGTAGACCTCGTCGATCTCGGTTGCCACGGTTCGGCGGAACGAGTGGGGTGAGACATCCTGGAGAGCGGCGAGGTCTGCATAGTCGGCGAGCTGGCGGATATGCCACAGCCGGCCCTGGACGTTGGTGGGGAAGTGCCAGGTGCCGTTGCGGGTGATGAACACTGCGTCGAGGGCGTTGGGTGGCTGGGCAACCTTGCGTCGGCGTAGCAGCGCCGCAGCCCAGTCCGGGAGCGCGATGGGGCGGATCGCGGCGTGGGTCTTGCCGTAGTCGACCCGCTTGCCTTTCGAGGTGATCTGGCCGTTCACCATCAGCCACGGGAACCACCCGTTGTCGTCCCGCCGTTCGGGCGGCGGCGTCAGCTCGATGTCGGACCAGCGAAGGGCGAGCAGTTCGCCGATCCGCATGCCGGTGGCGATGAGCATCTCGACGATGTCGGGCAGATCGACGCTCTTCGGTCCGTTGCGCTTCTCGGCGTTGGCCCATTCACGGATCGCGGCGCGTACAGCGTCCAGGTCCTCCACGGACACGGGCTTCTTCTTGTTTCGAGGCACAGGAACCGAAGGGACGGCGCTAGCGGGATTGCCGTTGATCGCCTCGTGGAAGACCGCAAGGTTGAACGCCCGGATCAGGACGCTGCGAATCTTCTTCCGCATGTCTGCTGAGACGCCGGCGCTGTCGAGCGCTGCCTGGATGATCACCGGTCGCACGTGCCTGAGTTGGTAAGCGCCGAGCGGGTGCTCCGTCTTGTCGGGGTCGAGGATCCAGCGGACGTGGGAGCGGTAGTACCCCAGAGTCTCCGCGCGTGGTCCTCCGTCCGCCTGGTCCATCTTCTTGAACCAGAGGTCGAGGAGGTCTTGGACGGTGTCGTCGGGCGTAAGCGCGCCGTCACCGAAGGTGCCGGTGTGCTCGACGAAGAACGCCTTGAGGTTGGCCCTCGCCTTGGTCTTGGTCTCACCGTTCTTGCGGTATTGCCGTACGACACCATCGACGTCGCAGTAGCGGGCGCGCGCCTGCCACGACCCGCTCTTCAACCGGAAGCAGCTGATCTCGCCGTAGGTGCCGACCATCAGCCGTTGTCTGGCCAACTCTTCTCTCCTTCGTCCGGCAGTTGAGCTATCGCGGGTCGGTCGGACCGAGAGCAGCACCTCGCACGCGACTGGGACGGCGGCGGGTACGGACAACCTCGCGAGAAGGGTCTTCGTCGCTGTCCGGGTCCTCCGAGAAGGACTCCTCATGGGCACTCAGCCATCGGTCAAGCTCCGAGAGGCGGTACTTGAGCCGACCACCGGCCTTCACAGCGAGCGGGCCGTAGCCAGGACGGCGAACCCGCCACGTCAGCAGCGTTGCCTTGGGAACGCCGAGGTAGCCGCACGCCTCCTCAGTGTTCAGGAACGGGTCTCGCACCATCGAGATGACATCTTCTGACATGCTCATGTTGCTCTCCTCCGGTCGGCGTACTGCCTAGGTGCGAGGGCGCCGCCGATGGGGCGGGGGTTAGATGTTCGGGACATCGACGGCCCCTCCTGTGGTCGGGCGGTGGATGAGCGCGGAGTGCAGGTCAACCCGCGTCGGTCCGGGGGTGGCCATGGGCGGTTCGTCCTTGGGGCGCAGTCGCTCGCGGACGGTCTTCACGAGCGCGAGGTCGGTCGCTGAGGTGACCGGCACGAAGCGTTCGCGGACTGGGCGGACCAGTTGCCCGCCGCCGCCCACGAGGCGCGGGAGCGTCACGCGCTTGAAGAAGGCGCCGTGCGCGACGCCGTCTTCGATGACGTCGGCGATGCGGTCGTCGAGTCGGCTGAAGAGCAACTGGAACCCGGAGAGCACGCGTGGCTCGACGATCGTGTCCTTGGGGAGGGCCTTCAGCCGGGCAACGGCATTCGCGCCTTCGGCCACGGCCAGTCCGCCCTTTCCGAGAAGTCCGCCGATCTCACGCAACTCCTTCTGCACGACGGAGTAGGTCTCGGCGCGTTCGGCCCATCGCTCGGCGAGACGTTCGTCGATGCGGGCGGCGTACGGCGCGAGGTGCGCGGAGACGAGGCGTTGGGAGTCCACGATCAGGCGAAGGTTGGTCGCGTTGGGCACGGACTTCATCCGGATCACGAGGTTGTGCTGCGCCTGCAGTACGCCGAGGATCCCTGGACGCACCGGGCCGGTGAGTACCTTCGTCTTCGGTCGCCAGCCGAGGTGATCGACCGTGTAGTCAGGTTGGCCGAGGTTCACGTCGAGGGCCGCAGCCAGCGATGCCCAGCCGAGACGAGCGCTCTGGGCGAGCGGCTCCCAACCGGGTGTGTTCTTGTACCGCTGGTCGAGGACGACCAGTGCTTGGGTCAGCGCGGCGACGTCGCCGACGAGAGCCTGAGCCTGGGGCGCGGTCATCTGCGCGGACACCCGCTCGCTGGTGTCGTGTTCGGCGAGGGCCGCTGCGCGGGCGGCGAGGCGCCATCGGTCCACCATCGGGTTGGCGTTGGGCGTAGCCAGAGCATCCGTCGACGCCGGGCGCGCGCTCGACTGCTGTCTTGCGATGTCGATCGCCCGCGCCAGTTCGCTGGCTGCGGTCAGATGGGAGCCGCGTGAGCCGACTGCCCGGAACGGATTCGGCTGTGCCGGCGGCATGTTGGAGAAGGCCAATGGGCTTGCGGCGCGCATGGCCTGGCCGAGCCAGACGATGACACTTTGGCGGTAGGTCCGGATCAGACCACCGAGTTCCTCGCGCTCCTCGGCTGTCGTGCCTACCAGCCGTTGCTGGATGCGGTGCTGCCGCAGAAGGGCCGCGAACTCTGCGCGCATCGCCGCGCCGGTCTCCCCGTACATCAGGTGCCGTCCAAGGCGTATGCGTCATCGAGCATCGCGATGATGAGCTCGACTGTGAGCGGGTCGACTCCGTACTGCTCCAGTTCCTCGAGCGCTGACGTCGCGACGGCGAGCAGAATGGCTCGGTCCTCGGTCAGCTCTTCGGTGTCGGCCGATGGGCATTCGTCCCCGTGGACGCGATCGAGCTCGATGAGAACGTGCTCATATGCCGACGAGGCGTCGATCGTCGAGGCCCGATCGGAGAGTGCAGCGAGGTAGGAACGCGCTTGCGCCAACGTTTGTGCGTGGGGGAGAAGCACGATCAACTCCTTTCCTGGGTGGAATGCCACCGTCGCCAGTTCGTCGAGTCGGGTCGCTGGAGGTCGCCAAACCTGTGGAATGAAGGTGCGCGGCAGTGCCCCTGAGGCGGATCCGGCTCAGGCGAGCACGGACCGCCTGGCCACGGCCTCGGCGGCCTTCCGCCTCAGCACATCGGCGCGGACGACCTCCTCGAAGTCGCGCCGGCGGTCGGCGATGGAGATCTCGCCGCCGAGTTCCACGCCCTTCTCGCCAGGCCAGACGGTCTGGCGGGTCGGGCGATCGCGGTCAAGGCGCGTACCGCAGATCGCGACCCAGTCCCGCAGCCGATTGCGTGCGTCCGCGAAGTCACGCATCCATGCGATCGGCGCCGACGGACTCGCGGTCTCGTGGTAGCAACTGAGCCAGTGGGTGTGCAGGGCGGAGAGCTCCCAGACGAGCTCGTCGTGGCGATGCCAGTAGGGCGGAACGATGGACGGTGGCAGCCCGAAGGTGACCTTCAGCCAGGTCACCCAGGCGTCCAGGTCATGCCACTCGCGGTCGGCGTCCTCGGAGCCGAGGAGATTCCAGTTGATCGACTCCGGCGGACGCTCGAGAAGGTCGGTGACGCCGAGGTAGTCGTCGTCGGCCTCGTCGTACATGCCCATGACCGACGGCCGCTCAGATGGCGATGGGCGGCGGCTCGGGCACTGGCGTCAGCGAGCGCTCCGGGGCGGCGTGGCGGCCGCGCGGCACGAGGTAGTCGGTCTTGTTGACGTTGTGGCCGATCTTCCTGGCGACGAACTCCTCCTTGACCACGCTCGCACCGTCTCGGCTCTCAACCTCGTATTCGTGGATGTAGCCGCTGGCCACGAAGGAGTCGCCCTTGCGGAACCGTGCGTAGGTCTCGCGGGCCGTGCTCTCGAAGGAGACCATGTCGTGGAACGTCGGATCGAGCTTGGTGAAGCTCCCGTCGACCTCCTTGCGCCACTGCTCGACGCCGACACGCAGCCGGCAGCACTCGGCGCCCTGCTTGGTGAAGTGGAGCTCCGGCGCTGACGCGACGAAGCCGACGAGGCTCATCTGGGTGGGGATGGACATCCTTACTCCTGATGTTGGTCGGTGCTCTGGCTGAGCGCCGTGGTCAGGATGTAGGTGCGACGGCGGAACCGAGATCTCCCGCAGCCCGTCACAAGCGGCGGAACGACGCAGGGCATGCCGTGCTCGAGTCGAGCGCAAACGCGAGATGCCGCGTTCGCGGGTCCCTGCGATCTCTGACGGCACCACCCGGCCGTCGCGGCGCTGCCTAGTCCTCGTCCCAATCCGAGTAGGCAGCTACCTCACGCATGTAGTCGACCATTGCATCGTGGTCGTATTCAACGGGCACGAACTCCGGTTGCATGGAGTCCGAGCCGGTACCCAGCGGCTCCGAGATCGCGACGAGCGAGAGGAGCCACTGCCGGGCGGCCGCGAGCATGCCCGGGTCGGTGGTCCACATGCCCATCTCGAGACTGGCGCGCGAGCTCTTAGTGAAGTTCGCGGATCCGATCCACAGACGCTGCGGTCGAAACCCGATGACATCCATGACGTGCCCCGACGGGTGCTCGTCCGTCCAGTACATCTGACCCAAAAGCATGATCTTGGCGTGCACGATCGGCACAAGACGGTTGCCGACCTTGCGGAAGCCGACCTCCCGCACCGCGCCGATCTCGTTGTCGTCCCAGGCGCGGTGCCAGGGCCCGACCACGACTGGGCTCCCGCCCACGAGCGGTGCCAGCTCCGAGAGCTCGTGATAGGCCTGCTGCGCCAACCCGGTTGACGAGGCCAACGCCTTGAGCGCGTCAGTGCGAGCATCGTCATAGCGTCGTCGCGGTTGCTTGGTGACCACGACGCACGCGTTGGCCATCTGAGCTAGAACGTCGATCAACTCCGGATCGTCCATCCACATCGCGCAACCCAGGACACCCGGGCCCCACGCCCGATCGGTTCGCTGCGCGTGAGCGGCGAGCTTCAGGTCCTCAATCAGCCGGTCGAGGACGTTGAGCCCGAACACGGCCTCGCCAGCATTCGAAGCGGTCCGGAGGTTCAGAGCCTGAGGGAAGTTCGGTGCATCGGCCACCAGGCCAGCATCACGCACCGGCGGACACGACCAGGTGGGCTCGCCGGACATCCGACAAACCTCGGCACAGGGAGTGGGGCGCCGATACGCTCCGCTGAAGGCAAGGAGACCGCGAGACACCCGGCGGTCCTGGTCCAGGAGCGGAGGGCGTGGCCGTGTGGGCCGACACTGAGACCAACATCGACTACATCAACTTTTCCACCGTTGCCGACTCGGTGGTTGAGCTGATCGAGCAGGCCCAAGGCAAGCCACTTTCGATCGGGGTCTCAGGGGCTTGGGGAGTTGGCAAGTCCTCGCTGGTGATGCTCACCAAGGAGGCGCTTGAGCGCCGCGAACGGGAACAGGCGCTCGCGGCCGGCGTGAAAGAGGATGACTTCGAGTCGAAGTACATATTCGTCTCCTTCAATGCTTGGCTCTATCAGGGATACGACGACGCCCGAGCCGCCTTGATGGAAGCCATCGCGGTAGAGCTCGCCAAGGTGGCTGAGGAGCGCAAGACCGGAGTCAACAAGACCCAGGAGTTCCTGAGCCGTATCGACTGGTTCCGCCTCGCGAGCATGACCGCCGGCTCTGCCGCCGCCCTGGCCCTTGGGCTGCCGCCCGTCGGATTGATCGGCCAATTCACCTCCCTGATCGGCCGAGGCCGCAAAGATGGCGTCGACGACGCCCTGATCGAAGACGCCCAAGACGTGGTCACCGAGGGCGCCAAGCAGGCCAAGGAACTCCTCAAAGACAGGCCCGCTCAGGATGAGAGCCCTCGGCAGCGGATCCAGGCATTACGCGATTCGTTCGTCGCGGCGCTCGATGAACTCAAGGTCACCCTCGTGGTCTTGATCGACGACCTCGACCGCTGCCTGCCCGAAACGGCGGTCTCGACGCTCGAGGCGATCCGACTGTTCCTCTTCTTGGACGGCACCGCCTTCGTCATCGCTGCCGACGACCAGATGATCAAACACGCCGTCAAGAGGCACTTCGACCAGCCAGACGACGCCCTGGTCACCAACTACTTCGACAAGCTCATCCAGATCCCCATCCGCGTCCCGATGTTGGGCACGCAAGAGGTTCGCGCCTACATGTTCCTGCTCTACGTGCACAACAGCACCCTGGAGAAGGAGGAACGCGAGACCATCCGCATCGCCGTCTGCGAGCGGCTGGCGAAGACCTGGCAAGGGCTGCGCATCGACCGCGCGTTCATTCAGGGCCTCGGGATCGACCTACCGACCCAGCTGGTCGCCCAGCTCGACACCGCTGACCGCCTCACCACCATCATGGCCACTGCTACGGGCATCGCCGGCAACCCCAGGCTCGTCAAACGATTCCTCAACACCCTCTCGGTGCGTATGGCAGTCGCCAAGAACCAAGGCGTCTTCGTCGACGAAGCTGCCCTGGCGAAGTTGCTGCTCTTCGAACGTCTCGCGCCACCCGAGCTCTACCAGGAGCTGGCGACGAGCATCACCAACAGTGTGGACGGCAAGCCGCACCTGCTCGATGGATGGGAACCTGTCGACTCCGACACGGACTCACACTCCGTAGACGCCTCCGCCGATCCGGCCGACACGCTCGACCAAGCGGGTGAGGTCAAGGCGTCTGTTGCCGGGGCAACGGAAGCTGGAACGCACAAGGTAGCTACTAAGGGAGACGTCGCGGTGACGTCCACGGCCGACCCGATCCCCGAGAGATGGGCGACAGGCTTCGCCAAGGAGTGGCTCGCACTGCCGCCCCGGCTGGCCGACATCGACATGCGCGGCGCGCTCTACGTCAGCCGCGAGCACCTGCCGATCCTCACAGTCGAAGATGGCATGTCCTCGACCGCAGCCGAGCTCCTCAATGCGCTCAAGGAACACCCTGGCGAAGCAGCAGCACTGACCGACCGTCTCGAAACGCTCACTGGAACCGAGCAAGTCCGCATCTTCGATCGACTCCTCGACATTGCTCGCCCCATCGAGGAGTGGGGGGTGCCAGAGATCCTCGAAGCCCTGCTGGTCATGGTCCAGATCGTTCCCAGCTTGAGCGGAAGCTTGGCTGGCTTCCTCGGTGGTCGACCTGCCGCCCAGATCCAGCCAGATCTCATTCCCCGGCTCTCCGGACAAGCATGGGCAAGCGACCTGATCAAGAGCTGGTCCACTAGCCCGGACATCGAGGCGCCCGTGAAGGCAGCCATCACAAACAGGGTGGGCAATGGGAACATCGCAAAGTAGCACCGGCCCAGGAGCGAACGTCGCCCTCGTTCCGCCGTGGGCTGAACCGGTGCCAGACGCTGCCGACCCCCCCGCGCCTGAACCAACGCCAGAGCCTGAGATCCTGCCCGTCCTCACGCCTCCTCCTAATCCGCTAGCGCCTGATCGGCGCTTCGTCAGCACCCGACGCAACCTAGGGTCGTTCGCGAAGACCGGTGACGCGGTGAGCATGCGCCGCGGCATCGCGAACTACGTCCGCACCGGATATGGCGGTGCCGGCACTATGTCGCGCCGCCTCGGATCGATCTCAACTACCGCCCGATCGCTGAGCCGAGCTCTCGACCCCACTACCGCTGACCCGGGCTTGGATCGTGCCCTCCTACAGGGCAAGTCAGCCGATGAGGTCGTCGACGCCGTCGTCGAGGCCGCGCGACCGCAAGATGGCACGCTGGATGCCGAAGCGTCGCGTGAGGCAATTCGCAATGCCCTCTCAGACCTTCTGCGCGAACACGCCGACGCCGACCTCCTGAACCTGAGCGACACTCAGCGGGAGTTCGTCATCGAGCACTACGCCGCACACGACGTGTACCGGCGATTCAGCCTCGACGTCGGCAAGCACTTAGTCGACAACGCGCCTAACGCCACCATCGGCTTGGCGCGGCTCAAGCAGGCCCGCAACTACATCCGTCAAACGATCGCCGAGTCTTTCCGACGCCTGCGCGAGGCTGGCCAGTCGATGACCACGGCCAACGTACGGGCCACCGTCGCACATGCTCTCGCCGACAGTCTGACCGTTTTTGAGGGATACCTGGCATGAAGTACATCGTCCGACCTACTGGAGCCACGTCCACCACAAAGGACCAAGTACCCAACGGTGCCACGCCCGTGGAGCTCTACGCCCGACCCAGCGAGGCACGCGGCCTCACGGCTGGAGCCGCCATCCTTCAAGAGGTCCGGCGCGCCAACCTCAAACCGAGCATCCGCGCCTGGGACTTCCTCTCCATCGCCCTGGCCGCCATCGTCGCCGACGCCGCGACTCTCCGCCGCAACAGCCCAGACGGCTGGACCCGCGAGATCAGCCTCGACCACGCGCTGGCCGAACCAGAGGTCTGGCGACCCCACCTCTCGCTGTTAACCAGCGCTCTCGACTTCCTCACCACCGACATCTGGGACATCGAGATCACCACGAAGGCCACGGTCCCGTTCAAGGCGCCAAAGACCCCAACAGCACCCGAGGCTGACTGCGTCGCCCTGCTCTCCGGCGGACTCGACAGCCTCATCGGCGGCATCGATCTTGTCCAAGCCGACAAGAGGCCCTTCTTCGTCAGCCAAACCGTCCGCGGGGACGCAGCCAAGCAGCAGAACTTCGCCACCCGTCTCGGCGCCCACCTACCGAGCATCCAGCTAAACCACAGCACGAACACGATGAGCATCACCGGCCCCGACGAGACGAGCCAGCGCGTCCGGTCCCTCATCTTCATCGCCTACGCGGTACTTGTCGCCTCAACGATCACCAGTCCCGACGTAGAGCCCGTCGACCTGTACGTCAACGAGAACGGCTTCATCTCGATCAATCCACCGCTGACCCCCATGCGGGTAGGTAGCCTCAGCACCCGCACTGCTCACCCGCGATTCCTGGGCCTTCTTCAGCAACTGCTCGACGCGACTGAGCTAAACGTGCGGCTAGTCAATCCCTATCGTGCGCGCACCAAGGGGCAGATGCTGGCGGAGTGCCAGGACCAGAAGCTACTGGCCGAGCTCGGCGACCGAAGCACGAGCTGCGGGCGGTTCCAGCGGTACAACTATCGCCACTGCGGGCGATGCCTTCCCTGCCAAGTCCGTCGTGCCGCATTTTTGGCCTGGGACCACACTGACGGCACCGACTATGTGTTCGACGATCTGGGTCGCAGGGACGAAGACCACGCGGCATTCGACGACGTACGAGCCGTAGCCATTGCTCGCCTCACCGTCAAAGAGGACGGGTTCGCCTACTGGGCTGGAGGCTCTCTATCGTGGGTGCCCCCGAGCGAACGAGAAGCTCACAGGGCGATGCTGAACGACGGTCTCGCCGAGCTCGGAACACTGCACGACCACTACCACGTCACTTGAACGGGCCCCGCTTCCCGCATGATCGACTTCCATTGCCACCTGGACTTGTATCCGGACCCGGACGCCGCCGCCGCTGCGGCACAGCGGGACCAGGTGGCGGTGCTCTCGGTAACCACAACGCCCTCCGCGTTCGCCGGCACGGCGATCCTGGCTGCCCAACGGCCCATGATCCGAACGGCCTTGGGTCTCCACCCAGAGCTCGCACATCAACGCGGTCACGAGCTGGATCTCTTCGACCAGCTGGTAGCCACGACACCATTCGTCGGAGAGATCGGACTGGACGGCAGCTCTCGGTTCGCCCAAACGCGAACAGCACAGGCAGAAGCGTTCGCCCACATCCTTCGATCATGTGCTGACGCCGGGGGACGAGTGCTCTCCATCCACAGCCGGGGCGCTGTGCGGCCAACGCTCGACGCGTTGCGGGCGCAGCCCGACGCCGGGATCCCGGTGCTGCATTGGTTCACTGGCACTGTGCGGCAGGCAGAGACGGCCGTCGAGCAGGGCTGCTGGTTCAGCATCGGGACGTCGATGCTGAAGTCCGCGACGGGCCGCGAACTGGTCGCAATGCTCCCTCGAGATCGCGTGCTAACCGAGACCGATGGTCCGTTCGCCCGGCACGAAAACCGAACTGTGGTGCCGCGCGACGTTGGGGTCACGCAACAGTTGCTGGCTGCCTGCTGGGACATCGAGACCTCGCGAGCCCAGGGTCAGGTCGCAGCGAACCTGCAGGCACTGTTGGCATCACAGGCCTCGGACCTCTCGGCCCACAGCCGAGGCGGTGAGATCCCCCTTCCGTAGGGATCGGAGCCCGCGATCGTCGCCCAAGTCGGCAGTTCCGCGAGGGAGGAGCCCCGGGGCCGCAGGATCCGTGCCGAACACGTTGGTCATTCTGGGCCGAAGTGAAGTTGGCCCGACTATCGATTGGTCCAGGTACGAAGACTCGTGACGATGGGCGGGGCGCTACGCAGCAGGACGAGCCCTGTGCCGAAGGGCAGGGTTCGGATGCGTTCCGGAGGCATCACGGCCACGCGTCGCGTGGAGCGCTGGAGGGAACGGGCGCCGTAGTCGCCGATGCTGACTGTGTCGCTCCGTTCGTCACGTTCGCCGATCAGGACGGACAGTTCCTGGAGGTCCTTCGAGGCTGAGGCGCCGCCGAGGATGACCTTGACGATCGAGGCGTCCCAGATGGTGGTGGCGGCATGGTCGCCCCACTTGTTGCGGGCCTGGGCGAGTGACTGCAAGACGGGCATCGTGGTGATGCCGGTCCCGCCGCCCTCGGCCATCAGAACCGGAAGGGATGGAAGCGGCGCTAGGTTCCCGATCTCGTCGAGCGCCATGAGCACGGGAGGGTCCAGACGGGCTCCTGGCGATGCCGCGGCGAGGTGGCGGGCGACCTCTGTGAGGTCTTCCATGAACGCGGCGACGAGTGGCCACGAGGCTCCAGCGCCGGCACCGGTGGCGAGCAGGTAGAGCGTGCCGTTCTGCGTGAGGAAGTCGCGTGGGTCGAACTCCTCGCCGGGCTCGGGGCTTACGGCGTCCAGTACGGCGGGGTCGGCGAGGCAGGAGAGGGCTTGGGCGACGGCCATCCAGATGGAGTCGCGAGTCCGTGGGTCGGAGCTGATCATGCCTTCGAGCGAGTCCGACCATCCGCCGGCGGCGTAGGGGTGGCTGGCGAGGATGGCGACGGCGTCGGTTGCTGCTGAGGCGGAGAGCGACCACTCGAAGAGGGCTCGAGTCGGGAGGCGCTCCAGCGCGGCGGCATGGAGGAGCGCTTGGAGCGCGGAGCGGGCCTTGCCCTCCCAGAAGCCGCCGGACTCCGTGCCGCCCGAGGAGAGTCCGGTCGAAGACGCGAGGCCTGATGCCCGGATCATCGCGGTCAACGGCTGCTCACAGCCGCGGATCGGCGACCAGCGGACACCGCTGCCGCTGGCCGCACGCAATCCCGTGGTCAGGTGCTGTGGGTCGAACACTGCGACCAGCCCGCGTTCCTTCCGGGTGTCGATGGTGGCGGCGATGTTGTCGGGCCGCGTGGAGGTGGTGACGACTGCGCCGGGGGCGTCGAGGATGGCGTTGATGACGAGGTGCAGTCCCTTGCCGGATCGCGGCGGACCGATAACGAGGATGGAGTCCTCGACCGATGCCCAGATCTCCCGGCCGCAGCTGCGTCCGATCAGGTAGCCGACGTCGCTCGCCCTTGGCTGCTGGATCGAGGGACGGAGGGTGGCGGCGCGTCGTACGAGGGCCTTCTTCGACGCCGTCGCGTCGATGTCCCGTGCGGTTGCGGTGCCCTGGATCCGGTGAGGATCTCGAGCTGTCCGGTGCCGGAGGCGGGCGACCAGTCGCCACAAGGTCCAGGCGAGGGCCGCGAGGACGCCGATGAACAGCGCCACCACGGTCCAATACGCGATCGCTGACAACCCAGGGGCTTCGAACGCTCGCGCCGGCCGCCCTGGGTCGGTGAGGACACGCAGGCCGCTCGCGATCCCGCTGCCGGGCGTGGCCGCACCGGTCGCGACCGCGGCCACCGTTGCAGCGGCGCGCAGCACAAGCGCCAGAGCGAAGGCCGTCAGGAGCCCGATGAGTGCCAGGTTCACGAGCTCGTCGTTCGCACTGCGTGCGGCTGGGTTCATGCCGGGGCCTCGAACGGGGTGACTGTCCGTGAGCTCATCCCGAGGAGCACGAGCCCGCCGCGGGTTGTGGCGAGCAGCGCGGGCGGGAGGTTGAGTGAAGCGTTGCCTGCGGCGTCGGCGTTCTGGCGTACGACGACGTAGGCCAGCGCGACCTCCTCGCCCGGTTGGAACCCGGCGCCTGCGAGCGACGGAGTTGAGGTGGTGGGTGACGGCTCCGCCGCCGCTGGTGCCGGGGATTCTGGGGGAGTTGCGATGTCGGAGTACGTCGATCCGTCGGCCTCGCGTACCTCGACTCGCACCGGGGCGCCGAGGTCTGAGGTGATCTCGTCGATGACGGCTCGAAGGTCGCCGCGAGTTCTGCTCTGTCCAGAGTCGCGGGGGACACCGTCGACGTCGACCGCCATCACGCCGTCGGCGTCGATCGCGACGTGGACGACGCTCAGGACGACGGGGATCTTCATAGCCCGAGCACCGAACCGTCGCGCCGTACGTCGGTGACGACAGGAGCCGTCCCGGTCCGGTTGCTGAGGGCTTCTCGGTCGAGCCCAGGCGGGTTGCCGTCGCCGACCTGCTGGGTGTCGACCTGGTCGAGGATGCCGAGGGCAGTGGCGCGGACGCGTTCGGCGGTCGACTGGATGACCTCGACCGGGTTCTTGCCCGGCACGCTCGCCGCCCAGGTCGACACGTAAGGGACCGTGTAGGAGGAGGTGTCGAGTCCGTGCGCGGCGCCGACCATGAGCGCGACCGATTCGGCTTCCACCTCGGCGATCCCGCGGTGCAAGGTCGCGTCAGCAGCTACCTCGGTCGACAGTGCGTGATCGCGAGGCGCGTGGAGGAGGACGTGGCCGAGTTCGTGGGCGAGCGTCTTGACTTGTGCTGCCTCGTCCATGTCCATGCGGACTGAGACCTCGCGGGAGAGGAAGTCGGTCAGGCCGTTGGCACCGCCGACCGCCGCGGCCGAGGAGACAAGACGGAGCTCGAAGCCGGCGGCCGTGATCTGATCGGCCAGCCCGTCCCACAGCCCGGCCGGTGCCTGGCCTTGGAGCAGGGTCGGGCGGGGGAGTTCGGGCACCGGATCGCCGGCGGTCTGGGAGATATCCCAGACGTACGTCGGCTTGACTCCGATCATCCGCGTGCGGGCGTACTCGCCGGACATCGGCTTCTCGTTGCGGGCCAGACGCCGCCAGGAGTTCGGGTCGTCGGGCGTGAACGAGGCGAACCGGCCGGTGACCGGAGCGAGGATGCCGTAGCCGTGCTGCCCTTTCGCGACGCTGCGTCCGAGCGAGAGCCACTGGTGGAAGCCGGCGACGAACGTCGGGGTCGGCTCAGGCACCCTGCCCTCGTTGTACGCCGCGAAGTGCTGCGCCGCGATCAGCATCGAATTCCCGAAGCTCCGTCCGCGGAACTGTGCCGCGAAGGTCAGAGCGCGCTTCCAGTCCTCACCGGTCACGAGCGCGGCCACGGACTCAGATAGTTGCTCCTGGAGGGCTTCGAGCTTGGCTTCGCGGGCCGCGCGACCGCGAACTTGAGTGGTCATGACGCTGTGCCTGTCATGCGTCCGGTGGTGTCGAAGAGGTCGAGTTCCGCGGGGTGCATCTGGTGCTGCACGACGAAGGAGCGATTCTTGATCCGCCACAGTCCCTGGCCGGTACCGAGGGTGGGAATCAGGGACTGCTCGGTGCCGGTGAGCCCGAGGGCTGCCGAGGTCGCACCGAGCTGGTCGGCCTCCTGGCGGTAGACGATGCGGGTCTCGGCGTTCGCGAGCAGTGACGAGGCGAGCGCCCGCATGGCGGAGCCGGAGTCGCCGACGTTGTCGAGGTCGGTGAGCTTGTGGAAGATCAGCATGTTCGCGATGCCGTAGTGCCGCGCGAGGCGCCAGTGGGCGTCCATCCGCCGCAGTAATGCGGGGTGGGACATGAGCCGCCAGGCCTCGTCGTACACGACCCAGCGCTGGCCCCCGTTGGGGTCGAGGAGTGCCGACTCCATCCACGCCGAGGCGCAGGTCATCAGGACCGAGATGAGGGTGGCGTTCTCGGTGACGCGGGACAGGTCGAGGGAGATCATCGGCAGGCTCGGATCGAACGCGACTGTGGAGGGTCCGTCGAAGAGCCCCGCGAGGTCACCCGCGACGAGGCGTCGCAGGGCATGGCCGACCAGTCGTCCGTCCTCGGTGAGCCGGGCGTCGGGATCGTCGGCCGGGTCCGGGGCGAGGAGCCGGTCGACGACCATCGGGAGGACTGGTACGTCGGCACTGCGGACGGTGCGATCGATGGCGATGTCGACGGCGGTGTGCTCGAGCGGAGTAAGGCGGCGTTCGAGCACGGTCTCGGCCAGCGCTCCGACGAGGTCACGCCGACGGGATGCGATCTGGCTGGCCCACTGAGCGTCGTCGTATCCAGAGGGGCGATGGCCCTCATCGAGAGGGTTGAGCCGGTTGGGCATGCCATGGCCCAGCGCGATGGCGCGTCCGCCGACCGCTTCGGCGACGACGGTGTGCTCGCCCTTGGGATCGCCGGGGACGTAGACGCGGCGGCTGAACGGGATGGAACGGGTGTAGAGGCTCTTGGCGAGGCAGGACTTCCCGGAGCCGACGATGCCGGCGAGCACGAGGTTCGGTGCGGTAATGAGTCCTCGCGCGTAGAGGATCCAGGGGTCGTAGACGAACGAGCTGCCTGAGTAGAGGTCCTGGCCGACGAAGACGCCTTCGCTGCCGAGACCCCCTTCGGCGAGGAACGGGTACGCCCCGGCGAGGGTGGCTGAGGTGTCCTGATGCCGCGGGAGCCGGAACCGTCCGGGAGTGCGGAGCGCTGCCGGACCGGGCTCTCCAGCCCGCGGAAGGGTGACGGTCGAGCGCTTCTCCGCGGTGAGCGCGTCGGCCTTCCACTTCGCCTCGGTACGCCGCGCCTCGCGGTCCTGCGACACCCGGGCACGGGCGGCAGCCTTGCGCAGCTTCCGGTCCCTGCGGCGCTCGCGCCCGGGGGAGACGAGGACCGCGGAATGGAGTCGGCCGTCCTGCCAGCCGTTCACAACGACAACCCGCGATCCTGCATCGGTCGCGGAACCGGGGCAAGCGATGGGTAGTCCGCGATGTTGTAGGCGATGGTCGCCTCAACCTCGTGCGCCCGGTCGACGCACTCGGCGACCTGGTGGACCATCTCGGCAGCGCGATGCAGCTCCCACGAGACCTTGTACGACGCAGCGCGGCCTGCATTCGGGTCGCCGTTCATCCACGCCTGCTTGCGCGTCGGCCTGTCATGGAAATCGCCCAACTGGTGCAGCGACTGGCTCAGCGACGCGAGCGCCGAGCTGATGGATCCCAGCACGGGATAGATCGCGGTCGGGTCCTCGATCGCACGTGTTGCATGCGCGAGGCCGCGAACCGCTTCGCGGAACTCGTCGGCGTCCGCGACCGAGTCGTTGAAGCTGGGCATCGGATCCTCCTCGATGAGTAGTGCTCATCGAGAAGGTGCGCCTGGCACCCCGTCGTGTTGACGGAACGCCACGCGGCCATCGACCTACGCTTGCGGCATGGCCGATCTGACGGAACCATGCCCGAACTGCAGCACCCTGATGCGCTGGGAGACCTCCCACGAGCGATGCGACGGATGCGGCTACATCCGCCCGTGCTGCGAAGGCGCCCCCTGCAACTGAGTCCTATTCGTCGGCGACGTCGCCAACGTCACCGCGACGTTGGGGAACCCGCTCCGGATCGCGACGGACTGCCCAACGGTCCCGCACGGCGGGCCGCTGCGTCGGCCGTTGTGCAAGCTTGCAGGAGTGGAGTCCAGCAGAGTGCTGTACGACGGGCCGCCAGCGAGTTCACCCGGTGCAGTCTCGACAGGTGTACTGCACTGTGTCGTGCTTCCAGCAGGGCACGGCGGCCCGCACCTTGGCGCGGTTCTCCCGTACGCGAGCCGCCGGAATGTACGGTGCTATGCCGTCTGGAATCGGCATGCGGTTCGCCCGACCCATATCGACGCGGCGGTTCACGCCCTCGCCGATCAACGGCACACCCTCGCCCGCAAGCCGGTCAAGCGCCCAGCCGACCCACTGCGCGCGGGGGCCCGTGACCTGGGCCGCGTCGAGCAGTGAGCCGTCCGATCGCACCACCCGCCACCACGGCAGCGGGTCGAGCGAAGTCCCCTCGTTGGGACGGTGGCCCAGGATCGTCGAAACCGTGCGTGCGTGAGTGGTGGGTCGGCCGACCAGTTGGGCGAGATCGGCATAGGTGATGACCGTGCCCGCAGGGATGCTGGCGCATGCGTCGTAGACGGCCTCTGCCTCGCTGGTCGTGTAGTGGCTGCTCATGCTGCGGTGCTCCTTCGGGTCGTGCTCCCGAGAGTAAGGGGCGGGGCCGACATGGCCGTGGCCGCGGGCCGGAGTCCACTGGAACGTCGAACGCAATCTGTCGCCGCTAGCGGGTCAAGGGTCAGACGGGACGACACAGTGGCAGCGCCGCGGCCGCGAAACCCTGTGCCTGCTGTCCCCACAGCCGCCGCGTCTCGCACGAGGCCTGGATCGCTGCCTGTTCGATCGCAGCGACCGCGCGCTCGAGCTCGTCCGGGTCGCTCGCGCTCACGGCGACGAAGCCTGTGCAGCGGAGCACCCCGTGGCCGGCGGTGAGGTCGGCTTCTTGCTGGAGGACGTCTTGGTACTCCGCCGTCTGCTGGGCATCCTCGATCTGCCCGATCTTCTGACGCTGGGCGGCGTCGGAGATGTACTCGGTCTTCTTCTTGCGGATGTCGCGGGCTGCGCGGTCGGTGCGCATCGGCGTGTAGAGCAACGTGAAGGTTCGGCGTACACCCGAGGACAGCAGCAGGGGCGCGAGAAAGCCGGGGTACACGAGGGATCGCGGCCACTCACAGATCCAGAGCACGCAGTGGTAAGCGGAGTCGCTGCGCAAGGAGCCCCACGAGTCGGTGACCGCGACGGGTCCCGCGGTGGCGAGGTCCCGGCCGACCTCGCCTTGGCGCTCGAGTGCGCCCGCGACAGCGGGGTCGTACGCCGACCGGAGGATCAGCGCAAGGTCGCCGGGCGTCAGCCATTCGCCGGGGGAGAGGTCCGCGGACCGGAGGGCGGCGAGCATGGTCGCCATCTCTTGCCGGAGTACGGCGGCGGCACCTCGCTTGCCTCCGCCGGCAGCCCGTATCGCCCGTCCGGCCACCTTCATGTCCAGCGAGATCGACACGGTCGTCGCGTGGTGCTCGCCGGCCGGGCCGGCACGGTCGACGAGCTCGCCGTACGTCGTCGACGCCCAGGAGACTGAATGGTTGCCGTGCTGCTCCCACCAGTCCGCCAAGCCCTTGCCGGAGTCAGGCAGGGTCCGCTCCACCACCTGAACGGATGCGGCTCGCCCGGAGCGGCACGCCGTCGCGAGGACGCGGCCCCACGAGACGACGCGGCGCTTTTGCTCCGCGGGGTCGAGCAGCACGAAGGCAGGGTGCGAGACACCGACGATCGAGGTCAGGGTCGCTGCGTGCGGGTCGTGGATCATCACGGCGCCGGTCTCAGGGTCGACCCATTGGCGCAGCCGCGCTGCATCGCCTGGCAGTGCCAGCGTGCCGGCGGGGCGCGGTTTCACGATGCGACGGCGGTACAGCAGTTGCCCGCCGGTGGATCGCCAGAGCCACCGCGCGCCGATCGGCGCCCACTCGATGAGCTTGCGCCCGCCGACGCCGACGAACGCCAGCGCGACGAAGAACAGGATGATCGGGAAGGTCATCACCACGGCGCCGACATACAGACCGATGATCAAGGTGCCCGACGCAAGGCTGGCCATCACGAGTTGAGGTCCGGACAGCCCAAGCAGGACCCCACGCCGTGTCAGGCGCGAGAACTTGATCGGGGTCAGCTCCGGCTCGCCGGTCGTCGTGGCCACGGCCGGTCACTTCTTCCCAGCGGTGTCGACCAGCGTCGAGTCCGCGACAGGCGGCGGGACGGTCGAGGGCGCCGCGGACTCGTGCGCCTCTGCCTGTCCACTCGCCTGCGCAGCGACGAAGTTGCCGAGCCGAGGACCGGCTGCTGAGGCCTCCTTTGCGACCACCACTCCGGAAGCAACGGCGCCACCTACCGCCGCGGCACCTCCCGAGGCGCCACCTGGGCCTGCTCCATTCGATGGTCCGCCTGCAGATGGTCCCGCGGTCACGGGCGAGTTGCCGGACGTCGTACCGCCACCTCCGCCACCTCCGCTGCTGTCGCCCAGGACCTTGGCCGGCTCGCTGCCGGTGCGCCGCGAGAGCGGGATCGGCATCGGGCGATTGAGAGCGCCTTTGGCCTCCTGCTCAGCGGACATCGCCTGGTACATGTCGAAGCCCATGAAGGCGATTGCCTTGTAGGTCAGGTACGGCGCGAAGCCGGCCATCAGCATCAGGACGACGCCCGCCATCGGTTGGCTCACGGACTCCAGGTCCGCGTCGATCGGCGCAGACACCTGCGCGGTCGCGAGCAGGAAGATCACGACGAGGACGACCTTGGAGAGGATCATCGCGATCACGAAGGTCGCCCACCGTGCCAGCCAGGAGCGGGTGTGGTCCCAGCTCGATCCGGCGAGTGCGATCGGCGCGAAGACGATCGCGATCAGCAGGAGCGCCTTGCGGATGAGGAGGCTGATCCACACGACCATCGCGCCGATGATGGCGAGGCTGGCAAGGAAGATCGTCAGGATCGCCCCGGCCCCGGGGGCGGCGAGGTTGATGGTGCCGAGGCCTGCAGCGAGGACGGCGACCTTGTCGCCCATCTCGTTCATGTTGGTACCGGCGGCGTTGACGATGCCGATGCAGAGCTGGTCGGTGATCTCGAGCGCGGTCGCGAGCAATGCGAGGGCAACGAAGGATCCGAGGATCGACTTCGCGAGCCCCAGCGCGGCCCTGGGGAGCGCGGCCGGTTCGCGGCGGATCATGCCGCCGATGACCTGGAGCATGAAGAAGCCGAGCATCACGAAGACCCCGACGCCGAACATGATGTTGTAGACCTTCGTGTACTCGCCGCTGGTCACGTCGACGTACGTCGTGGTGTCGATGACCTTCCAGACGGACGTGAACATCCACTCGGCCGCGCCGCCCATGCCCTGGGCGAGCCAGTCGAACGGCGCAGTGATGACCGCGCCGGCCGCGTCGCCGGCGGCGTTGCAGACCTCGTGGATCACCGGCACATCGCAGACACCCATGACGATCTCCCTCAGACCTGCTGGCCGACGTTCCAGAAGAAGTTCACGAGCGTCACCGAGGCGCCGCAGACGATGGCAGCGCCGAGGGCGACGAGTACGCCGAGCTTGCCGCGCCCCGCGAGGTGCGGATTGCTCGAGTTCGCGCCGAGCGCCCACACGATCGCGGAGATGATGAGGGCGAGTACGGCGAGGATCAGCCCGACCGTCATCGAGGCGCCGACGATCTGCTTGAGCTCGCCGATGCCGGGGAGCCCGTTCGAGTTCGGGTCGATCTCGATGTCGAGGGGAAGCAGGAGGGCTGCTGCGGGAAGGTTCATCGGAAGGGGCTCCTGACGTCGTGGACGGACGACTTAGAGGTGCGGCCCGATGTCCAGCAGCCAGTTCGCCCAGGTGAGTGCGGCGCCGGTGAGGGTCGCGCCACCGATCGCGACGAAGCAACCGAGCTTGGCCTTCTGGGAGGTGTGCCAGCTTCCTGAGCTCGACGCGATTGCCCAGGTCGTCGCGGACACGACGAGCATGAGTACGGCGACGACCAGGGCGTAGGTCAGCAGGGCGCCGACGATGGCGCGGAGGTCCCCGGCGCCGCCGACGGCATCGAAGTTGGGACTTACGTCCCCGGTCCGAACCAGGCGTTGGATCACGGAACTTAGGTGGCTGCGGTCAGCCGATCGCGCTCGCTGAGAGGCGAATCGGGAAAAGTCCCTGTTGGGCCGGTGGCTTGGCTAGCCTTCTTGGGCCACGGCCCAGCCAGAGATGCAAGGAGTTGAGATGGCACATCTGCACACTCCACTGCCATCCGGCGAGGGGATGGGCGGCGAGCGTATCCACGCCGATGCGCACGTCGCGTTTGGTGGCGATGACACCCACCTCTGGTTCGGCGTGAATTACCTGGCCGGAGTAACAGACCTCGACGCGGTTATTGCGGTTGAGTCGCTTGGTGTCTTCGTGATCGAGGTCAAGGGAGTTCCCCTCTCCGAGATCGAGCTGTACGGCCAGGGCTCCTGCAAGATCAGGAATCGTCCAGGCACAAAGACCCCTCTCCAACAGGCGCTAAAGGGCCAGCAGCGACTGGTTCAGTTCCTTCGCTCGTCCGCGGGGTTGAAGCACATCCCGTTCGTGCACGTGACAGCTGCGTTCCCCAGGATTCGACGCAGCGATTTCATTGCCAAGTGGTCGCATCCGGGGGTGATCGCACAGGCGAAGAGCATGATCTTTGAGGAGGATATGCAGTCGGCCGATGCGCTCCGGTCGGCGCTGGTCTCTGCGATCGAGCATCCACCCATCGGCGGTGGAGAGGAGCGGCGGTTCCCGCTCACCGCGTCTGCGATTCAGAGCATGGCGAGAGCCATCTCTCCGGATGAAGCCGTTGGCCCCACCAGCACCGACGTCGAGCGCATGCGAGTGGTCGAGAGGTCGTTGAATACGACTCGCCGGCAGTACGTCCAGCCGACAGACGGTTCCGGCATCCGCGAGGCGCTGTTCAGCGGTCCGCCGGGCACGGGCAAGACATTCCGCCTGCTTGAGATTGCACTTGGTCATGCGCGAGCGGGCCGTAACGTCGTTCTCGCGTGCCACAACAAGGTCCTCGCGTCAGAACTCCGTCGCATGCTGCTCGCGGACGTAGTGACGGGTGAACGGTCCGAGAACCTCGATGTGCTTGACGTGCACCAACTGCTTGACCGCTACCCAAATGCCAGCGAGGACCACGACAACGCGAGTGGCTTTGACGGATGGGTACTAGCGAAGGTTCGACGGCTCATTCGGGACGGCCACCCGACCGAACGGTTCAGCACGGTCCTGGTTGACGAAGCTCAGGACGTTGAGGACTGGATGTATGAACTGCTGCGGTGGTCGAGCGACCCAGATGCAGAATGGTTCGTCGCCGAGGGACGCGGCCAAGCGCTGTACCGGGATGAGTCGGCCGCGTGGTTGACGGCGTACAAGTCCCGTGTCGAGAGCGCGAAGCAGGCACACCGGATGCAGCGGGTGTACCGGAGCGGACGAGCTGACCACTTGGTTGCGCGATGCACGCACGAAGTCTCGCCGAGTTTGGACGACATCGCGGGGTTCGTGGCGCGCCATCCTCTCGTCGAGGATCAGATGACACTGGATCTAGGGAGCGAGGAGTTTGATCGGCTGGGCGAGCCGCCGGCATTGGTCAATCTGCCCGCGTTGCCTGACGAACTCTCAGTTACCGAGTATCGGGATGGGATGGTGCGAACCTACGCGCGGCTCATTGGCGAAGAACTTGAACTGTTGGAGCGTCTTGGCTCTCCCGGAGACCTCGCGATCTTGGTACCCAAGCCCCACGCTCACCAGCAGCGCGGCAACAGCGGTGATTACCTCGCGCAACGTGTCATCCAGGCGCTCGAGCTAGTCGGATGCCAGTACATCGATCAGGTAGATAGCGAGGCGCGCCGTAGCCTCCGCCCAGAAGGCGCCGTACGTCTGGTGACGTACCACTCATCTCGTGGGGTCGAGGCGGCTCGTGTTCTCATCCTGGGATTCGAAGAGCTGGGACGGAGCATGGGTGGGCCTCTCGCCCGTCAGCGAAACCTCGCCTACGTCACATTGACGCGCGCGAAGTTTGGATGCCGGGTAGCAGTATCGGCGGCGCGCACGGGTCCGCACCTCGACTTCGTTCAGGCTGCAGTCGGCGCAGTCCGGCGCGAAATGGAGCTCGCCGAATCGCAGACAACTCCAGATCCGGGGCCGGGGCCTATACCGGGTGAGCTCGTCGGGGAGGAGGGCGAAGTCGTCAGGTACGTGGCCGAGCGGGGCTTTGGGTTTATCGCATGCAGCGACCGAGAAGTCTTCTTTCACCTCAGCAACGTTTTCGACGTTCAGGACGTCGAGATCGTGCCGGGCCTTCCCGTCTGGTTTACCTCGGACTCGCAGGACGGAAAGGAGCGCGCGATCTTCGTGGCGTCGACTCGGCCGACCGGTCTGCAGGAGCCTCCTCGACAGGATTTCTCGGCGGCGGTCGTTGCTGAGCCCGTCGGAGATCGAGGCTTCGGCTTCGTACTATCGCCGGTCCACGGGCGGGTCTTGCTGCACAAGTCCGTGCTCCTCGGCGCTGCTGACAACATCACACTGGGTACGCGCGTCGACATCAAGGTGGAATCGGGAGTAGACGGCAGGATGCGTGCGACAAGCGCGGTTCTCAGCTAAAGGCGGTCGGCTTCCTAGCCAAGCCGGCGGACTGTCATGACCTCACCCGAGAACTCACCGATGGTCCCGTAGCGGACGACGTCACCGGTCCGTGGTGCGTGAAGGATCCGGTCGCCGCCGACGTAGATCGCGACGTGGTGCGGGCCTCCCGCACCCGGGTAGCTGAAGAAGATCAGGTCGCCGGGCATCTTTATGCCGAAAGCGATGCCCGTGCCGGCTCGGATCTGGTCGCCCGAGAAGTGGGGGAGTCGGATGCGTCCGCCGGAGGCTTGGTAGGCGGCGTAGAGGACGAGTCCGGAGCAGTCGAAGCCTCCGCCGGTGGGTCCGTCGAAGTTGCCTCCGCCCCAGACGTACGGCTTGCCGAGTTGCGATGCGGCGGCCTTGATGAAGTCGCCGGCGAACCCGGGCGGGAGGTTGGGGGGTACGTCGGCCGCGGGCTGCGCGCATGCAAGCTCGCTGGAAAGCGACACCCCGCTCAGCGTGGTGAGGACCTTCTCGGCGATCGGCTGGTTGACGGCGTAGCGGTCGGGATAGGCCGAGACTTGGACGGCTTGGGCCGCGGCGCCGGGGTCCATCGATGCCCACCCGTCGATGTCGAGCAGGCCTCGCGGCGAGCCGTCGTTCGGGCCGCTGGGACCGCCGTAGAAGGCTCGGGATGACCAGACCGGGTCCATCAGGTTCTCGACGCTGCCCCAACCGGCAGCGGGTCGTTGCTGGAAGAGGCCGACGGAGTCGTGGTCGCTGCCGTCGCCGTCGTTGGGGATGTTGCCGGATTCGGGGTAGGCGCCGGTGTTCGACAGGACACGCAGCGTCGACTCGGTCAGGGCGGTCATGATTGCGATCATCTGGGCGCGTGCCGGGATGCTGTCCCTCTGGCCGGTGGCGATGATCGTGGCGGCGCGGGTGAGCTGCTGCTGGTTGAGAGTGACGGTCTCGCCGTTGGTGTTGGTCGCGCTGAGGCTGTCCGGCACGGGGCCGCTGACGCCGAGGCTCTCGGTCGCCTGGCCGTCCCACATGCAGCTGCCCGATCCCGCGGCGGCGGGGCTGATCAGGGTGGCGACGCCGAGGACGGCTGCGCCGGGCGCAAGGAGCACGGCGGCCGCAGCGCCGACGGCGAGCACCTTGATGCCCATGGCCGCGTCACCTGAGTGGGTGGTCGAGCTGGGAGAGCCGCAGGACGTGGCAGCGGTCGAACGACGGCTCGCAGGCCACGAAGACGGTGAACGCGACCGGGTGCGCAGACTCGGCGGACTCGCCGTTCCACACGCCGCTCCGGTGCCGCGTGCCGGTGACGTTGACGGCCGTGGTGCCCGGTCGGAGGTGGCCGTGGGCTTGCTGGACCGCGGCGGTCCAGGACTCGGGGACGTAGGCCTCGTCGATCTCGATCGTCTGCCGTACCTCCATCGCCCCGAGGTCGAGCCACTGGTCGACGGTCGGTAGGTAGGTGGCGACATCGGCGATCAGCCCGGGCGTCTCCTCGCCGGATGGGTCGGCGTCAGCCAAGACGGCGGCGGTGTAGTCCGTTGGAAGGAAGCCGAGGCTGGTGTCCCAGTCGAACAGCGAGGTCGCGACGGTGCGTGCGTAGGCGATCGGATCCGTCGTGTGCGGGAGAGCGCGATCTTCAAGCGTGACCACCGGAGTGGCCGCCTCCGGGATCGCCCGGACCTCCCCGGACGGTCGAGGCGCCGGGGTCGGCTCGGTGGCCTCGGGGCCGCGCACGAGTCCGAAGACGCCGATAACAAGGGTCGCGAGGGAGAGGACACAGCCGAGGATGACGGCGATCTGGCGCCAGGTGAGGTTGCGCATCGAGGCTCCAAGGTCGAGGTGACGGACACCCGGGAGGTACGTCGGTCAGGCCGACGCGGCCGCCGTACGTAGGTCGCGGAGTCGGTCGCGCAGGTCGATGGTCTCGGTGACGACCCGCTCGAAGCGCGCCCACTCATCGTCCTTGAGTGCACCTGCGAGCTCGTTGACGTCGTACAACGCGGTCCATCCCTCGAGCTCGGACCACATGAGGGTGAACGACCGCGGGCTGTGATGACGTGGCGCGCGCTTGGCCTTGTTCCGTAGCGCCCGCAGTCGCTTGGCGTTCTCCTCCTCCTGGACGCGCTTGAGCGCTTCGGCTGCGAGACGTGTGACCTCGTCCTGCTCTTCGTCGGTAGGAGGGGGCGGCTTGCTCGCCAGCTCGACGGCGGCCTTCACGCGCTTGTACGCCGGAGCGACCGGTGCATCGTTGTCGATCTCGGTCAGCATGTTGGCAGCGAACTCGCGCACGGACTCGCCCAGGCTGGCGTCCTCGGCAACGGACCTGATCCAGTTGATCCGCTCGAGCCGCTGGGATGCGTCCGTGCCGGTGACGATGTGTGCGGCGATCGAGGTGGTCTTTCCGTGCGGTGGTAGTGACTCACTACCACCGTTCGCTACGCCGTCGTTTCCGGTCCTACCGAACCGCGTGGCTGCCTGTCGCCGCTCTGAATCTTCCTTCTCTAGGACCTTGATCTCCTCGTAGAGGCGCGCGGTCTCGACGGGGGAGAGCGGCTTGCGCTGCTCGTTCTCGTCCTGCTGGGCGAGCAGGTGCGAGAGCTGATCGGAGATTCCGGAGCGGACCCACACGCTCAAGGTGCGCTTGCCGAGCCGGCGCATCGCCTCCAGGCGCCGCAACCCACAGACCAGCACCCCGTCCGGGGTGACCGTGATCGGCTGTAGCAGTCCGACCTCTTCGATCGACCGCATGAGGGCGCTCATGTCGCCGAGGTCGCGGCGATGGCGTACGCCGACACTGATCGAGTCGATCTGGCGCTCGAGCTCGATGTGGCCCTTATCAGGCATTGACCCTCCTGGCGACCTTCGGGGCGGAGTCGCGGATCTCCACGACGAGCCCGTCGTCTGCGAGCAGGTCGATGACTTTCCAGTCGCAGACCAGCATGGCGAGTACGCCGACGCCGGCCCGCGTCGCGGCCGCTGCCTTGTCGGGGTTGCCGAGCACGATCCGCAGCACCGTCGCCCAGGACTCGCGGTCCAGGTCGAGCGCGGCGCGGCCGGCCTGATCGCGCCGGAGGTAGGAGTGAGCCACATGCCGGTTGCCCGCTTCCATCAGCCGCGTGGCGATGTAGTCGAGCGTGCACGTCGCGCTGTTGACCGGCCAGCCCAGGGCGACGAACATGCTGATCACCAGGTTGAGCGCCTCGAACGCCTTCGTCGGGGGTGTCTCCCCGGGCTTCAACGGCGGTCGAGCCGCGGCGGCATCGACGGGCGACGGGCAGCGGCTCTCGGCAAGGAGCTCGAGGAAGCCGGTCTCGTCCTCACCGAAGCGGCGAGCATCGTGATGACGCATGACCTCGCGGCGCCGGGCCTGCGCTGTCGAGCAGAGCAGGCCCGCTGCGCGTTCCTCTGCGATCAGGCTGACCTGGACGGCACGGGTGATGACCGCCCACGGGTCGTCGGCGCACCTGACGGCACGCGTCCGCATGGCCTCGAAGGCAGCGTACGCCGAGTCTTCCGGCTCGCAGTGGTGGGTGCGTGCGAGCGATCGGTACTTGCGGATCGTGAACTGCATGAGTCGCTCGGCCTCACGGTCCTGCCGCCATCCCCAGTAGCCGACCCTCTCGCGGTCGTGGAGGCGCTCAAGGACGGCTCGAAGGCCTTCGGGGGTGGCGAACGAGGCGCTCACAGTCCCAGTCCTTCCGGGCTCGCTGCGGACGTCGTCGGGCGGTTCGGTGCGGAGTGGCGGAGCGTCCGAGTGGCGGTTGTCGGCGTACGTCGCGCTCGTCGTACGAGCTCGGCTTGGAGGTCGATCCCGCGGCCAACCATCGGGCCGACGTACGAACCGAGCTCGGTCGGGCGCACCCAGGCGACCCGCTTCTGCGTCCGCTCCCGTGCCGGCTGTTCGTGCTGGACGGACGGATCGCCATGGCGTGCGAGCTCGCTGGCAGCTGGGTCGACCGTGCTGGCCGGCTGCTCCGGTGGCCGGTAGCTGTGGCGGCGGTACTCGGTGTGCGTGTTCATAGGTGGATCCCTTCACTCGCTGGGGTAGGGCCCGGGCGGCTCCCGGGGCTGAGCCGGGAGGCGATGCGGAACGCGGAGTTGACCGTGGTCTCGATTTCGCGGTCCGGGAGCCCGGCGTGCTGCGCGGCCGGCATCAGCCATCTCATGGCGTCGGCATGGGTGAGCCCGTTCTCGGCCATGCGGCAGGACGCCCAGAAGAGCGCGTGGTTACGACCGCCCTCAGGAGTCAGCTCCACTGTTCGCGCGAGCGCTTGGGGGCGGCACCCAGTCGTGGGAATGGCGGGCGGAGGCAGAACCCGCATCGGTCGGGGCGGCTCCAGGAACCGGCGGAGCTCGACCGCATCGACCGGCTTCGCGGCATGGGTGGCGACGGCGATGACGTCGTACGACCGCGTGGCGCCATCGACTGCGATTCGTGATGGGGGAGCGATCACGTAGCCGCCATCGCCGCGGAAGTCGACGTGCGCCGACGGGACCTGCCAGCTGCGCTGTTCCTCGCTGCGGGCATTCGGGTAGTACGCGTGCAGCCCGCCGGACGGAGTACGAACCAACCACCCCCACGCGTCGCCGAACCCCTCGGCGCGGGCTCGCTCGAAGGAGGCGAACCCGCTGCCTGCCGCGTGGACGTCGATATCGACGACGAGCACGCCGGCGGGAGCGCCGGTCGGAAGTCCGATGTTCGCGTCAGGTGTGCGCTGCCACCACGCGTGGACGACTCGGGCGACCGAGGTTGCGTCGTGGAAGCCGTTCGGAGTCAGCGGCTGCTTCCCGCCGGGCACGCACGGGAACACCGGGATGCCGAGGTTGGCGTAGCGCAGTGCGGCGGCCGCGAGTGTCGGTTCCTCGGCGACTCGCTGCATCGTCGACGTCGACCACGTCGGGATCGGGTGGTTGGGGTCGAACATGCCCTCGACGATGCGGCGTCAGGTATCCACGATTTCGGGATACCTGCCCGCATTCGGGAGGGGGATACCTGGGTTTGCGCAGGTCAACAGGTATCCCTAAGTCATCGGCGGAATGCGCCGCGATTGGCGTTTTCGCCGAACCTGACCCGCGTGTCGGAGGTGCGTCCTACATTGGGTTACGCGGCGCCAGGCCGCCTCGCCGAGCCCAAAGGAACAGCCATGACGATGACGTCGCAGCCAACGCTTGAAGTGCCAGCGAAGATCGCCGCCGGTATCGCCTCGGGCATCTTCAGGCGTGATGGTGGCGTAGTTCGTTGGGCAGACAGCGGGCGGATTTATGCCTTCCTCAAGGACGCCGTTCCAAGTAGCGAACCCAGTGAGCAGGCGATGGGACGCGCTGCAGCGCTCCTCAAGTCACGCGGCACGCTTGTGATCGGCGCTGTGGTCGCAACGACAGCCGCTGCCGCAGGGACGTACACCTACCTGAAGAAGCGGCGGGGTGGCGAGGCCGACGTGCCTGAGGCCATTGCAAGCCTCAACGCCTCCCTGCGGTCGTATCTGGACGCTGCCCAGAGCGGCGCTCTGGATGCCGCTGTCATCAGCAAGCTCATCACCGACTTGGACTCCGTAACGGAGCAGCAGGTGACAGATGGCGTGCCATTCGACTTCTCTTCCGAACTCTGGGAGTCGCTGGTCGCCCTCATTATCGACCACACCAAGAAGCTCGCTGACGCCTTCGACGTCGACCTGTCCGAACTTGAAGAGGACGCGCCCGCTCAGGGCAACGCCACCGTCATTGACCTCCGCCGCCATCTCGAGGCGCAGCAGCGGATCTTCGACAGCGCCGCGTGATAGCGCGCCGAACCGCTTCGACGCCGATGACGACCAGCGCGGAACTCCTTGCAAGTGGGTTCGAGCCCTCGACCGTCGTCGCCACGCGGCTCAACATCGAGCACCCCGATCCCACAGGCCTCGGACCGTTCTGCCGTCTCGCAGTCTCTACTGCTGCACCTGCCGCACCGGGCGTCTACGCATGGGTTGTAGGAGAGGAGGTGCGCTACATCGGGATGGCGAGCTTCCTGCTCCACGTCGTTAACGGTGCTCGCCTGCAGCGCGCGTATAACGACTACACATACGTGCCTGCTTCTAAGGTGGCACAGACCAGCAGTCCGAGGGTGCGCGTCAACGGTCTGCTGAACCGAGCCATCCAAGCGGAGGAGGCTGTTACGTGGTGGTGGCTGGGCACGGAGACCGTTGAGGACGCGAAGCGCACGGAGGCACAGCTCATTCATCACTGGGGCACGCCGCCGTGGAACCGAGCGCTTCCCGCATTGCGCTAGGCACCGCCGTGGTGCGGCACGGAACCTCCGGAACTAGTCGACCTCAACGAGGTACGCGTCGTGATCTGAAAGTTCGACGCTGTCGACGATCGCGCTGACGCGCTCGACCGAGGCGACGGTCCAGAAGGCGGGTATGGCGACGTGGTCGATGCTGCGGGCACCTGGCAGGCGGTGGGGCGATGCGTCGGTCGATGCACTGAGGCCGAGATGATCGAGACCTCCGAGGATCGACTCCCGACCTTCTGTGGAGCCCGCGTACAGCCGCCCGGTCAGCTCATGATTCCAGTCGCCGCCCCATACGAGAGGCCCGGCCGTCCGAATGCTCGTGACCGCGGCAGCCGTCCGCGAGCCCTGGTCGTGGCCGTTCCAAGGCGGAGCGCCGCCACTGTTTCGCCACGGCAGGATCGAAGAGGCGACCCGAAAGCCCTCGACCTCGGCGAGCGCAGTGGCTCCGTGTGGATCAGGCAGCGGTCGCAGCGGAGCGTTTGTCGCGATGGCGGCCCAGCGACGCCCCGGCTGCATCTCGCCTTCGGTGAAGTGGATGTTGAGACCAGGGATCGCGACCTTGTCGAGCACCTCGGTCAGCAGGAGCAGGTCCGCCCGCAGGGACCTGATCAGCCAGTGATGCCGCGGCGTCCACTTGCCTTCGAGATTCCAGGTCGCGATCCGCACGTCCGGAGTCTGGCCTACAGCAGCGCTTATCGCGTGGAATCAGCCAGTACGGCGGCTGGAGGCTGGCAACTGCGGCTTCTCTCCGGCCACTTCAGCTGATCGGGGCGGGAGTTCGACCGGCCCGTAGTCGTCATCGCTACGGTTGAAGACGCTGTTCCGCAGCCTCGCGTCGGCTCCTTCAACGTTCCCCACGGCTCGGTCGACCGCGGCGCGGTCGAGGTTCGCGATCTCGTCGTACGGCGACGAGGCGAGTGCGACGTTGGACGCGAAGTCGGCCAGGTCGAGGTCGCCGACGGTCAACGCGTGGGTCGTGACGATGTGGCCGACGTCGACGATCGCGGCGGTCATGATGTGGTCGAGGCGCTCACCCTCGAGGAGCCAGCCCCAACCGTCCTTGCGGAGGTCGGTAAACGGCTCGCCGCTGACGAGGTGCAGTGCGGAGATGAGGTCGGCCATCCCCTCGGAGCCGCGGCTCTGGCCGCGAGCGCGCAGACGCCGGAACAGGTCGAGATCACAGAGGACCCCGTCGAGGGCGTACGTTGCCGGGACGCCGTCCTGGTGGGTCTGCTGGGCCCGCGGAAGGTACGGCTTGCCTGCACGGTTCTGTCCGAGCCATTTCCGGATGATGCTCAGGTCCGAGCGCGCCTTCTGAGGACGGATGCAGAGGTCCTCGGCGAGCTTCTCGGCGGTGACTCCATTGGGGTGGAGAGCGAGATAGGCCAGGAACTCGACGTAGTAGGGCCGTCTGTGCGCCGTCGCTTTCGCATCGCCGAGGGTCCTGACCGTGATCGGTCCGAGCAGCGTGACCTTCGGTGCGACGGGAACCGGGGAGTCCCAGCGGGCAAGGTCCTCGTCCAGGTCCGGGTCGGCGGCTTCCACTGCCGGCGCGGCTTCCGCGCTGGCGTTGGGAGCCAGAGCCTCGACGTCATCGACGGTCGTGGCCGCCCGGTCGGCGTACACGTGGGCGTCGAGCGGCAGAAGCGACGAGCTGCCCGCCGGTTGTTCCTCTGGGCGCGGCTCGGTCAGCTCGTCGACGAGTGCACCACCGCAGTCCGACACGGTCCCTTCGTCGGCGGGACGGGGGATCGGCACGACCTCGGCCTCCGTGGTGAGGTCGATCAGCGCGGCACAGGCCTCCGCTTCGGTAGCTGTGAGCCCCGATGCAGCGAGGTCCAAGTCGAGGGACGGGATCCGGAGACGGCCCTCCGAGGACAGGTTGAGGACGACGTACGGCGGGGACGGCTCTCTTTCAACGGTCACGAGAGCCATTCCGCAGCGTCCCTGGAATCCGACGATGGCTCCGGCCAAGCGCGTCAGGTCCGGACCGCTGTCGCCGCCCCCGATGATCGCCGCGTGGAACTCATCTGGCTCGCCGGTCGGACTGGCGGACCCGAGATCGTCGGCCAGGGCGCCGAGGAACGCGGCGTCTCCGGGGTCGTGGACTTGGACGAAGTCGCGATTGATCGCGGCGAGCTCTCCGCCGATGCCAAGTGCTTCGATGTGCACCGGCGAGGCCCAAGGGTTGACGACCAGTTCAGCCATGAGATGCCGAGCCAGTGCGGCGCTGCGATCGCCGTCTCCGGTGAGCGCTACTGCACGGAGCTCTTCGAGGTTGAGCAGGACGAGCACTCCGTCGTCGGCCTGCCCGACGCTGACCAGCATCGGGTACGGCGACAGCGCATCCGGTGGGGGAGTCGTGACCTCGTCGACCGAGAGCCGCCATGCAACGCCTTCCCCCGTCCATGGCCGGGGGAGTTCAGCCGGCTCCGCGAGCGTCAGCACGATCCGGCTCGGTGAGAGTCGGACGGAGACCAGGCGCGGTGCAGGGTTGAGGCCCCGGAGCGCCGCATCGAGTCCTTCGATCGGGTGGGCGGTGGCAGAGCCGGTCACGTGCACCGACTTTTCGACCGCGCGCAACTCCTCTGGTGGTGGCGCGATGATCCTGCCCGGTCGGCGATAGCGCAGTTGGGTCCGCCGGTGCTGGCGGAGCACCAACCAGAGCGAGCCGGCCAGGAGTGCTCCTGCCCCGGCCAATCCCGGGAGCAGCCAACTCGGAGCGGTCTCGTCTCCCGCGGAGTCGGGGTCGGCCTGATCGGGTGCCGGATCGGCTACTTCTGGAGTGGGAGGGGTGGCGTCCGTCGGAGGAGTCGCCTCTTGGGCGGGTGGCTCCTGGGCGTGCTTCGGCTTCTGCGGCTCGGCCGGCTCCGGCCGTCGCGGGATGGTGAGTTTCCAGCCGGGGAGGATGAGGTCCGGGTCGGACAGGTGGGCGCCGTTGGCCTGAACGGTGTCGCGCGATGCTTCGAAGATCGACGTGTATGCGTCGGCGTCGCCGAGTTGCTCCTCGGAGATCTCGGAGAGGGTGTCACCCGGCTGGACGACGTACGAGCCGTCCGCTGAGTCGTTTGGGATGGGAACTTTGAGCACGGTTCCGGGCATGAGGAAGTCCGGACGCCCGTCGAGGACGGCCTCGTTGAGGGTGACGAGCTCGACGTACCGCGTGCCGTCACCGAGTCGTTCCTCGGCGATCTTCCAGAGGCTGTCACCGCGCTTGACCGTGTAGCGCTCGGTCACTGACTGCACGGCCTGAGCGCGGTCCACTGCACGGGTTGCGCTCGGTGTCTCGGCGTCGACCACCGTCTCAGGGACCGCGGCCGACGGCGCAGCAACTGCCGCCTGCGCGCGGGGCTGGGGCAGCACAGCGCCGACGGCCGGCACTGCGACGAACAGCAGTGCCGCGGCGGCGACGAGGCGGTCGGCGGCGAGCTGCGGCACAGCGAGACCCGGAAGGCGCGGCGTACGGATGCCGCGAACCTGCGACACGATGGAGGCAATGAGCTGGCACGTGAAGACCGCCCACGCGATCCAGCAGACACCGGTGATGACCTGCAGGGCCACTGTGCCGTCATCCTGAGACGTCAGCCGAGACCACGTGAACGCGCTCGGGTCGGGGAGCGCATCGATAGCGACCAGCACGACGGGTACGCCGACCATGAATCCGACAAGCGCGAGGGTGGCCAGGAGGCCTCGCACCCTGGAGTTGGCTCTGTTCATTGCTCGCTACCTCCGAGGGTGCGGACGAGTCGTGCGGTCGCTGTGCCGGTGACGTCGAGGCGGTTGATGCCGATGAGACCGAGGAACTGCGGGTCGTAGGAGTCCTTCACCGTCACGGTGATCGTGGTGCCGTCGGTGATCGCGACCGCGCCAGTGACTCCCGCTGCTTCGAGGTAGCGCTGCGCGGCAGTGCGTGCGGCGGCGGGGTTGATCACGAGACCTTGGCCCTGGATGGCGGAGCCGCCCTCGACCTCCTCGCCGCCGGCCCTCGCGGCTTGTGCGGCGACGTCGTGGGCTCGCTCGTGAGCGTGGACCTGTCCTCCGAGGTCGACCGCGAGGCCGACGAGGAAGATCATCACGAAACTGGACAGGGCCAGCCAGACAGTGACGGATCCACGCTCGTCTCGGCGGTTCATCGTTCGCGCCACGTATCAAGCGGGCTGGACATGGTCGCCCGCATGACGCGGGATCCAGGGACTCCGGGAATTGCGAGATCTGACAGGTCGAGGCGGCAGGACACAGTCACATCCACGGAACCCGGGACGCCCGGCTGCTTGTTGAAGTCGCTCGTGTCGACGGCGACATCGACGGCCGAGCAGCCGATCTTCTGGTTGGTGATGCTCGCCGTCGCGGCTTGGCGTGCATCGGCTCGGGCGACGTCCGCGTTGCGTGCGAGTGAGGCCGACCGGGCGGCATCGGCAGCTGCGGACTGAAGCGCCTCATGGGTGGTCGCCGTACGGCCCCCGAAGATGATCAGGCCGACGAACAGGGCGAAGGCTGGCACGCCGATCGCCGCCTCGATCGCGGCCGAGCCTCGTTCGTCCCGGCGGATCACGGCGCCGTCACCCGCTCGACCGGCACGCTCGCGCTCTGCGTGATGCGGACATTCCAGCCCGGGATGACGCTCAGACTGAAGCCGCTGACCGTCACGGTGGCAGTGGTGGCAGTCCGGTTCGCGCTTGTGGAGGTCCCGGTTAGCACGTCCTCTCCGCCGGCTTCGTTGAGGAAGTCGTTGGCAGCACCGACACCGTCGGACTCCCTACCCTGCTCGCTGCCGGCGGCTCGGGCGCCCTGCTGCGCGGCTGCGATCGCGACCGTCTTCGCGTGGTAGTAGAGAGCGGCCTGCATGCCCAGGAACATGACTGCGAAGAGTGCGGGCAGCAGTACAACGAGCTCGATCGAGACCGAGCCCCGCTCGCCGCGTCGCCGGCGGCGGCTACTTGATCTTGCCCGCTTCTGAGGTGACATAGTTCGTGACCGCGAGGACCACGATCCCGACGATGCCGATGACGGCGACCGCCCAGAGGACGTGCTCCATCGTCACCGAGCCGCGTTCGCTGCGGCGGGATGCGCGCAGGTCGTCGTAGTTGCTGAGTACTGCGATCTGCAGCAGGACCAGAAGCTTCAACATGGGTTACCTCCCTGTGGATGTGTCCTTCCGTGGTCACGAGTTCGTGAACATGCGAAGCAATGAGGGCGCGACGAGCAGCGCCATGAAGATGACGCCGAGCAGCGAGCCGGGCATCGACATGCGCTCGCCGACGGCGTTGGCCTGAGCGAGTTCGTCGTTGAGCATCGCCGTGCGCATCGCGGCCGATCGGGCGCGCAGGGTCGCGTACACACCTGCTCCTTCCTCGCCCGAGAGGCGCATGATGGCGGCGAAGTCGTCGAGCTCGGGCAGTCCGAGTTCCTCAGCCAAGGTGTGCAGCGCGTCCCAAGGCGGCAGCCCAGACCAGCGCGATCGGGTGAGTTCCTCGGAGAGCCGGGTGAACACCCAGGAGTCGCCGACTTCGGCGGCGGCCTCCATCGCCTGGCGCTGGCCGATGCCGTTGTTGCGCTCGAGTGCGACGAGATCGATGTACGCGCCGAGCGCACGGGCGAACTCGAGCCGTGCCTGCTTCGCGTCGTCGAGCGCGTTGTAGTTCGGGATGAAGAACATGACAGCGGCCAGTCCGAGGGAGGCGACGGCTGGGAGCTGTATCGGGATGCTAAGCCCGAAGGCGTTGAACAGCGTGACGAGCACTGGCGGGATCAGCAGGCCGAGCCCGGCAAACATCAGCTTCTCGCCGTAGAACTGCGCAACCGGGATTCGGAGTAGAGCGAGTTCGCGAGTCGGCGTACGAACCCACAGGCCAGCCGGCAGGACGCGCAGGCCCCACAGGCCGAGCCGCTCCTTGCTGGACTGAGCGGAGTCGACGGCCGTCGCGTTGCGAGATCGCGTCGAGGACACCCGCTCCAGCGCGTCGGCGAGATCAGGTTCGACAGGCAGCAGGCGCGCGACGAGGAGTACGGCGCCCAGGCCGACGAGGCCTCCCGAGAGGATAGCCAACTGCAGCCCGGTGATCATCGCGTCACCTCCGCGACTGCGCGGGTCGCCAGGAACCGGGGGAGCGGCTTGCCGGCGGCCATGCGCCGCATCCAGATCAGCGTGGCGACGTACGCCGACAGGAGCAGTACGAGGAGCACCTGGCCGACCGGGGTGCGGTACGGCTCGACGTACGTCCCGGACAGCGCGAGTACGACGAGCACACTCGCGCTGATCACGGTGACCCACCGCGCCGTTGCTCGCGGCTTGGCCCGATCTGCCTCGACCTGTCGGCGAGCGCGCACATCGGCGCCGACCGACTCAGCGAGTCCTTCGAGGACGCTCGCCAGCCCGGCTCCGCGCCGACGGGCCCCCAGGATCAGGTTCGCTGCGATCAGGTCGCCGGTGGCGTCGTCGAGTTCGTCGGCGAATGCGCGGAGCGCCTTCTCGGTGTCCCACCGTGCCCGGAGCCGGGTCACCAGCCGTTGGACCTCATCGGCGATCGGCGCGGGTGTCGATCGCAGTGTTGCGACCAGTGCCTGCTCCAGGCCGATACCGACGGTGAGCACCCCGGATAGCGATCGAGTCCATTCCTCCATGGCTTCGAGGCGCGCGATCTGCGTCGCGGCCGGTGGGGCACTGAGCAGGATCGGCAGTCCGATGACGGCGATCGGGGCGATCACGAGCGCCAGGATCCAGCCGGTGATGAGCCAGCCGACAAGACCGAGCGCGCCACCGGCAAGAAGCAGGAGGCGGGTGCGCCGCGTGGGTCCTCGACGCCGACGCGCTCGGGTGGACTGCCGCGGTGGCACGGCTGCCGGCCGCAGGCCGATGACGAGGCCGAGGAGCCCGAGGGCGACGAGTCCACCAGCGAGTGCGGGGATGAACACGGTCATGGCCGGGCTCCCAGCGGTTGGCTGGCGAGGTAGGCCGCCAGGTCGAAGCCATGCTGGGCGAGTCGGCGGTATTCGTCGGGAAGGACGTCGGGAGCTGCGATGCCGCTGGCGTCGGCGCGGAACACGTGCGTGGTCGCGTAGCCGGGTTCCTTCTCGCCGGGCGCCAGCGCGATGACCTCGGCGACCCGCCTGGTCCGCTGAGCCCCGCCTGGCGCGACCTTGGTCTCCATGCTCAACTGGACGATCAGGTCAACGGTCGCTGCGAGCTTGCTAGTAGCGAGACCTTGCGTGACGTGCGGGCCTGCCTCCATCGCGCAGGTCACGAGCTTGCGTACGGCGGCCACCGCGTCGGCCGCGTGCGTGGTGGAGATGGATCCGGTGCCCGACTCCATCGCCTTGATCATCGCCCAGATCTCCTTGCCACGGACCTCGCCGACGATCTGTCGCGAGAGGTTGAAGCGGAAGGAGTCGACGAGTGCCTCGTCGAGGGTGAACTCACCCGACTGCCGCCCGTCAGGGCCTCGCTCACCGGATCCGGGCCGGGCCTCCCAGGGTATGACCACCTTGTGGCGGCCGAGCTCGTGGAGATGCAGCTCGTACTCGGTCTCGAAGGTGCCGATCGCCTCGAGCTCGTCGATCTCGGCGCAGAGGGCCCGGACGAGCGTCGTCTTCCCGGCACCTTGCGCGCCGGCGACGACGATCGAGCACCGAGCGCGCACCGCGGCTCGCAGGAACGAGGCGACGACCGGCGTCATCATGTCGCGGGCGACGAGGTCGTTCAGCGTCACCCGCATCAACCGGTGACGTCGGATCACGACCGAGGGACGGGTCGTGACCCAAGCGACCGCGGCCAGGCGCGATCCGCCGTCGAGCCTCATGTGCAGGCTCGGCTGGGCCTCCGAGAACGAACGAGCGTTCACCTCGCTGCGCGATGCAAGGAAGACGAGGAAGTCGATCAGCTCCTGATCGGAGTCGGCGACCGGCGGTCCGGGCACGAGCGTCCCGTCGACCAGCTCGAGCTGCACGTTGTCGTGACCGACGATGACGATGTTCTCGATCCGGTCGTCGTCGACCAATGGCTGGAGGCGGCCGAGCCGGAACAGCGAGTCGAACACGGCCTGGGCGGTCGCCTGCTGCTTCGCTGGGCTCCACGACCCATGGCCGGCGTCGACGGCCTCGGCCATCGCAGATTCGATCAGGTCTAGAACGATCGACCGGCCGAGTTCCTGCTGCGCCTCCTTGTCCAGACGGGCGCGACCCGACTGCACGGCCTGACTCAGTTGCTCCGATGCCTGAGCACGCAACGTCGAGACCAAGGCCCAATCGACGTCGGACGTGGCTGCCGGCGGCGACGCCACCGTGGGGTCGAAATCGCGGGTTGCTGGTGTGACGCCGTTGGCAGTCTGACTGAAGAGCGGCAGGTGCGTCAGGTCGCCGTACTCGTTCGCGAATCGGTAGGCCTCAGTCATGCCCGCGCCTCCTCGACCAGCGCGAACCGACCGCGAGCGATGTGGGCCTGGATGGATTGGACCGTTGCCTGAAGTCCACGGACGTAGGGGCCGGTGCCGAAGTGCTTCGGGGGCGCTGCGCCGCGGTGGTAGACAGCGGCGGCGGCTGGGTCGTCCGGCAAATCGGCGACGACGGGCATGCCGAGTACCTTGGCGACCTCGGAGGCCCGGTAAGGCTGGCCTTCAGCGACAAGAAGCAAGCCGGGGTGTCGCCATCCGGTCGCGGGCTGCCGGACGGTCTCGACCCACGAACGAGCGGCCGCGATGCACGGCAGCGTGGCGCGGGTGACCAGCAGAGTCACGTCGGCGGCGTCGAACAACGGAGTCGGCGAGCCCACGAGGCCGAGCCGGCCACCGTCGACGATGACGTCCTGGCCGCTGTCGTCCAGGTCGCGGAGTGCCGTGACCAATGGTTCCCAGACATCGCGCAGCGCCGTGGCCTGAGCATGCGATCGGATGCCGGCCACGAGGGAGACGTTCGGGGTCAGCGGCCGTACGACGTCTCGCAGCGCGTCCGCCGTGCCCAGCGGTGAGAGCGCGAGCTCGATCAGCCCGGCGTCGTACGGCGTCGTGCCGCGCAGGAATCCCGGAAGCACGCCAGATCCTCCGGTGGGGTCGGCCTCGACGAGGAGCGCCGGCCGTGGCCAGGAGAACGCGATGCCGACCGCAGTGGTGGTGACGCCGGGGGAGCCGGATGCCGAGGTCAGGCAGACGATCGCCATCACTCGGCCCCTGAGTCGAGGATCAGCGCTACGTTGCCGGTCGCGGCACGGGCTGCGAGCACGCTCGCGTCGGCGTAGGGCACCAGGACGTTGACGACGGTGTTGCCTGTGGTTTCGTCGATGGCGGTGTCCACAACCTCCGCCTCAGTGAACTGTGGTGTGCCGGTCGGAGCGTCGCCGTTCGCGGCCGGGGTGACGATGATCCGGACCTGGTCGCCGCCGTGCATGGGGAGTGCTGGGACCTGCGCCGGGGTCAGGGAGATCCCGACGATCGACTGGCCTTCCGGCGGCATCGGGGCATCGGTCGTCGACTCGGTCGTGATCAGCCCGCCCGCGGAGATATCGAGGGCAGCGCGCTGACCGATGATCTCGTCGTAAGCCGAAGCCGCGATCGGTTCCAGAGCCGAATCGCCGCTGATCCGGATGCGTTGGATGTCGTCGGCAGTGATCACTTCGCCGCGATGGATGGTGTTCGTAGCAGCCAGCACTTCCTCGGTGCTGGTCGTCGCGTTCCAGGCCCACGCGCCGAGCAGGCAGCCGAGCGCGGTGATGACCACCGCGGCGACGACGAGACCAGGGCGCCTTCGCAGCTTGGGCGGGGGAGTGATCGGTGGGCCGGTATCCGGCGCACCGGCGTGGGGGCCGGGCTTCCGGTCCTCTCGGGCAGTCGTGGTCACGTTGGTCCCTCCCTCGCGGCTCTCGTCAGTTCACGAGCACCTGGGCTTCGCCGATCCGGATCTGGGTCGAGCGGTTGAGGCCGTCGAGGCGGATCGTCCCGGTCTGGCCCGCGCCCGACCATGTGATGACCCAACTCGAGGTCGCGGTGACGGTGTAGGCGTCATCCGTCTGGCCGGCGCTCGACTTCTTGTAGGTGTGGCCGCAGTCGGGCGAGTCCTTCCGCCCGAACTCCGGCTTGTATGGCGTGCCCGCCGTATTGCAGACGACCTCGGTGCCGTCGCCCATGTCCCAGGTGATGTCGAGGACCTTCGCGGTCGCCGTGACTGTGATGCCGCCGGCAGAGGCGCTCTCGGCGATAGGGCCGACGGTGTGGGCGTTCGGGTTCTTGGCCCACATCCAGACCGGCATGCCGACCAGTCCGATGCTGTCCGGACCCGGCTCGGGCGCGATGCCGATGTTGATGGCAGACAGATGCATCTGCTCGATCGCGATCTGCGCCACCTCGCGCGGCGTTGGCCCCGTGCCGGAGTCCGGGGGCGGGTCCTGCGACCAGACGGTGATGAGCAGACCCGTCTGCGGCTGATAGCAGTTGTACACCGCCCCGTCGCCGGGCTCGTGACCCTGCCAACTCGGGTCGCCCGCCGGCGGCTGGGGCTCAACCGGACTGATGTAGCAGTGATAGCTGTTCGACCAGTAGCCCGCAGGCGATGAGCAGGGCACCGGTCCGGGCGGAGGCTTCGTGATGCCTTGGCTGGTGCCATCCCAGTAGCAGGCCGCTCCGTTGCCGGTGTCCTGCGGCCCGTCTTCACCTGGCTCACCTGGCGTACCCGGCGTGCCCGGCACCTCGATCCAGATGAGGCACTCGCCCGTCGCTGGGTCGGTCTGCGAGCACACGGTGTCCGCGTATGACTGGGCGTGGACAAGGACGGAGAAGCCGGCGGCGGACAGCGTAGTCAGGAGAAGGCGAATCAGGATGCCGCGCATGGCGTCTTCTTGAGGTCCTGGCCCGTCGCCACGCGCCAGCCGCTGGTCGGATCGGCGGCGTAGTCGTAGTTCGCGACGGTGTAACGCGTCCACCCGGTGTTCGGGCGGGTGGGGGAGACGATCGACTTACCGCTCTCGTCGAGCACGTCGACCTTGCTGACGTCCCAGCAGACGTCGATGACGACCGTCGGCACCTTGCCGGCGTCCGGGTCGGAGTTGTCGAGGTTGACCGACTGGACTTTCAGCTCGCTGATGGCGGTCGTGCCGGTCTGGCGCTGTCCCTGATCCTGCTGTCGACCTACGAGTGTCTGAACGGCGTTGAGCTGTGCACCGATCGCGACGGTCTCCAGCTTCTTGAGGTCGCTCGATGGGTCGGACCGGAGCTCGTCGAGGACGGCGTAGTAGTCCGTCATCGCAGCCGTTGCCTCAGCGGTCGCGGCGTCGGTCGGCGAGGTCGTCGAGGCGGTGGCCGTCGGTGCCTTCGATTCCGTTGGAGACGATGTGGCTGGCGTCGTCGGCGGAGGATCTGCGTCGTGGTCGGCACACGCCGACACCGCGGCCAACAGGAGTGTGCCGGTCGCCAGGAAGGTCAACCCGAGTCGATTCTTCATGGTGGTCCTGTTTCCTCTCGCCGTACGGCGATGAGGCGCGACGACGCCCGCGGGCGGTGCGTGCATCGTCTGAACCTCATCGTAAACCTGATTCGTGGATCCGGACCCGCGGTCTTTGCCCGGGTCTCGTCGGGGGTCAGGTGCTCGTCTCTGCCCAAGTCCGTTCTCCCACAGCCGCAATCTCCCCTCTTATGACCCTTCGCTCCCTCAGCCTTCTCACCACCTCGGCCCTCCTACCTGCCCATCGCCTCTCACTGCGCTCCATTCCGTTCTCCTTCCGCCTCTCCCCGACTACCGCTTCCTTGGCTTCACACGGTGTGCAGATCGAGGGGAGCTGTGGAGAAGGACGAGCACCTGAGCGCTGTGGGACGGAAACGGCCGTGACGGTCTCGATGCGCCGGATGTCCGCGGGCAGCGGCTACCAGTACCTGCTGCGCAGCGTCGCGGCCGGCGACGGCAACCGCGTCCTGTCGACGCCGCTGACCCGCTACTACTCCGAGGTCGGTACACCGCCGGGCCGCTGGCTCGGATCCGGCGTCGGAGCTTTCGGTGCCGGCCAGATCCGGCAGGGCATGCAGGTGACCGAGGAGCAGCTCGCCCTGCTCGTCGGCATGGGCCGCGACCCCGTCACGGGAGAACAACTCGGCCGGGCGTATCCGTCGTACAAGCGGCTCGCTGACCGGATCGAGGAGCGCGTCGGCGCGCTCGACCCGGAGATGACCCAGGATGACTGCGCGGCCGAAACCACCCGGATCGAGGCCGAGGAGACCGCGGCCGGGATGCGGCGAGCGGTCGCCGGATTCGACCTCACCTTCAGCGTCCCGAAGTCGGTCTCCGTGCTCTGGGGTGTCGCCGACGCCGTCACCCAGGAGCGGATCGTCGCCGCCCACCACGGGGCGGTCGCAGACGTCATCGCGCTGTTCGAACGCGAGGTCGCTGCCACCCGTACAGGCATCTCCGACGCTGACGGCGCCGTCGCCCAGGTCGACGTGGCAGGCGTTGCGGCCGTCGCCTACGACCACTTCGACTCCCGCGCCGGGGACCCCCAGCTCCACACGCACGTCGTCATCGCCAACAAGGTCCTCACCGTCATGGACGGCCGCTGGCGCAGCCTCGACGGACGGCCGGTCTTCGCCTCACGTACCGGCCTGTCCGCGCACTACGACGCCCTGCTCGCAGACCGGCTGTCGCGCGACCTCGGCATCGAATGGGAGCTACGGCAGCGCGGCCCCGACAGGAACCCCCGATGGGAGGTCGCCGGTGTCACCGACGACCTCATCACCGAGTTCTCGAGCCGCACCCGCGAGATCGAGCTCAAGAAGGACGAGCTCATCGCGGAGTACGTCGCTCGCCACGGGCGGATGCCGTCAGCGAGGACGATCGTCGAGCTCCGTGCCCATGCCACCCTCGCCACCCGCCCGCCGAAGGAGGTCCGGTCGCTCGCCGATCTGACCGCGGGATGGCGGCAACGGGCCGCCGAGCGCTTGCGGACCGAGCCCACCGGGTGGTCGCAGTCGGTGATCGGCCGAGAGGGCGACCTCCTGACAGCGGAGGACGTGCCGCTGACTGCCATCGAGGCGATCAGTGCCGAGGTGGTCGCGTCGGTCTCTGTGAAGCGGGCGGTGTGGACGCACTGGAACCTGATGGCCGAGGCGGCGAAGCAGACGATGGATCTGAGGTTCGCAACGACCGAGGACCGCGAAGCCGTTGTCGGCCTCATCGTGGACGCGGCCCAGGCACGCTCCGTAGTCCTGACGCCGCCGGAGCTCGCCCTCAGCCCGGCCCGGTTCCAGCGCGAGGACGGCACGAGCCGGTTCCGCCCGCGGCACAGCGAAAAGTACTCCTCGCTGGCAGTGCTCGAGGCCGAGGCACGGTTGCTGGCACGCGCCGAAAAGATGACCGCGCCAACGGTGTCAGCCGGCGTCGCTGGACGAGCGGGTGGCCCTGGCGGGGTCTCGCTGACCGTTCAGCAGCGGTGTGCGGTGGAGAGCGTCTGTCGCTCCGGCCGCCAGGTCGACCTTCTCGTCGGCCCCGCTGGGGCCGGCAAGACCACCACGATGAGAGCGCTCCGCACAGCGTGGATCCAGGGGAAGGGGCGGGGGAGTGTGGTTGGGCTGGCCCCGTCCGCCGCCGCAGCCCAGGCGCTGGCCGACGACCTCGGTGTCGCCTGCGAGAACACCTCGAAGTGGCTCCATGAGTACGACCACGGCCGCACGGAGCTGCGGGGCGGTCAGCTGGTGATCGTCGACGAGGCGACTTTGGCCGACACGGGGACACTTGATCGGCTCACGGGGATCGCCGCAGGTGCCGGCGCCAAGATCCTGCTGGTCGGCGACCCACACCAGCTCCAGTCCGTCGACGCCGGCGGAGCCTTCGCGCTCCTCGTCGACCGGCGTGCGGACGTGCCTGCACTGAATGAGATCCACCGGTTCGTCAACGAGTGGGAGAAGGAGGCCTCGCTCGCGCTGAGCCGCGGTGACGTCCGGGTCATCGCGACTTACGGCCGCCACAAGCGGATCCACGAAGGGCTCACTGAGGAGATGGTCGATGCCGCGTACGTCGCCTGGCGCGCCGACTGCTCTGCCGGGCGCGCCAGCATCCTGGTGACGGAGTCGGCTGGTGATGTCCGCGCGCTCAACGAACGCGCCCGGGCCGAGCGGTTGCTCCTGGACGGCGCCGTCGATGACCGCGAGGCGCAACTGGGCGATGGCTGCCGCGCCTCGGTCGGAGACATCGTGATCACGCGCCAGAACGACCGCCGCATCCGAGCGATGCGCGGTGGGTGGGTGAAGAACGGGGACCGCTGGCTGGTCACCGACATCCGGCGGGACGGCTCTGTCATGGTCAAGCGCCTCGGAGTCCGCGGAGGGCGAACGGTCCTGCCGCCTGAGTACGTCGCCGAGCACCTCGACCTCGGCTACGCCGTCACCGCGCGTCGGGCACAGGGCGTCACGGTCGACACGGCGCACGTCGTCGTCACGGCGTCGACGACCCGAGAGAACCTCTACGTCTCGATGACCCGCGGCCGCGAGTCCAACATCGCGTACGTCGCCCTCGACCAGCCCGACGACAGCCACTCCACGCCCGAGGCCGACGATGTCACCGCGAGGACGGTTCTGTACGGCGTCCTCCAGCACAGCGGCGCCGACCTCTCGGCCACCCAGACGATCGAGGCCGAGTACGAGCTCCACGGTGGCATCGACCGCCTCGCCGCCGAACTCGAGACGATCGCCGCCGACGCTCAGCACGATCGGTTCGTCGACCTGCTCAGAGGCTCTGGGCTGACTGCCGAGCAGCATGCCGCGGTCGTCGAGTCGACGGCCTTCGGCCCGCTCGCCGCGGCGCTCCGTCGCGCGGAGGCGTACCACCACGATCTGGACCGACTGGTTCCGCGAGTCGTCGGACGACACGGGCTCGACGACGCCGACGACATCGCGGCGGTAATGCGTTACCGGGTCGACAAGCTGGCCACGACCCCGCCACGGGGGTGTCACCTCCGCCCGCGCCTGATTGCCGGTCTCATCCCCGAGCCGCTGGGGGAGATGAGTCAGGAGGACCGCCAGGCGATTAACGAGCGCAGGGACCTCATCGAGTCGCGTGCGCGGGCACTGGCCGAGAACGCGGTCACCAACCACGCGGCTTGGACTCGACGCATCAAGTCGCGCCTCGGCGACGCGGGCGACGCAGGCGACGCGGCCTGGCTCGAAGCGGCGATCACGGTCGCGGCGTACCGCGACCGTTACCAGATCACCTCCGACCTGCCGGTTGGCGGCGGAGTGAAGAACGAAGTTCAGCGCGCGGAGCGTCAGCGCGCACTGTCCGCGCTCCGAGCAATGGGCTCGGACGGGCGATCCGAGCGCACCACAGCGCCGCCGTCGATGGAGGCCCGAGCCATTCCGGTTCCATAAGGGGTGGTGGCGGTTCGTCCTCCACAGGGAGACCCGGGCGATCCATGGCAGATGACGAGCCGGGCTATCGAGGAAGTACCAACCCTCGGGGGGGCACCCATGGTGTTCATGCTCTCACTGCCGATCCTCATCGCCGTCGCGGGGATGCACCGCTACCTGCAGCGCTATGCGCCGTCGAACCTGCTCGCGTGTCGAGTTCGTACGGCAGTGCCCACGTTCCGCATGGGCGTCGCGCTCATGGCATGCTCGGCCGTCCTGCTGGTGTTGATGCACGTCCTCGCCGAGGCCATCGCAGCCGGTGCGCCCGGTTGGCTGAACCTCGCGGTGCTCGTCCTCGCGTGGGACGTCATCAAGCTCACCCTCGTTGCGTTAGTCGTGGCAGCGCGGTCGCTTGCTGCCTTGCTGCAGCATGTTGGGCGGCGGATCGCGCCGCAGCGATCCGTGTGGTCCTAGTCGACCAGAGGTGCCGCATATCGCGCATCGCAGGAGCTGCACAACGGGCCTGAGCTCTTCGCAAGGCGACGGTCGGGCTCGCGCACGGTCGCGCCCCAGCCCCAGTGCTGGCGATGCTCCGGAATGCCCGGCACCCCCGCCACCCGCGTCTCGAGCTGGCGCAGCTGTGACTCAAAGTCGGGGAACCAGAACGCCAACTCCTCGCGCTCGCCTGGCTTTGCGAAGGAGCCGCAGAGGCACTCGCCGGACATGTGAATCAACCTCGTCACGTCATTGACTGGGACGTCGCCCCTGGTCAGCCGGTAGGTGGTGAGATCGAACGTCGTCCAGTTGACGAGCGGTGAAACCCAGACCGTAGAGCCACGACGCTCGACAGCGGGGATCGAGGCGCGGCGGGCGGACTCCGTGCGACGTCGCCCGGCGAGGAAAATGACCCGCTCCCTGTATGGATTCCGGACGAGCTGTCGCCGAACTTCCTCAAGAGCACGCTCCTTCAAGCGTTGGTACATCTTGAAGTGGTGTCCGGGTCCAGGGAAGCCGTGTTCAAGCACGAGATTCTCGTAGTGATCACATGCTCGCGGGGGACTGAACTCCAGAAGGGGGATCTCCCATGCCGCGCAGGTCTGTCGCACGAACTCGCGCGTGGACTCGAGCCCGATGGTTGTGTTGGCGTGGGCTGCGTGAGTCGCTCGATCTCGCATCAGGTGCGCGAGCACCGTCGAGTCGTTTCCGCCGCTGAATAGGACGACTACGGCGGCGAGTTTGCGGCCGTCCACATTGGCATGCCGGTCGATAGCGCGAGCCAGGATGTTGTGGGACTGCTGCACGAGGAGGTCCACACGGTCCTCGCGTAGGTGTCGGGTCAGTGCAGCAACGTCGGTGGGGGGCAGGAACAGGAGCGGGTTCATGTTGCGAGCGAACGGCACAGCCGCCGTTCGCGGCGCGCACAGGACGTTGACCTGTGGATCAGTGAGGCGACTTTGCTCGCTGTACGCCGTTTCTGGCCCGTGCTGTCGGGCGACGCCGATATCAACGCCTGTTTGAGACCGGCGTTAGAAGGCGCTTGATGGTGGCGACGTCGCGGTGCGAGTTGGCCGCCTTGTACGCCTCGCGCACGAGTTCGGGAACCCTCCCTCGCGATGGCACATCGAATCCGTTCTCCATGGCCCATTCACGCATGGCACGCGGACTCGGATCGTCAGGATCATGTGGCTTTACAGATGCGCGCGGCTGTCCCTTCGGTACCGGTCGTGCCGGTCGCGCGGCTGCCACGAATGGGGCGAGTGCGGCGCGTAATGCGTCCTGTTCGTCCTCCGCGAGGTCGATCTCGTAGGCCGTGCCGTCCAGCTCGAACCGCACTCCGACGCACTGTTCGTCTATCTCGGCGCCGCTGAGGTCCGAGTAGTAGGCGATGACAGTTCGCTGCGCCATGCCGTGCTCCCTTCGTTCACTCCAGACCCTACGGAAGGCTGATCTTCGGCGGCTGTCTAATGCATGACAAGGAGCCGCAAACGCTCGACAAGAGCGTCAATCGGGACGGCGCCGCTGGTCGGTCCCCACGAGAGGCGAAGCGCACCTTCGATTCGGTCCCGGGGAAGTCCCGCGGCCACGAGGACGTGACTGGGCTCGTAACTCTGGCTGGTGCAGGCTGAGCCGTTGGACAGCGCGACGACATCCTTGAGGGCGACGATCGCTGCTTCCGAATCCACCCCAGGGATGGAGACATTGAGGGTGGTCGCGACTGTCCGCTCTGGATCGCCGTTTAGCTCGGCGCCAAGCGGCATGAGCGCCGCGAGGAGCTCGTCCTTGATTGCAGCCCCGCGCTCCGCGTTCTGCGCCGATTCATTGAGCGCGAGTGTTGAGGCAAGGCCGAGGCCTGCGATGAGGGCGACCGGCAGTGTGCCCGGTCGCAGCCCCCGCTCCTGACCTCCGCCGTGCATCAGTGGCTCGAGTGGTGGCCGCTTGTAGCCGCGTCGCCTCGTCACGAGTGCGCCGACTCCCTTGGGGCCACCGATCTTGTGGCCCGAGATTGAGAGCAAGTCGACGCGTGGCTGGCGCAGCAGGTCGATTAGCTTGCCGAACGCCTGCGCGCCGTCGACGTGGAAGAAGGCCTCGTGGTTCGCTAAAGCGTCGGCAATTTCGTGGATCGGCTGGATGACACCAGTCTCGTTGTTCACGGCCATAACGGACACCAGCAACGTGTCGGGGCGAAGAGCTTCCTTGACGGCGTGCGGGGAGACCCAGCCACCGGCGCTGGGTGCAAGCAGCTCTACCTCGAAGCCGCGCGCCGCCAAGATCTCTAGTGGCTCGAGCACCGCCTTGTGTTCGATCTGGGTGGAGATGATGTGCCGCTTGCCCGTTGCTTCGCCGTGGGCGGCAAGCCCAAGGATGGCCAGGTTGTCGCCTTCGGTCGCACCGCTCGTGAAGATGACTTCGTCCGGCTTGGCAGCAACGACCGCCGCGATCTCGTCGCGAGCGCGGTTGACCCGTTCCTTGGCGATCTGGCCGTAAGTGTGGGTACGGCTCCCGGCGTTCCCGAACTCGTAGGACATGAAGCGGAGCACCTCGTCGGCAACCCGAGGGTCCACGGGTGCGGTGGCGTTGTAGTCCATGTACGCCGGTCGGTCGGGCTGTGTGGGGCGCTCGTCCGCGTTCTTGTCGGTAGGGGTCACTACGGTCATATCCCGCAGCCTAACCGTTGGTACGGACACTTGTTCGGACCACATGGGGGAGTTGTTCGGAAGTTCGGATCCGTACATGGTAGGACTATGCGTATGGCACAGAAGGGCACGGTGGAAGCACCGCGGGGCGGTCCGTCCACCGGCGTCCGGCCGAGCGAGTTCGAGTATGTCTTCCCGGCGATCCGGGGCATCCAGGCGGGGCACGAGTACTACGTCACGATGTGCCCATTGCGCCTGATCCCGCGCCTGTTCGTGTTCAACGAGGAAGAGCTGCCGCCTGAAATGCGCGCTCAACGATCGCTGAACAAGGCACGCGTCCCCGAGATGGCTCGCTACATCGTCGAGAATCCCGACAGCTACACGTTCTCCGCACTGACGGCCAGCGTGAACGCCGAGGTGCGGTTCGAGTCCCTGGTCGGTGGTACCGGACCGGAGGAGCGCGTCGGCACGCTGACCATCCCGATGTCAGCCACGTTCGTGATTAACGACGGCCAGCATCGCCGGGCCGCCATCCAGCAGGCGTTGCTGGAGAACCCTTCGATGGGTGACGAGACGATCGCGATCGTCATGTTCATCGACGTCGGCCTCGATCGCTGCCAGCAGATGTTTGCCGACCTCAACCGCTATGCGATCCGCCCGGCCAAGTCGATCGGCGTGCTCTACGACCACCGAGACCCGATGGCTGCGATCTCGCGACTCGTGGTGTCGCAGACTCCGCTGCTCAGCGACTTGACCGAGATGGAATCCAGCAACCTGGCTCCCCGCTCACGCAAGCTCTTCACACTGTCGGCGCTCCACACCGCCACGACTGCGCTGTTGGATGAGCTCAAGCCAGACTCGCTTACCGCGCGCGTCGACCTCGCCGCCAACTTTTGGCGCCTGGTCTCCGAGCAGTTCCCGGCTTGGCAGCAGGTCTACCGCGGCGACATAACGGCCGGTGAGGTGCGCCAGGACTTTATCCACACCCACAGCATCGCGTTGCACGCACTGGGTCGCGTCGGAAACAGCCTGTTGCGGGAAAGCCAGACCCCGTCTACGTGGGAGAAGCGGCTCAAGAAGCTGCGCACTATCGACTGGCATCGCAACAACGCAGAGACCTGGGAAGGCCGGGCGACGAATGCCGGCAAGGTGAGCAAGAGCCGGACGAACGTCGAGCTGACCACGGCCTACATCCGGACGGTGCTTGGCATGCCGCTTCCACCCGACGAGCAGCGTGCCGAAGACGGATTCACGCGAGGAGAGAAATGACAACCAACCTGACCATCCGACCGCGCTCTGCGTTCGATGATCTCGGGTTCGCCGGTACCGTCGATGCGCTGGTGGCGCAGACCCAGGAGCTCTACCTCGCCGACGGCGTGCCGTGGGTTGTTGGCTACTCCGGCGGCAAGGACTCCACCGCGGTGCTCCAGATCGTGTGGCGCGCTCTTGCTGGGCTGGAGCCGGAGCAGCGCACCAAGCCGGTGCATGTGATCAGCACCGACACGTTGGTTGAAAACCCGGTGGTTGCCGCGTGGGTGACGCATTCGCTCGACGTCATGGCTGTGGCCGCGGAGGAGCAGGGCTTGCCGCTCACACCGCATCGGCTCACACCGACCGTGTCGGACACCTTCTGGGTGAACCTCATCGGCCGTGGTTACCCGGCTCCCCGGCCGAAGTTCCGCTGGTGCACTGAGCGGCTCAAGATCAAGCCGTCCAACTCGTTCATCCGCGAGATGGTGCGCTCGCATGGTGAAGCCATCCTCGTACTTGGTACCCGCAAGGCTGAGAGTTCTGGCCGCCACGCGCGCATGGCCAAGCTGGAGTCCCGGCGGGTGCGCGACCTGCTGAGCCCGAATGACTCGCTGCCCAACGCACTCGTCTACTCGCCGGTCGAGAACTGGTCGAACGATGACATCTGGACGTTCCTGATGCAGTCGTCGAACCCGTGGGGCTACTCCAACAAGGAGTTGCTCACCATGTACCAGGGCGCCTCTGCTGACGGGGAATGCCCGCTGGTGGTGGACTCCACCACACCGAGTTGCGGCGACAGCCGCTTCGGGTGCTGGACCTGCACGCTCGTCGAGAAGGACAAGTCGATGTCGGCGATGATCCAGAACGACGAGGAGAAGGAGTGGATGCTTCCGCTGCTCGAGCTGCGTAATGCACTCGACGTTGCAGACGACCGCCACCTTCGGGACTTCCGTCGGATGAATGGCTCCGTCCAGCTCTTCCACGACCGGCCGATTCACGGGCCGTATAAGCAGAGTGCCCGTGAGGACTGGCTGAAGCGCCTCCTCGAAGCGCAGGCCTGGATCCGCGAGAACGGCCCCAAGTACGTCCGAGCACTCGACCTGGTCACGCTCCCGGAGCTCGAGGAGATCCGCCGCATGTGGGTGGTGGACAAGCACGAGTTCGAAGACCATCTGCCTGGCATCTACGAGGCAGCGATGGGCGAGCCGTACCCGGGAGGTCCGCTCGACGAGCATCTGCCGCTGGGGCCAGACATGATCGAGGCCCTGCTCGAGGTAGTGGGCGACGACCGCCTCCACTTCGAGTTGGTGCGCGAGCTTCTCGACGTTGAACAGCGCCACCGTGCGCAGGTCCGCCGTGCGGGTCTTTTCGAGTCGCTGGAGAAGGCCCTGCGTCGTGGCTTCTACGACGACGAAGAGGACGCAACGATGCGCGCGCACCAGCGGAAGGCCGCTATCGACCGCACGCCACCTGACGCCGCGGATGGGTCCCCAGACCCGCTCGACGTGGCCGATGGGTATGTCCGCGCGACGGCGGAGTCGGCACAGTGATCCTTAACCAGTTGGTGCTTCACAACGTCGGCACATTCGCTGGTCGCCACGTCATTGACCTCACGCCACCGTCGCCCAGCCAACCGATCGTGCTGGTCGGCGGTCTGAACGGTGCGGGCAAGACGACCATCCTGGAGTCCATCCAGCTCGCGCTCTACGGTTCCCTCGCTCACGTCTCGGGACGCCGAAACGGGAGCTACGACAACTACCTGCGAGGCCTGGTTCACCGCGGTGTCCCGGCGAGCGAAGGTGCGGCCATCGAGCTGACCTTCACCGCCCACCAGGAGGGCATGGAGCACAAGTACTGGATCCGACGGAGCTGGAAGAGCAGCGGTGCCTCGATCCGCGAGATCCTGCTCGTGTCGGTCGACGATCGTCACAACCAGGCGTTGACGTCGACCTGGAGCGAGCACGTCGAGACCTTCCTGCCTCGCGGCATCGCCGGCCTCTTCTTCTTCGATGGCGAGCAGATCGAAGCGTTGGCCGACCTGGAACGGTCCCGCCAGGTCCTCAGCTCAGCCCTTGCGGCGTTGCTCGGTCTCGACCTTGTCGAGCGGCTGACGACCGACTTGGCTGTGTTGAAGCGTCGGCATCGCGGCGAGCAGGTGCCCGACTCGCTTCGCCAAGCGGTCGAAGAGAAGAAGCAACTCGTCACCGCTCACCGACAGGACGAGGAGGCTGCCACCGAAGCAGAGGCCGCACGCCGGACGGAGCTTGAGCGCTCGCAGAAGCTCTTCCACGAGGCGACCGAGGCGTACCGAGCTGCCGGCGGCGACCTACTGGAGCAGCGTGAGACGGCCGAATCGACAGCGGCCATGGTGCGCGCCGGCTTGGCTCGCTGCGAAGACGAGATCCGCCACGAGCTTGCGGAGGCGTCGCCGCTGCTACAACTCAGTGGGTTGCTTGAGCAGCTCGGCGAACAGGTCCGCGCGGAGGCTGCCGCTCATCGCGACACCTTGCTTGTCGAGGCCTTCTCGGCTCGAGACGACACGCTGCTGCAGAAGCTCATGGATGCCAAGGTCAAGGCATCGACGCTGACGGCTGTCGAACAGTTCCTTGCGGACGATCGAGAGACGCGGCGAAGCTCCGCAGATATCGAAGAGATCGTTGGGTTTCCCGATCCTGTCGCGCTTGAGGGACTCCTTGCCTCAACGCTGCCCGAAGCCCGAACTCGGCTCCAGTCGGCCGTCGACCGGCGCGCCATGTTCAAGGCGGAGCGCGAGCAGGCCGAGCGCGTGCTCGCGGCAATCCCCGATCCCGAGGCTCTGGCTCCGCTCAATGCCAAGCGTGAGGAGGCGCGCGATCTGCTGTACCGAGCCGAGGCCGCCTACTCGGTAGCAACGGAGCTGCTCAACAGCGCGCGGGCCGACCGTGCCAAGGCGCACGACGCCTATGAGGCGACGCTCGACAAGGCGGCGCACGCCAACCTGGCAGCCGATGACGATCGACGCCTGGTTGAGCACGTCGATCGTGTGCGAACGACCTTGGCGACCCTGCGAGTCGCGGCGACGCGGCGCCACCTGGAACGCATTTCCCACTTGGTCATGGAGGCGCTGACCATGCTGCTCCGGAAGGAGAAGCTGATCACTGACGTACAGATCGACCCCGAGACCCACGCGGTGGCCCTCACGGGTGTTGATGGCCACGCGCTGCCAGCTAAGGATCTGTCCGCGGGGGAGCGCCAGCTCCTGGCTGTGGCACTTCTCTGGGGACTTGCCCGGGCAGCCGGGCAACCGCTGCCGGTCGTCATCGACACACCCCTTGGGCGCCTCGACGGCACGCACCGCGAGCACCTGCTGGAGCGCTACTTCCCGCAGGCCAGCCACCAGGTGATCCTGTTGTCGACCGACACGGAGATCGACGAAGAGGCCTACGAGCGCATTGCCCCGCGCGTGGGTCGTGCCTACCACTTGGAGTTCGACCCGGCGACCAACGCGTCGTACGTCGTCGACGGCTACTTCTGGAGCGAATGATGGCGATCGAACACATCCGGCTCTCCCAGCAGGCTCGGGATCAGCTCATCACCCTCAAGCGCCGGACTGGCATCGCACATTGGAACGTCCTGTGCCGGTGGGCGCTGTGCCGCTCGCTTGCCGAACCGGCCAAGCCGCCGGCCATCAAGCTGACGCTCGACAGCAACGTTGAGATGAACTGGCGAACCTTCGGAGGCGACCTTGGCGACGTGCTCTGGGCGGCGCTGCGACTCCGCTGTCACAACGACGGACTCCCGCTTGATGAGGAGACCCTCGCGCAACAGTTCCGTCTCCACCTCCATCGCGGCATTGGCTACCTCGTCGGCGACCCGCGCGTCACTGACGTCGCCGGCCTGGCCCGCGTCGGGCTAGGCGAGTCGCCGGCCGCATGAACACCGCGCCCGTCGCGCGTCACAAGACGGCGCTCACGCGGGTTGCATTGTCGCGGCCGTTAGCGACGGCCGCCGCAGACGGGCTGCTCGCTACCGGTGAGTCGATCTTCGACTACGGCTGTGGCAAGGGTGACGACATCCGTCACCTCCGAGCCCTCGGCCACGACATTGATGGCTGGGACCCGACGCACCGTCCGGCGGCAGAGCGTCGTTCTGCGAACGTCGTCAACCTGGGCTACGTCATCAACGTCATCGAAAGCCCAAGGGAGCGCGCGGAGACCCTTCGTGCAGCCTGGAACTTGGCTGAAGGCTTGCTGGTCGTTTCGGCACGGATGACATGGGACGCCCGCGACTTGGTCGGCCGACCGATGGGGGATGGGCTCGTCACTCGGACTGGCACCTTTCAGAAGTTCTACGAGCAGTCGGAGCTGGCCCGTTGGATCGAGGAGACGCTCGGTGCGCAGCCCCACGCGGCTGCACCAGGGATCTTCTATGTGTTCCGGAATGACGCGGCTGCGCAGCGTTTCCTGGCCTCGCGTGTCTACACCTATCGGCCACGGGTCACCATCGACCCTCAGGTCCAGTACGAGGCCAATCAGGTCGCCCTCGAGCCCCTGTTCGCATTCATGCGCGATCATGCGCGGGCACCGCGGCCCTCCGAGATTCCAGCGGATGCCCTCGAGGCCATTCACGAGGCGATGGGCAGTCTCGGCCGAGCACAGCGGCTGATCCGGCAAGTCACTGAGGACTCCTACTGGGACGAGGTCACGGTTCAGCGTCGAGCGGAGCTGCTGACCTACGTGGCACTTTCGCGATTCGGGCGGCGTCCGCGCTTCTCGCAGCTCGGCGAATCACTGGGCCGAGATATCCGAACGTTGTTTGGTACCTACGCGGAGGCCTGCATCCAGGCAGATCGCCTGCTGCTGGCGTGTGGCGATCAAGCGATGCTCTACGTCAATGCGCGCGGCTCGAAGGTGGGAAAGCAGACCCCGAGCGCGCTGTACGTTCACCGCTCCGCCATGGCCGAGATTCCGCCGGTACTCCAGGTCTACGAGGGGTGCGCTCGCGTGCTCGCCGGAACGGTCGACCAGGCCAACATGATCAAGTTGTCGGTGACCGAACCCCAGGTGTCGTACCTGACGTATCCCGACTTCGACCGTGATCCCCACCCAACGCTCCGCTCGGCGATCACTGTCAACCTCCGCAAGCTCAGCGTGGACTGTCGCGATTACAGCCGGTCCGAGAACCCGCCTCTCCTCCATCGCAAGGAGGAGTTCCTCGGGGTCGATGATGCGCGCCGGCCCTTGTACGAGCGCCTCACCCGGGCCGAGATGCGGGCAGGGCTCTATGAGCACCCGGAACGAATCGGCACCTTGAAAGGTTGGCAGGCGACGCTCGCGGCGGCTGGTGTCGGGCTTCGGGGCCATCGCCTTGTCAGAGACTGATCCGGCTGCTGCCGTCACCCCCAGGTGACGCCACCGAGCAGTTCGTCGACCGAAACCGGCTTGGCACCGCTGTCGTCGGCGAAGGCCTCGGTCACCAGGTCGATGACGACCAGTGCAGCTGGCTGGTGCCGAACGTTGACCTGCTCCTGGATGTACTCCAGGCCGCCGTTGGCGTACTCCTCGAAGATCTTGAACCGCTCGTCCATACGGGTGTCGTCCATGATTTCGGGGTCGTCCACGACGTTGGCGGCGATCATGTTGATCAGCGTGTCGCTGAAGCCCGGCGCCATCAGGACGTCGCTGCGGATCGGGTCTCCCGACGCGGCAGCGAACGGCACCCGACGGTCCTGGCGGTAGCCAACCGCCGCCGCGAACAACAAGATGTCGCGGTACGTCGGGAACTTCCCTTCGGACTGAAGCTCCAGCATCAGCGCCTCGTGCTGCTGCGGTCGGCGAGCGCGGACCTCGCCCGGGGCAGTCGTGCTCATTTGATCACCTTCAGTTCGGAGTGGTCAGTCTCGGCGGACCGGATGTAGGGGTACGAGATGCCCTCGAGTTCGATGTCGTCCGCTACCTGTCCGGCGGCGGTCGTGTGGGTCTCGATGACCCCGAGGTGACTGACATAGGGGAGCAGCTCAGTCACAACGCGACCAAGCCCCTGGCTCTTGCTTACGAGCACCACAAGCTGCGGCGCCATCTTCGCGAGCGCACGGGACACGGCCTCCTGGTAGTCCTGATCGAGCGACCCGAACGCGGCGTCCATGACGATCGGAAAGGTCCCGGCATCCTCGGCCCCGGCTCCTTCTGCCCGCCGCTCTTGCCGGATCTCCCGCGCCAACTTCGATACAGCGGCGACGAAGCTCAGGCTCAGGATCTGGTTTTCGCCGGTGGACTTCGGGACCGGCAGTTCGACCCCGTTGACGTTCTTGTGCAGGGTCAGCTCGAAGCCCTCACTGAGCGTCGGGACGTGCGCCTGGTGCGTGATGCTCTTGAACACCGCCTTCAGCTCGGCGTCAAGACGAAGGCGCATGTCTTCCTCGCGGATGGCGAGGATCTCCTCAAGCGCACGCTTGACCGAGGTCACCAGGTCAGAGCGCGAGCGCGCCTTGTTGGCGAGTTCGTCGGTGACCTGTGCCCGAGAGCGCTCCTTGGTCTTCTGCTCGATCTCCTTGGAGACATTGAGCAGCTCGGTCTCGATGGCGCCCTTGCGCTGGTTCTTGACCGCGATCCGGCCCTCCAACTCCATGCGCTTGGTCTCGAGGTTCTGCACACCTTCCAGGCGGTTGTCCTTGAGCTTGCCGTCCAGCTCGGACTTGCGGGCCTCCAGTCGCGCCACGCGCTCGCGCTCAATGCCAATGCGGTTCATCAGGTTGGCAAGTGATTCGCGGAGTCCCTCGCGGGCGTCCGCCAAGGGAGCGATCTGTCCGCTGACTCGCTGCCAGGCCGTTTCGACTGCTTGCAGGCCCGCCCGCTGGCGCCACTCCTTGACGTGTTCCCACGACTGGGTGTGCTCGGCAAGCGGCGTCCCGCAAATGCAGGCACCCTCATCGAGCAGCTTGTCGACGAACTCACGCTTCAGCGGTGCCGGCAGCGCGCCCTTCTGGTATAGCGTCTCGGCCATCGTCTTCGTGGCCTCGCCGAGCGTGTCCGTGAATGCCTGGAAGCCACGGGTCGCCACCAACAGCTTGCGCTCGTTTAGCGCCGTGTCACGCGCAGCGCGAGCCTCGTCGAGCTCCTTCGTAACGGCATCTCGCTCGGCTTGAATCGGGGCCGCCTCGGCGTGCTGTCGGAGGAGGTCCTCGGTCCGGCTCCGCTCTTCATCCAGTTCCGCAAGGTTGGCCTCGACGACCTTCAAGTCGTCCTTGGCCTTGGCCTGCTGGTCGGTAAGAGAGTCGATTGCGTCCTGGATGGCGCTGGCCGTCGCGCCGCCGTGCTTCTTCAGATCGTCCGTCAGCCGACGGTTGACCCGCGGCAGGTGAGCGATCGCCCGCTCCACCTGTTCGAGGTCGAGGAGCACCTTGATGTCCTTCTGGACCTCGGCGTACGCACCTTTTTTCACCAGGTTCTCGATGCGCTCACCGTTGAAGAAGAAGAAGCGGCTTACGCCAACAGGCAGGATGCTCAGGATTGTTTCCTGCGGTGCGTGGCTGACCTCCGACGACCCGTCTGTCTTGGTGGTCCAGAGCTGAAGCTGGGCTGCCATGGGGCCTTGGTCATCGGACTCCTTGCGCAGCGTGGCGCTCCGCAGCAAACGGTAGTCCTGACCCTCATGATCGAACCGAACCTCAACGGCGACCTCGATCGAGTCGCCGACCGGAAGGGCACGCCAGGAGCTGTCAGTCACCATCCGGTCCTGCTGCTCAACGTCCTCCGACATGTTGCCGTACAGGCCCCACGTGAAGGCGTTGAGGAGGGTCGTCTTGCCTGCGCCGTTGGCGCCGAAGAGCAACGTGACCGGCTTGAGCTTGTCCGAGGTCAGGTCGAAGCTCTGGGTGCCTTTGAACTGGCGGAAGTTGGTAAGCGTGATCGACTGGAGCTTCACGGCAGGATCTCCTTCACGGCTGCGACCAGGTCGTCGGTCGCGTCGTAGGCGGTGATGTGCAGCTTGGCCCGCTCGATCTCAAGTACGCGCTTGAGTAGCGCACGCTGCTCGTCGCTCAGCTCCTCGAGAACCTGCTTCTCGTTGCGGCTCTGGCTCACGCTCGTACCCCTTTGTCATGGCGTTTCATCATCTCGACCCCTACATGTCCATGAGCTGGTAGCGCTCCTTGAGCGGCCGCAGCACCTGGAGTGTTGTCTCGTAGTTCTCGGACAGCTTGCCGAACTCGTTGGCTCGTTCGAGTTCACGAACGAGTAGTGCCCGTTCGACGTTGAAGTTGATGCTCGTCCCGGCCGGAGGAACGGCCAGGTAGTCCAAGATCACGGCGCGATCCTTGCCGGGGGCGAGCCGGAGCAGGCGCCCACGGCGCTGGATGAACTGCCGGGGGTTGCTGCTGCTGGCCAGCAGATACCCGGTCCGGGCATCCGGAATGTCGACACCCTCGTCCAGACAGCGCATGGCAACCAATGCACGCAGGTCGTCGCCGGCCCCGAAGCGTCGAAGGAGGACCTTGCGCTCCGGCCGCGGCGTTTCCGAGACGTACGAGTGTGCGGACAGGTGTAGCTGGTTGCCGACCAGGTCCATGACCTCGTCGACCTGCTTCGGACCGGGTTCCTCTCCGGGTTCGGCCGGCCGCCGGCCCTCGGCGCAGTAGATCAGTTGGAACCAGTCGTCGCGGCGGGCGTCGAGATCGGCGCGAAGCGCCTCGAGCTTGCCTTCCGCGTGTCCAAGCACCCCGGCGCGCTGTCGGAGCAGGAAGCCGAGTGGGGAGTTCGGGTCGGCGTCCTTGAGGTTGTCGCCCGAGGCGATCCGGGTCGCGATCTGAGCGGACAGGTCGACGTACAGCGCGGTCTCAACATCGTTGAGCTCGACCAGGCGCGGCAGGTACTCGTACCGAGTGAGCGCGCCCATCTCGATGGCCTTACCCAGACCCAACTCGAAGATGATCGGCCCGAAGTAGTCGATCAGGGAGTCCGTGCCCTCGTCGTCGAACCATCGCTCCGGGGTCGCCGACAGTGCAAGCCGGTACGTCGCGTTCTGGGGGAGCGCGGACTGGTACGTCGCCGACCCAAGGTTGTGCGCTTCATCCCCGATGACGAGGAGCGGGAGGTTGATGCGTGACAGCACCGACTGGAACTTCTCACCAGAGAAGGAGGCATTGGTCGCCACCATGGCTACGACGGGACGCTGACCCATCCTGGCTGCCGCCAACTGCTCCTCGACGAGCGGCAACCACTTCTGGCTGCTTTCGTAGACCGCGATCGGCCGGACGCCGAAACCTTCGACCTCGGTGATCCACTGGTCGACCAGGTGAGTGAGCGGCGCGACGATCAGGAGCACCAGGGGCTGCTCACGCTGACGCAGAACGTTGCCGAGCTGCGTGGCGGCGATCATGGCGGTCTTGGTCTTGCCAGTGCCGGTGGCCATCTTGAGGATGCCGCGACCCTGGTAGCTGAGCCATGACGTCACTGCTTCACGCTGGTAGTCCCGCACGGTAAGCCAGTCGGGCAAGGTCAGCCGCGTCGGCTCGTAGACCTCGGCCGGTGTCGGCGTCAGCGCGTTGTCCGTTCCTGGTAGGTCCCGGGCTGGCCGGTCGTTGCCGAGCTTGACCAGCCGCTCGCGGGCCACGTCCGGGAACCGCTCGACCGAGAGGTGGGGGGTCTGGTTGGACCACAGCGCCTGGAAGTCGGCCTCCAATCGGAGTGCACGCGTACCATCTCCGGCAATCCAGCCCCGGTACACCTCGACCGACTCGAAGTTGGCCATCAAGCCGCCGAAGGTCTCGTTGCTGCTGCCCGTGAAGCCGACCAGGTCGCCGAGGTCGTCTCTGAAGATGCCGATCTTCTCGTGGTAAATGCCGACCCGGCCTTCCTGTTGGACGAACGCCAATTTGATGTCGAGTCGTCCCTCGGCGATCAGGCGACCAAGCAGGCCGAGCCCGTCTAGCACCGCCTCAGGTTGGTCCTGCTCCAGTTCGCGCAACGTGGCGCGCTCCAACACTTCCCGTACGTCGTACCCGCGCTCGATGTCCATGACGTCGTCTTCATTGAGGTGAGGCGACGCGACTAGACGCATGGACCCACCCCGGGCGGCGAAGGTCTCGATCCCACGGGCGTAGAGCGCAAGGCTCGTCGACGTGAAGTACCCAACGGCTCGGCTGTAGTTCGAGGCCACCTCGAACGCGGGCACGAAGAAGGTCTTGACGACGTCCTCTTTGTCGCTGCGATATCGGTCATGGAGGGGGATCGATCGGAGCCCTCGGGGCGCATCGCTCACAGCAGATCCAGGATGGCGTCGACGTCGGCGCTGTGCTTTTGGTCAGCCGGTTCGTATCCGGTCTCCAGATACTCGCGCACCGAGATCAGCAGCTCAGCGATATCGTCGTCTCCGCGTTCGCGGAAGCCGCCGATTATGCTCGTGACCGGCGACTCGTCAGGCAGTCGGAGTGCACGCGCCAGAGCGAGTCGCGCTTCCTCGCGGTCGATCACCGCGGGGGCACCGGCGAGGGCGAGGGCGTCCGCGAGTGGGTTGCCGATCAAGTCTCGGGTCAGCTCGAAGCTGAAGGTTCCGTCGTCATGGATCACGAGGAAGGCTTCAGCGCCCGCTGCCACGTCCTCAGCCATCAGGAATCGACGGATGGTGCCGAATTGCGGCTGAAGGCCGGTCCACGCGACCGATTGCGGTCCGAGCGGATTGTCTAGTTGACGCGTCTCGCCAGCTTGGAGGTCGAGTACCGTGGCAATGGCATGGGGCGCAACAGAGCCACTCCCGCGCAGGTGATCGGTGCTGATCTTCACGCGGTACGCCCAGGAGTTCGAGCGGCGGAAAAGTCGCCGCGTACGCTCCGGGGCCTTGCGAGCTCCCTGGCCCGCTGTAGCGATCTTGACTACCCCGTCCTTGGTCGCGAAAGGAGCGGCGCCGGCGTATGCCACGACACTGCTGCCGCTGACGCTGTACCGACTTGTGATGTACTCGACGAGGTCGGTCAACCGGGCCCGACCGCCCCCTCGCGCGACTTGTTCCCTGATGACCGAACGGATGCCGGAGTAGGCCTCGAGGCCCCACTCCTTGAGAGCCCATCGGTCCCGATCAACGCGTTCGAACCGGTCATCCGCGCTGAGTTGGTTCGAGAGCGACCGCGGACTCCGGTCAAACACGAAACGGTCCACGATTTCCTGTGTGCTGAGTGGCGACCCGTCGATGGCGAGCACTGCCGCGGCGTAATCGTTCACCGAAGACGTGCGCGTCAGGACGAAACCCCCGTCGACGACGTAGCCGCAGTGTGTGATCCATGCAGCGGTGAGTTCGACCAGGCGCTCCGGGTGGCTCGTTTCGATCAAGCGCACCTCGTCGAGCCGGATGACGCCGTACTGATTGGTGCTCTCCTCCAGAAACTTCTGTGTGACGACCTCGGCTTCCCGCATCGTCGGCACGACACACCAACCGTCTTCGATCTCATAGGCGTCGTCCAGCCGATCGAGCAAGCGCCAGGCCGGTTGGCCGACGTGTTGGACTGTTGCGCCGAGCGCAGGGATCAGCTCAAGCAGGTCGGCGAGAGGACGGATCGTGCCTATGAGGTCGCGAGCGCTCTCCGCGACGGCAGCCAGAGGACCCTCTTCGATGATACTCAGGAGCGCGCCGCGAGCCTTGCCTTCGATCTGCCGGATCCGTTCTCGAGTCACGCCGTGCACTTGTCCCAGCTGATCCAGCGTGATCGGCTCGTCGGCGAACAGACGACTCCCCAGAACCTGCCCAGCGCGGGCATCGAGGAGGCCGAGCGCATCGTCGAACAGACCTGCTACGTCCAGATCGAGCTCGTCCTCCGTAAGGATGTCGGTTGCACACAATCCATCGATTCGTTGGCGTGCCTTGACTACTTCGGCCGGGGTCGCAGCGGGGAGGGGTACCCCCACCAGAGGTTGGTCGGAGAGGCCGATCGTCCCGAACCAGGTTGCGATCGTGTTGAGGTCATCCACGAGCGACGCCATCCAGTCGGGCATTCGGACGGTGTCGAAGGCGAACGACGAACCGGCTGGCGGCTCGTAGTCCTGCTGCGCCACGGATGGGGTCGGCGCGGAGGTTGAAGCGTCAGCAAGCAGCTGAAGGATGGCGTCGACCGTCCCGACTCCAACCTGTCGCCAGCTCAGCACATCATCGAGCCTCACCGCGATTAGTTCACCCGACGTGGCGCAGCCGAACCGTCCCAGCGCATTGATCGCCCGGACGGGAAGATCAGTTGCGAGCAGGTCGATGTCGGGCGCGAGCCCGGGGAAAATCTGGCCGATTGTCCATTGCGTCAGTCGCTCCATCGCCAGCTCAGAGATCTGATCAAGGTACGACTGCCGGCTCGTGAAGTCGGTGTCGTCGATGGCCCGCTGCCACCAGGGAGATGCGGAGGATCCGGCTGCACCAGACAGCCATGGGAACGCGTCCGCCCACGTTTGTGGGCGGACGCTGTCAAAGTCGAAGTCGTCGGTCACTGTTCTCTCTCCCTGTGAGGCCAGGGCAGTTCTAACCGAGACCTCCGACAGTTCCATCCTGCCTGATGCTTGGGGTCTCCGCACGGGGTTCGGAAACTTGAGCTGTGAGCAGGCGCCCAAGGTGATGTGCGCACCTTCCTTGGGCGGCTAGCGAGGCGGCTCGGAATCGCTGCTCCGTGTGGGTCAGGAGACTGCGTCTGCAGCGAATCTCTGCAATCTGCCTAGGTCCCACGTCTCGAATGGAACCCCAACGAGTTCCCACAGCTCGGCAATGAGGACAGGATGCGCCTCGCCGCCCTTGCCCCAGTCGCTCTTCTTGTCTTCGGTGACAAGGACCGCCAGATCGAAGACGTCTCCGTCGCGCTTTGCCTCTAGGAGGCCTAGGAGGAACTCTGCCCAGACATAGAGGTCGCCATTGCCGTTGTCCTTGAACCCCGGCGGAGTCTTGGTCAGCTGGCGCTCTCGCGCCACGTCGGCGAGCACGAGCTTAGGGAAGCGCGGCTCCCGGGCCCGAGCGGCGAGAGAGGAAAAAGTGCTGGCTACCTTCGCTCGGAAGTCCGGGGCCCACAAGTGTCCGGCGCTCTTCTCGAACGTCTCCAGTGCGGCGGCGAAGCCGTCCTTGAACTCTTGGTGTTCAGGGTCAAGATCGGCGATGACTCGCTCGAGGGTCAGGTAGGCGCTCTTGACCTTTTCAGCGACGCTTTGCGTCGATGACTTGTTGTTCCAGAACTCTTGAATTGCCTGCGAGGGCATGATGAGCACGCCCCCATGCCGGCCGGTCAGAAAGTCCGCCTCCGTCGCGCGATTATGCAACTTCAAGATGATGTTGGCATCCAGTCCGAATGCAATACGACTGGGCTCGACAGTGGCATTGGGCTTCCCGGCTAACGCGGTCGCTACAGCCCCCTTGGTGTCCAGAGGACGTTCACCAGCTAGGACGGGTCGGATTAGGCCTACAAGTGACTCCGCTAGTGCGTCGGATCCCTGGGTGGATGCTGGTCGCGCCATCGAGACTTCCGGGTCGTCGGTGTCTGGTGCTTGCTGCTCGCCTGCCGCCGGCTCGGCGGCGGTGTCGTCAGTACCAGACATCTGCAGCCATCTCCGCGAGTCGTGCTCCGTGCGATCGGACCTCGCCAACCGTCCAAACCTCGAGGGGAAGCAATGGACTGACTTGCTCGGGGTCCAGCGCCGCGGGCAGCAGTGCTTCCTTGACTGCATCCCACGTGAGGCAGTCCTTGGGGCGCCTAGCCTTCTCGGTCAGTACTGCGTTGCCCAGTGTCATCCCGGCTTCCGTGAACTCTTCGTCAGCGAACTCCTCCCACTCCGGCGCAACTGGTGGGCGGATCATCTGGAGATGCCCAACCTCGAGTGGCAACGCCGTCGCCTGGAGAATGGAGCGATGGAGTAGTTGAAGGACCGCCTTTCGGAGCTTCCTACGAGGTAGGAAGGTCACGAACTCCTCACGCGTGGGAGCGACCTGCGTCAGCGCGGCCAACCACCCGCGCCCGCTGGCCGCACTGGTTGCTGCTTCGCTGAACCTCCGCTCGAGGTTCACCCCGCCCAGCGATCCCGCCGAAGCGATCTGCAGCGTGACCTTAAGGGCCTTCTGGAAGTCATCTTCTGCGTCCGGCCCAAGCGCGAGCAACAACGGTCGAACGGCGCTGACTCCCAAGACGTTGAACCCGCTGAACGCCCGGGAGGAATCATCCGAAGCCGGCCCACCGAGCGAGGGATCCAGGATCTGCAGGTAGAAGTCGAGATGCCGTTCGAGTTCATCGAGGAGGCTCGGCAGCAGATCGGCATCAGCTCCCCGTGTGACGCGACGGTGGAGTTCCTTCGGGAGAATGTAGCCGCGATCCAACATGGCGACATGACGGATGAACTGGACGAAACTGTTCTCGTGGTAATCATCGAACTGAGCTGCCAGCCGTGACCATCGTGTGTACACATCGCGCCGTTCGCTGTCTGGCGTGATCCGCAGAAGGCTGTTCTTGAGTAGGTCGCCGTCGGCGAGGTTGCGCCCACGAGTGTTGACCACCTCGAACACCGTGTACGCGCTCGACGAGTCGGGATGTGTGAAGACGGCGAAGTACAAGCCCTCCTGGAGGAAGCGTGTCCATGCACCGAGGCGCTTGAAGCCATCCTGCCCAAGGTCGTCGTCGAGTTCTGCGAGAAAGTATCGATAGGCGGCAGCCATCGGATGCTTCTGGTCCTCAGAGAGGGTGCCGTCGATGATCGAGTTGAACGCTGCCGCGTCGTCGGAATCGCTGAACGAGACGCGTGGGACCTGAGCATCGTTATCAAGATCAAGGGTCTTCAGGAAGTCCCTTTCGATCTCCGACGCGAGAACGGTGCGGCCATCCGCGTAGGACCTGTCGCGGAGTGCTGCGGCTAGCAAGGAGATGCTGAGGATGCGCTGCTGGCCGTCAACGACCTCCTTGGTGCCGGCCGCGTCCTGCGTAAGAATGATGAGACCGAGGAAGTATCCATCATCGGCTAACCCGCCCCGCAGGTCCTCCCACAGCGCTTGGTACTCGTTCTCCGACCAAGCGTATTCGCGCTGGTAGATCGGGATCGTGAATCGCGAGGAGGAGAACAGCTCCCGGCCGGTGTTCGACTTGGCGTTCAGTTGAGCTGTCAAACCTGGCCTCCGAAGGTCGCAGTGCGACGTGCCCTGCTGCCGATGTCGTGAGCGGCCAGTATGGCGCACCGGTCAGTGGGTGCGGCGACTGCTCACGCTTGGTAAGCGCCCGCCGGGGCTCGCCCTCGTGGGGTGCACTGGGTGCGCAGAAGGATGAGAAACGGCGCCTGACGCTGGAAGACATTGAGAGACGTTTTCGCAGTTCAAACGCCGTTTCATGCATCTAGCCGCAGGTCAGCAAGACCCCCGACTTAAATGTCGTTGGTCAGTGCGAACTGGGGCCTAGCAAGGTGGGCAATCTAGTGGCTTGCTGCGGACGTTTGCGACAGTCGGCGCCACGTCGAAGGGAGGGCTCGGATTGGGCTCGCTTTCGTTCGCAAAGGCCCGCACCTGAACGCCGGCGCCCGCGCGCGTCCAGAATGGCATCGCCGCAGGTCACGGGCACTTTCGGGCTCATGGGCGCAGTGGACCGCAAAGGATCGCGCCTACGCTCAGCGTCATGGACGTCTTCTCGATGACTTCCCACGTGGAGGTCGTTGCGCATCTTGTGAAAAGCGACTATGGCCCGCGCTGATGGGTCTCGTGTCCCCGGCGTCGCTCCGTACGGGCCGGCGTTGGGGCTCGCTTTGGGCTCACTTTGAAATCTTTGGAGGACTGGAAAGTCCACCTGGGACGGGGAGTCCCTGGCTTTAGGCTCTCCGGTGTGACGCACGGGGACGGGCGCCAGCGCAGGGTCGCTGTGGCGTACGACGCCCAGCAACTGCCGACGTGGGCGAACCCCCATCCGTGGACACGGCAGGCCATTGGCGCGGTTCCACAATCCTTGAAGCTGTTCGAGAACTGTGCACGTGGCATCAGTCAGTGTCGCGCAGGCCGCAGACCGGCTGGGCGTCATCGTGACCCGGATCCACCAGCGCATCGCCGACGGCTCGTTGTTGGTCCCTCTGTGAGGAAGCAGCCGGGCGCGAGGTTCGAGGGTTGGTCGGGGCGAATCTGTGTCCGCTGCCCCGAAACATGCTGAGGTTGCGATGATGGCGACCTGGCTCACCTATGGGTCGGCGTGCTGGAGTTCGGCTCACACCTGGACGCCGACCACATCGAGAACGGCGGCTCCCTTGTGACCGACCCGCTGCAATACCCTCCTCGCTGGGCTGCCGCGGCCTGATGTTGAACGGGTCGTGCCGGTGTTGCCCGGCCACCATCACCGGCGGCTGCGCCGCGGACTCGTGGCAGTGGAGCCACGCACTCTTGACCAATCGAGGTTGCGGGAGGGGCGTCAGCCCGGAGGGCGCCGATCACGCCGGGTGGACGTCGCGGGTTAGGGCAGAACTGGCCTCGAACTTTCGACGAGCGCTGACAATCGGCACCCATCGCTGCCAACAAGAGGCGGGAGTCGGTGACCAGCACCGACTCCCGCTTGATGATCCTTGCGTGGTTAGATGATCAGCTGCTCGGCAGTTCGAGGGACTCGGCAGCTTCGCCGAGGAGGTCGTGCTCGATGGAGCGCACGAATCCAGGCTGCGACGAGTCGATGACCTGGATGTCGCTGGATCGCGAGGGGGGAGCCTGTTCCTCGGTGTAGGTGACGTTCGACTGAAGGCCTCCCATGTCGACCTCACCCAGCGCGATCTTGGCTTTGTAGATGCCTTCGCGTGAGGTGTCGCCCGAGGCGATCGCCTTCTCCAGGATGGCCTTCTGGATGAGGCCCTGGGCATAGCCCAGCGTGAAGTAGACGCTCGGCGTCTGCTTCGGCGCGAACTTCGTCTGGTCCTCGATCATCTGCGCCATGGCGCTGGCTGACTCGTCTCCCCACGGGGCGGTGAACCCGGTGTACAACGCGCCCTCGAGTGCCGCTGCGACAGGGGTGGGCGTGCCTTCGTGGGTGCCGTCATCGGTCATGAGCTGTTCGACGAAGGCTGGTCCGAAGAGGACCCACTGCGGCTTGTAGCCCAGGCTCGCTGCGGTTCCGACGATGGGGCCGGTGCTGCTGGGCAGTCCAACCACGATGACAACGTCGGCGTCGGCCGATTTCAAGTTCTGGATCTGGGCCGTGAAGTCGGCGTCTCCCGCCTTAAAGGGCTCTTTGCCGGCTACCTCGAAGCCGTATGTCTTCTCAGCTTCATCGAAGCCGCGCATCGCGTCGGCCCCGACCTCATCGTTCTGGTAGATGATGCCGACGCTGACGTCCTTGGCGCCCGCGTCGGTGACGTGGTCGAGCGCGTTGGCGATGTCGAAGCTGTAGGGAGTGCCGCTCGGTGCGAGGGCGAGATCCGTGCCCCACAGGGAGTCGAAGGACTGCGGGGTCGTCACCAGCTGCTCGCGGTCGAGCAGGGGTTGGATGGCCTTGGTGGTCGGTGACCCCATGGAGGTGAGCATGGCGACGTCAGACTTGAGGCCATTGAAGATTTCCACGTGCCGCTGGGGTTCGTAGCCGCTGTCCTCGGTCTGCACCTTGACCGTCCAGCCATCGATGCCTCCGCGTTCGTTGACGCCGGCCCAGAAGGTCTCGAGACCGTCTGATAGCGGTGCGCCGAGAGCGGCGGCGGGGCCGCTCAGGGCAGTGATGTTGCCAACGGTGATGACCTTGGCGTCCGCGTCGATGCCCGGACCACTTGCCGGGGCTTCCTTTGCGCCCTGGGTCGAGCAGGCTGAGGTTGCGACAAGAGCCATACAGGCACCTGCGAGCAACGTTCGGCGGGGTAGTTTCATGAGCGGTCCTCCTGGTAGTGATACGACGACCCGTCGGGGTCTTGATTCTTTTTCACCATCTGTGTCGCGTTGGGTGTCATGGACGTCTCAAGACGCTTGAAGATCCCGGCGAGCCCGCGAGGTTCGAGTACGAGGAAGCAGATGATGAGAAGTCCATAGATGAGCGTGGCTAGCGCTCCCGTGTTGATGTCCGCGCCGAAGCCGAGTCCTCCGGCCACGGACTTGATGAGGCTCGGCAGCGCGAACACGACCAGCGAGCCGAGGATCGGCCCCATCCGCGACCCCAGGCCGCCGATGATGGCGGCGGCGATGAACTGGATCGACAGGGCGAGGCTCCAGTGCGCCGGTTGGGCGTACCCGACGTAGGCCGTGTAGAGCGCGCCGCTGAGGCCGCCGAGTGCCGCCGAGTAGGCGAACGCCGCGATCTTGATGCGCGGCACATGTATTCCGGACAGTGCTGCGACCCGAGCGTTCTCCTTGACGGCGAACATGGCTCGTCCGGTGCGGCTCCTCCGCAGGTTGATCGTGAGCCACGTGCACAGCCCGAGCGCAGCCAGCGCCACGTAGTAGAAGGTGCTGTTGGGGTCGAGGACGATGCTACCGATCTGCAGGCTCTCGGCACTCAGGCTGTGAGTGCCGATCAGAAGCTCGGGAAAGGCCATTCCTGGTGCTCCACCCGAGATCGACTCGACGTTGAACAGGATGTGCTGACCGATGAACACCAGGCCCAGAGTCATCACGGCCAGATAGAGCCCGCCGACTCGCAACGCGATAGGTCCAACAGCTGCCCCGAAGGCCGCTGCAACCAAGGGAACGGCTGCCAACCAGACCAGGTTCTGCTCGGACCAGCGGCTGAAGAGGGCGAAGGAGTATGCGCCGACCGCCATGAAGAAGGCCTGGCCGAGCGAGACCTGTCCAGCAAAGCCGGTGACGACATTGAGACCGGTCACCCCGACCGCTCCGACGAGGACGAAGATGCCGATCGTGACGATCTCCGGACCTGCCTGGAACGGCAGCACGCACGCCCCGATGACGGTGAGTAGGCCAAGAATTGCGGGGACAGGGATCATGCCGATCACACCCTGCTCGTTGCGGGGGTGCCGAAGAGTCCGTGCGGTCGGATGACCAGCAAGACCATCATCGCGACGTAGGGCGCAACGGCGTTGGCATTGGCTCCGGTCCATGGAGGTGCATAGCCAGCCACCATCACTTCGATGATGCCGATGCTCAGTCCACCCACGACGGCTCCGACGGGGCTGCCCAGGCCGCCCACGATGACGGCGGGGAAGGCTCGCAGCGCCGCGTCGCCCAGGGACATGTGCACGGAGTTGGGATAGCCAGCCAGGAAGATGCCACCGAGCACGGAGAGGAACGCGGCGAAGGCCCATGCGATGGACTGCGTGCGCCGGACGGGTACGCCGACTGCCGCTGCCGCTTCCTGGTCCATGGCCGCAGCTCGGGTGGCCAGGCCGTACGTCGTGCGCCGTTCGAAGACGAAGTAGGCCGTCAGCGTGACCACCGTGACGACCACCGCCCACAGCCGGACCTGGTTCGACGTCACCGCGCCGATGGCGAGGGCCTTCGAACCCCACGGATCGCCCAGCTGTCGTCCGTTCGGCCCGAAGAACAGCTCGACCGTCGCTGTGATGACGATCCCGGCCCCGAGCGTGACCATGATGAAGATGAACTCGGGCGCGCCTGCGAGACGCACCAGCACGACCCGGTGAAAGGCCACGCCCAGGGCGATGAGTGCTGCCATGGCGCCGGCCACGGCGAGCCCGAAGGGCAGCGCGCGGTCGACAGCGAAGTAGGAGACCAGGTAGGCGCCTAACAGGAGCATCGCCCCTTGCGCGAAGTTCAGCACGTGGCTCGCGCGGAAGACGATCGCGAAGGCCAGTGCAAGCAGTGCGTAGCAGGCACCGAGCGAGATGCCCTGCACCAGAAGCTGGATGAACTCGATCATGCGACGTCTTCCTTGGGTGAGCCGAGATAGGCGCTGATGACTGCTGGGTCGGTTCGGATCTGCTCGGGCGCGCCGCAGGCGACGACGCCGCCGAAGTCGAGGACCATGACGGTGTCGGCGACTCGCATGACCATGCCGACGTCGTGCTCGACGATGAGGAGTGTCAGGTCTGGGTTCGCCCTGAGATCTTCGATCAGGGTCGTGATCTCGACGCGGTCCTCGGACGACATGCCCGCCACGGGCTCATCCAGGAGCAACACCTTCGGATCTGCGTTCAGGCATCGCGCGAGCTCGACCCTCTTCTGCACGCCATACGGGAGTTGGCCCACGGGGCGGTCTGCCAGGTCGGAGATCGCCAGATTGGCGAGGGTGGCGAGAGCGCGGTCGCGCTCCACGCCTTCCTCGCGCCTGCATTGCGGGCTCCGCGCCAGGCTCCGGAAGATTCCTGACGTCGTGCGGTGGTGCCCTCCGATCAAGACGTTCTCGAGCACCGACATCTCGGGGAACAGGCCGAGGTTCTGGAAGCTCCGGACGATGCCCAGCGAGGCGATCTTGTCGGGGCGCGTCCGGGACATGTCTGCGCCCAGGACTGACACTGCACCGCTCGTGGGTTGATAGACGGAGGTGAGGACGTTGAACAAGGAGCTCTTGCCTGCGCCGTTCGGTCCGATCACCGCGAAGACTTCGCCCTGTTTGACCGTGAAGTTCACGTCCTCGAGCGCGCGCACGCTGCCGAAGGCCAGGCCGAGGCCTTCGGCACTGATGATGGCGGCGTCGCCCGTCGTGCCGTTCACGCCTGACCCTCTGTCGGGGCGGAGTGCGCTGATCGCGTGCCTTTGCGTGCGTCTTTAGGCTCGACGTCGGCGCCGAGGTAGGCGGCTCGGACGGAGGGGTCATGGAGGAGCTGACGAGTCGGTCCGTGCTTGGTCGTTCGCCCGTTCTCAACGAGGTAGGCGGTCTCCGTGGCAGCCTTGGCGAGCTCGGTGTTCTGATCGACCACGAGCACGGACGTGCCTGACGCCACGATCTCGTTGATCGCCTGCGCGATCTCCTCGATCACGCGAGGCGCCAGGCCCAGCGATGGCTCGTCCAGCAGCAGCAGACGGGGTTGAGCCATCAGGGCACGGCCGATCGCTAGCATTTGCTGTTCGCCGCCACTGAGTGTCCCTGCCTGCTGGGCCATGCGCTCTCGCAGGCGTGGAAACAGCGAAAGAACGTCGTCGATCTGTCGAGGTGATCGACGTCCGCGCGGAACGGCGAACGCGCCGATCGCGAGATTCTCTGACACGGAGATCTCGGCGAAGATCCGGCGACCCTCGAGTGCATGGGCAATGCCGGCCTTGACGAGCGCCTCGGGCGCCATCGAGGTGATGCTCCGTCCAGCGAACTCGATGACACCGCGTGTGCGGCGCCCTCTGCTGTAGGGGAGCAGCCCACCGATCGCACGCAGTGTCGTGGTCTTCCCGGACCCGTTGGCGCCCAAGAGCGCGACTGCTTGGCCCTCCGGTACTTCCAGGCTCACGCTCTCGACGCCGAGGACGGCGCCGTAGCGGACCTCGAGGTCCGCGACTCGCATCAGGCTCATCTGACTTCGCTTTCACGGCCGACCAATAGGACCGTACAAACGTATAGCAGATTGCTCGTCGTGTCTATCTGTCAGTACGTTTGTATGGGAACGGGCTTTCAGCCCTTCCGATAAAGCGATGTCGGTGGGACGTCAGCCGGTAGGCCTCCGTGCGCCAGAACTGAGGTGAGCTGCGCTGGCGCCCAGGTGGATGATCGACGTGCACTGCGGGCAACGCTCGGTCGTTACCGACGCGAACGCGATGTCCCAGAACTTGAACCAGCTGAGGGTCGATAGTCCGCAGAGCGTCGTGATGCTGCCCATGGTCTTGGCGTGCGTCAGTGCGGCAGGTTCGCGCCGACCGTCCATTGCGCGGGTCCGCGCGAAGGTGGCGGCCGCAAAGACCTCGTGCGTGCTGCGGGTGTCCTGGACCTTCATGAGCGAGCCTTTCGCAGGTCGGTGGTTGTGTCGGGGGAGTCAACGAGTTCGCGCAGCGCGGGCAGCAGGTCGTCGAGAGAGCGTGTGGTGCGCAGGACGACCACCGCGGTCTCGCCGTCGTTCGGTGCGGGGTCGGCGAAGATTCGGAGCACATGCGACATCGCCGCGGCGAACTCCTTCTCGGCCTCGGCCGCGCTGATGTTCTCGCGCAGCCAGCGCCGCAGCACGTGGTTGTGGGCCGTCACCACAGCGTTGGCCATCAGCTCGGCACGCAGCTCGGCACCTGCCGTGCTACCCATCCAGTCCTGGAGGAAGGCACGGAACGTGCGCTGGTACTGCTGCAGGCTCGCTGTCTCGCGGTTGCGCAGGGCCGGCACGCTTCGGGTGAGTCGATAGCGCTGCTGGGCGCGGGCGCCTTCGGCCAGGTAGTGCTCCAGGACGAGCCGAGCGGCCTCGGTGACCGCGATGGCGGCGGTCGCAGACGTCGCCGTACGCAACCGGTCGCCGACGGCCGCGAGCATCGCGTCATGGTCGGGGAAGATCACGTCTTCCTTGGACCGGAAGGTCCGGAAGAAGGTCGTGCGTCCGACGCCCGCGCGCGCCGACACGTCATCGACGGTCGTCGCGTCGAAGCCGTGTTCGGCGAAGAGGGCGAAGGCCGCATCGATGAGGCGGTCGCGGCTGGTGGGCATGTGGACTCCTTGGTATGGTACCGAGTACCGTAACAGCAATACTTAGTCCCGAGGAGTGATTCGTGCACAAAGTAGGTGTGGTCGGATGCGGCCTGATGGGTGCCGGCATCGCCGAGGTCTCGGCGCGGGCGGGGCTGGACGTGGTGGTGGTCGAGTCGTCGCCGCAGGCTGCAGCGGCAGGGTTGTCCCGGCTGGAGGCTTCACTGGGCCGTGCCGAGGTCAAGGGCAAGATCGAGTCCGCCGCTGCGGTGCTCGACCGGATCCGTGTGGTCACCGATCTGGCCGAGCTGGCCGCTCGTGAGCTGGTCGTCGAGGCGATCCTCGAGGACGAGAACGCCAAGGCCGAGTTGTTCGCGGCACTCGACCAGATCCTCGAGTCGCCCGACGCGATCCTCGCGTCCAACACCTCCTCGATCCCGATCATGAAGCTGGGGGTGGCCACCAAGCGCCCGGCCAGCGTGATCGGCATCCACTTCTTCAACCCCGTCCCGGTGCTGCCGCTGGTCGAGCTGGTCCCGTCTCTGCTCACGGCGCCCGACGTCACGGCCAGGGCGCGCACCTTCGTCGAGGAGACCCTTGGCAAGAAGGCGATCGACTCCCAGGACCGTGCCGGATTCGTGGTGAACGCGCTGCTCATCCCGTTCGTGCTCTCGGCGATCCGGATGCTCGAGTCGGGCTTCGCCACCGCCGAGGACATCGACCGCGGGCTCGTGCTGGGTGCTGCCCACCCGCAGGGTCCGCTCGCGCTTGCCGATCTGATCGGCCTCGACACGACCAAGGCTGTCGCCGAGTCGCTCTACGAGGAGTTCAAGGAGCCGCTTTATGCCGCACCGCCGCTGCTCAACCGCATGGTCGATGCGGGCCTGCTTGGCCGCAAGACCGGGCGCGGCTTCTACACGTACTGATCCACCCACCGTTCCTTCCAGGAGACACCCATGAGCGACGCCGACTTCGACCTCTATGCCCTCTCCGAGGAGCACCAGGCCATACGTGAGGCCGTTCGCGCTGTGTGCGACGCGAAGGTCGCGCCGTTTGCCGCGGCCGTGGACGAGGAGTCCCGCTACCCGCAGGAGGCGCACGACGCGCTTCAGGCCGCCGATTTCCACGCCCCGCACGTGCCGGAGGAGTATGGCGGTGCCGGAGCCGATGCACTCGCGACCGTGATCGTGATCGAGGAGGTGGCTCGTGCGTGTGTCGCGTCGTCGCTGATTCCCGCAGTCAACAAGCTCGGCTCGCTGCCCGTTGAGATCGGCGGCGGGGAGGAGATCAAGAAGAAGTACCTCACCAAGCTCGCGGCCGGTGAAGGTGGCTTCTCCTACTGTCTCTCCGAGCCCGACGCGGGCTCGGATGCGGCCAACCAGAAGACCACCGCCGTACGCGATGGTGACTTCTGGGTCATCAACGGTGTGAAGCGCTGGATCACCAACGCGGGTGTCTCTGAGTTCTACACCGTTCTCGCGATGACGGACGCCTCGAAGCGCTCCCGCGGCATCTCGGCCTTCGTTGTCGAGAAGTCCGACGAGGGCGTCTCGTTCGGAGCGGCCGAGAAGAAGCTTGGCATCAAGGGCTCGCCGACCCGCGAGGTCTACTTCGACAACGTCCGCATCCCCGCGGACCGCATCATCGGCGAGGAGGGTCAGGGCTTCGATATCGCGATGCGAACCCTGGACCACACCCGCGTCACCATCGCCGCGCAGGCGGTTGGCGTTGCTCAGGGTGCGCTGGACTATGCGCTCGAGTATGCCAAGGAGCGCATCCAGTTCTGCAAGCCCATCGCCGACCAGCAGGGACTGCAGTTCATGCTGGCCGACATGGGCATGAAGGTCGAGGCCGCGCGCCAGATGACCTATGCCGCCGCCGGCCGGTCCGAGCGCGGTGACAAGGACCTGACGTTCTTCGGTGCCGCAGCGAAGTGCTTCGCCTCCGACGTCGCGATGGAGGTCACCGTCAACGCGGTGCAGGTGCTCGGCGGATATGGCTACACCCGCGACTATCCCGTCGAGCGGATGATGCGAGACGCCAAGATCACCCAGATCTACGAAGGCACCAACCAGGTTCAGCGGATCGTGATGGCCCGTCAGCTCCTCGCCGGAGTGCAGTCACAGATCTGAAGTGCGGATCCGAGGCAGAACAACAGTCTGGTTCAAGCGTATAGGATCCTGAACGGGTGCGAGACTTCGGGCTCGGGAAAGGGACGTTCATGTCAGCAGCAACGCGGCCGCAGGACCTCACGGCGAAGGCTCGGATCCGCAACAAGGCGCTCGAGTTGTTCGCCCTGCACGGTGAAGAGGGCACATCGATGCGCGACATCGCCGCCGGTGCCGGGGTGACGGTCGGTCTCATCGTCCACCACTTCGGCACCAAGGACCGTCTGCGCCACGAAGTCGATCTTTACGTCGTGGAACAGTTCGCCGAGGCGATCGCTGCGGTGCCGACGGACAGCGCTCCGCGCGACGTCGGCCGACGCCGCGACCAGGCGGTCGCTGACATGCTCGCATCCCAACCCCTCGTCGTCACCTACGTGCGCCGTGCGGCACTGGGCCTCAACGGCCCGGACAGCGACCTCATGACGCGGCTGACCCAGCTGGCCATCGACGAGACGGACAAGGCGCGCGCAGCTGGCCTCGCCACTGCGCACGGGTCCGACGCACACACCGTCATCCGGACGATGACCCGACAGCTGGGTCAGCTCCTGCTCCAGCCGATGATCGACTCGATTTGGGACCAGGTTGGCGGACGTGCCGACTCGGCGGACAAGCCGAGACTGCTGGTCCGAATCGAGTGAACTGGTGGATCCAAGTGGTGTTTGCCGCCAACACTGACGTGGTGCCAGCAGAACAGTTCTGAGTCTGCCCGGCCCGCCGGTGAGCGTCCTTACGTGGACCCACCGCGCATGCCGACGACGGAGTCCCCCTCGTGAGGTGCTGCGATCCCTGCTCGGTCGTTCCGGCGCGCCCTCATGACCCTCGCGCGTCGACTGACGGCATCGTCCCGCACAAACAATTGACCAATTGAATAGGGCGTTGTACGTTCGTACAGTCAAATCAAATCATCGAACGGGCTGGAGGAGCGGACAGATGCGGGAAGCAGTGATCGTGGAGGCCGTGCGCACTCCGGTGGGCAAGCGCGGCGGGCAGTTGGCCGACTGGCACCCCACCGACCTTCTGGCGCACACCCTGCGCACCCTGGTGGAACGGTCGGGCGTCGATGTCGACGTGATCGCCGACGTGATCACCGGCTGTGTCATCCAGCAGGGCGAGCAGGCTGGCAACATCTCCCGCTGGGCGAGCCTCGGTGCGGGGCTGCCCGAGAGCCTGCCGGCGGTGACCATCGACCGCCAGTGCGGCTCGGGACAGCAGGCGATCCACTTCGCCGCCCAGAGCATCCGCAGCGGCGACTGCGACATCGCGATCGGCGCCGGTGTGGAGTCGATGAGCCGAGTCGACCTCGGTCCCTTGTTCAATCCCGGCGCAGGCCTGGGCCCTTGGTACGGCGAGCGTGCGCTGGCCCGCTACCAGGGGACGATCCTGGCCCAGGGCCCCTCGGCCGAACTGATCGCGAAGAAATGGGGTTTCACCCGCGAGGACCTGGACGCCTACAGCGCCGAGAGCCACCGTCGCGCCCACGCAGCCACCGAGGCGGGCCACTTCACTCGCCAGCTGGTGCCGCTCGACGGACGGGACGGCCCGATGACCCGCGACGAGGGCATCCGCGCCGTCGTGGACCTCGAGAAGATGGCAGGCCTTCGTCCCGCGTTCGCGCAGGACGGTGTCCTCACCGGCGCCAACTCGTCGCAGATCAGCGACGGCGCCGCAGCCGTGTTGCTCGCCGAGCGGTCCGTCGCCGAGGCGGCAGGTCTGCGCCCGCGAGCCGTCATTCGATCCATGGCCGCGGCCGGTGACGACCCCCTGCTGCAGTTCACCGCAATCCTCCCAGCGGCCCGCAGGGCCCTGAATTCGGCGGGGCTGACGATCGAGGACATCGACCGGGTCGAGGTCAACGAGGCGTTCGCTCCCGTGCCGATGCTGTTCGCCTCTGAGTTCGGCATCAGCACCGACAAGGTCAACGTCAACGGCGGATCGATCGCGGTGGGACACCCGCTCGGCTCCACCGGGGCCCGGATGATCACCGACCTGGTCAAGGAGCTCGAGCGCTCCGGTGGCCGCTACGGAATGCTCACCATCTGCGAGGGCGGCGGCATGGCCAACTCGACCATCATCGAAAGGGTGACCTGACCATGGGCGCCACGGTGGTTCGGCGCGAGAGCACCGACCACGTCTCGATCCTGACCCTGGACCGGCCCAAGGCCCTCAACGCGCTCAATGCCGAGCTGATGACGCAGCTGGCTGCTGCCCTGCAGGAGGTGGACGCGGACCCGCAGGTCCGGGCGATCGTTCTCACCGGTTCGGACCGCGCGTTCTGTGCCGGCGCCGACGTCTCCCAGATCGAGGCCATCACGCCCGTCGAGGTGGTCGGTCGTGAGGGCTTCGCCCGCGAGCCGTTCGACACCATCAACACCATGCAGACCCCGTTGATCGCGGCCGTGCGCGGCCTAGCCCTCGGTGGTGGCTGCGAGATCGCCCTTGCCTGCGACCTCGTCGTCGCCGGCACGTCGGCGCGGTTCGGCGTGCCCGAGGTGGGTCTGGGCGTCATCCCCGGCGCCGGCGGAACCCAACGCCTGGTGCACTCCGTCGGCAAGGCCAAGGCGATGAAGATGCTGCTCACCGGTGATCCGATCTCGGCCGAGGAAGCCTGCACGTCGGGGCTGGTCGCCGAGGTCGTCCCGGACGAGCAGTGCCTTCCGACAGCGGTGGCGATCGCCGAACGGATCACCCGCAACTCGCCCCGGGCCGTGCAACTCGCCAAGGACGCCGCCCGGGCCGCCCAGGACCTGCCGCTGCAGCAAGGCCTCGCGTTCGAGCGCCGCAACTTCTTCCTCACCATCGGCACCGACGACCAGCGAGAAGGCGTCGCCGCCTTCCTCCAGAAGCGCCGCCCCCAGTTCACCGGTCACTGACCCAACTCATTCCAAGGAGCACCCATGGACGTCACCACCCTGATGCGCCAGGCCGCACGCCTCAACGCCTCATTCCCCGCCGTCGTGACCGAGGATCGAACCGTCACCTTCGCTGAGGCATGGGACCGCGGCGTACGACTCGCCAACGCGCTCATCTCCCTCGGAGTGCAGCCCGGTGATCGCGTCGCAGGACTCGAGGACAACAACCTCGGCTGCGCAGATCTCTACCTCGGCTGCGCGATCGCAGGCGCGGTGCGCGTGCCGATGTATCCCCGCAACTCCGGAACTGCGCACCAGGACATGCTGACCGGGACCAAGTGCAAGGTCCTCCTCGTCGACGAGGCCTTCGCCGGCGAGGTGGTGGGACTCAAAGACCGTATCGCCAGCCTCGACCACGTCGTCGTCCGCGACGCGTCCTACGACGAATGGCTGGCCGGTCAGGATGACACCGACCCAATGATCGACGTCGCTGACGACGCCTGGGCCGTCATCCGCCACTCCGGCGGGACCACGGGCAAGCCCAAGGGTGTCGCCTACACCACCGAGGACTGGGTGCTGAACTGCCGCAACTGGGCCTACCTGCTTCCGCTGATGACGCGGCGCAGCGTCATCGGCCATGCCGGCCCGATCTCGCATGCGTCCGGCTACCTCTTCCTTCCCGCCTGGCTCGCGGGCGCCGCGAACCTGGTGTTCGGCGCTTTCGAGCCGACCAAGGTCATTCGGATGATGCGAGAGCACCGGGTCAGCCACATGTTCGCGTCCCCGAGCCTGCTGGCCGCGCTAGCCCACCACCCCGACGCCCGGGGGGAGTGGCCCGACCTGCGCTGCCTGATGGTCGGCGGCGCCCCCATCACCGATGCCACGGCACTGCACGCGCACGAGGTCTTCGGCAACACGCTCTACCAGGGGTTCGGCCAGACCGAGGCCGTGCCGGTGGCAGGAATGGGACCCGAGGACTGGTTCGGCGATATCCCGGGCTCCAGCCCGCTGCGGGCGGCCGGCCGGGTCTACCCGTTCGCACAGGTTCGAATCCTCGACCCAGAGGGCAACGAGCTGCCCCTCGGGCAGGAGGGCGAGATCGTGGCCAAGGTGGAGGGTCAGATGCGCCTGTATTGGGGCGACGAGTCCCTCACCAGGAGCCGCCTCCGCGACGGATGGGTCCACACCCAGGACATTGGCTACCTCGACGAAAACGGCTTCCTGTACGTCCTTGACCGCGCCGACGACATGATCGTCTCAGGGGGGTTCAACATCTGGCCGGCGGAACTGGAGACGGTCTTGGCCGACCACCCGCACGTGCTTGAAGCTGCCGTCTTCGGGATCCCGCACGAGAAGTGGGGCGAGACACCAATGGCGGTGGTCACGGTCACCGACACCTCCGCCGTCACGGCCGAGGAGCTGATCGAGTTGTGCAAGACCCGACTCGGCTCCTACAAGAAGCCCAGCTTCGTCGAGATCACCACCGATCCCCTTCCCAAGACCGTGGTCGGCAAGCTGTCGCGCAAACAGCTGCGGAGCCCGCACTGGACCGGCCACGAGCGACGCGTGGGAGGTGTGTGAGCCATGCCGACCACGGACACGCAGAGCGCCGTGTACGCCGACGACATTCAGCCGGGAGATACGTGGCATCTGGGTTCCTACACCCTCAGTGAGGACGAGATCGTCGCCTTCGCATCGCAGTGGGATCCCCAGTTCTTGCACGTTGACGTCGAACGCGCGGCCACTGAGAGCCAGTTCGGTGGACTGATCGCGAGTGGGCTGCACACTATCGGGGTCTATCAGCGTCTCTCAGTGCTCAGCCGTGCCGGACAATGGAGAGTCATTGCCGGCGCGGGCCTGGACGAGGTGCGGTTCCTCCGTCCGGTTCGACCCGGCGACACCCTCACCGGGCAGTCCCGCATCGAGGCCGTCGAGATGGACGAGGTGCGCGGTCGAGGTCTCGTGACATGTGCGGGAGAACTCTCCAACCAGCACGGCAAGCAGGTCTTCAGCATGCGGATGGCGGCCTACCTCGAGACGCGGGCAGCATGAGGGTCGTCTCGCTCGCCATCAATCTCCCCGGGCCGCTCGCCGCGGCGCGGCTGGCCGCCTTGGGCGGGCAGGTGTTGAAGATCGAACCTCCCACCGGGGATCCGCTCGCTCACGCCGCACCGGGGTGGCACGCCGCATTGCACGAGCACGTGAAGATCACGCGTCTCGATCTCAAGCAGCCCAACGACCGGGCTCGTCTCGACGATCACCTCGCTGAAGCCGATGTCCTCATCACGGCTCAACGCCCCTCGTCCCTTGCCCGGCTCGGCCTCGACCGGCTGGCCGAGCAGTACCCGCGACTAGTGCATACGGAGATCGTCGGCCAAGGGGGGGATCTCGCGGAGGTGCCCGGCCACGACCTCACCTACCAGGCCATCCACGGAACGCTGCAGCCGCCGTCGATGCCGCTGGTTCCCGTGGCCGACCTGCTCGGTGCAGAGCAGGCGGTGTCCACCACCCTGGCTGCTCTGTTGGTGCGGGAGCGAACTGGGCTCGGCGGTCGACATCGAGTCGCCCTCGAAGACGCTGCCCGGCTGGCCGGCAGCGCCGTACGACACGAGCTGATGGGGCCGGGCGGACCACTCGGCGGTCTGCTCCCGACGTATCGCATCTATGCCACGTCCGATGGGCATGTGGCCCTCGCAGCCATCGAATCGCACTTCGCAAGTCGGGTCCACGACCAGATCGGCCAGACAGCCGAGGAGCTCGAGGTCGCCTTCGCCGGAGCGCCCACCGCACATTGGGAGGCACTGGCGCGCCAACTCGACATTCCCCTCGTCGGCATCACACCCGCCGACCAGTCACCAACAGATCGACAGAAAGCAGTCCAGCCATGAGCCAGCTCTTTCCCGACTACACGCCAGCCTGGGAAAACGAGGACCACGCCCTGCTCCGCAAGCACGCGGCCACGTTCTTCGCCAAGGAGGCCACGCCCCACCAGGAGCGCTGGGCCGAGCAACACGCCGTCGACCGCGAGTTCTGGACCAAGACCGGAGCCGCGGGCCTGCTGTGCCTCGCCATCCCTGAGGAGTACGGCGGCGGCGGTGGCAACTTCGGGCACGAGGCAGTGGTGGCCCGCGAGAAGACGCTGGCCCACGACACCGCCTTCGGCTTCGAGGTGCACTCCACGATCGTGGCGCACTACGTGGCGACGTACGCCTCGGAGGCGCTGAAGAAGCGGCTGCTGCCGCAGATGGCCAGCGGTGAGAAGGTGATCGGCATCGCGATGACCGAGCCCGACACAGGTTCAGACCTGCAGGCCGTGCGCACCACCGCGAAGCGGGAGGGCGACCATTACGTCATCAACGGATCGAAGACCTTCATCTCCAACGCCACTCACGCGGACCTGATGATCATCGTTGCCAAGACCGACACCAGCCAGGGCGCGCGCGGCATCTCGCTCTTCCTCGCCGAGATCTCCGACGACACCCCCGGCTTCACCCGTGGGCGGGTGCTACAGAAGATCGGCCAACACGGTCAGGATACCCGTGAGCTCGCCTTCGCCGACCTGCGTGTGCCGGCCGAGAACCTGCTTGGCGACGTCGAGGGTCAGGGCTTCGCCCAGTTGATGGCGCAACTGCCCCGCGAGCGTCTCATCCTCGGCGTCACCGGGGTGGCGATGGCGGAGGCCGCGGTGACCGAGGCGATCCGCTACGCCAAAGAGCGCCACGCGTTCGGCAAGCCGATCCTGGAGTTCCAGAACACCCGCTTCGTGCTGGCCGAGTGCAAGACCCAGGTGCTCGCCGCGCGCACGTTCATGGACCACTGCACCCAACGCGCCATCGACGGCACTCTCGACGCCGCCACCGCCTCCATGGCCAAACTGCACGGCACCGACCTCCAGGTCGAGATCGTGGACCGCTGCCTGCAGGTCTTCGGTGGCTACGGCTACATGATGGAATACCCGATCGCCCAGATGTATGCCGCTGCGCGCGTCCAGAAGATCTACGGCGGCACCAACGAAATCATGAAGGAACTCATCGGGCGTTCGCTGTGAGTGCGACACGGGTCCGGGTCCGGCGCGATGGTGCGATCGTGCGGATCACCCTGGACGGAGACGCCCAGCTCAACGCCGTCTCACCTACCGTGCTCGAGGCATTCTGCATGGCACTGGTCGACGCTTCGGACGACGAGGCCGCACGTGTCGTGGTCCTGAGTGGAGTGGGCCGGGCCTTTTGCGCGGGAGCAGACCTCGCGCGTCTCCCGCCTGACCCTGCCTTGATCATGGAATGCGCTGCCCGGGCGGTCAGCCAGCTCGTTGACACGACCATCCCTGTGATCGCCGCTGTGCAAGGGGCTGCCGCCGGGTACGGCGTCTCCCTCGTGGCCGCCTCGGACATGGTGCTGGCCGGAGAGTCGGCGACGTTCTCACTTCCGTTCGGACGGCTCGGGCTGATGCCCGACGGCGGCCTCACCCACCTCCTGCCCGCGACCCTCGGCCGCGCCTTCGCGGCCGAACTGGCCTTCTCCGGCAGGCGGCTCTCGGCAGTCGAGGCAGCGGGATCCGGCTTGGTGTCGCGCGTGGTTCCCGACGCAGAGCTCACGGCAAGAGTCGATGAGCTCGCCGGCACTATCGCCGAGGTGCCGCGTCGTGCGCTGACACTGACCAAACAGGCACTCAACGCGTCGGGGCGAGCGCTGCTCGACGCAGCACTGACCCGAGAGGCCGCGGGTCAGACGGAGCTTCTGGCCGATCCGAACTTTGCGAGCCGCTCCGCAGCCTGGGCCCACTGAGTCCAGATCGCCATAGCTGAAGCCGGCACTTTCCCGACCACCAACCAGGAGGACCCCATGGCCACACTCGGTGGACAGCTGACCCGTTCCGCGGCGTCGTACGCCGACCAGACAGCGCTCATCTTCGGCGAGCACACTCGGAGCTATCAAGAGCTGAACGAAGAGGTGAACCAGCACGCCCACGCGCTGCTCGAGCGCGGCATCCGCAAGGGTGACCGCGTGGCTCTGATGTCGGGCAACTCCGACCGGTTCATCATCGCTATGTATGCCGTGTTCAAGGTGGGCGCCATCTTTGTGCCGGTCAATCCGCGGGCCACCTCGCACGAACTGCGTCACCTGCTCGCCGACTCGGGCACGACCGTGCTGCTGCTCGGACCTGGCATGGACACCCCCGTCGCGGGCATGGGGTCCCTGGATCCGCTGCCCCAGGAACTGTCGGTCTTGGCTCTCGACGAACTCCCCGGGCTGAGAAGTCTGCGTGAGGTTGCCAGTCAGCAGCCGAGCCACGAACCGCGCGTCTTTGTCGCCGAGGACGACGACTGCATGATCCTCTACACCTCCGGCACCACGGGGCTGGCCAAGGGAGCTCAGTTCGACCATCACCGGCTGCTGTGGGTGGGGCACTCCGTCACCACGCTCGGCGTATCCCGGTTCGACCGCCACCTGCACGTCGCACCGATGTACCACTGCGCCCAGCTGGTGCTCTTCACGCTGACGGGCTTCTCGTTGGGCTCCGCTCACGTCGTGCTCCCGGCATTCGAGCCGAGTGCCGTCGTCGACGCCCTGGAGAAGCACCAGATCACGGTGTTCCTGGGAGTACCAACCATGTGGCAGCTCATGCTCCAGCTGCCCAACATCGCGGAGCGCGACCTGACGGCGCTGCGGATCGGATTCTTCGGTGCGGCGCCCATGCCACCAGCGGCGGTCCGGCAGTTGGTGCAAACGCTGCCCGGCGTCGACTTCTACCAGCTCTGCGGCCAGACCGAGGGCGGGCCCACCGGGATCTTCCTGATGCCCGACGAGGTACGTGCCCGTCCGGACGCGACGGGCCGGTGGCCGCTCCCCAACTGCGAGGTGCGGATCGTGGACGTCGACGGCAACGAGGCCCCGCCCGGCGAGCCTGGGGAGATCATCTACCGCGGCGAAACGATCATGAAGGGCTACTGGAACCAGCCCGATGCCACAGCCGCGACGATCCGCGACGGCTGGCTGCACAGCGGCGACATCGCGGTCAAGGATGGGGACGGCTACATCACGATCGTCGACCGGATGAAGGACCTGATCATCACGGGGGGTCGCAACGTCTACTCCGTGGAGGTCGAAGCTGTTTTGGCCGCCCACCCCGACGTCGCCGACGTAGCCATCGTGAGCAGGCTCGACGAGACCTTCGGCGAGAAGATCGTCGCCGTCGTGACGCCCATCCCAGGCTGCGAACCCAACCTCGACGACCTGCGGACATTCGCCGCCAGCTACGTCTCGGACTACAAGCTGCCCCGCGAGCTCGTCATACGCGAGATCCCGCGCAACCCGTCCGGAAAAATTCTCAAGCACGTCCTGCGCGACCAGATCCGAAGCCACGAACCGACGACACTCACTGATTCAGGAGAACCATCTTCATGAAAATCGACGGCAGCACAGCCATCGTTACCGGCGGCGCATCCGGCCTGGGACTCGCGACCGCAACAGCCCTCGCGAACGCAGGCGCCTCCGTCGTGGCGCTCGACCTGCCAACCGCCGACACGACGCTTCTCAAGACCCTGGACGCGAGGGTCCGCTTCGCCGGCGCGGACGTCACCGACGAGGAGACCGTCCGTGACACCGTGGCCGAGGCAAACAAGGACGGCAACCTGCGGATCCTCGTCAACTGCGCCGGCATCGGCAACGCCATCAAGACCGTTGGCAGGGACGGTCCCTTCCCGCTCGATGACTTCGAGCGCATCATTCGGGTGAACCTCATCGGAACCTTCAATGTCCTTCGGCTCGCAGCCCACGCCATGGCCGACAACGCGCCCGTCGAAGACGAGCGCGGTGTCATCGTCAACACCGCATCGGTGGCCGCGTTCGACGGCCAGATCGGTCAGGCGGCGTACTCCGCGTCCAAGGGAGGCATCGTCGGGGCGACCCTGCCAATCGCGCGCGACCTCGCCGCCCTGAAGATCAGGGTCAACACGATTGCTCCCGGGCTGTTCCTCACGCCCCTGCTCGGCACGCTGCCCGAGCACGTGCAGGTCGCTTTGGGAGAGCAGGTGCCACACCCGAGCCGCCTCGGCGACCCCGCGGAATATGCGCACCTGGTCCAGGCGATCATCACCAACCCGATGCTCAACGGCGAGACCATCCGGCTCGACGGTGCCATCCGGATGGCGCCGCGTTGAGGGCGCGATCGCCACGCGGTGCACGACCCGCGTCGACCGATCGCAGCTCAGCAACCTCGCTGTGGTCACTGCGCTTGTCCCATCGAGCCCTTCATCGCCGTGGCTGACCTCTACGGCTGGCAGCACGGGTGCGACCTGTTCGCTTTGCAGGACGCCGCGGACGACATCGTCCGACCGCTCCAGGACAGGCCCGTCCGTGTCGACCGCGCGACGCTGACGCTCGGCTATGCGGGCGTCTACTCGAGCTTCCTTCGGCACGCGGAGACCGCCTCGGAGCGCTACGGCGTGGACGTGCGCGACATCCTGCTCGCCGTGGGGGAGCGCGGTCTCGTCGGCGGGCAGGAGGACATGATCGTCGACATCGCACTCGACCTGGTTGCTGCGGGCTAACCCAGGCTCGGACGCACGAGCCCCCGGGCTCCCTGGTGGGGGCCCGGGGCCTCGTTGGTGTGGACCGGTGAATCAGGCGTTCTTGATCGCCGACACGTCGAACTCGAGCTTGATCTTCTCGGAGACGAGGACGCCGCCGGTCTCGAGCGCGGCGTTCCAGGTCAGGTTCCAGTCCTTGCGGTTGATGGTCGTCGCACCCTCGAAGCCGATGCGCACGTTGCCGAACGGGTCCTGGGCGGTGCCATTCTCCTCGAACGGAATGGTGATCGAGCGCGTCGAGCCCTTGATCGTGAGGTCGCCGGTGACATTCCACTCGCTGCCGTCGCGCTCGACCGAGATCGAGGAGAAGGTGATTTCAAGGTGGACGTCGGCGTCGAAGAAGTCGGCCGAGCGCAGGTGGCCGTCTCAGTCTGCGGAGCCGGTGCTGATGCTGGCAGTGCGGATCGTCAGGTCAACGCGGGAGTTGGCGGGCGTCTCGGCGTCGACGTGGGCGGTGCCCTCGAAGTCGCCAAAGGAGCCGCGCACGGTGGTGACCATGGCGTGACGGGCCGAGAAGCCGAGGCGGGTGTGGCTCGCGTCGATGGTGTAGTCGCCGGTCAGGACCGACCCGGTTTTGGCCACTGCCGCGGCGGACGCGGGGGCGGGAACGGCGGGTGCAGCCTTGGGGGCGGGGGAAGTCTTGGGCTTGCGGCGGAAGAAGGACATAGAGTCTCCAGACTCAGTATTGGTTGTAGGTTCAACTATATAAGACTGGCGGAGCGTGTTTCATTCCCGTCGCGGTTCACCTCCTCGGAGGTCGGCCAGAAGTCGGGCACGACGTCCCAGCGATGACCGGCCGGCGTCCGTGCTCCTGGCGTCGTGGGCGCGCCTGGAGCGACGCGATTCTCGCCTCGCCCCTGTAGTCGCCGGCGTGACTATCGGCGCGACGAACTTATGCGCCCTGTCGCTTGGCTCGTGGGGGAGTGTCTGCCGCTCGGAGGCACTGGGTGCGCACGACAACGCAAACAGGAGGCTGAAGGTCGGTGCCCCCAAACGAGATGGCGCAAATCAGCTCGAACTGGCTCCCTGCAGGATGGGCAGCCTCGTGCGCGCGCTGCGGACGTTTGCGACCGTCGGCGCCCGTCGACGGGAGGGCTCGGATTGGGCTCGCTTTCATCGCAATCACCCGCACCTGGACGCCGACGCCCGCGCGCGTCCCAAACGGCATCGCCGCAGGTCACGGGCTCGTTCGGCCTCATGAGCGCAGGCGCCCGCAAAGGATCGCACCTACGCTCAGGGTCATGTACGTCTTCCCGATGACTTCCCATGTGGAGTGTGTTGCGAAGCTTGTCAAAAGCCGCTGACCTGCGGTTTTGTGGGTCAGGATTTGCTGTCGCGACGCTTGGGGCCCACATAGGGCTCACTTTGGGCTCGATCTGGCCCTGGTGTACTCGCCGTCGGCCGCTCGAGTGCTAGCGTCAGGCCAGGAAGTCGCAGAGCAGCCGGTTGAACTCATCGGCGCGCTCGATCTGGACCCAGTGTCCGCAGCGGCCGAACACGTGGAGCTGGGAGTCGTCGATCAGCTCGTGCAGACGGAGCGACGTCGTCAACGGGATCACCCGGTCGTCCCGCCCGTGCACGATCAGTGTCCGCACGGGGATGCGTCGCACCAGCTCCTCGTCGACGGTCATCGCGTCGATGTGCTGCTGACGCGGTACGGGGAACATGCGCGCGTAGGCCTCGTGGACGCCGGGCCGGGTCGCCGCGGCCAGCCGGAGCAGGGCCAGGTCGTCGTCGACCAGAGAGCGGTCGTGGGCGAAGACGTTGAGCAGGCTGCGCATGGCAGGCAGCGAGGGCTCGAAACCCCAGACGGCGTCCAAACCGGGGGTGAGGGAGAACGCCGCGCCCACGCTGCCCATGAGTACCAGCCGGTCGACCCGCTCCGGGTGGAATGTGGCGAGGTTGAGGGCGAGCGCCCCGCCGAAGCTGTTGCCGACAAGGGAGACGCTGCCGAGCTCCATCGCATCGAGGAAGCCAACCAGGTGATCCGTCCATGCGGCCATGTCGTAACGATCGCTGGGCTTTCGTCGCGTGTAGCCGAACCCCAGGAGGTCGGGTGCGAGCACTCGGAACTCCTGTGCCAGCGCGGGGAGGGTGAGACGCCAGTTGGCCCAGGCGCTCACCCCGGGACCCGACCCGTGGATCAAGACCACCGGCGCCCCCGACCCTTCATCGTGGTAGTTCGTGTCGACGCCCTTGACGTCGACGGTCTGGCCGATCTCGGGCGGCGTCGGTGCGTGGTCGGGCATGTCGGCACTCCGTTCCGCGGCCTGCTGCAGCAACCAGGCACGCATCGATTGGTGGGGGACCGCCGGAGGGAGCAGGGCCTCCACCCAGCCGTCGACGATCCGAGTGGGGTAGACGGTCGCGGCCTCGGTCGGTAGGTCAGTACGCCGGCCGTCGCTCAGGTCGAACCGCCAGAAGTGTCCGGGGCAGATGAGGCTGCCGTCGCGCACCGTGCCTCCCGACAGGGAGATGTCGCGGTGCGGGCACCTGTCGAGCATCGCGACCGGCTGCCCTCCAGGCCCCCGGACGACGCACACGCGATCCCGGTCCTGGCCAGACGTGCCCACCAACCGCCCGATCGGACGGTCCTGATCGAGGTCCTCGATCCGGCAGACCCGCTCCCACGAGCCGGTCACGGCTGCCACCCGAGGTTCGCCGAGATCCGCAACGCGGTGTCCAGCAGGGGACGGGTCAGATGTCGGATGCCGGCATCGACCTCATCGACGAGCTCGGCCACGGACACCGAGGCGACCACCCGCCCAAGGGGGTCGCGAATGGGAGCGGCCACCGAGCACATGCCCGGTTGTGACTCACCTCGGTTCTCGGCAAAACCCTGACGCCGAACCCGGGCCAGCTCCTCGAGCAGCGTCCTGGCACTGGTGATGGTGCGGGGCGTCTTGGCCGCCAAGCGCATCGACCCCACCGTACTGCGCTGCTGTTCCAGCGGCAGGAACGCCAGCAGAACCTTGCCGCTGGACGTGGCATGGGCCGCGTTGCGGGCCCCGACCGCACGGAAGACAGGGATGGCGCCGGGGCCCTCCCGACGCTCGACGTACAGCACGTCGACACCGTCCAGAACGCCGATGTGCAGCGTCCCGGAAGTGGCGCTACGAAGCCGGTCGAGGGGCAACGTAGAGGCCTCGTGCAATCGCTGAGCCGTCTCAGCGCTGGCACCCAACGAGCGCATCGTTGCGGTCAACCGGAACAACCCGGTTTCCTCTACCTTCTCCAGCAGTCCCTCCTCCACCAGCGTCCAGATGACCCTGTGGGCCGTGCTCTTGCCGATCCCCGCTCGTTGCGCCAGCTGGGTGACGCCGAGCTGAGTGCTGTGCTTGCCGAACTCCCGCAAGATCCGCGCCGCCGCAGCGACGCTCGACAGGCGCTCCTTCTCCGGCTCCTTGTCCCGCACCGAATCGCTCATCTGCTGACGTCGTCCAGTACGGCCCTCAACGCTTCCAGAGCAGACACGCCGGCCGGCAGGGACACCCGGTGCTCCGTGAGCTCGGCCGCTAGCAGCGCCGAGGCCCGCGGAAGCCCACGACGGACGCACACACCGAACTCGTCGACGGTGGCGGACAGAAGGGGCAGGGCATGTCGCAGTCCCTCCAGATCGCGGCCGGTCTTGGCGTGCTGGTTGGCCAGCGCCACTCCCGAGTGCTGGGCGTGATGGGGTCCCAGCCCTCCGCCGACGTCAACGGTCAGGTGGTACAGGACGTCATCCACGCCGAGAACGCGGCGAACCTCGGCGGGTTGGTCCTCCTGCAGCAACCCCAGTGCTGGAAGGACGGACGGGTCGTAGAACCGCAGGACCCAGGTGAGCCCGAGGTAGTCCTCAACGATCTCCACCTCGGGCCCCTGAGGGGCCGGCAGATGATCTGCGGTCGCCAACAGGTGTAGCTGCCGGGTTGCGGCGGCCACGACGGTCACCCGCTGTGCGGCGACGAGGGGCAATCTGCCCCGTTCACCGGCCGGAAGGTGACGCGTGTGATCCAGGTACGCGCCATGCAGCGCGAGCACGTAGTCACTGACCAGCTGGCGCATCGCCTCCGGCTCGGCTGGAACGGCGTTGGTGGACACGCCCTGAGTGTGGGCCTCATGCGACCTGGGCAACATCTGCTGTCCCGTATGGCGGAACACGTCCTGCGTAGGGGTCGGGCGGTCAGTCATGTTGCTCGCATGGCAGATGTGAACGGCGTCACAGGCCACCAGGACCTGGTGGAAGGCACCCCGGCCGGCACGCGCCGGGAGTTCGCCAAGGGCGCACCCCCTGACGGCGCCCGGTTCGATCCGTCGGACACCCGGCAGGCGCACCGCTTCTCAGGGCGCAGCACGGTCCCGGGAAAGCCGCGCGGGATCCTGCGCCTGGGTCACGTCGACGTGACCGTCACCGACCTCGACCTCGCTGCGGCTTACTACACGGGCGTCATGGGCATGGACATCACCGCCCGGACCGAGGACTCGGTCTACCTCAAGTGCTGGGACGAGGAGGACCACCACTCCCTCCGCCTGCGGTACGCCCAGCGCATGGGGATGGATCTGATGTCGTTCAAGGTCCACCACGAGGACGACCTCGCCGACCTCGAGAACCGCGTCGGACGCTACGGCTTCCCGGTCGAGCGCATCAGCAGGGGAGAGGTGCTCGGGCAAGGCGAGTCCATCCGGTTCTCCACCCCAAGCGGCCACATCATGGAGCTGGTCGCCGACGTCGAGAAGGTCGGCACATCACGACCCCGTCACCAGCTCGAACCGAGCAGCGACAGCGAGCCCTTCCCCCGCGACCGCATCTGCCCGCCGCGGATGGACCACATGCTCATCAACGCCGAGGAGGTCGGCGAGTCGACAAGGTTCTTCATGGACGTCCTCGGCTTCCGCATCACCGAACAGCTCCTCGACGGCAACGGCCACCAGCTCGGAACATGGATGGAACGCTCCCACTCACCCCACGACCTCGCCATCGTTCACGGCCCCAACGGCGGGCTTCACCACTTCGCGTTCTGGCTCGATGACTGGGACGACGTGCGCGACTCCGCGGACGTGCTCGCCTACAACGGCATCCAGCTCGACGTCGGACCCACCCGGCACGGCATCACCCGCGGATCCACCATCTACTTCTTCGACCCGCTCGGCACCCGCAACGAGGTGTTCACCGGCGGCTACCGACCCGATCCAGATTTCCCCACCCTGACCTGGACCGAGGACAACATCGGCCGCGCCGTCTTCTACTACGAAGGCGAGGTCAACGACCGCTTCATGAGAGTGCACACCTGATGACGATTCTGCGCCTTTCCCACGTCGAGATCCGCGTACCCGATCTCGAGCTCGCCACTGCGTACTACTCCGAGGTCGTCGGGATGATCGAGACCGGACGAGACGCCAACCGCGTGTTCCTGAAGTGCTGGGACGAGCACCAGCACCACAGCGTCGTGCTCACCATGGAACCCACTCACGGGCTCAACCACTTCGGATTCAAGGTCACCGACTCCGAAGACCTCGACCACTACCAGGAACGCCTCGAGGCAGCCGGCGTCGCTGTTCACCGCTACGCCGCCGACGAGTGGGCTCCCGGTCACGGCACCTCCATCCGGTTCGAGCTCCCCAGCGGTCACCAGATGGAGCTCGTCTACGGCATGCAGCAGGTCGGCAACCTGCTCCCGCAGACCAACCCGCCTCCGCGTCCGATGGGTCTCACCGGCATCGCCCCTCCCCGGGTCGACCACATCTTCCTCACCGCCGAGGAGGTCGACACCAACACGCGATTCCTCGCCCAGCACCTCGACTTCCGGCTCACCGAGCAGGTGATGGGCGACGACGGCTACCAGATCGCCAGCTGGCTGGAGGTCAGCCACCGCTCCCACGACATCGCCTTCATCACCGGACCCAACGGCGGCCTTCACCACTTCGCCTACTGGGTGGACGGGTGGAACGACCTTCGCAACGCCGCAGACGCGTGCGTGTACCACGGAGTGAACGTCGAGACGAACCCCACCCGACACGGCGCCACCCGCGGGCAATGCCTCTACTTCTTCGACCCCCTCGGCAACCGCAACGAGATGTTCACCGGCGGCTACTGGGTCGACCCCGGAGCCGAACCCGTGACCTGGACCGAGGCCGAGATGGGACGGGCGATGTTCTATTACGACGGCGTCGTGAACCAGCAGTTCCTCACGGTCCACAGCTGAGGTGCCGCAGATGAGCATCGACGAGCACAGCAGCCCGGGCGCCCTGCCGCGCACCGAACGCCCTGACGCACCCGCCTACCTGACCCGTCACCGGGTACGCCGGTCTGCCCAGCCCGCCGCGGACCAGGCAGCGGAGGTGGAGGAGGACACGTCGGTTCCGCTCTACCTGCGCCAGTTCAGAAGCCGCGGGGACCACCGCAGCGACCCGGTCATGTACGACGGCAACGTCGTCGGCAACGCCCGCGCCTGGGCGGAGGTGACCCGCACCAAGGAGATCGTGCCCGAGCGACGCGACCAGCTCGCCGACATCGACTGCGACATCTACCTCGTACGGCACGGCGAGACGCAGGGCTACTCCTCCGAGTCGGGTCTGACGCCGCTCGGGTCGTGGCAGGCACACCGCCGCGGCCAGGAGCTGGCGCGCCGCGTCTTCGACGGCCAGAAGGTCGAGCTGCTGTGCGCCCCCACCAACCGGGCACGGCAGACGGCCGAGCACCTGCGCCGGGGACTCCTCGACAACGTCGAGCTCTACGGACGCGGCGAACCCGACATCAGCCAGCTCAACGACGACCGTAACTTCCGCAACTTCGAGGTCGCCACACCCGAAGGCCCCAGGGACGTCACTAGCGCCTTCCGCCTCTACCACCGCGAGATGGAGAAGTACGAGCGCGTCGGACTCGGCGAGCGGCCCGGCTGGTTGGTCGACGTCGACCGGTTCTGGGGAATCCAGCAGGGAGGCGGCGACCCGATCACCCACTGGCTGACGATGCCGATGATGTACTTCGAGCCCCCCGTCTCATGTGTGCGCAGGTTCTGGCGCGGCATCCTGACGGCTCGGGAGAACACCGATGCCCGCAGCATCATCGTCGCCACCCACTCCGGGCCGATCCGGGCGTTCGCCACCCTCGCCATGGGCTACGACCCTGGCGAGCCGTTCAACACCGAGTTCGTCCGGGTTCGCCTCGTCGCCGGCGGCACCACGGCTCTCGTGCTCTACCGCAACCGCGTCCAGGAAGTCGTCATCCCCGACCTCGACGCGCTGCCCCCGAACTCCGACACCCGATTCCAGGAGTGACCCAGATGACCGAATGCCCCAGCGTCCTGCCGTTCGGCAACCTGGCCACCGAGTTCCACCCCCAGGTCGGCGGCAAGTGCGCCTCCCTGGGAGTGATGATCCAGGCCGGGCTTCCCGTCCCGCCAGGATTCGCGATCACCACCCACGCCTTCGCGGAGGCCGGTGAAGCCTCCGGCTTGATGCCGCGCATCAGCGAGCTCCTCGCGCAGACCGACATCACGGACTCGGCCGGCCTCAAGGCCGCTGCCGCGCAGGCCCGCGAAATGGTGACCAGCTGGAAGCTGCTGGACGAGCACCAGAACCTCCTCGACCAGAACTACGCCGAGCTGTGCGAGCTCGTCGGTGTCCCGGACGTCCCGGTCGCCGTCCGCTCCTCCGCGACCTCCGAGGACTCCCCGGACGCATCGTTCGCCGGCGAGCACGACACCTACTTGTGGGTGTGCGGCATAGACAACGTGCGGCAGAAGGTGCGCGAGTGCTGGGCGAGCCTGTTCACGGAGCGGGCCATCGTCTACCGAGCCGAGATGGGCTATCCCCACGACGAGGTCGACATGGCCGTCGCCGTGCAGAAGATGGTCAAGCCCCGCAGCGCGGGCGTCGCCTTCACCCTCGACCCGACCAACGGCGACCGGTCCGGCATCTGCATCGACGCGGCCTGGGGTTTCGGCGAAGGGGTCGTCTCCGGCGACGTCACCCCGGACAACTTCCTGGTCGACAAGGTCATGTGGAGCATCAACCGGCGAACCATCAGCCCCAAGACCCACGCCCACCTGCTGGTCGCCTCCGACAACGGCGCCCACCCGACGGTCGGCCGTGTGGAGCTGCCGGCGGAGCAGGTCCACGCCCCGTCGCTGACCGACGAGGAGATCGTCGCCGTAGCGAGGCTGGCCCGCACCGCGGAGAAACACTACGGGAGCCCGCAGGACATCGAGTGGGCCGTCGACGAGGACCTCCCGCCCGGCGAAAACGTCGTCCTCCTCCAGGCGCGCCCCGAAACCGTGTGGAGCAAGAACCACCACGCCGTCGGCGGCAAGAAGGACCCCATGGCCTCCATCGTCGACACCTTGGTCAACCCCCTCTCTGCCAGGAAGGGGGCCACGACGGGCTGACTCGGGTCAGCGCAGCGCGCACTTGCGCGCACATCCCACGACTCGACACCTCACCCGACGCAAGGAAGAAGACCCATGGCCGATCGTTTCCCCAGCCCCTTCGAGATCGAAGCACCCGACGGTGCCGACGGCTGGCAAGAGCTGTACTCCTACTCCGCCGTGTTCTCCAGGGAACGCCGCGACTACGAGGACGGCGGCTTCTGGTTCCACGACGGGGTCCACTGGCCCGAGGCCCTCACGCCGTGGGACGCCGGTGTGTTCGAGGTCGCCATCGCCTCGCTCGGCCAGTACAACACCCGCCACTACCTCGTCCCGCCCGCTTACGGAGTCGACTTCCGCATCCTCAACGGCTACGTCTACCTCAGCCCCGTGCCGGCCCCGGAGGGCGACATCGAGGGCCGGGTGCCGCACTTCATGGAGCGGGCCGGCTACTACTTCGCCAACTGGGACCGCCTCTACGACGACTGGCTGGTCAAGGTCCGGGCGTTGGTGCAGCAGATGAGCGAGCTCGACTTCAGCCCGCTGCCCGAGATGGAGGACATGGACGTCATCACCTCCGGCGCTGGCCGCGGGTCCGGTGACCGCTTGCTCTCCACCTACCACCGGCTCCTCGATCACGTCGTCACCCTGTGGCAGCACCACTTCGAATTCCTCAACCTCGGCTACGCCGCCTACCTCGACTTCTTCGGCTTCTGCAAGGCCGCCTTCCCCTCCATCCCCGACCTGGCAATCGCCAAGATGGTCGCCGGCGTCGACGTCGACCTGTTCAAGCCCGACGACCACCTCAAGAGCCTCGCCCGCCTGGCCGTGAGCAGCAACATCGACGACCGCTTCAACGGCGGCAGCCCCGACGAGGTGTGGGCCAAGCTCGGGACCGACGAGGCCGGGCAGGCGTGGATCGCCGAGTGGGACAAGGCCGCGGAACCGTGGTTCAACTTCTCCACCGGTTCCGGGTTCTACCACTCCGACAAGATCTGGATCCAGAACGTCGAGGTCCCCCTGGGCTACATCACCGACTACATCGTCAAGGTCAAGGAGGGCGTGGACCTCAACCGGCCCGTGGAAGAGCTGCACGCCGAGCGCGACCGGGTCGCCTCCGAGTACCGCGAGCTGCTCGACTCCGACGACGACCGCGAGACGTTCGACGGCAAGCTCGGCCTCTCGCGCACAGTGTTCCCCTACGTGGAAAACCACAACTTCTACGTCGAGCACTGGGCTCACTCGGTGATCTGGCGCAAGATGCGCGAGCTCGGCGACGTGCTCAAGGACGCCGGCTTCATCGCCGAGACCGACGACGTGTTCATGTTCCGCCGCTCCGAGCTGGTCGACGTCCTGTTCGACCTGTACGCGGGATGGGCGGTTGGTGCCCCCTCGCGGGGCCCCGCCCTGTGGCCCCAGCAGATCGAGCGCCGCCACGCCGTCCACAACACCCTCAAGGGCTGGTCGGCCCCGCCGGCGCTCGGTGTGCCACCCGAGGTCGTCACCGAGCCCTTCACCGTCATGTTGTGGGGCATCACTTCCGACTCGGTGTCGGCCTGGCTCAACACCGGCAGCGACTCCGACGACGGTTCCCTGAGCGGCTTCGCGGCCTCGCCCGGCCTCGTCGAGGGGCCCGCGCGCGTCATCTTCTCCGCCGACCAGATCAGCGACATCGAAGACGGCGAGATCCTCGTCGCCCCCCTGACCGCACCGTCCTGGGCGCCGGTGTTCGGCAAGATCAAGGCCACCGTCACCGACGTCGGCGGAATGATGAGCCACGCGGCCATCGTCTGCCGCGAGTACGGCCTCCCTGCCGTCACCGGCACCGCGTTCGGCACCAAGAACATCACCACCGGCCAGCTGATCCGCGTGGACGGCAACACCGGCACGGTCACGATCCTCGAGGGCTGAACGCTCCCTCCGCCCACCGCCCACTCTGCCCACCGCCCCGACCGCGTCTGAACGCCTCAGATCGCCCCACAAGGAGAGACAACGACATGCTGACTGTCGAGCAGAACGAAGAACTGACCCAGGTGGGTCCCGGCACTCCCATGGGTGAGCTGCTCCGGCGCTACTGGTACCCCATCGCGTTCGAGCAGGACTTCGACAAGCGACCCAGCAAGACCGTGCGGCTGCTCGGGGAGAACTGGACGCTGTACAAGACCCCCTCGGGCAAGTACGGGATCATCGGCGAGGCCTGCCCCCACCGCCGTGCCTCCCTGACCTACGGCATCGTCCACGAAGACGGCATCCGTTGTGGCTACCACGGCTGGAAGTACGACTTCAACGGCCAGTGCGTCGAGCAGCCGGCCGAGAACGACAACACGACCTTCCGCGACAAGATCAAGGCCAAGGCCGGCGTCGCCCAGGTCCTCGGGGGAATGGTGTGGGTCTACGTCGGACCCACCCCGGTTCCTGAGCTTCCCCGCTTCGACGTCTACGTCCTGGACGGCATCAGGGACGTCGGCGTCGCGACGCTGAACTGCAACTGGTTGCAGATCATGGAGAACTCCGTCGACCCGCACCACGTGGAGTGGCTGCACGGCGCCTACTTCGAGTTCCTCGGCCAGACCCAGGGATTCGAGGCACCCAAGTCGTTCCAGAAGAAGCACATCAAGGTCGCCTTCGACGAGTTCGAGTTCGGCATCATCAAGCGTCGGATCCTCGAGGGACACGGCGAAGAGAACGACGACTGGGCCATCGGCCACCCGCTGATGTTCCCCTACGGCATGCGCGTCGGTGGCCAGTGGATCGACCAGATGCAGATCCGCGTGCCGATCGACGACACCCACACCTGGAAGCTCTTCTACTCCCTGCACCACCCCGAGGGCGGCACCTGGGAGAAGCAGGAGCGTCCCGTGGTCTATGACTACGAGATCTACGACGAGGACGGCAACTTCGTCACCGACTACGTTGAGGGCCAGGACGCGATGGCTTGGGTCTCGCAGGGCGAGATCACCGACCGCACCCAAGAACACCTGGGCCGCTCCGACCAGGGCGTCGCCATGCTCCGCAAGATGTTCAAGGAGGCCATGTCCTCGGTCGAGGACGGTGAGGACCCGCCGGGCGTGGTGCGCGAGAAGCACGACGTGATCGACCTGCCCTGTGAGAAGGACAAGTTCGGTGCCGGCACCGCGTTCACCGACCAGTGGATCAACGGTGGCTCGATGCGGTACAGCCCGATCCGCGAGGAGCTCCTCAAGCTTCACCGCGACGCCGCCGCCGCGCGGGAGAAGGCGGGCTCCGGTGCGTGAGATCGACCAGGCACGGCGGGCGGCCCACCACGGGCCGATGCCGGACCTGCCGCCGGACCCCTACCTGCTGCCGCCGCCGGGGGACTGGTTCGCCTCCGACGCGGCCCACCACCTGCTCGACAAGCCGAAGTTCTGCCCTTCCTGCGCATCGTCGTTGGACCGCGGCCTGACCACGGAGTGGTGGAGCGGTCACGAGCGGATCTTCCTGACGTGGTGCGCGACGTGCCGGTGGACCGGGAACGTGGTGCTGTTCGACAAGGCGATCATCGAGGAGCCGGAGCACTGAGATGACTGTCCCCGCCCTGGTGCTCGACTTCGGTGGCCCGGTCCTCCTCACGCCCTTCGAGCTGGTCGAGGAGCGGACCGGGACCCCGATCCACGCCCTCCTGCACGGCCGCGGACCGCTGGCATCCCCAGACGACCCTGATCCGGTCTGGCAGGACCTCCAGGCGGGTCGGATCACCGAACGTGACTACTGGGCAGACCGAGCGCTGCAGTGGGACCGGGAGGGGGGCCACGGCTCGGACATCAGGGCGATGATCGCGCACCTGTACGAGCCGCCGCGCCCCAGCCTGGTCCGCGAGGCGGCGCGTCGGCTGGTGCGCGACGCCCTCGCCGCCGGGCACCCCGTCGGGATCCTCACCAACGACCTGCACGCCTTCCACTCCGAGGAGTGGGTGCAGCAGATCGAGATCGTCGGTGACGTCGACGTCGTCGTGGACGGATCGATCGAAGGGCACCTGAAGCCCGACCCCAGGCTCTATGAGCTGCTGTCCGAACGGCTCGACGTCAGCTTCGCCGACATGGTCTTCCTCGACGATCAGGCCACCAACATCAGAGGTGCCGAGGCGCTCGGCATCCCGTCGGTGCTGTTCGACGTCACCGACCCCGAGACGTCCTACGCAGAGGTGCGCAAGCTCCTCCAGCTACCCGAGGAGGACCGCGATGGTTGAGCAGCGCGAGCTTCGCGTCACCCAGATGACCCTCGAGGCCGAAGGAGTGCTCTCGCTCCGCCTCACCCGGATCGAGAGCGACAAACCGCTACCGGCGTGGGAACCCGGATCCCACATCGACGTCTACGTCCCCGACGGCACGACCCGGCAGTACTCGCTGTGTGGCGACCCCGAAGACCTGTCCTCCTACCAGGTAGCGGTCCTGCGTGAACCCGAAGGCCGCGGCGGCTCGGCCTTCATCCACGACGACCTCAGGGTCGGAGACCGGCTGCTGGTGACGCGCCCCAAGCAAGGTTTCGCCCTCGAAGACGCCACCTACCACGCACTGGTCGCCGGCGGGGTCGGCATCACCCCCATCATGGCGTTCGCCGAGCACCTCGACCGACAAGGTCGCCCGTTCCGACTGGTCTACGGCGGCCGCTCCCGGGATTCCATGGCGTTCTGCCCTCGCCTGGGCGCTCTGGGGGACCGGGTGGAGCTGCTCGCCGAGGACGTCGACGGCAGGCCCGACCTCGACGACGTCGTCAAGCAGCTCCCCGACGGTGGGCTGATCTACGTGTGCGGGCCACTGCCGCTGCTGCGAGCCGTCGAGGCGGCCGCCGAAGCCGTCCACGGACCCGACCAGGACGTGGTGCGGTTCGAGCTCTTCAGCCGCGCCGGCGTCGAACCGAAGGAGTCCGTGCCTCTCGACGGCGACAACTACGAGCTCGTGCTCGCCAAGTCCGGCCACACCCTGCGGATGAAGCCCGACGCCAACATCCTCGACACCGTCCTCGCGCTGGGCGTCGAGGTCGAGAACGACTGCCGCGACGGGATCTGCGGGTCCTGCATCACCAGCGTCCTCGCAGGCACCGTCGACCACCGGGACCTCGTCCTGACACGCAAGGAGCAAGCCGCCATGAACAAGATGATGATCTGCTGCTCCCGACCGACCAGCGACCGGCTGGAGCTCGACCTGTGATAGATGACGCCACCCGGACCGAGGTAGCCGAGCTCCTCCTCGACGCTTACGAGAGCGGCAAACCCATTCCGCCGCTCACCGCGACCTACGACCTGACGCTCGAGGACGCGTACGCCATCCAGATCCTGCAGATCGAACGGTTCCTCGCACAGGGCCGCAGCGTGCGAGGACGCAAAGTGGGACTGACCAGCGCCGCCATGCAGCGACTGCTGGGAGTCGACGAACCCGACTTCGGGCACCTCCTCGACGACTTCTTCTACCTCGAGCACGCGCCGATCCCGCTGACCCGCTTCGTCCAGCCCCGGATCGAGCCCGAGGTCGCGTTCGTGCTGAAGAAGCCCCTGACCGGGCCCGGCGTCACCGCGCACGAAGCCATCGGCGCCGTCGACTTTGTCCTCCCCGCGCTCGAGATCGTCGACAGTCGCATCGAGGACTGGAAGATCGGCCTGTTCGACACCATCGCCGACAACGCCAGCTCCGGCGCCGTGGTCCTCGGGTCGACACCCACCCCCCTAGCCGACGTCGACCTCCGCCTCTCCGGCTGCGTCATGACCCGCAACGGGGCCGTGGCCGGCACCGGAGCCGGCGGCGCAGTCCTCGGGTCACCGTTGACCTCACTCGTCTGGCTCGCCAACACCGTCGGCGCCCGCGGGGTCGCCCTCGAAGCCGGACAGGTCATCCTCCCCGGCTCCGTCTGCGCGATGTCACCCGTCGCCGCAGGCGACGTCTTCACCGCGACCTTCGCCGGCCTCGGCAGCGTCACCGCCCGATTCGCCACCCACGACTCCGAGCAGGATGAGGACTGACATGACGAACGCCAAGGCAACCGCCGCCATCGTCGGCCCCGGCAACATCGGGACCGACCTGATGTTCAAGCTGATGCGGCGCAGCGAGATCATCGAACCGCGCTACATGGTCGGCGTCGACCCCGCCTCCGACGGTCTGGCACGCGCCAAGCGCCGCGGCCTCGAAACCAGCGCCGAGGGCGTTGACTGGCTCCTCGCCCAAGGCGAGCTTCCCGACATCGTCTTCGAGTGCACCTCGGCCAAGGCCCACGCGGCGAACGCACCCCGCTACGCCGAAGCAGGCATACTCGCCGTCGACCTCACACCCGCCGCAGCCGGCCCCTACGTGTGCCCACCGGTGAACCTGTCTTTCAACCTCGACGCCCCCAACGTCAACATGATCACCTGCGGCGGCCAGGCCACCGTGCCCGTGGTCAACGCGGTCTCCTCGGTCGTACCCGTGCCGTACGCCGAGATCGTCGCGTCGGTCTCCAGCCGCTCCGCCGGACCCGGCACCCGCGCCAACATCGACGAGTTCACCGAGACCACCGCATCCGCAGTCGAAGCCGTCGGCGGTGCGACCGTCGGCAAGGCGATCATCATCCTCAACCCCGTCGAACCACCCCTGATGATGCGGAACTCGGTGTTCTGCGCCATCCCGGCCGAAGCAGGCGAAGCGGGCCCGCTACAGGACCAGATCCTGGAGTCCGTGCACGCGATGGTGCGCACCGTCCAGGAGTACGTGCCCGGCTACCGCCTGCGAGCAGAACCGCAGTTCGACCCCGCCCGGGGCGCCTGGCGCGACCAGGCCCGCATCTTCGTCCCCATCGAGGTCAAGGGCCGCGGCGACTACCTCCCCGACTACGCCGGGAACCTCGACATCATCACCGCCGCCGCTGCCCGCGTAGGCGACCTCATGACGGCTCACCGTCTCGGCGTGGAGACCTCGTGGAAGTCTTCCGCAGACCTCGGCGAGCTCGAGCCCGACGAGGCAGCGGTGGCGACCCACCAGAAGGCAGGAGTCTGACCATGGGAGACATGATCATCCGCCCGGAGGACGCACCGTTCGTAACGACCGAGGTGACCGAGACCGACGTACGCGCCTACACCCCGGTCGCCGGCCCCGCCGACCTCCGCATCACCGACTCCACGCTGCGCGACGGATCGCACGCCATGTCCCACCAGTTCACCGAAGCGCAGGTCCGCGGCGTCGTCGCAGCCCTCGACCGCGCCGGCGTGCAGGTGATCGAGGTCAGTCACGGCGACGGCCTCGGCGGGTCGAGCTTCAACTACGGCTTCAGCAAGGTCGACGAGTTCGACCTGATCGCCGCCGCGGTCGACGAGGCCGAGCAGGCGAAGATCGCGATCCTGATGCTCCCGGGCCTGGGCACGCTGGGGCACCTGCGACGAGCCCACGGCGTCGGCGCATCGGTGGCACGCATCGCCACCCACTGCACCGAGGCCGACGTCTCCGTCCAACACTTCGCCGAAGCCCGTGCACTCGGCATGGAGACCGTCGGGTTCCTCATGCTCTCCCACAGCACCACCCCCCAAATCCTCGCGCAGCAGGCACGGATCATGGCCGACGCCGGCGCACAGTGCGTGTACGTCGTCGACTCCGCCGGTGCACTCGTCCTCTCCGACGCCCAGGAACGCATCCAGGCGGTCCTCGACGAGGTCGGCCGCGACGACGTGCAGGTGGGATTTCACGGCCACCAGAACCTCAGCCTCGGTGTGGCCAACTCGGTGTTGGCCTACCAGGCAGGGGCCCGCCAGATCGACGGCGCCCTGTGCGCCCTGGGCGCCGGCGCCGGGAACTCACCCACCGAGGTTCTGGCTGCGACTTTCGAGCGCATGGGCATCCGCACCGGGGTCGACCTGGGCGACGTCCTCTCGGCTGCAGAGGAAGTGGTGCGTCCGTTCATCCCGCGGCTGCCGTGGATGGACCGTGCCTCGATCACCCAGGGGTACGCCGGCGTCTACTCGTCCTTCCTGCTCCATGCAGAGCGCGCCGCCGAGCGGTACGGCGTCCCTGCCCACGCGATCTTGCAAAAGGTCGGCGAGTACGGGTACGTCGGTGGCCAGGAAGACATGATCATCGACATCGCCCTCCAGCTCTCCCAGGAGCAGGAGCTCGGCGATCTCGCTGCCGCGGGGGTCCGCTGATGACCACCTGGGACGTCGCGGGGGTGGCAGAGGAGCTGCTCAGGTGCGAGAACGAACGTCGCGACCGGGCCCCGTTCACCGACGAGTGGCCCGAGCTCGACCTCGACACCGGCTACACCATCCAGGACCTCACCCTGGAGAAGCGGCTGGCGCGGGGCGAGACGCTGGTCGGCCTCAAGCTCGGGCTCACCAGCCGTGCGAAGCAGGAGCGGATGAACGTCAACGTCCCGCTCGTCGCGTGGCTCACCGACGCGATGGTCCTCCCCGCTGGCGAGCGGGTGCCGCAGGAGCAGCTCATCCACCCTCGTGTGGAGCCAGAGATCGTGTTTGTGATGGGGGAGCGGCTCGAGGGCCCCGGCGTCACCGCGGCGACCGCGATGGCGGCGGTCTCCATCGTCCTGGGCGGCGCCGAGGTGATCGACAGCCGCTACCGCGACTTCCGGTTCACCGCCGGCGACGTCGTGGCCGACAACGCCTCCTCGGGCGCCTATGTCACCGGCCCGGTCGGTGTCCCACCCAGCGAGCTCGACCTGTCCCTCGAGGCGGTGCTGGTGGAGGTCGACGGCCAGGTCGTCGACTCTGCGACCGGTGCGGCGGTCCTCGGCCACCCCGGAGAAGCGCTCGCCCTGGCCGCCAACGAGCTCGCCCGGCGTGGTCGCGCCATCGAACCAGGCTGGGTGGTCCTCACCGGCGGGATGACCGACGCCGTACCGATCCCGCCAGGGTCGTCGGTAGCAATGCACTTCACCAACCTCGGATCCGTCCACGTCCGCGGCGGCGAGGTTCAGCCATGCCCTTGATCGAGGTGACCATGGTCGAAGGCCGCACCCCACAGCAGGTCCGTGCCCTCATCTCCGCCCTGACTGACGCCGCCGTCGAGACGGTCGCTGCTCCACGGGAGAGCATCCGGGTGGTCGTCCGGGAGGTGCCCGCCACCCACTGGGCGGCCGGGGACGTCACCATCGCCGAGCGCCGCACCCCAGAGGAGACGACATCGTGAGCGACATGTTCTTCGGCCACCTCATCGACGGTGAGGAAGTCCCCTCGGTCGACGGGGCCACGTTCGATGTGTGGAACCCGTGGACCCAAGAGGTGTTCGCCCAAGCCGCGGAAGGTGGCCCCGAGGACGCCGCCCGTGCTGTCGCGAGCGCGCGAACCGCTTTCGACGACGGACCGTGGCCGCGTCTGGGACGTGCAGAGCGGGCCGACGCGATCCACCGTCTCGCGGACGTCATGGAACAGCACGCCGACGAGCTAGCAACGCTCGACACCACCAACATGGGCAAGCCCCTGGCACAGTCACGTCACGACGTGGCGAGGTCAGTGTGGAACTTCCGGTTCTTCGCCGACCACCAGCGAGACCACTGCGGCGAGGTCTACCCCATGGACTCCGGCCATCACTCCTTCAGTGAGTACGGCCCCGCTGGCGTCGTGGCTGCGATCAGCCCGTGGAACTTTCCTCTCATGATGGCCACCTGGAAGATCGCACCGGCCATCGCGTGGGGCAACACCTGCGTCATCAAGCCGTCCGAGGACACCCCCGCCTCGGTGACCCTCCTGGGGCGCCTCGCCGTCGAGGCCGGGCTCCCGAACGGCGTCATCAACGTGCTGAACGGGCATGGAACGCCCGCGGGCTCCTCCTTGGTCTCCCATGAGCGAGTCGACCGGGTCACCTTCACCGGATCGTCGGTCACCGGACGACACGTCATGGCGGCCGCAGCCGCGCACCTGGCTCCGGTCTCCCTCGAGCTCGGCGGCAAAGGCGCCAACATCGTCTTCGACGACGCCGACATCGACAACGCAGTGCACTGGGCCGTCGAGTCGATCTTCCGCAACTCCGGCCAGGTGTGTCTCGCTGGGTCGAGGCTGTTCGTCGGCTCGGGCATCTACGACGAGTTCATGTCCCGGTTCGTCGCTGCCGCCGAGGCCCTCACGATCGGCGACCCGTTCGACCCCGACACGAAGTTCTCGACCCTGGCCAGCAAGCGCCACTTCGACAAGGTCGCCTCCTACGTCGACGGTGTCGGCCCCGACGGTGGCACCGTCCTCACCGGCGGGGTGGACGACCAGGGTCGGTGGCTGGTGAAGCCCACCATCATCGCCGGGCTTCCGCTCAACGCAGCTGCCTACTGCGAGGAGATCTTCGGACCGGTGTGCGTCGTCAACCGATTCGACTCCGAGGAGGAGGTCGTCGCACTGGCCAATGACACCCGCTACGGCCTCAACGCCATGCTCTTCACCGAGAACCTCTCACGAGCCCACCGCGTCGCCTCCCGCCTTCGCGCGGGCACGGTGTGGGTGAACTGCTTCTTCATCCGCGATCTCCGCACACCCTTCGGCGGAGTGGGCGACTCCGGTGTCGGGCGCGAAGGCGGCAACTTCAGCCGGGAGTTCTTCACCGAACCGAAGGCCGTCGTCATGCAGATCCAACGCTGACCATCCGCTCGTAGAGTTCGCACATGGATCTCGACCTCCAGGACCGCGTCTTCATCATCACCGACGCGGAACCCGGACTTGGTGACGTTGTCGCGAGTGAACTCGAGACCGAGGGCGCTCGAGTCGTGCGCAGCACGTCCAGCAACCGCGCCGAGACGGACGGCCTTACGCTCGTGGCGCGGGCGGAGGCCGAATGGGGACGTCTCGACGGCGGCCTCGTCTTCGTTCCGGCCTCAGAAGCAGGCTCGGTCCACGACGTTCGCGACGATGAATGGGCCCGTGGCTTCGAGACGACCTTCCTTCACGTCGTGGACACGCTCAGACAGATCTCGCGGGCACTACCTGCTGGAGGGTCGCTGGTCGTCGTCTTCGAATCGGCGATCCACGAACCGGCGCCAGAGCGCTCTATGATCGGGGACGCGTTCGGTCGCGGCCTGGCGACGGTCGTCCTCCAGATGGCCGAGGAGCTGGGCCCCCGGGGAATCCGGACGAATGCGATACTGATGGGCCCCCTGGCCGGCAACCGCGAGCAGCCCGGCCGGCACGCAGAACCCACCCATGCCACGAGGTGGCACACCGAGGCCATTCCGCTACGCCGGTACGGCACTCACCAGGAGTTCGCCCGCGTCGCTGCTTTCGTGCTGTCTCCTGCAGCGTCCTACATCTCCGGAACTCTCTTGCCGGTCGATGGAGGCTGGGGTCGCCACGGCTGAGGGAACACAAGTTCCCCACGTGGCAGCCCATGCGCCACGTCAAGTGCGGGTCGCGGCCACATGGCTGGCCGTGACAATCCCGACGACGACCTCCAGCTCCTCGGCGTCGCGGGGCCCGTGCACCATCACGAAGCCCGGCGTGAGTCGGGTGCCTGCCCACATGTGGGGCACGCCCCAGCCGCGGGCGACGACGTCGGCGGCTTGGTCGGGTGCGAGGGCGAGGTGGAGGGAGCCGTCGTACGCCGGGTGCAGGTGGGCGAACTCGCCGACCTGCGGCACGAGGAACGCGTCGTCCGGTCCGGTGGCGTCCTCGAGGATGAGGGCGCGGGCGCCTGGCACGGAGATCCGCGAGGGCGCGACCGCGACGCCGGCGAGATCCCGGATCCGGCGCAGTAGTTGCTCCTGGAGCGCGACGGGTGCGGTCTGCGTCAGCTGCTGCTGGGGGATGGTCCACGACACCGCGGGCCGCTCGCCGGCCCGCTCCGGCAGGCGACCGCCGGGCAGGGTGGGCCAGGCGACCTCGCCGGGTCGTCCGGCGGGGGCGGCGCCGCGCGCCTGGAGGTGGTGGACGCGGTGGGCGATCCACTCCGACAGGGCGTGCACCGTGCCGACGGTCAGACCGTGGCCACCGGGGTCGCGGTGGGCGACCGTGGGGGCGCCGGACGCGCCGAGCAGGTAGGTCCAGGTGCGGTCGAGCAGCTCGCGGGGGATGACCCGGTCCTCCTCGCCCTGCGCGACGAACGTCGGCAGGTGGGCGAGCCGGCCGGGCGTGACCGGAAGCCCGGCGTCGAAGGGCAGGGTCCCGAGCAGCACACCGAGCCCGGCGAGCCGGCCAGGGTCGGCCAGGGCGAGCCCGCCTGCGAAGGCGGCGCCGCCGCTGAAGCCTGCGACCAGGACCGGACGCCCGGCCGGAGCGACCTCGTCGAGCCAGGACCTGAACCAGGCGAGGTTGGCGGCGAGCGACTCGGTCACGGGGCGACCGATGCCGCGGTTGGCGAACCAGGCATAGCCGGCACCCTCCGCGAGGGGTGCGCGCACCGCGGCGTACGCCGGGCCCTCGGGCAGGTGGTCGGCGAGGCCGATGATCTGCTGCTCGTCGGAGCCCCGGCCGTGCAGCAGCACGACCAGGGGCGCGGCGGGATCGGTGCTGCCGCGCGTGACGACCACGGGGGAGACGGTCGTCGCGCTCATGACCGCGCCTCGCGGTTGAGCTCGTGGGCGGTGCCGACCCCGCCCCACCGCTCGACCTCGCCCGCCAGGTCGAGCCGCTCGACCGGAGCCGTGTTCTCGAGCTCGCCCCAGCTCTCGCGGGGGAGCATCCACATGACCTCGAACTCGTTGCCGTCGAGGTCGGCGGCGTATAGGCTCTTGGTCGCGCCATGGCTGGACTCCCCGCCCAGGGCGCCGAGCTCGGCGAGCGTCGTACGCGCCCGCTCGAGGTCGTCGATCGTGTCCACCTGCCACGCGAGGTGGTAGAGCCCGAGCGAACCACGCGGCCGCGGCAGGTGGGCGCCGACGCCGAAGAGGCCGAGGTCGTGGTGGTTGCCCGAGAGCGGCAGGCGCAGGAAGGCGGCGTTGGCACGCGGCTCACGCGCCATGACCGTCATGCCGAAGGCCCGCTCGTAGAACGCGATGCTGCGCTCGAGGTCGGCCACGAACAGGACGGCGTGGTTGAGGCGGACGGCGCTGATGGTCATGAGGTGCTCCTCGGTGGTGGGTGCGGAGGAGGGAGGTCAGGCGGCGACGCCGAAGCCGCCGGTCCAGGAGACCTTCTCGCTCGCGGCGAGCGTGATCTGGAGGAAGCCGATGGCCTCGAGCTCGCGAGCCCGGGAGAGGGCGCCCGCGTCGAGCGCGCGCAGGCCCCCGCTGGTGACGATGCCGGCCAGGGTCGACTTGGCGTCGGCGTCGTCGCCGGCGATGAGGACCGTGGTGGTGAGGTCGCCCACCGTGCCGGCCGCCAGGGTGCCCGCGAAGTTGGTGTTGAACGCCTTCAGGACGCGCGAGCCGGGCAGTGCGGCGGCGATGGCCGCGGTGGCGGAGGCGTCGGCGGGGACTGTGAGCGAGTCGAAGGTCTCGAAGTTCACCGGGTTGGTGATGTCGACGACGACCTTGCCGGCCAGGGAGGTGCCGCGCTGCTCGAGGATGCCGCTGATCGCGTGGTGGGGGACGGCCAGTACCACGACGTCGCCGGTGACGTCGGTGCCGGTGTCGGAGGAGCCGAGCAGCTGGACGGTGTGGCCGCCGCGAGCTGCCACGGCCGCGATGGCCTGACCCATGTTGCCGGTGCCGATGATCGAGAGGTGTGCCATCGTGTTCTCCTGGGTGATTGCTTGTTGGTTCAACTAAAGTAGCACAAAGTTGTAGTAACAACCAAGTGTCGTAGGCTGGATCTATGACGATGTGGCTCGACGACGACGAGATGAGGGCCTGGCTCCGGCTGGTGGCCGTGGTGGAGCTGCTCCCCGGCGTGCTCGACTCCCAGCTGCGCCTCGACTCCGGGCTGACCCACTTCGAGTACTACGTCGTGGCCCAGCTCAGCGAGGTGCCCGACCGGACCCTGCGGATGTCGGGTCTGGCGCAGCGGACCAACGCGACCCTGGCGCGCCTCTCCCACGTGGTGTCGCGGCTGGAGAAGCGGGGCCTGGTCGAGCGATTCCCGTGCCCGGAGGATGCTCGCGCCACCAATGCGCGCCTCACCGACGCCGGCTGGGACCTGGTGGTCGCCGCCGCGCCCGGTCACGTGGACAACGTGCGTGCCCACGTCTTCGACGCGCTGACTCGCGAACAGGTCGGCCAGCTTGAGCAGATCGGTTCCAACCTCCTGTCGAGACTGGACCGTGACGATCGGATGACGGCGCTCTACGCGGCGCGATCGACGGGTGAGCGGTGAGAGGTGCCGAGAGTCTCGGCGACTTCGCTCGTAGCTGGTGTCGGCTTGGGACGGCGGCGCCCGGGGACCTGCGGCTGCGCTGGCGCGGGGCCGCGGCTGCCTTCCTTTGTGATCGTCGGACCTCGCCTGTCGCGAGGGCTCGGATTGGGCTCGCCTTGATTCACAAAGGCACGCAACGGGGTGCCGTCGTTACCCGACGTCGCAAGCGGCATCGCTGCAGGTCAGGGGCGCATTCGGCCACGTGTGCGCAGTCGATCGCAAAGGATTGCGGCCGCGCTCAGCGCCATCGGGGTCTTCCCGATGACGCACCACGTCGAGTGTGTCGCGCTGCTGACGAGAATCGGCCCCGGCGCTCGATGACGCGCGGCTAGAGTCGCGCGGGTGCGTCTGGTCTCGGCAGTACTCGGGTTCCTCCTGAGGAAGCTCGGCCTCGTCGCCGCCGTGGTCCTGTCGTTGTTCCTCGGGCTCCTGCTGGTCTCGACCCTGGTGCCGGCCCTCCGGGAGGCCGAGGCAGAGCGAGACCGCCTCGTGCAGGTCGCCCAGGAGCGCGCGGACCTCGAGGCCGAGCTCGACGACCTCGAGAGCACGTACGCCGCGGCGCAGAGCGCGGCCGCCGAGTCTCTGCAGGCCACGGTCGAGGCGGAGATCGACGAGGGGCGCCTGCAGGTCGCGGACCAGCTGTCCGAGGTGGAGGACCGGGAGGGGGACATCTGCAGTCGGCTGGAGAGCCTGCCCGAGCAGGTGTCGCCGATCGGCCCGAACCCGTGCGCGGAGGCAGAGCGGGCGCTGGAGGCGGCCGAGGAGGCGCTGGCCACCTTCGAACGGACCCTCGACGAGGCCGAGGCCGATGCCGCCGTGCTCGCGGACCCCATGCTCACGAACGAGCAGAAGCTCGAGCGGCTGGGCGAGGACGGAGACCTCGCGCCCGCCGCCAGGGAGATCGACAACACCGAGTCGGAGCTGGCCCAGGCCACGGCGGAGCAGAAACGCCTGGAGGACCAGCGAGGATCATGGTCGGGACGGGTCGTCGACCTCTGGGCGATGTCGTGGAGGTGGCTGGTGTGGATCGCCCTCCTGCTCGTCCTCGCACCCGCCCTGTTGCGCGTCGTCAGCTACTTCCTCCTGATGCCGCTCGTGACCCGGGCGCACACCCCGATCCACCTGGCGGCCGGTTCCGAGGAGGCGACCGCGAGACTCCGCACGACGGCCGCCGGCCGGACCCTGACCGTCCAGCTGCGCGCCGGTGAGGTCCTGTCCGCGCGCTCGGAGCACGTGCGGCCGGTGCAGGGTCAGATCCGCAGCCGGCTCCTCTACGACTGGTCGGCACCGTTCATCAGCTTCGCGGCCGGGCTCTACGGGCTGAGCCGGGTCACCGGTGACGGGAACGCGACGTCCGCGACGCTGGCGACGCCCGACGACCCCGACTCCTACCTGATGCGCATCGACTTCCAGGACCACCCGGGACTCGTGATGCGTCCCCGGCACGTGGTCGGCGTGATCGGCACGCCCGTGCTGGAGACGCGGTGGCGGTGGGGACTGCATGCCCTGGCGACGTGGCGGGTGCGCTACATCATGTTCGCCGGCACCGGCAGCCTCATCGTCCAGGGCAGCGGCGATGTCGTCGCAACGACCCCTCAGGGCAGGTCGACCAGGATGGAGCAGCACCTGGTGATGGGGTTCGACTCGCGCCTGCACGTGGGCGTCAACCGGACCGAGGTGTTCTGGCCCTACCTCTGGGGCCGGACACCGCTCGTCGACGACGAGTTCACCGGGTCCGAGTCGCTGTTCTGGCAGAAGTCGAGCGTGGACGGACCCAGGAACCCGATCGCCAAGGTGTTCGACGCGTTCTTCTCCGCGTTCGGCAAGGTGTTGGGCTTCTGACCCGTGGCAGTGCGGACGGGGGCCCGCATCGACTGATCCACCCCTCGGCTCACGGTCGTACGGCGTGCGCCAGCTCGGCCAGCGCGGACTCCATGTCGGTCGCGTCCACGACCGTCCACCCGCGGGCCGTCGAGAGGTCGAGCAGCTGCTGCCGTCCCTCGAGGACCAGCGGGTCGCCGCCGCGCTCCTCGATGATCCGCGAGATCACCGCGGTGACGGGCGTCTCCGCGCGGTGGTGCAGCCGGTGCAGGAGGACGTCGGGGGCGACGTCGAGCACCACACCGACGTACGCCGCTCCTGCCTCGGCGGCGGCAGCCTCGAACCGCTCGACCTGGGCCCGGGTGACGATGAGCTGGGGGAGGACCACGTCGCGGCCCGTGCGGAGGTAGGCCGTCATCATCGCCAGCGCGGTCTGTCGGACCGCCTCACCGGTCACGACGAAGTCGTCCTCCCAGCCCGACACCCACGACCTCAGCTCGTCGATGTCGCACAGCAGGGTTCCGGGGTGGCGGTCTGCCCAGGCCCGCGCGAGGGTCGACTTGCCGACCCCGGAGGGTCCGTTGAGGTGGAGGAGCGTGGGCACGGGCAGAGGCTAGACCGGTTGTGATATCTTGACGTCAAGATATTGCGACGTCAGAACTAAGGGTCGCCTTCCTTCCCGCACCTCAGGGTGCGACGGCAAGATGGACGCAGACCCGCGAACTCCCGAGGAGATGTGGCTGATGGCCAGTCAGGACAGCTTCGGTGCCAAGAGCACCCTGGACGTGGACGGACAGTCCTACGAGATCTACCGCCTCGACGCGGTGAAGGGTGAGGGTCTCGACGTCGAGAGCCTGCCCTTCTCGCTCAAGGTGCTGCTGGAGAACCTGCTCCGCACCGAGGACGGCGCGGACATCACCGCCGACCACATCAAGGCGATCGCCGGCTGGGACGCCAGTGCTGCGCCCGACCAGGAGATCCAGTTCACGCCGGCGCGCGTGATCATGCAGGACTTCACCGGCGTGCCCTGCGTCGTCGACCTCGCCACGATGCGCGAGGCGATGGCCGAGCTCGGCGGCGACGCCACGAAGATCAACCCGCTCGCCCCGGCCGAGATGGTCATCGACCACTCCGTCATCGCCGACGTCTTCGGCACGCCGCAGGCGTTCGAGCGCAACGTCGAGATCGAGTACGAGCGCAACCGCGAGCGCTACCAGTTCCTGCGCTGGGGCCAGGGCGCCTTCGACGACTTCAAGGTCGTCCCGCCCGGCACCGGCATCGTGCACCAGGTCAACATCGAGCACCTCGCCCGCGTGGTCATGGTGCGCGACGGTGTCGCCTACCCCGACACCTGCGTCGGCACCGACTCCCACACCACGATGGTCAACGGCATCGGCGTGGTCGGCTGGGGCGTCGGCGGCATCGAGGCCGAGGCCGCGATGCTCGGCCAGCCGGTCTCCATGCTCATCCCGCGCGTCGTGGGCTTCAAGCTCTCGGGCGAGCTGCCCGAGGGCTCCACTGCCACCGACCTCGTGCTGACGATCACCGAGATGCTCCGCGAGCACGGCGTGGTCGGCAAGTTCGTCGAGTTCTACGGCGAGGGCGTCTCGGCGCTGCCGCTGGCCAACCGCGCCACCATCGGCAACATGAGCCCGGAGTTCGGCTCGACCATCGCCGTCTTCCCGATCGACGAGCAGACGGTCGACTACCTCCGCCTCACCGGCCGCTCCGAGGAGCAGCTCGCGCTCGTCGAGGCGTACGCCAAGGAGCAGGGCCTCTGGCACGACCCGAGCGCCGAGCCGCGCTACAGCGAGCGCCTCGAGCTCGACGTGTCGACCGTGGTTCCCTCGCTCGCCGGCCCGAAGCGTCCGCAGGACCGCGTCGAGGTCACCAAGGCGCAGGAGAGCTTCGAGAAGGCCCTGGCCGACTACACCGAGGACCGCGCCGCCAAGGCGACGGTGAACCTCGACGGCCAGGAGTTCGAGATCGGGCACGGCGCGGTGACCATCGCGGCCATCACCTCGTGCACCAACACCTCGAACCCGAGCGTGATGATCGGCGCGGCGCTGCTGGCGAAGAACGCCGTCGACAAGGGCCTCTCGCGCAAGCCGTGGGTCAAGACCACGCTCGCGCCCGGCTCGAAGGTCGTCTCGGACTACTACGAGAAGTCAGGCCTCACGCCTTACCTCGACAAGCTCGGCTTCAACCTCGTCGGCTACGGCTGCACGACCTGCATCGGCAACTCCGGTCCGCTCATCCCCGAGGTCAGCGCCGCCGTCAACGAGGCCGACCTCGCGGTCGTCTCGGTGCTGTCGGGCAACCGCAACTTCGAGGGCCGGATCAACCCGGACATCAAGATGAACTACCTCGCCTCCCCGCCGCTGGTGGTGGCCTACGCGCTGGCCGGGTCGATGGACCTCGACCTGTTCAACGACGCGCTGGGCCAGGACCAGGACGGCAACGACGTCTTCCTCAAGGACATCTGGCCGAGCCCGACCGAGATCGAGGAGACGATCGCGATGGCGATCAGCTCCGAGATGTTCAACGACTCCTACCAGGACGTCTTCGCCGGCGACGAGCGCTGGCAGTCGCTGCCCACCCCCGAGGGCAACACCTTCGAGTGGGACCCCGAGTCGACCTACGTGCGTCGTCCTCCCTACTTCGACGGGATGCCGCAGGACCCCGAGCCGGTCAGCGACATCGTCGGTGCGCGGGTGCTGCTCAAGCTCGGCGACTCGGTCACCACCGACCACATCAGCCCGGCCGGTGCGATCAAGAAGGACAGCCCCGCGGGTCGCTACCTCGCCGAGCACGGCGTGGAGCAGCGTGACTTCAACTCCTACGGCTCGCGCCGTGGCAACCACGAGGTCATGATCCGCGGCACGTTCGCCAACATCCGCCTGCGCAACCAGCTCGCCCCCGGCACCGAGGGCGGCGTGACGCGCGACTTCACCGCCGACGGCGCGGTCACCAGCGTCTACGAGGCCAGCGAGCACTACCAGGCCGCCGGCACGCCGCTGGTCGTCCTGGCGGGCAAGGAGTACGGCTCCGGCTCCTCGCGCGACTGGGCCGCGAAGGGCACGGCGCTGCTGGGCGTCAAGGCCGTCATCGCCGAGTCCTACGAGCGCATCCACCGCTCCAACCTCATCGGCATGGGCGTCATCCCGCTGCAGTTCCCCGCGGGCAAGACGGCCGACGACCTGGGCCTCACCGGTGCCGAGATCATCTCGATCTCCGGCATCACCGAGCTCAACGACGGCACCACGCCGAAGACCGTGACCGTCAAGGTCGAGCCGGCCCCCGGCACCGACCAGGCGCACGGCGAGACCAGCGAGTTCGAGGCCGTCGTGCGCATCGACACCCCCGGCGAGGCGAACTACTACCGCAACGGCGGGATCATGCAGTACGTCCTGCGGAACCTGCTCAAGGCCTGACCTTGCGCGAGTTCCTCACGAGGGCACAGGCGGCCGTCGACCCCACCACCACCGGTGGGGACGGCGGCCGCCTGCCGCTCGGCCCGATGGTCGACTGGGAGGTCTTCCCGTTCGAGCGCGAGGGCCTGCGCCCGCGCCCGCTGCTCGACTACGCCGCCCCCGAGCCCGACCGCCGCAAGGCGCCGGCGGACTGCAAGACCTGCACGGCGCTCGGCCGTGCCGACCTGGTGCTGCACACGGGGGAGCGGCTCGCCGTGATCCGACCCGGCGGCACCTCCCTGCCGTTCGTCGCCAACGTGGTGTCCCGCACCCACGAGGTGCTCGACGACCTCGACGACGACGGGCACGTCGAGCTGGGTCGCCTCCTCGGCCGGACGTACGCCGCCCTCCGCGCGCTCGACGGCGTCGGCAACGTGCACATCAACAAGTGGGAGAACGGCACCGGCCACCTCTCGGTGACCCTGCTCGCCCGCCCGCTCGGCGTGCTCCAGCTCAGGGGCTCCAACCTGCCGGTCTGGGCCGACATGCTGCCGCCGACGCCTCCCGAGGAGCTCGCTTCCCGGGCCGAGGTGGTCCGGGCCGCCCTGGCCTGATCCTTCCTCGATCGGCACCCCTCCGGATCGCGCCCTCGTGGCGTGCAGTCGTGTGAGGCTGACCGTCCATCCGAGGAGCACCCATGTCCGCACCGCCCACCGACCTCGTCGACAGGCTCCAGCGACTCGCCGCGGGCGCTCCCGGCGCGGGTGTCGACCCCGACCGTCTGTGGACGCGCGGGCGGCGTCGGCAGGGTCTGCGACGGACCGCGGCCGTGGCAGGCGTCGCGGTGCTGAGCGGGCTGGGGGCGATCGCGACCGGGCCGCTCATCCAGGTCGTTGACGCACCCGTGGCCTCGGACCCCGGCGCCGGCATGGTGCTTCCTGATGTCCTGCGCCAGCCGGGTGGACTGGACCCCGTCCTCGAGGACGCGCCGGGCCGCCTCTCTGCGATCGGGGTCGGTGAGGCGTTCAGCTGGCGGACGCTGTCGCGCACGAGCCCGTGGTGGGCCGTGTCCGCCACCACGGGCGAAGCCGGCTTCCTCGACCTCCCCGCCATCGCCAGCGTGGACACACCCGTGCTGTCGGCGGATGGACGGTTGCTGGCCTACTGGGCCACCGGTGACGTCGGCGGCACCCCCGTCCTCCACGGCCAGGAGCTCGAGGAGGGTGACGAGGGCGTACCGGTCGTCGGTGTCGCCGTCCTGGACCTGGAGACCGGCGAGCGCCAGGTCTGGGAGATCGCCTCGACGCACGGGCTCTACACGGGCAGCCTGGCCTGGGCGGGAGACGTGCTCTGGTGGTGGGCCGGACCGATCCGGGAGGTGAACGGGACCTTCGGCGGAGAGCCCCTGGCGCACACGTGGGACGTGCGCACCGGGGAGCGGGACGCGTCGGTCGAGGACGCCGGGACTCCCGTCGGCTTCTCCTACGGGTCGGGCGACGCCCCTGGCGGCTTCCTCTCCCAGGACTCGCCGAGGAGACTCCGGTGGGTCACCGCCACCGGTTCGACCACCATCCGGCTCGTCATGCCCGACGGGGTGCCGGCGGGCGCGGATCCCTCCGACTACGCGATCAGCACCGACGGGTCGCGGATCGCGGTGCTCGTGCCTCCCGACCGTGACCGGCGGGAGGATCTCCAGTCCGTGCTCGTCGGGGACATCGTGGACGGAGAGGCGCGCCTGACCCACGTCGACGGCGTCGAGACGCGTGACGTCGCCGGGTGGCGGAGCCCAACCGAGGTCGTCCTGATCGAGGACGCGGGACCTCGCGAGGGCCGGGCCCCGCAGGGGCTCGCCGCCTGGGCGGTCGACGTCACCACCGGTGAGCGGTCCAGGCTGATCGACTTCGAGGTCGCCAACACCCCGCGAGTGACGGCCGAGGCCTGGACCGCCGAGGTCGTGCCCGCGCCCGACGCGCCGTTCGCGCCGGATCCGCGCCTGGTGGGGCTGGGGCTCCTCGCGGGCTCGTTCGTGGCCTGGCGTCTCGTCGTACGGGTCAGGAGGCGACGTGGCGACGCCTGAGGGCTTCAGCGAGTTCGTCCTCGCCCGGCAGGCCGCGCTGCTGCGCACGGCGTACCTGCTGACCGGGCACGCGCAGGACGCCGAGGACCTCGTGCAGGTGGCGCTGGTCAAGGTCGTCCCGCAGTGGCGGCGGATCCGCGACAACCCGGAGCCCTACGTCCGCCGGGTGATGGTCAACGAGAACATCTCGCGCTGGCGGCGCAGGCGCTGGCGCGAGCACACCACCGACGAGCTTCCCGAGGTGCTCGCGCAGGACCCGGACCACGCCGAGCTGCTCGCCGTACGTGATGCGCTGGCCGCGCTCGCTCCGCGCCAGCGCGCCGTGCTCGTGCTGCGCTACTACGAGGGGTTGTCAGAGGCGGAGATCGCCTCCACCCTCGGGATCGCGCCGGGGACGGTGAAGTCGCAGGCCCGCGACGGGATCGCCAGGCTGAGGCAGGCGCTCCCGGCGGAGGAGGGCGTCGGCAGTCGGCGAGGGTGAACAGCGCCGGTCCAGAGGCGGTCCAACCTTTCTGCGACGTCATGGCGTAGGTGTCTGTGAGGATGCCGACGACAGGGGGACGCGTGGATCTGCAGCAGGAGCTGGCCGGGCTCGGACCGGCGGCCGACGACGCCGTGCGCGGGGTCGCCACACCGCCGTCCGGCGACCTCTGGACGCGAGGCGAACGCTGGCGACGCCGGCGCCGACGCGGCACGGCCCTCGTGGCGGTGACGGGTGCGGTGCTGGTCGCAGCGCTCTCGCTGGTGACCGTGCAGCGTGCCGCCTCGCCGGAGCCTGCGGTCAGTCCGGGCAGCACACCGACGCTGCCCGACCGGGTGTATGCCGTCTCGCCCTGGCTGCCGGTCGAGGTGCCGGGGGAGCCGGTGGTGGCCGTGCGCCTCACCGAGCGCAGCACCTGGACGGGCGCGGTGCCGGCCATCGCGGTGCTCACCGGCTCCGGACGCTACCTCCACCTCGACGCGCCCGACGTCAACGACCAGGCGAGTGCCGTGCTGTCGCCCGACGGCCGACGGGTCGCCTACTGGGCGTCCGGCGAACCCTCGGGCACGCCCAACACCAGCGGAGGGCAGGTCGTCCCCGTCACTGCGGTGTCGGTGGTCGACGTCGTCACGGGTGACGTCGAGCGTCACGACTTCGAGACCGAGCACGGGCTCGACCCTTCAGCGCTCGTCTGGGCCGATACCGACACCCTCCTGGGCGGACAGAGCCAGTGGGTGGCCGGCGACGACGGTCCCGCTTTTGATCAAGGGATGGCCACGTTCGACCCCAGCTGGCGTTGGGAGGTGGACGGACGCGGCGGTCCCAGTGACCTCGGGACACGTGAGCTCGACTCCTTCACCGAAGCATCTGGAAACCAGGTGCTCGTCGGTCGTCGTCTCCACGATCTCGCAACGGGTGACGTCCGGCGGCTGCCGCTGCGGGGTGCGACCGGGTCCGCGGGCTTCGACGGTTCCAACGCCTTCCTCCGCGAGGACGGCCTGCTCGCCCAGCTCGGTGCGCGCGACTCGGCCGACGCAGTGCCGAACATCGTCACGGTCTCCGACCTCCGTGCACCCGAGGTCGTGCAGGAGTACGTGGCTGGCACGGTCGATACGTGGCAGGTGCTCGGCTGGCGCGACGGGGACCTCCTGACCACGCGCGAGTCGGAGTCGGCCGATCTCACGCGGAGCTTCGAGGTCGTCGCCACCGACGTCGCCGACGGCGCCTCGCAGGTCCTCCTCGAGGGGGACGAGGAGCTGCTGGGATGGGACTGGGCCACCGACCTGCTGGGCACGGCACCTGTCGTCGACGGGGTAGCGCCACCCACACCGATGGATCCACGTGAGGTCCTCGGCCTCGGCGTCACGCTGCTGGTCGTCACCGTCGCCGGCCTCGTCGTCTGGAGGCGTCGTGTCGAGCCGTGACGACTTCGAGGACTTCGTCGCCGCGCGCTACGCCGCGCTCTTGCGCACGGCGTACCTCCTCACCGGTCACCGCGCCGACGCGGAGGACCTGCTGCAGACCGCGCTGGCGCGCTGCGTGCCGGCCTGGCACCGGATCAGCGGCGACCCGGAGCCCTACGTCCGCAAGGTGCTGGTGCGCGAGAACGTCACCCGGTGGCGCCGGCGGCGCTGGCGCGAGGTGTCGACCGACCACGTCGACGACCGTCTCGGCGGGCCGGGCCCCGAGTCGGCCATCGCCGACCGGACGATGCTCGTGCAGGCGCTCGCCGAGCTCCCGCCCCGCCAGCGCGCAGCCGTGGTGCTGCGCCACGTGGAGGACCTCGCCGAGCGGGAGGTGGCGACGATCATGGGCTGCTCGGTGGGCACGGTGAAGTCGCAGACCCACGCCGGGCTCGCCCGACTCCGGGTGCTGCTGCCGGACCGGGAGGGCGCCGAGGCGCTGGGCGTACGTCGGTAGCCTGACGCCGTGAGCGACCCCGACACCTCGTACGACGTGCCGCCGGCGACCACGGAGCGGCCGAGGTCCGGTCCGAGTCGCCTGCCGCTCGTGCTCGCGAGCGTCAGTGCGGCGCTGGTGATGGGCGCGGCACTGGCCGCGCCGCTCGTCGACAGGGCCGTCCGCGGGGACGAGGCGGAGCAGCGGGCGATGGACCTCAGCGAGGTCGAGACCTTCGTCATCGATGACCGCGCCCACACCAGCGGCGACGTGAACTACCCCCAGACACCGCCGGCCGGCGGGGCGCACGCCCCCATCTGGCTGGCGTGCGGCGTGTACGACGAACCGGTGCGCGACGAGAACGCCGTCCACGACCTCGAGCACGGCACGGTGTGGATCACCCACGACCCCGGGCTGCCGCAGTCCGACCTCGACGCGCTCGCCGACCAGCTGCCCGACAACGGCATCATGTCGCCGCACGAGGACCTGCCGTCACCGGTGGTCGTCACGGTCTGGGAGGCCCAGCTCGCGCTCGACGGCGTGGACGACGACCGTCTCGGCCTGTTCCTCGAGGAGTACGGCGACGGGCACACGGCGCCGGAGTTCGGCGCGAGCTGCCAGGGCGGCACGCCCGACCCGCAGGGTGCGCTGCCGGGCCAGGGCGCGAACGCCTGATTCCTAATCCACTCGGTGGTCGAGCAGGTCGCGAGCGCCGGTCCAGACAGGTGGTCGAGTAGGTCGCGAGCGCCAGCGAGCGGGCGTATCGAGACCCTGCTCGGGAGGTGGGTCTCGATACGCCTCGCTCGTTCCTCGCTCGGCTACTCGACCAGCGAAGGAGAAAGCCCGGCTACTCGACCAGCGAAGGAGAGAGAACCCCTTCGGCGGTCGAGTAGGTCGCGAGCGCCAGCGAGCGGGCGTATCGAGACCCGGGTGGGTCAGCGCGCGAGGAAGTCCAGCAGTGCGCGGTTGAACTCCTCGGCGTGGCTGACGTTGAAGCCGTGGGGCGCGCCCTCGACGACGACCAGCTCCGAGCCGGCGACGGCCTCGTGCGTGCGCTTGCCGGAGCCCTCGAAGGGCACGATGCCGTCGGCGTCGCCGTGGATGACGAGAGTCGGGACCGTGATCGTGGCGAGGTCGTCGCGGAAGTCCGTCGTCCCGAAGGCCTCCATGCAACCGAGCGCGGCGGTCTGGTCGCTCTGGTGGGCCAGCGCGATGGCGTCCTGGCGCTGTGCCTCGGTGACCTTGAGCTCGCCGTTCGCGGTGAAGAAGTCCTTCGTGAAGCCGTCGAAGAAGGTGCTGCGGTCGTCCTTCAGCCCCTGCTCCATCTCCTCGGCGGCGTCCTCGGTGAGGGGGCCGTCGGGGTTGTCGTCGCCCTTCATGAGGAAGGGCGGCACCGCCGCAGCGAAGACGGCCGAGTGGACGCGGTCCTGGCCGTGGCGGGCGATGTAGCGCGCCACCTCGCCGCCGCCCATCGAGAAGCCGACCAGAGTGACGTCGGTGAGGTCGAGCTCGGACAGGATGCCGTCGAGGTCGTCGGCGAGCGTGTCGTAGTCGTAGCCCTTGGACGGCTTGTCGCTGCGACCGAAGCCGCGCCGGTCGTAGGCGACGACGCGGTAGCCGGCTGCGCTGAGCGGACCGACCTGCTCGCTCCAGGACTCTCCGGACAACGGCCAGCCGTGGATCAGCACGACGGGGCGGCCGCTGCCGCCCGAGTCCTCGACGTGGACCTTGGTGGAGCTCAGCAGGCCGGAGCTTGCGGTGACGTCAGGCACGTGGTGTCCCTTCGTTCGGGGCCCCGTGGTCGGGGCCGCTCGTAGGTCCTTCGAACGTAGGCACGGGCGCGGATGGGGTGTTCGACCCGAACAGGTGTGCAGGTCCCGCCTCGCACGCGGTGGCGGGGGACCCGGCTGCACGGCGATGTCCTAGCGTGGCCCGCATGCTCGTCGCCTTCTCCATCTCACCCGTCGCCCAGGACCCCACCGGGTCGGTCACCGAGGCGGTCGCCGCCGCCGTACGCGTCGTCCGCGAGTCGGGCCTGCCGCACGAGACCAACGCGATGTTCACCAACATCGAGGGGGAGTGGGACGAGGTGATGGCCGTGGTCAAGCGAGCCGTCGACGTCGTCGCCGCGGTCTCCCCGCGCGTCGGCCTGGTGTTGAAGGCCGACATCCGTCCCGGCTACGACGGTCAGCTCACCGCCAAGGTCGAGCGGATCGAGGAGGCGCTGCGCGATGGAGAGTGAGGTCCGGACCTATCGCACCGGCGGTGACGAGGTGGTGCTCGACCTGACCCGTGACGCCGCGGAGTTCGTGGCCGGTCGCGGCGACGGCCTGCTCCAGGTGTTCGTCCCGCACGCGACCGCGGGCATCGCGATCATCGAGACCGGTGCCGGCTCCGACGACGACCTGCTGGCCGCGCTGCAGGACCTCCTGCCGGCCGACGACCGCTGGCGCCACCGCCACGGCTCGCCCGGCCACGGCCGCTCCCACGTGATGCCGGCGATCGTGCCGCCGCACTGCACGGTGCCGGTGCTCGACGGCACGCTGGCCCTCGGGACCTGGCAGAGCATCTGCCTGGTCGACCTCAACGTCGACAACGACCGGCGCGAGGTGCGCTGGTCCTTTCTGGAGGGCTGAATCGTGACCGACCTGGAGATCCGGTCCTCCGGGCCCGAGGACGCCGAGGGCGTCGAGGAGGTCGTGGAGCAGTCCTTCGGTGACCAGGCGACCTCGATCGTCGACGTGCTCGCCCGCCTGCGGTCCGTCGAGGACCTGCGCGTGGAGCTGGTCGCCGAGGACGACGACGGCGTGCACGGCTACGTCGCGCTCTCGCGGGCGTGGCTCGACGCACGCGAGCGCCTCGTCGACGTGCTAGTCCTTAGCCCGCTCGGCGTACGCCCCGAGCGGCAGGGGACCGGCATCGGCACCGCGCTCCTCGCCGCAGCGGTCGAGGCAGCCGCCGAGGACGGTGCGCCGCTGGTCTTCCTCGAGGGATCACCGGACTTCTACGCCGCCCGCGGCTGGGACGCCGCGTCCGACCACCGCCTCGACCGCCCGTCCGTGCGCATCCCCGACCAGGCGTGCCGCGTGATGCTGCTGCCGGCCCACGAACCGTGGATGACGGGCCGGCTGGTCTATCCCGACGTGTGGTGGCGCCGTGACCTCGTCGGCCTCCGCGACCCCGACCTCGCTGCGGTGGAGGCGGCGACCCGGCCCGACTGAGGGATCGAACACCTGTTCGATAGGGTGGGGACATGTTCCCCGCTCCGCAGCCCCGCCAGCGGCCCACGCCGCCGCAGGGCCACCGCGGAGTGGCACCGCCGGGCTGGCCGCGGCAGGTGCGCCCACCGGACGCGCCCGACTGGGAGGCGACCGCGGCGAGCTGGCTGCTCGACCTCTGCCCGGCGGACTACCGCCGCTTCCCGGGCCTGCGGCGCCACGTCGTCGTCCTGGCCCGCTTCGCCGTGCTCCACGTCGAGGCCCAGCAGCTCGCGACCCGACGGGGGCTGAGCGAGATCCGCGGCGACCTCAAGGACGTGGCCGACGAGGCCGTCGTCCTCGCAGCCGTGCAGACCTTCCAGCTCGAGGACGCCCGCCTCCAGGGCGTACGCCGTGAGGTCGGCCTGGTCGAGGAGGCGCTGCGCGGGCGTCGCTACCGGGTGCGGATGTGAGGGCTGGCTAGGGTCGCACGATGCATCGCTTCGGGGCCGTGGCCGTCATCGACCCGCGCGGTCGCCTGCTGGTGCAGGAGCGGGGGGACGACGCGCTCCACGAGCCGGGCAGGTGGGGCTACCCCGGCGGTGACCTCGAGTCCGGTGAGGACTTCCGCGACGCCGCGGTCCGCGAGCTCCACGAGGAGACCGGGCTGGTCGTCGCGCCGGAGCGTCTCGAGTCCCTGGGCGTGCGGCGCTTCCGCAGCGAGGGCTGCGGTGGCGACGACGAGTTCGAGCTCTTCGCCGTCCGGATGTCCGTCGGCGACGCCGACGTCGTGTGCGGCGAGGGTCGGCAGATGGTGTTCGTCGACCCCGACGACCTCGCGGGGCGTCCGCTGCACCGGGCCGTCGAGCTCACCCTCGACGAGGTCCTGGCGTGGCGGGCGACGGCGGTGCGCACCGACTTCGTGCAGGTCACCCTGGTCGACCCGCGCGGGCGGGTGCTGATGCAGGAGCGCGACGAGCACGCCCCGGTGTGGCCCGACATGTGGTGCTTCCCCGGCGGCGGGCTCGACGAGGGCGAGGAGCCCGTCGACGGCGCCGTCCGTGAGCTGGCCGAGGAGACCGGCGTGGTGCTCGCGCCCGAGGACCTCGCCGACCTGGGTCGCTTCGAGCTGGTCACCGACGACCGCGGCACGTTCTGGTTCCACGCCTTCGTCGCCCGGACGACGCTCAGCGACCGCGACGTGGAGTGCCACGAGGGCCGTCAGATGGTCTTCGTCGACGCCGATCCACTGCCCGACGTGGACCTCGTCCCGTCCACGGCCATGGTCGCGCCGGTGCTGGCCGCCTGGGCCGCGGCGCACCCCTTCGTCCCGGCCGCGGACCAGCACCGCTTCGCCGGCGTGATCCTGGTCGACCGGCGCGGGTGGATCCTGCTCCAGGAGCGCGACGAGCACCCGCGCATCGACCCGGAGAAGTGGGGCCTGGCGGGCGGTCACCTCGACCCGGGCGAGGACTTCGAGCCCGCCGCCTTCCGCGAGCTGGAGGAGGAGACGGGCGTACGCCTCGAGCCCGGCTCGCTCGAGCTCCTCGGGGAGTTCGTCGTCGACCACCGCGAGGCCTACGGCACCTGGGACCGGATGCAGGTCTTCGTCGCGGCCACCGACCTCACCGACGCCGAGATCGACTGCCGCGAGGGGCGGCAGATCGTCTTCGTCGACCCCGAGGTCGCGCGCGGGCTCGACCTCACCTCCGCCGCCGCCGACATCGTGCCGGCCTTCCTCGCCAGCGATCTCTACGCCACGATGGCGCCATGACCCCGCAGCCGGCCCTCACCGTCCACCCCGTCCCGTCGATGGGTGCCGAGGACGTGGTCGTCGCACCCGACGGCACCGTCTGGACCGGCACCGAGGACGGAGCGATCTGGGCGCTCGATCCCACGACCGGCGGCGTACGTCGCGTGGCGGACACCGGAGGACGCCCCCTGGGCCTCGAGCTCCTGGGCGACGACCACCTGCTCGTCTGCGACGCCGAGCGCGGCGTGCTCCGCGTCTCGCGGTCGACAGGAGGGGTGGAGGTGCTCCTGGACCGGGTGGACGGCAGGCCGATGAGGTTCTGCAACAACGCGGCCGTGGCGAGCGACGGCACCGTCTGGTTCAGCGACTCCTCCCTGCACTACGGCGTCGCGCAGTGGAAGGACGACTTCGTCCAGGACACCGCCACCGGCCGCCTGCTGCGGCTCGCCCCCGACGGCACCCTCACCGTGGTGCTCGAGGGCCTGCGGTTCGCCAACGGCGTGGCCCTGGCGGCCGACGAGTCGTTCGTCGCGGTCGCCGAGTGCCGCGGGCGCACCGTCGTACGCCTCTGGCTGACCGGCCCGCGTGCGGGGGAGCGCGACCACCTCGTCACCGACCTGCCCGGCTACCCCGACAACATCAGCCGCGGCAGCGACGGGCTCATCTGGGTGGCCGTGGCCAGCCCGGTCGACCCGCTGGTCGAGCGGCTCGGCTCGGCGCCGATGGTCCTGCGCAAGGCGGTCACGCGGATCCCCGAGGCGCTCCAGCCGAAGCCGAAGCAGACCATCCGGGTCCAGGCCTACGACGACGACGGCCGGCTCGTGCACGACCTCGACCTCCAGCCGCCCGCGAGCGGGCCCGGCTATCACATGGTGACGGGCGTGCGGGAGCACGACGGGAAGGTGTGGGTGGGGAGCCTGCACGAGCCGTCGGTGGCGGTCCTCGACCTGCCATGAAATAGACTCAGGCCCCATGGCACTCCTCGACTCGATCGGCTCCCCGCGCGACCTCCGTGGACTCTCGTCGGAGCAGCTCGACGAGCTCGCCGCGGAGATCCGCGACGTGATGATCCGCACGGTCGCGACCAACTCCGGGCACCTCGGACCGAACCTCGGCGTCGTCGAGCTGACGCTCGCCATCCACCGCGTCTTCGACTCACCGCACGACCGCGTCGTCTTCGACACCGGCCACCAGTCCTACGTGCACAAGCTCGTCACCGGCCGCTACGCCGACTTCTCCACGCTCCGCAAGGAGGGCGGTGTCAGCGGCTACCCGAGCCAGGCCGAGTCCGACCACGACATCGTGGAGAACTCCCACGCCTCCACCTCGCTGTCCTACGCCGACGGCCTCGCCAAGGCGTACGCCATCCGCGGCGACGACCGCCACGTGGTCGCCGTCATCGGTGACGGCGCCCTGACGGGCGGCATGGCGTGGGAGGCGCTCAACAACATCGCCATCGCCCGGTCGAGCCGCCTCGTGATCGTGGTCAACGACAACGAGCGCTCCTACACCCCGACCATCGGCGGTCTCGCGACCGCGCTGACGTCGCTGCGCACGAACCCGCGCTACGAGCAGGTCCTCGACCTGGTCAAGAAGCGGCTCAACCAGGTGCCGGGGGTCGGCCACGCGGCGTACGACGCGCTCCACGCGGTCAAGAAGGGCATGAAGGACGCGCTCGCGCCGCAGGGCCTCTTCGAGGACCTTGGCCTGAAGTACGTCGGACCGGTCGACGGCCACGACCGCGCAGCGATGGAGCACGCGCTCGCCCAGGCCAAGCGCTTCGGCGGACCGGTCATCGTGCACGCGCTGACCCGCAAGGGCCAGGGCTACGACCCCGCGCTGCGCCACGAGGCCGACCAGTTCCACGCCCCCGGGCCCTTCGACGTCCAGACGGGTGCGGAGAAGCCGAAGGGCAAGATCTGGACCGACCACTTCTCCGAGGCGGTCGTCGAGCTCGGCGAGCGTCGCGAGGACGTCGTGGCCATCACCGCCGCGATGATGCACCCGGTCGGGCTCGACGCCTTCGCCCGGAAGTTCCCCGAGCGCACCTTCGACGTCGGCATCGCCGAGCAGCACGCCGTCACCTCGGCGGCCGGGCTCGCCATGGGCGGGCTGCACCCGGTGTTCGCGGTCTACGCGACCTTCCTCAACCGCGCCTTCGACCAGGTCCTGATGGACGTCGCACTGCACAGGTGCGGCGTGACCTTCGTGCTCGACCGGTCCGGGGTCACCGGCGACGACGGCGCCAGCCACAACGGTATGTGGGACATGTCGATCCTCCAGGTCGTGCCGGGCCTGCGCCTGGCCGCGCCGCGTGACGTCACCCGTCTCCACGAGCTGCTCGACGAGGCGGTCGAGGTCGACGACGCCCCGACGGTCCTCCGGTTCCCCAAGGGCCCGCCGCCCGCGGACGTGCCCGCCATCGACCGGGCCGGCGGCGCCGACGTGCTGGTGCGCGAGGGAGAGCAGGACGTGCTCATCGTGGCCGTCGGGTCCATGGCCACCACGGCTGTCGACGTCGCCTCACGCCTGACGGCCCAGGGCATCGGCGTGACGGTCGTCGACCCTCGCTGGGTCAAGCCCGTCGACCCCGCCGTCATCGAGCTCGCGCGCGAGCACCGGCTCGTGGTGAGCGTCGAGGACAACGGACGAGTGGGTGGATGTGGCGCGGTGCTGCTCCAGACCCTCAACGACGCCGGCGTGCGCACGCCCTTCCGCCTCCACGGCATCCCGCAGGAGTTCCTCGACCACGCCAAGCGCGACGCGATCCTGGCCCGCATCGGTCTCGACGCGCAGACGATCGCGCGCACGATCGTCGAGGACGTCACGGCGCTCGACCAGGGACTCACGCTGGTCGAGGTCGAGCACCCCGCCTGAGCCGTCCAGCGCCGACGCGGGCGGCGTACGCCGTCAGAGGTCGCGCTTGACCTGCCCCGGCTCCTCGCCGGAGTAGCGGTTGATGTTCCAGATCGCGATGGCCAGTCCTCCCCAGAGGACGAGCATCGCGACCAGCATCATGACGATGGCCGAGGTGGACATCAGTTGCTCCTCTCGTCCTGCCGGGCCTGGATCTCCGGATCGCCCAGGAAGGTGGTCTCGCGCCAGGGCAGACGCGCGGCCAGGAACCCGATCGCGACCACGGCGACGGCGAGCCCCCAGCCGAGGGTGTTGAGCATCCACGTCGGGTAGCCCTCGTAGGGAGTGCGGAGGTTGTCGACGAGCTCGTTGGCGAGGATGAACGTGAGTGCCGCCGGCGCGAAGACGCCGATCAGCAGCTCCCACCAGCGCCCGATCTTCACCGACCCGTCGCGGTTGAGGTGCTCGCGCAGCAGCCCCGTCTTCCGGAATGCCCACGATAGCGCCAGCATGCTCACCACTGCGACCAGCAGGATGCCGAAGCGGTTGATGAAGTGGTCGATGATGTCGAGGACGTAGACCCCCGTGGTGGTGCCGAGCAGCACGATGCTGATCACCGCGGCAGGGACGCCGACGGCCATCGAGGCGCCGACACGCGACATCTCGAACTTGTCGCGGACCGCCGAGATGACGACCTCGATCACGCTGACCAGCGAGGTCACACCCGCCACGACGAGCGAGCCGAAGAACAGCACCCCGATCAACGCGCCCGCCGGAGCCTCGCTGATGATCGCGGGGAACGCGATGAAGGCCAGACCGAGGCCGTCCGTCGCCACCTCGTCGACCGGCACGCCGGCCGCTGTGGCCATGAAGCCCAGCGCCGCGAAGACGCCGATGCCGGCGAGCAGCTCGAAGCCGGAGTTGGCGAACCCGACGACCAGGCCCGATCCCGTCATGTCGCTGCGCCGACCGACGTAGGAGGCGTAGGTGATCATGATGCCGAAGCCGACCGAGAGCGAGAAGAAGATCTGGCCGTAGGCCGCGATCCACACGCTCGTCTCACCCAGCGCGCCCCAGTTGGGGGTGAAGAGCGCGTCGAGGCCGGCGGAGGCGCCGTCGAGGGTCAGGGCGACCACCACGAGCGCGATGAAGGCGATGAACAGCACGGGGATGAACACGACCGAGGCGGCGCCGATGCCCTTCTGGACGCCGAGCGCCATGATGGCGAGCACGGCCACCCAGACGAGCACCAGCGGGATGGTCACCCCGCTGACGAAGTCGAGCCCGATGCCCGGGTCGCCGGCCTGGAGGTAGGTGCCGAAGAGGAAGCCCTCGGGATCGTCGCCCCAGGCCTTGTCGAAGGAGAAGAACGCGTAGCGCGCCGCCCACGCGATGACGGCGGCGTAGTAGACCGCGATCACGAAGCAGATCCCCACCTGCCACCAGCCCAGGCCCTCGGCCGCCCGGTGGGCCCGGCGGAAGGCCAGCGGGGCCGAGCCGCGGTAGCGGTGGCCGAGTCCGTAGTCGAGCAGGAGGAACGGCAGCCCCGCGGTCAGCAGCGCGATGAGGTAGGGGATGAGGAACGCGCCGCCCCCGTTCTCGTAGGCGACGTAGGGGAAGCGCCAGATGTTGCCGAGACCGACGGCGGAGCCGATGGCGGCGAGGATGAAGACCTTGCGCGAGCTGAACGCCCCGCGGTGCTCCTCGGAGTGTTCGACGACCTGGCTCATGGTGCCTCCCGGCAGACGACGACGTCGGAGGGGCCAGCATGTCAGAGACGTGCCGGTACCCGCGTCGCGGCCGGCGGCACACGCGCGAAGGGGCGGTGCCCCAGCCACCTGCCGTACGCACGGAAGGTGGCTGGGACACCGCCCCAGCGGTCACGCGTGGATCAGTGGAACCGCTTGCCGGTCGCCTTCTCCGAGATGCCCCGCACGTCGAGCATGAAGGTCAGCCCGCCGTTCCAGAAGGAGAACCCGGCACCGGTGATCATGGCCAGGTCGATGTCCTGCGGCGCGGCCACGACACCCTCGTCGAGCATCAGGCGGGCCTCCTCGGCGAGGCCGGCGAGCGTCTTCTCGCGGACCTCCTCGGCGGTGAGGACCACCGGCGAGGCCGGCTTCTCGAGCATGGCCTCGACCTCGGGGTCGAGGTTGCCGTCGGGGCCGTAGTAGGCCGGCTTGCGGGCCTCGACGATCCGCTCGAGGGCGGGGGAGACGTAGAAGCGGTCGGGGAACGCGCCCTTCAACGTCTCGTTGTTGTGCAGCGCGATCGCCGGGCCAACGAGCGAGAGCAGCACGAACGGCGGCATCGGCGCGATGCCGGCGAAGGCGTTGTCGGCCACGGAGACCGGCGTGCCCTCGTCGACGATGCGGCCGACCTCGCTCATGAAGCGCCCGAGCAGGCGGTTCACGATGAAGGACGGGCTGTCCTTGACCAGGATCGAGGTCTTCTTCAGCGCCTTGCCGGTGGCGAACGCCGTGGCGAGCGTCGCGTCGTCGGTGGCGTCCCCCCGGACGATCTCCAGCAGCGGCATCACCGCGACGGGGTTGAAGAAGTGGAAGCCGACGACCCGCTCGGGGTGCTCGAGGTCGGCGGCCATCTCGGTGATCGACAGCGACGAGGTGTTGGTGGCCAACACGCACTCGGCGCTGACGACCTTCTCGACGTCGGCGAAGACGGTCTTCTTGACCGACATCTCCTCGAAGACGGCCTCGATGACGAAGTCGGCGTCGCCGAAGGCGACCTGCTTGTCGGTCTCGCCGGACACCAGTGCCTTGTGGCGGTTGGCCTTGTCCTGGTTGATCCGGCCCTTGGCGAGCAGCTTGTCGATCTCGGCGTGGACGTAGGCCACGCCCTTGTCGGCACGCTCCTGGTCGAGGTCGGTCAGCACGACCGGCACCTCGAGGCGGCGTACGAACAGCAGCGCGAGCTGGCTGGCCATCAGGCCCGCGCCCACGATGCCGACCTTGGTCACCGGGCGGGCCAGCGACTTGTCGGGGGCACCGGCAGGACGCTTGGCGCGCTTCTGCACCAGGTCGAACGAGTAGAGCGAGGCCAGCAGCTCCGCGGTCTGCGACATCGCCTCGAGGGCGTCGTCCTCCGCGGCGAAGCCGGCGTCGCGGTCGGAGTCGCGCGCGGCGGCGATCAGCTCGACCGCCTTCGCGGCGGCCGGGGACGCACCACCGGTCTTGGCGGCGACGATGCCCTCGGCGCGCTTGATCGCCGCGTCCCAGGCGTCCCCGCGGTCGACCTCGGGGCGCTCGACGACGGTCTCGCCGCGCAGCACGGATGCCGCCCAGAGCAGCGACTGCTCGAGGAAGTCGGCTCCACCGAAGACCGCGTCGGCCAGGCCGAGGTCGTACGCCGCCTGACCGCCGAGGGTCTTGCCCTGGTTGAGCGGGTTCTCGAGGACCAGCGTGACGGCCTTGTCGGCGCCGACGAGGTTCGGCACGAGCCACGCGCCGCCCCAGCCGGGGACCAGACCCAGCATGACCTCGGGCAGGCCCAGCGCGGGCGCGGAGTCCATGACGGTGCGGTAGGTGCAGTGCAGCGCCACCTCGAGGCCGCCTCCGAGGGCGAGGCCGTTGATGAGCCCGAACGACGGCTTGCCGCCCTCGCCGAGCTTGCGGAACACCGCGTGCCCGAGCTCGGCCACGGTGCGTACGGCGCCGGGGCCACCGCCCTGGATCGAGGTCAGGTCGGCGCCCGCCGCGAGGATGAACGGCTTGCCGGTCACCGCGATCGCGTCGATGGCGTCGTCGGCCAGGGCCGCGTCGATGGCCTCGTTGAGCGCGAGCAGCGAGGCCGGGCCGAACGTGCTGGGCTTGGTGTGGTCCTCGCCGTTGTCGAGGGTGATCAGGCCGATCGTTGCGCCGGGCAGGGAGACCGTGCGCAGGTGGGCCTGCGTCACGCGCTCGGCGTCGGACACGATCGCCTGCGCGCGCTCGAAGATGCTGGAGTCGGGGGTGGTGCTCACTTGCTGTCTCCCTCGGTCGAGCCGTTCCAGTGGGGGTTCTCCCAGATCACGGTGCCGCCCATGCCGATGCCGATGCACATGGTCGTGAGGCCGTAGCGGACCTCGGGGCGCTCCTCGAACTGGCGCGCGAGCTGGTTCATCAGGCGTACGCCGGACGAGGCCAGCGGGTGGCCCATCGCGATCGCACCGCCGTAGGGGTTCACGCGGGCGTCGTCGTCGGCGATGCCGAAGTGCTCGAGGAAGGCCAGCACCTGCACGGCGAAGGCCTCGTTGACCTCGAAGGCCTCGATGTCGTCGATGGTGAGACCGGCGAGCCTGAGCGCCTTCTCGGTCGCAGGGATCGGGCCCGCACCCATCACCTCGGGCTCGACGCCCACGAAGGAATAGGTCACCAGGCGCATCTTGACCGGCAGGCCGAGCTCGCGCGCGGTCTCCTCGTCGGCGAGCAGCGCAGCGGTCGCACCGTCGTTGATGCCGGCCGCGTTGCCCGCGGTGACGTTGCCGTGCGAGCGGAACGGCGTCTTGAGCCCGGCGAGGGACTCCATCGTCGTCCCCGGGCGCATCGGCTCGTCGGTGGTCGCCAGGCCCCAGCCGGCCTCGGCCGAGCGGGTCGCGACGGGCACGAGGTCGGGCTGGATCTTGCCGGCGTCGTAGGCCGCCTGGGTCTTCTGCTGGCTGCGCACGGCGTACTCGTCCACGCGCTGCTTGGTGATCGTGGGGTAGCGGTCGTGGAGGTTCTCCGCGGTCTTGCCCATCACGAGCGCGTCGGGGTTGACGATCCGCTCGGACAGGATGCGCGGGTTGGGGTCGACGCCCTCACCCATGGGGTGGCGGCCCATGTGCTCGACGCCGCCGGCGATGGCGACGTCGTAGGCGCCGAAGGCGATGCCGGACGCGGTGTTGGTCACCGCGGTCATCGCGCCGGCGCACATGCGGTCGATGGAGTAGCCGGGGACGCTCTGGGGCAGTCCGGCGAGCAGTGCGGCGGTGCGGCCGATGGTCAGGCCCTGGTCGCCGATCTGGGTGGTGGCGGCGACCGCGACCTCGTCGACCCGCTCGGGCGGAAGGGAGGGGTTGCGGCGCATCAGCTCACGGATGCACTTGATGACGAGGTCGTCGGCACGCGTCTCGGCGTACTGGCCCTTGGCCTTGCCGAACGGGGTGCGTACGCCGTCGACGAAGACGACCTCACGCTGTGGACGGGACACTGGCTACTCCCAGGTGGAGGGGGACAGGGCGTGGTCAGGTTACCCCTGAGTAACAACGCCTGCCCACAGGGGCGGGTGTGTGTCGGGTCACTGGCCCGGTGTCACTAGGCTCACCCCATGGCCGAACGACTCGTGCACATCGTCGACGACGCCGAGGTGTCGGGTGAGGACCTGACCATGGTCTGCGTCCTCACCGGGTTCCTCGACGCCGGGAAGTCGGCCGAGCTCGCCGCACGGCACCTCACGGGACTCTCCGACGGGAAGGTCGTGGCGACCTTCGACGTCGACTCCCTCCACGACTACCGCGCCCGGCGCCCACCCGTGTCGTTCGTGCGCGACCACTACACCGACTACGAGGCGCCGCGCCTGGTGGTGCGCGCGCTGCGCGACACCGGCGGTACGCCCTTCCTGCTGCTCACCGGGCCCGAGCCCGACATCCGCTGGGAGGCCTTCGCGCGCGCCGTGCGCGAGGTGGTCGAGCACTTCGGCGTGTCCCGCGTGGTCACCCTGGGCGCGGTGCCGATGGCGGTGCCGCACACCCGCCCGATCGCGATCACCCCGCACGCCAACCGTCCGGACCTGGTGCCCGGCGAGAGTCCGTGGCAGGGCGAGCTCCGGGTCCCGGCGAGCGCCCAGGCGCTGCTGGAGATCCGGCTGGGGGAGTGGGGCCTCGACGCGCTCGGCTTCGTCGCACACATCCCTCACTACCTCGCGCAGATGGAGTACCCCCAGGCCGCGCTGGTGCTGCTGGAGCACGTCGAGATCGGGGGCCGCCTGACGGTCGACCTCAGCGACCTGCGCGAGGCCGCGGAGACCACCGAGACCGAGGTGGACCGCTACCTCTCCACCCACGACGAGGTCGGCGACGTCGTCCGCGGGCTGGAGCAGCAGTACGACTCCTTCCGCGAGGCCGAGGCCGCCGGCACGTCCCTGCTGGCCGGCGACGAGCCGCTGCCGACGGGCGAGGAGATCGGGCGCGACTTCGAGGCGTTCCTCGCCGAGCTCGACGACCGTCCCAAGGACGACGGCGACGGACCTGCTGCCGGTTGGGAGGACCGCTGATGGCCGGCAGTGCCGAGGAGCTCGTCAAGCTCCTGGAGCTCGAGACGCTCGAGGTCGACCTGTTCCGGGGCGCCCAGGCGCGCACCGAGCGCCAGCGCGTCTTCGGCGGCCAGGTCGCGGCCCAGGCCGTGGTCGCCGCGACCCGCAGCGTGGAGGGCGAGTTCGTGCTCCACTCGCTCCACTCCTACTTCCTCCGCCCGGGCGACACGACCGTGCCGATCGTCTACGACGTCGAGCGGATCCGTGACGGGCGCTCCTTCGCCACGCGCAGGGTCTCCGCGCGCCAGCACGGCCGCCCGATCTACTACATGACGGCCAACTTCCAGATCCCCGAGCCCGGCCTCGAGCACCAGGACCGGATGCCCGAGGTCGTCGGCCCCGACCAGGGCATGCCGCTGGTCGAGCTGGCACGCCAGCGCGGCGACGAGGCGGCGGCCCACTGGGAGCGCGAGTGGTCGGCGCTCGACATCCGACACGTCGGCATCACCGGCCACGGGATCCCCGACGACCCCGAGGCGCCGGCGCGGGCGCGCCTCTGGATCAAGGTCGACGGGGCGCTCGCCGACGACCCGACGACCCAGACGGCCGCGTTCACCTACGCCAGCGACCTGACGCTGCTCGGAGCGGCGCTGGTGCCGCACGGCATCCACATCGCCTCGCCCCGGCTCCAGCCGGCCTCGCTCGACCACACGATCTGGTTCCACAAGCCGTTCCGGGCCGACGAGTGGTGGCTCTACGACCAGTTCTCCCCGTTCGCCGGCGGTGCGCGCGGCCTGGCCCTCGCGCGGGTCTTCTCGCAGTCCGGTGAGCTGGTGGCGACGGTGGCCCAGGAGGGCCTCATCCGCCTGCGCGACGACCGCTGATCCTCAGGGCGTCGTCGTACGCCCCACCAGGTGCGGCGAGCCGTCCTTCGGGTTCGTCACGGCGAACGTCCACCCGGCGTCGCCCTGTCGCGCCGCGAACGTGACGGTGCCCGGCAGGAAGACCGGCTTCTTGAAGGCCACCTCGACCGTGACTGCGTCGGGGAGCCGGTTCTCGATCGCCGCCACGCTGCGCGCCAGGGTCCACATGCCGTGGGCGATCTGTCGCGGGAAGCCGAGCGCCTTCGCGGTCAGTGGGTAGAGGTGGATGGGGTTCGCGTCGCCCGAGACGGCTGCGTAGGTGCGGCCCAGGTCGCCCGGCAGGCGCCACTCGATGCCACCGGTCGGCGGGTCGGTGACGACGAGGCCGGGGGCCGCGTCGCCGTCGACGGAGCGTCCGCGGCGCAGGTAGGTCGACGTCGACTCCCACACCGCGTCGCCAGCAATCGAGGCACTGGTGACGAAGTCGAGCAGCACGCCCTTGGCGTGCGGCCGTGGGGGACCCACCTCGGTGGTGACGTCGAGCGTCTCCCCGACGCCGATGGCGCGGTGGGCGGTGATCGCGTTCTCGACGTGCACCATGCCGACGGCGGGGTAGGGGAAGGCCGCGTCGCTCATGATCGCCACGTGCAACGGGAAGGCGAGCATGTGCGGGAACGTCAGCGGCACGACGTCCTTGCGCGGGAAACCGCAGACAGCGGCGTACGCCTCGACGCGGGCGCGCTCGGACACGACGCCCTCGTGCCGGTAGGCCAGCCCCGTGAAGTCGGCGGCGGGCGCCTTGCGCACGCCGGGCAGCAGGTTGGCGCCTGGAACGACGGGCAGCGCGGCGCGCAGCAGCGTGCCGAGGCGACCGGGCTCGCCGGTGAGCTCCTTGGCGGCGACCATCAGGCGCCCAGCATCATCTGGCCGCAGACGCGGACCACGTTGCCGTTGACCGCGCCCGAGCCGGTGCTGGCGAACCACGCGATCGTCTCGGCGACGTCCACCGGCAGTCCGCCCTGTGACATCGCGTTGAGGCGCTGGCCGACCTCGCGGGTCGCGAACGGCACGGCCGCGGTCATCTGCGTGATGATGAAGCCGGGCGCGACCGCGTTGACGGTGATGCCGCGGTCGAGCTCGTCGCGCAGGCTCTCCACGAGGCCGATCACGCCCGCCTTGGAGGTGGCGTAGTTGGTCTGGCCGACGTTGCCGGCGATGCCGGCGATCGAGGCGACGCCGATGATGCGGCCGCCGTCGTTGAGCACGCCGGTGTCGAGGAGCTCGCGGGTGATCAGCTCGGGAGCCGTGAGGTTCACCGCGACCACGCTGCTCCAGCGGTCCTCGGCCATGTTGGCGAGCTTCTTGTCGCGGGTGATGCCGGCGTTGTGCACGACGACGTCGACGCCGCCGTGGTGCTCGCGCAGGTGGTGGGCGATGCGCTGCGGCGCGTCCTTGGCGGTGATGTCGAGGACGAGGTGGTCGCCGTCGAGCTCGGCCATCAGGGTCTGGAGCTCGCTGGCGGCCTGCGGCACGTCGACACCGACGACGGTCGCGCCGTCGCGGTGGAGCACCCGGGCGATCTCCTCGCCGATGCCGCGGCTCGCGCCCGTGACGAGCGCGACCTTGCCGGACAGCGGCCGGGTCCATTCGGCGACGTGGTCGGTGGCGGTGACGCCGTGGGCGCCGATGCGCACGACCTGCCCGGAGACGTACGCCGACTTGGGCGACAGCAGGAAGGCGAGGGTCGAGCTGATCGCCCCGTCGGCGGCCGGCGCGACGTAGACGAGCTGGACGGTGCCGCCGCGGCCGATCTCCTTGCCGAGCGAGCGGGTGAAGCCCTCGAGCGCTCGCTGCGCGACCCGCTCGGAGCCCGACGCCAGCTCCGGCGGCGTACCGATCACGACCACGCGGGGGCACGACTCGAGCCGGCGCATCAGCGGGGTGAAGAACTCCTGGAGCGCGAGCAGCCCGGTGGTGTCGGTGATGCCGGTGGCGTCGAAGACGAGCGCCTTCGCCCGCGCGCCGTCGGCGAGATCGGTCGCGGAGGCGATGCCGAGCCCGTCGAGGGTGGTGGGGAGCACCTCGGCCAGGCGTCCGTCGCCACCGAGCACGACGAGCCCGTCGACGAGCGCGGCGCCGTCGCTCCATCGCTCGAGCGCGGTCGGGTTGGGGAGGCCGAGGTTCTTGACGAACAGCTGGCCGATCGAGGTGGACACGAAGCCTTGGTAGCGGTCGCTCATGGTGGCGGGGATCCCTCTTCGCTGGGTGCGGGTGCTCGGGTGGGCAGACGACATGTAACTGGTTGTGCAACTCGTCGTCCACTTTTCGTGACGTGGCCCTCACGCGGTTGGCGCGGAGGGCCGTACCGGCAAGGATATGGACATGCAGACCACCACGCGCCCCGTCGCCGTCGTCGGCGGCAACCGCATCCCCTTCGCCCGCTCCAACACCGTCTACGCCGGCGTCAGCAACCAGGAGATGCTCACCGCCGCCCTCGACGGACTCGTGGACCGCTTCGACCTGCGCGGCGAGCGCCTGGGCGAGGTCGTCGCCGGCGCCGTGCTGAAGCACTCGCGCGACTTCAACCTGGCCCGCGAGTCGGTGCTGGGCTCCGCGCTCGCGCCGGAGACCCCCGCCACGGACATCCAGCAGGCGTGCGGCACCGGCCTGCAGGCCGCCATCCAGGTCGCCAACAAGATCGCCCTCGGCGTCATCGACGCCGGCATCGCGGGGGGCACCGACACCACCTCCGACGCGCCGGTCGCGATCAGCGACAAGCTGCGCAAGAAGCTGATGCGGGTCAACTCCGCCAAGGACACCGCCAGCCGGCTCAAGGCCCTCGGCGCCATCCGGCCCGGTGACATCGGGCTCGACATCCCGCAGAACGGCGAGCCCCGCACCCGCCTCTCGATGGGCGAGCACGCCGCCCTGACGGCCCTCGAGTGGCGCATCACCCGTGAGGCGCAGGACGAGCTCGCCGCGCGCTCGCACCACAACCTCGCCCGGTCCTACGACGAGAGCTTCCAGGACGACCTCATCACCGCCTTCCGCGGCGTCGAGCGCGACAACAACCTGCGCCCCGACTCCTCGGTCGAGAAGCTCGCGACCCTCAAGCCGGTCTTCGGCCGCGGAGCGGCAGCGACAATGACCGCAGGCAACAGCACGCCGCTCTCCGACGGTGCCTCGGCGGTGCTGCTGGCGAGCGACGAGTGGGCCGAGCAGCGCGGCCTGCCGGTGCTGGCACACCTCGTGGACGCCGAGACGGCGGCTGTCGACTACGTCAACGGACACGAGGGCCTGCTGATGGCACCGGCGTACGCCGTCCCGCGGATGCTGGAACGCAACGGGCTGACGCTCCAGGACTTCGACTACTACGAGATCCACGAGGCCTTCGCCTCGCAGGTGCTCTCCACGCTGGCGGCGTGGGAGGACCCGGTGTTCTGCAAGGAGCGCCTCGGCCTCGACGCGCCGCTGGGATCCATCGACCGCGAGAAGCTCAACGTCACCGGTTCGTCGCTGGCCGCCGCACACCCGTTCGCCGCCACCGGCGGCCGGATCCTGCCGGTCGCTGCGAAGCTGCTCGCCCAGAAGGGCAAGGGCCGTGCACTGATCTCGATCTGCGCCGCGGGTGGGCAGGGCGTCGTCGCGATCCTCGAGCGCTGAACCCGATCAGCGGGTGAGGCGGAACCAGGTGCTCGTGCGGCCGTGCCTGTTCGATCCGTCCGGGACGGCCGGGTCGTCCGGCACCGCGGCGACCGTCCAGCCGCGGAAGGCACGCTCGAGGTCGTGCTGGGTGGCGCCCCGCGTCCTCAGCGGCCACGACCGCGGAGGGGCGGCGTGCACCAGCACGGTGGAGCCGGGCAGCGCGAGCGCCGTGACACCACCGGCCATGAGCGTGCGGCCCGGGTCGTCGAGGCCCTGGAAGCAGCCCACGTCGAGGAAGAGGTCGAAGCCGGAGCCGACACCGGAGTGGACCAGGTGTCGTACGTCGCCGATCACGAAGCGGGCGTCGTCGAGGCCGTTGCGGTGGACCGCGACGTCCACTGCCTGGCGTACGTCGTCGACGCCGATCGCGTCCCAGCCGCGGTCGAGCAGCAGCTTGGTGTGCGCGCCGCGGCCGCAGCCGAGGTCGATGGCCCGGCGGATGCCGTCGGGGCGGTCGGCCTCCTCACGGTCGAGGAGTCGTTCGAGGGTCGGTCGGCCGGCGCGGCCTGCCTTCTCCCAGGGGATGATCCCCGTGCGGTATGCGGTGGCGTAGCCGATGCCCATGTTCAGTTCCTGACCTGCGTGAGACGGAAAGTACCGCTCCCTCCCGACGGTACTCCTGCCGCAGCCGATGCACTGCTTCCGGCTGCTAGGGTCTGAGCCGATCGACATCCTTTAACGAGCCGTCCCGTGAGGCGGAGAAGGAGGTCCGGCGCGCAGATGCCTGCCCCCGACAAGGCCGACCACCCGGCCCGCGACACCAGTCCCGAGAGGGCGGATCGCACCGTCCTCGACGCCCGTGACATCTCCCGGGCGCTGACCCGCATCTCCCACGAGCTGCTCGAGCGCAACAAGGGCGCCACCGACCTGGTCCTGCTCGGGCTCCACACCCGTGGCGTGCCGCTGGCTCGCCGCATCGCGGAGAAGATCGCCGCGGTCGAGGGCACCCCCGTGGCCGTCGGAGAGCTCGACGTGACGATGTACCGCGACGACCTGCGCTCGCAGCCCACCCGTCGCGCCCACAAGACCGCGCTGCCGGCCGGCGGCATCGACCGCAAGGTGGTCGTCCTCGTCGACGACGTGCTGTTCTCCGGGCGCACGATCCGCGCCGCGCTCGACGCCCTGGCCGACCTCGGCCGCCCTTCCGCCGTACGTCTCGCGGTGCTCGTCGACCGCGGCCACCGCGAACTGCCGATCCGCGCCGACCACGTCGGCAAGAACCTGCCCAGCGCGCTTGCCGAGCGGGTGAGCGTCAGGCTCAGCGAGGTCGACGGCACCGACGAGGTGACGATCTCGTGAAGCACCTGCTCTCCGTCGACGACCTCTCGCGCGACGACATCGAGATGCTCTTCGCCACCGCGGCCGACATGCACGACGTGCAGAACCGCGAGGTCAAGAAGCTGCCCGCGCTGCGCGGGCGCACGGTCGTCAACATGTTCTTCGAGGACTCCACCCGCACGCGGTCGTCGTTCGAGATCGCCGGCAAGTGGCTGTCCGCGGACGTCATCAACGTCAGCGCCAAGGGGTCGAGCGCGTCCAAGGGCGAGAGCCTGCGCGACACCGTGCTCACGGTCTGCGCCATGGGCGTCGACGGTCTCGTCATCCGCCACCCCGCCAGCGGCGCCGCGCTCCAGGTGAGCGAGTGGGTCGACGCGTCGGTGGTCAACGCCGGCGACGGCATGCACGAGCACCCGACCCAGGCCCTGCTCGACGCCTACACGCTCCAGCGCCGGCTCGGGTCGCTCGAGGGACGCCACGTGGCGATCATCGGCGACCTCACCCACAGCCGGGTCTTCCGGTCCAACGTCCAGTGCCTGACCAAGCTCGGTGCGCGCGTCACGGTCGTGGCCCCGCCGACGCTGATGCCCAGCGGCATCGGGGCGTGGTCGGCCGCGGCGGGCTTCGAGACGTCGTACGACGTCGACGCCGTGCTGCCGCAGGCGGACGCGGTCATGATGCTGCGGGTCCAGCGCGAGCGGATGTCGGGTGCGTTCTTCCCCAGCGCGCGGGAGTACACCGTCGGATACGGCCTGACCCGCAACCGGCTCGCCCTTCTCGGGCCGGACGTCCCGATCTGCCACCCCGGTCCGATGAACCGCGGCCTCGAGATCGCCGCCGACGCCGCCGACGCGGCCCAGTCGGCCGTGCTGGAGCAGGTCTCCAGCGGCCTGGCGATCCGGATGGCCGTGCTCTACCACCTGCTCGCTGGAGAGTCCGAAGGAGGCATTGCCTGATGTCGCTGGTGATCAAGGGAGCCTCGCTGCTCGGCGAGCAGACCACGGACCTCTACGTCGACGACGCGGGCGTCCTCGTCGACTCCGCACCGGACGGTGCCGAGGTGATCGACGCCGACGGCCTCGTCGCGCTGCCCGGGCTCGTCGACCTGCACACCCACCTGCGCGAGCCCGGCCGCGAGGACGCCGAGACGATCCTCACCGGCTCGCAGGCCGCAGCGCTGGGCGGCTACACCGCCGTCCTGGCGATGGCCAACACCTCCCCGGTGACCGACACCGCCGAGGCTGCCATGAGGGTCTGGGAGCTCGGCCGCGAGGCCGGTCTCGTCCACGTGCAGCCCGTGGGCGCGGTCACGCGCGGCCTCGCTGGCGAGGAGCTCGCCGAGCTGGGCCTGATGCACCGCTCGCGCGCGGGCGTCACGGTGTTCTCCGACGACGGGAGGTGCGTCCACGACGCCCGCGTGATGCGGCGGGCGCTGGAGTACGTCAAGGCGTTCGGCGGTGTCGTGTCGCAGCACTCGCAGGACCCGGCCCTCGCCGGACCGGCCGCGTGCTGCCACGAGGGCGAGCTGTCCGGCCGCCTCGGGCTGCCCGGCTGGCCCGGCATCGCCGAGGAGGTGATCGTGGCGCGCGACGTGATGCTCGCGCGGCACACCGGCTCGCGCGTCCACGTGGCCCACGTCTCGACGGCCGGCTCGGTCGAGGTGCTGCGCTGGGCGAAGGCGCAGGGAATCGATGTGACCGCAGAGGTCACGCCCCACCACCTGCTGCTGACCACCGACCTGCTCGCCGGCTACGACCCGACCTTCAAGGTCAACCCGCCGCTGCGCCCGCAGGAGGACGTCGAGGCGCTGCGCGCGGCGTTGGTCGACGGCACCATCGACGCCGTCGCCACCGACCACGCGCCGCACGCCCGCCACGACAAGGAGCACGCGTTCGTCGATGCCGCCTTCGGCATGGTCGGCCTCGAGACCGCACTGGCGGTCGTGCGCACGGCGGTGCCGGACCTCTCCTGGTCCGATGTCGCACGCGTCATGTCGACCACGCCGGCGCGGATCGCGGGCCTCGCCGACCAGGGCCGGTCGCTGGCGCCGGGGGCACCTGCCCACGTCGTGCTCGTCGAGCCCGACGCCGAGGTCACCGTCGACCGTGACGCCTCGGCCTCGCTGTCGCGCAACAACCCGTGGCACGGGCGCAGCCTGACCTCACGCGTGGTGCACACCGTCTACGGCGGTCGGGTCACCGTCCGCGACGGCGCCCTGGCCTGACGTCAGCGACGGCGTCGCGGGCGCAGGTCCAGGACGTTGTCCGCACCACGGTCGCGGAGCGTCGTACGCCCTCGCGCGACGGTCACGGCGTTGCGGTCCCCGGTGAGCACGAGCCGGTCGGACCGGGTCAGGCGCAGCACGTTGTCCGAGCCGGTGATGCGCGTGCGGAACGCCTTGCGCGCGCTGACCGTGTCGGACCCCCGCAGCCGAAGGACGTTGACGGTGTCGGCCGCGAGGACCGACGAGGTGCCCGTCAGCTCGGCGTGCTCGACCAGGCCGGCCACCTCGACGCTCGAGCCGGACCCCGACACCGTCAGGTGCTGCACGCTCGGGGTGGTGACCGTGGTGCCGGCGCCCAGGACCTCGAGGTCGGCCAGCGGCTTGGCAGTGACGGTGTTCGCGGCGCCCTCGACGACCAGCCGGGTGGCCGACGGCATGGTGACCGTGGCGCCGTCGGCGGTGACGCGTACGACACCGCAGGTGCCGCGCAGGTCGTAGGTGATGTCGTCCCAGGCGAGCACCGTCTCCTCGCCGAGCTCGCACTGCACCGGGAACGCCAGCCCGCCGGCCTGCGCGGGTGCGGCGGCGAGGACCGGCGTCGCGAGCAGGAGCGGGGCGATGAGCAGGGCCCGCAGGGCGCTGGTTCGGGTCACGGTGTCCTCGTCCGGGTGGGGGCTGGTGCAACTGAGAGTTACATACCGAGGGTACGCACGACGACACCCCGCGACGTGGGTCGGGTCACACGCGCGGCAGCACGGTCCCGGTCGTGGGATCGCGGTCGGTGAGGCAGTAGACCTGGCCGGCGGGCGCGCGGAGCACCGTCCAGAAGTCGTGCACCGCGACGACGGCGGCCCCCAGCGCCACGTGCTGGTCGGTGTCGCCGGACCGGTCGGCGGTGGCGAGGTCGGGATGCGCGCGCACCGGGCCCTCGGGCTCGTCGAGGCGCTGGAGCAGGATCCGCGGCTGCTCGGGGGCGACGAGCCGTGCGAAGCCCGACGACGACGCCTCCTGCAGCTCACGACCGGTCAGCTCGCTCCAGAAGGCCGTCTCGGTGTCCCAGTGCTCGCCAGGGATGTCGAGGCAGACCTGGTCGAGGATCGTGGCGCCGTCGCGCGCGAGCACCGGGTCGCCCTCCACCAGCGTCTGGCAGAAGACGAAGCCGCCGGGCGAGCGCATCACCTCGACGTCGTGGTAGGTCCAGGCGGTGGTCGCGCCGAGGTCGCGGGCCAGCGCGACGCTCGCCGGGCGGTCGTGGGTGTCCAGGTCGAAGTGGATCCCGGCCGGTTCGTCCACGGCCTGCAGCTTGACGTACGCCGCTCCGGTCGGCGGGAGGAGCGTGAGGAACTGCCCGTCCTCGCCACGCCGCTCGGAGGACTGCCAGCCGGTGACCGCGGCCCAGAAGTCCACGGCCTCGTCGAAGGAGGCAGCCGGGGTGTCGAGGAAGAGCTGGATCCACGGGACCATGGGCCGATCCTCACACGTCGTACAGTCACGAGATGAGTGACGTCCCGAACCTGCTCCACACCGTCCTCGACGCGGTCGACGTGCGTGCGGAGGCGGAGTTCTGGCGCCGGCTGCTCGGGCTCGCCTACCGCGCCGGCGACGAGGTGCCCGACGACGGGGGCGACGACGCCGACTGGCTGGTGCTCCTCGACGCCGACGGCGGCCGCGGTCTGGCGATCCAGGAGGTCGACGCGATGACGCCCACCCGCTGGCCGGAGCCCGGACACCCGTCGGTGAGCCACCTCGACACGATCGTGGCGACGCGCGAGGAGCTCGACGAGGCCCACGAGCGGGTCCTCTCGCTGGGCGGCGAGCTCCGCCTCGACCGCACCGACGACCCCGACGAGCCGTTGCGGGCCTACGCCAGCCCCGCCGGTCACGTCTTCTGCGTCTTCGTGGCGCCGTCGGCGGACGCGCCGCGCGGCAGGTTCACCGGGACCTGCGCCTTCCGGATGATGCCGACCGACGACCTCGTCGCCGCGCCGTCCACGCTCGCCCTCGACGCCGCGGCCGGGGGCGCGCAGCTGCTGACCTACACCTGGCTGCACCCCGAGGACGGCGAGCAGGCCGGCAGCCTGCTGCTCGGCGCCGCCGCGCCGGACGGCGCCGTCACTGCCGCGTGGACCGACACCTGGCACCAGCGCGACCTGACCCTGCTCACCGGCGTGACGCGCGGCCCGGCGACCACCGTCGGCTACGACTACGCGCCCGGCTGGCGCTGGGAGGTCGACGTGGTGCTCGACGCGCCGCCGGGCGTCGGGATGGTCATGCGCAACGTCGTCCCCGAGGACCAGGACGAGCCCGCAGGTGCGTACGACGTGATGCGCGCCCGCTGGACCTGAGCCTCACGCCAGGCCCAGCTCCCGCGCCTCCTCCCAGAGGTCGTCGCGCACGCTCGGGTGTGCGGCGTGCTCGATGAGGTTGTGTGCCTGCTCGCGCTCGCTCCGGCCCCACATCCACGCCACGCCCTGCTCGGTGACGACGGCTCCGTGCTGGAACGACGTCACCGGCTCGTCCACCAGGGGCACGATCGTCGAGACGTCGGCACGCGGGTGCCAGCTGCGCAGCGCCATGAAGGCCCGGCCGCCGGGGGAGTGGCTGGCGCCGACCGTGAAGTCGGTCTGGCCGCCGAAGCCGCTGTAGATCCGGGCCCCGATCCGCGAGGCGTTGGCCTGGTCGAAGAGGTCGACCTGGAGCGCGGTGTTGATCGACGTCATCGCCGGCTGCTGGGCGATGGCGGCAGGGGAGTTGGTGGTCTCCGTGCGCAGCATCCGCACCCGCGGGTTGTCGTCGACCCAGTCGTAGAGCTCCTGGCTGCCGAAGACGAACGACGTACGCACCGGGGTGCCGCGGTCGAGCGCGCCTGCCTTCTCGAGGGTGAGGACCCCGTCGCTGAACATCTCGGTCCAGATCCGCAGGTCGCGTCGGTCGAGGACGCCGGCGATGGTGGCGTCCGGGACCTCCCCGATGCCTGCCTGGAGCGTCGCGCCGTCACCGATCTCCGCGGCGACGCGCGAGCCGATGAGGCGGGCGTCGTCGCTGGGGGCGCGGGCGACGTGGGTGGTGAGGGCCGCGTCGACCTCGACGCCGAGGTCCACGTCCTCGATCGAGATCTCGGCGTCGCCGAAGGTCCACGGCATCCGCGGGTTGAGCTGGGCGACGACCAGGGCGCCGCGCTCGCGGGCGGCCTCGATCGCTGCGGGCAGCACGTTGACCTCCAGGCCCAGGGAGACCCGCCCGTTGTGCGGCAGCGTCGTGTGCACGACCACGACATCGGGCGCGAGGGGGCCGTGGAAGAGGCGCGGGACCATGGAGAGCCGGCACGGCACGTAGGACAGGCGCGGATGACGGCGGAAGCCCGGGCCGACGAAGGTCGTCTCCGGGACGATGCCGTCGTGCACGGGCAGGTCGCGTTGGGCGTTGAGGGCGTGCAGGCGTGCCTCGGGCAGCTCGGCCAGCACCGGGCCGAGCACGGTCACCGGCGTCGCGAAGTTGCCGCTGGTGACCACCCGCGGGGAGTGGGAGAGGGCGGCGCAGTGCTCACGCACCTCACGGACGGCCTGGTCGATCTCGACGACACGCATGGGCCCAGCGTGCCAGCCCGGAGCGCAAAACCAGTGGGACCTCCGGCCCTTCCGCCGTAGGCTGTTGGTCATCATGTGGACCCAGGACTGACCCGACTCGCGTCCGCGGCGGCGCACCAGCGCCAGAGGCCCGGCGAGTCACCCTCCTGCCCGAAGGTCGTCCCGCATGCCTGCCCGCACCCTGCTCGCCCCCCTCGTCGTCACCGGACTGTCGGTGACCTACCCCGACCGCGCGGTGCTGTCGGGGATCGACCTCGTCGCCCAGCCCGGTCGGCGCATCGGCCTCGTCGGCGAGAACGGCGTCGGGAAGTCGACCCTGCTGCGCGCCGTCGCGGGACGGCTGCCCGCCCGAGCGCGGGTGTCCGGCAGCATCGCCGCGCCCGACGACCTGGTGCTGCTCGGCCAGGAGGCGCCGTTCCGTGGCTCTGCGACGGTGGCCGGGGTCCTCGCGATGACGCTCGCCCCGCTCCGCACGGCCGTGGCCGACGTCGAGCGCCTTGCCGCTCACGTCACGACGGTCGAGGGTGCCCGGGCCTACGAGCAGGCGCTCGAGCTCGCCCTGGCCCACGACGCGTGGGACGCCGACCGACGGGCGGCGCAGGCAGCAGCCCGCCTCGGGTTCGACGGGCTCGACCCCGCACGGCCGGTGCGCACCCTGTCCGGCGGCCAGCGCACCCGCCTCGCCCTCGCCACGATCATGACGACCCGCCCGGGCTGCCTGCTGCTCGACGAGCCGACGAACCACCTCGACGACGACGCGATCGAGGTGCTCACCGCCTTCCTCCGCGAGCTGCCCGGCGTGGTCCTGCTGGCCAGCCACGACCGGGTCCTGCTCGACGACGTGTGCACCGACCTCGTGGACCTCGATGCCGGCGCGCTGGGCACCGACGGCGCGGGCGGTCGACGCTTCGGAGGCGGGTGGAGCGCCTACGAAGCCGCTCGCGCCGAGGCCCGCCGCTGCTGGGAGGAGACGTACGCCGCCCAGCAGGAGGAGCTGCACCGGCTGCGCGCCGGCACCCGGATCGGCTCCGACGCGATCGCCCACGACCGTGGTCCCAGCGACGGCGACAAGTTCATCTACTCCTTCAAGGGCGGCCGGGTCGACCGGACGCTGGCACGGCGCAGGAGGGACGCGCACCGCCGCCTCGAGGAGGCCGAGCGCGACCAGGTGCGCAAGCCTCCGGCTCCGCTGGTCTTCCGCGGCGACCTGGCCACGGGCGCCACCGGACGGCTCGTCCACGCGCGCGACGTCGAGGTCGCCGGACGGCTCCGGCTCGAGCGCCTCGACCTCGCAGCGGGGGAGCACCTGCTCGTCACCGGCGCCAACGGGTCGGGCAAGTCCACCCTGCTCGGGGTCCTGTCCGGTCGGCTCCCGCCGACGGCAGGGTCGGTCGACGTGGCCGCCCGCACGGTGCGCGAGCTGACCCAGGACCCGCAGGTCGCCGACCCGGCGCGCTCCGCGCGGGCGGCGTACGACGACGCGGTGCGCGCACTCGTCGACCCACCTCCTCTGCGCGAGCTCGGGCTGCTCCACCCGCGCGACCACCGGACCGCCGTCGGCCACCTGTCCGTGGGCCAGCGGCGCCGGCTCGCGCTGGCCGTCGCGATCGCCGCGTCGCCGGACCTGCTGCTCCTCGACGAGCCGACCAACCACGTGTCGCTGGCCCTGGCCGGCGAGCTGGAGCAGGCGCTGGCGAGGTCTCCGGGAGGGATTGTGGTCGCCTCGCACGACCGCTGGCTGCGGCGACGGTGGGAGGGACCGGAGCTGGCGTTGACGGCGTGGCCGGGCACGCTCGGCCGACGCCTCGCGGGCGTGGACACGATGCCGTCGTGACGTCGCCTCGCTGGTAGGGTCGGCGGCGGCTCGAACATCCTTTAACGATCCGTCCCGTGAGGCGGAGAAGGAGGTACGGCATGGCTCTGCCTGCCAAGAATCTGACCGCAGCGCTCCTGGTCCTCGAGGACGGGCGCACCTTCCGCGGTGAGTCCTTCGGTGCCGAGGGTGAAACCTTCGGCGAGGCGGTCTTCTCGACCGGCATGACCGGCTACCAGGAGACGCTCACCGACCCCAGCTACCACCGCCAGGTCGTCGTCATGACGGCTCCGCACGTCGGCAACACCGGGATGAACGACGAGGACCGCGAGTCCTCGCGCATCTGGGTCGCCGGCTACGTCGTCCGCGACCCCGCCCGGGTGCCGTCGAACTGGCGCAGCCAGCGCACCCTCGACGACGACCTGCGCGCCCAGGGCGTGGTCGGCATCAGCGGTGTCGACACCCGCGCGCTGACCCGCCACCTGCGCGAGCGCGGTGCGATGCGGGTCGGCATCTCCACGCTCGAGACCGATCCCGAGCGCCTGCTCGAGCGGGTGCGGGAGTCGGGGGAGATGACGGGCCTGAACCTGAGCGAGTCGGTCTCCACCGCCGAGGCGTACGTCGTCCCGGCACAGGGCACCAAGCGCTTCACGGTCGCCGCGGTCGACCTCGGCATCAAGGCCAACACCCCGCGGATGATGAGCGAGCGCGGCATCGAGGTGCACGTGCTGCCCGCGGCCGCGAGCCTCGCCGACGTGCAGGCGGTCGCCCCCGACGGGTTGTTCTTCTCCAACGGCCCCGGTGACCCGGCGGCCACGACCGCGCAGGTCGAGCTCCTCCGGGGCGCGCTGCGCGCCGGCATCCCCTACTTCGGGATCTGCTTCGGCAACCAGCTCTTCGGCCGCGCGCTCGGCTTCGGCACCTACAAGCTCAAGTACGGCCACCGCGGCATCAACCAGCCGGTGATGGACCGCACCACCGGCAAGGTCGAGGTCACCGCGCACAACCACGGCTTCGCGGTCGACGCGCCGCTGGAGGGCTCGACCACCACCGAGTTCGGCGAGGCCACGGTGAGCCACGTGTGCCTCAACGACGACGTCGTCGAGGGCCTCGAGCTCCGTGACGCCTCCGGCGCGCTGACGTCCTTCTCCGTCCAGTACCACCCGGAGGCCGCCGCCGGCCCGCACGACGCGGCGTACCTCTTCGACAGGTTCAGCGAGCTCATGACCGAGCGGAAGGGGGCCTGACATGCCCAAGCGCACCGACATCAAGAGCGTGCTCGTCATCGGCTCCGGGCCGATCATCATCGGCCAGGCCTGCGAGTTCGACTACTCCGGCACCCAGGCGTGCCGGGTGCTGCGCCAGGAGGGCCTGCGGGTCGTCCTGGTCAACTCCAACCCGGCCACGATCATGACCGACCCCGAGTTCGCCGACGCGACCTACGTCGAGCCGATCACCCCGGAGTACGTCGAGAAGGTCATCGCCAAGGAGCGCCCCGACGCGCTGTTGGCGACCCTCGGCGGCCAGACCGCGCTCAACTGTGCGATGGCCCTCGACAAGGCCGGCATCCTCGAGAAGTACGGCGTCGAGCTGATCGGCGCCTCGATCGAGGCGATCGAGCGCGGCGAGAACCGGCAGCAGTTCAAGAAGATCGTCGAGCAGCTCGGCGGCGAGTCCGCCCGCAGCATGATCTGCCACTCGATGGACGACCTGCTGGCCGCCGCCGACGACCTCGGCTACCCCATGGTCGTACGCCCCTCCTTCACGATGGGCGGCACCGGCTCGGGCATGGCCTACGACGAGGCCGACCTGCGCCGCATCGGCGGCTCCGGCCTGGCGGCCAGCCCGACCACCGAGGTGCTCCTCGAGGAGTCCATCATCGGGTGGAAGGAGTACGAGCTCGAGGTCATGCGCGACAGCGCGGACAACACGGTCATCGTCTGCTCGATCGAGAACCTCGACCCGATGGGCGTGCACACCGGCGACTCGATCACGGTCGCGCCGGCCATGACGCTCACCGACCGCGAGTACCAGAAGATGCGGGACCTCGCGATCGGCATCATCCGCGCGGTGGGCGTGGACACGGGGGGCTGCAACATCCAGTACGCCGTGAACCCCGCCGACGGCCGTCTGATCGTCATCGAGATGAATCCCCGCGTCTCGCGCTCGTCGGCGCTGGCCTCCAAGGCCACCGGCTTCCCGATCGCCAAGATCGCGGCCAAGGTGGCCATCGGCTACACCCTCGACGAGATCCGCAACGACATCACCGCGCGCGAGGACGGGCAGAGCACGCCTGCCTCCTTCGAGCCCGCGCTCGACTACGTCGTGGTGAAGGTCCCGCGCTTCGCCTTTGAGAAGTTCCCCGAGGCCGACCCGACGCTGACCACGCACATGAAGTCGGTCGGCGAGGCGATGGCGATCGGTCGCAACTTCACCGAGGCGCTCCAGAAGGCCCTGCGCTCGCTGGAGAGCAAGCACGCGCCCTTCGACTGGCACAAGCACTTCGACGACGACCTCGCCTCGGAGACGACCAAGGCGGCCCTGCTCGAGGAGATCAGCGTCCCGCACGACGGCCGGCTCAAGAAGGTCATGGACGCGATCCGGGCCGGCGCGACGCCGGAGGAGATCTTCGACGCGACCGCGATCGACCCGTGGTTCGTCGACCAGCTCGCGCTCATCAACGAGGTCGCGGTGCAGCTCATCGACGCCCTCGAGCTCACGCCGGACCTGCTGCGCCTGGCCAAGCGCCACGGCTTCTCCGACGAGCAGATCGGTCGCATCCGCGGCCTGAGCGCCGACGTCGTGCGCGGTGTGCGCCACGCGCTCGGCATCCGGCCGGTCTTCAAGACCGTCGACACCTGCGCCGCCGAGTTCGCCGCCCGCACGCCCTACCACTACTCGTCCTACGACGAGGAGAGCGAGGTTCAGCCGCGTGCGGAGGGCAAGGAGGCCGTGATCATCCTGGGGTCGGGGCCCAACCGCATCGGCCAGGGCATCGAGTTCGACTACAGCTGCGTGCACGCCTCGCTGGCCCTCGGCAGCGAGGAGGGAGGCGCGGGCTACGAGACGATCATGGTCAACTGCAACCCGGAGACCGTCAGCACCGACTACGACACCTCCGACCGGCTCTACTTCGAGCCGCTCACGCTCGAGGACGTGCTGGAGATCGTCCACGCCGAGCAGCAGGCCGGACCGGTGGCGGGCGTGATCTGCCAGCTCGGCGGCCAGACGCCGCTCGGCCTCGCGCAGGGCCTCGCCGACGCAGGCGTGAAGATCGTCGGCACCTCGCCGGAGTCGATCCACCTCGCCGAGGAGCGCGGCGCCTTCGGCCGCGTCCTGGCCGACGCCAACCTGCCGGCGCCCAAGCACGGCACCGCGACGTCGTACCCCCAGGCGCAGCGCATCGCCCACGAGATCGGCTACCCGGTCCTGGTGCGCCCCTCATACGTCCTGGGCGGGCGCGGCATGGAGATCGTCTACGACGACGCCGCCCTGGAGGCCTACCTGGAGAAGTACGTCGCCAACGGGCTCATCAACGAGCGCCAGCCGGTGCTGGTCGACCGCTTCCTCGACGACGCGGTGGAGATCGACGTCGACGCGCTCTTCGACGGCGAGGAGCTCTTCCTCGGCGGCGTGATGGAGCACATCGAGGAGGCCGGCATCCACTCCGGCGACTCGTCCTGCGCGCTGCCGCCGATCACGCTGGGGCGCGAGGAGATCGACCGGATCCGCCGCTCGACCGAGGCGATCGCCCGCGGGCTCGACGTCCGCGGCCTGCTCAACATCCAGTTCGCCCTGGCCTCCGACGTGCTCTACGTCCTCGAGGCCAACCCGCGTGCGTCGAGGACGGTGCCGTTCGTGTCGAAGGCGACCGCCACCCCGCTCGCCAAGGCCGCGGCCCGGGTGATGCTGGGGGAGTCGATCGCCGACCTGCGCGCGATCGGCGTCCTCCCGGCCACCGGTGACGGCGGGCACCTGCCCGACGGCTCGCCCATCGCGGTCAAGGAGGCGGTCATGCCCTTCGACCGCTTCAAGACCGCCGACGGCCGCACCGTCGACGCGCTGCTCGGTCCCGAGATGCGCTCGACCGGTGAGGTGATGGGCTTCGACGCGTTCTTCGGCACCGCCTTCGCCAAGGCCCAGGCCGCGGCCTACGGCTCGCTCCCGCTGTCGGGCAAGGTCTTCGTGTCGGTCGCCAACCGCGACAAGCGCCACATGATCTTCCCGGTCAAGCAGATCGCCGACATGGGCTTCGAGATCCTCGCCACGGCCGGCACCGCCGAGGTGCTGCGGCGCAACGGCGTCACGGCCACGGTCGTGCGCAAGCACTCCGAGGGCGAGGGCCCCGACGGCGAGCCGACCATCGTGGGTCGCATCTGGGCCCGCGAGGTCGACCTGGTCATCAACACGCCCCACGGCGCGACCAGCGGTGGCTCCCCGCGCATGGACGGCTACGACATCCGCACCGCCGCGGTGTCGACCGACATCCCCTGCATCACCACGATCCAGGGCCTCGGGGCAGCCGTGCAGGGCCTGGAGGCGATGCGGCGCGGCGACATCGGCGTGCGCTCCCTGCAGGACTGGGCCGCGCAGCTGCGCCCGTCGGCCCCGGCCGGGGAGGCGTGAGGGTGCGTCCCTACGACGTGCTCTTCGAGCGGGGCCTGACCCGCTTCGACGCCGAGCGCATCCACCACGCGGCCTTCCGGGCGATCCGGGTGGCCCGACCCGTCACGAGCAGGATCATCGGTGCTCGTCAGGAGGGTCGAGCGGGCGCGTCTGCACAGGTGCAGGCGATGGGGATCACCTTCCCGCACGCGCTCGGCCTGGCGGCCGGCTTCGACAAGAACGCGGTGGGCATCGACGGGCTGGCCGCGCTCGGCTTCGGCCACGTCGAGGTGGGCACGGTCACCGGGGAGGCGCAGCCGGGCAACCCGCAGCCGCGCCTGTTCCGGCTCACCGCCGACCGCGCGATCGTCAACCGGATGGGCTTCAACAACGACGGGGCCGAGGTCGTCGCGAAGCGCCTCGCCGCGTGGCGGGCAGCCGGCGGGTCGACGGTCCTCGGTGTGAACATCGGCAAGACCAAGGTCGTCCCCGAGGACGAGGCCGTCGGTGACTACGAGAAGTCGGCCGGGCTGCTGGCGCCCCACGCCGACTACCTCGTGGTCAACGTGTCCTCGCCCAACACCCCGGGCCTGCGCGACCTCCAGGCCGTCGAGAAGCTCGAGCCCCTGCTCGCCGCCGTACGCCGTCGCGCCGACGAGGTCAGCCCCGCGCGCCGGGTGCCGCTGCTGGTCAAGATCGCCCCGGACCTCAGCGACGACGACGTCCTCGCCGTCGCCGACCTCGCGCTCGCGAGCGGTCTCGACGGCATCATCGCCACCAACACCACGATCAGCCGCGACGGCCTCGCGAGCAGCGCGGCCGACGTGGAGCGGGTGGGTGCCGGCGGGCTGAGCGGTCGGCCGCTGACGCAGCGCTCCGAGGACGTCGTGCGTCTCCTGCGCAGTCGCGTGGGTCGCGACCTCACCCTCATCGGTGTCGGTGGCATCACGACCGTCGACGACGCCCGGCGGCGCCTCGACGCGGGCGCCGACCTCCTGCAGGCGTACACCGCCTTCGTCTACGAGGGCCCGCTGTGGCCGCGTCGGATCGTGCGGGGACTCGCCTCGGATGACTGATGCCCGTGGCTGAGGTGAGGACTCCCGTCCACGTCGAGGGGGAGGTGGTGGTGACCAAGCGCGTCGGCGCGCACCGCCACCTGACCCTCACGGCGCCGGGCGTGCCCGAGCGGTTCCGGGCGGGCAACTTCGTCGCGGTCAGCGTCCCGGGCCACGTCGCCCGCCGGGCGCTGTGGATCCACCGGGTGCGCGCCTCGAGCGCCTTCGGCCCGACCCTCGACGTGGTGCTCGAGCCTCGCGGGGAGGGCACCTCCTGGCTGGCGGCGCAGCCCGTCGGGGCGAAGGTGGCGATCACCGGTCCACTGGGACGCGCGTTCGCGCTGCCGAAGGACGCGGTCTCCTGCCTCCTCGTCGGAGAGGGCTACGCCGCCGCGCCGCTCTTCCCCCTCGCCGAGCGCCTGCGCGAGCGGGGGTGCGCGGTGTCCCTCGTGGTCTCGGCGCCGGACGAGTCCCACCTGCTGTCGGCCCTGGAGGCACGCCGGGCGGTGCGGTCCGTCACGGTCGTCACCGCGGACGGATCGGTCGGACAGCGCGGTCAGGTCGTCGACCACGTCGACGACCTGCTGCGCCGCGCCGGCGCCGACGTCGTCTACGCCGCCGGCCCCACCGACGTGCTGCGCGCCTGCGCCGCGGCCGCCGAGCGGGCAGGTGCGTGGAGCCAGGTGGCCCTGGAGTCCCCGACGCCGTGCGGCACCGGGCTGTGCCACGGCTGCCCGCTCCCGGTGGTCGGCGAGGACGGCGTGGACCGCGTCGTGCGCGCCTGCACCGAGGGTCCCGTCATCAGGGGCGACCGCGTGCGGTGGGACGCGCTGTGAGTGCGTACGTCCCGGGACCGGTCATGGTCGCCGCCGGCTGCGGTGGCACGGGTCGTGAGCTCGAGCCCTTCTCCGGCCCCGACGGCCTCGCCGGCCTCGACTTCGTCACCCGCTCGCTGACACTCGACCCGCGCGCGGGCGGCGCCGGCCCGCGTCTCGTCGAGGTGCCGGGCGGGCTGGTCAACGCCGTCGGCCTGCCCAATCCCGGTCTCGAGCACTTCCTGGCCACCGAGCTGCCGTGGCTCGTGCGGGCCGGCGCGCGGGTCCTGGTGTCCATCGCCGGCGCGACGATGGGGGAGTACGCCGACCTGGCGCGGCGCCTGAGCCGGGCCCCCGGCGTGGCCGGCCTCGAGGTCAACGTCGGCGCGCCCGACGAGGTCGGGGCCGGGCTCTTCGAGGTGCGCGAGCCCTACCACGCGGCCAGCGTCATCGCGGCGGTGCGGCGCGAGTTCCCCTCCGACCGGCCGGTGCTCGCCAAGCTGCGGCCTGACGTCTCGCGGATCGTGGAGGGCGCGCGGTCGTGCCACGAGGCGGGCGCCACGGCCGTCGTGGTCGGCAACGCCGTACCGGCCGCGTTCCCCGACGGACGGGCCGGCGGACTCAGCGGCCCCGCTGTCGGCCCCGTCGCGCTGCGCTGCGTCGCGGAGGTGCACCGGTCGCTGCCCGCGGTGCCCGTCATCGCCTGCGGCGGCGTACGCGACCTCGCCTCCGCCCGCACCTACCTCGCCGCCGGCGCCACCGCCGTGCAGGTCGGCACCGCCCTGCTCCACGACCCGACCACCGTCGCCCGGCTGCGGGCCGACCTCGCAGCCGACCCCCAGGAGGACGCATGACCCCGTTCGGCACCCGCCTCGCCCGCGCGATCGACGAGCGCGGCCGCTTCTGCGTCGGCATCGACCCGCACGCGGCGCTGCTCGAGCAGTGGGGCCTGACCGACGACGTCGCCTCCCTGGAGCGCTTCGCGCTGACCGTCGTGGAGGCCGTGGCACCGGTGGTCAGCGTGGTGAAGCCGCAGAGCGCGTTCTACGAGCGCTTCGGCAGCCGGGGGATCGCGGTGCTCGAGCGCGTCATCGCCGAGTCCCGCGACGCCGGCGCGCTGGTGCTGCTCGACGTCAAGCGCGGCGACATCGGCTCGACCAGCCAGGCCTACGCCGACGCCTACCTCGACCCGGCCTCGCCGCTCGGCTCCGACGCGATCACCGCCAGCCCCTACCTCGGTTTCGGGTCGCTCGACCCGATGGTCGAGGCGTGCCACCGCCACGGCGGCGGGCTGTTCGTCCTGGCCCTGACCTCCAACAAGGAGGGTCCCGAGGTCCAGCACGCCGGCGCCGGTGGGCGCACGGTGGCCGGGACCGTCCTGGACCACCTCCGTGGGCTGAACGCGGGGGTCGAGCCGGTGGGCTCCTTCGGCGCGGTCGTCGGCGCCACCATCGGTGCGACCGATGAGGACCTCGACATCAACGGTCCGTTCCTCGTGCCCGGCTACGGCGCCCAGGGCGGCACGGTCGCCGACCTGCTCCGGATCTTCGGCGACTCCGCGAGGTGGGCGCTGCCCAGCTCGTCGCGTGAGGTCCTGGCTGCCGGACCCGAGGTCGCCGCACTGCGCGAGGCCGCCCTGCGCGGCACCGACGCCGTGCAAGGGTTGGGGGCGTGAGACTGCTCGCCGTGCTCCTCCTGCTCCCGCTCGCCGCGGGATGCTCCGGTGACCCGCAGGAGGACTACTGCGAGCGGGTCGAGGGACACCAGGCGGCGCTGACCGAGGTGGCCGCCTCGGAGGACATGGCGGGGATCTTCGACGCCCTCGACGCCTACGACGACCTGGCCGAGCACGCGCCCCGCGACCTCGCGGACGACTGGGACGCCGTGGTCGACCCGCTCCACGCCCTCGAGGACGTGCTGGACGAGCACGAGGTCGACGCCACGACGTACTCCGCGGACGAGCCGCCCGCCGGCCTCGACGACGAGGCCCGGAGCGAGATCGAGACCGCCGCTCGGGCGGTCGGCTCCGAGCGGACGGTGACCGCGATGGCCGCGGTCGAGCAGCACGCGCTCGACGTCTGCGGCACGCCGCTGTCGCGCTGAGCCGGGCCTGCCTGTCGCGCAGGTCACCTCGCGGCGGCGATCGTGCGGGCGCGATTGCCTGCCCCGTCGGGACCTGACTAGATTGAGCCGAACCCACCGCCGGACCCATTCCTCGCGACCCTGAAGGACAGCTTTCGTGGCCTTGCCCCCTCTGACGCCCGAGCAGCGCCAGGCAGCCCTGGACAAGGCTGCGGCCTCCCGACGCGAGCGGGCCGAGGTGAAGAACCGCCTGAAGAACTCGGGCGGCTCGATCCTCGACGTGCTCAAGGAGGGCCAGACCAACGAGGTCATCGGCAAGATGCGGGTGGTCGAGCTCCTGCAGTCCGTGCCCGGACTCGGACGGGTGCGGGCGCGCCAGGTGATGGAGCGCCTCGGGATCGCCGAGAGCCGCCGCGTGCGCGGGCTCGGGGTCAAGCAGGTCGCCGCGCTCGAGCGCGAGTTCGGCCCCGACGCGTCGTGACCGAAGCCGCTCCCGCCGCCCCCACCCGTCGTTCGCGCCTGATCGTCCTGGCCGGTCCCACCGCGGTCGGCAAGGGCACCGTCGCCGCCGCCGTGCGTGAGACCCACCCCGAGGTCTGGCTGTCGGTGTCCGCCACCACCCGCCGCCCGCGACCGGGTGAGGAGAACGGCGTCCACTACTGGTTCGTCTCCGACGAGGAGTTCGACGCCATGATCGAGAAGGGCGACCTGCTGGAGTGGGCGGTGGTCCACAAGGCCGCGCGCTACGGCACGCCCCGCGGTCCGGTCGACCTCGCCCTGGCGTCCGGCCAGCCCGCCATGCTCGAGATCGACCTGCAGGGCGCGCGCCAGGTGCGCGAGACCATGCCCGAGGCGCTCTTCGTGTTCCTGAAGCCCCCGTCGTGGGACGAGCTCGTACGCCGTCTCGTCGGTCGCGGCACCGAGACCGAGGCCGAGCGCGAGCGCCGCCTGGAGACCGCGCGCGCCGAGCTGGCGGCCGAGAGCGAGTTCGACGTGACGATCGTGAACCACGAAGTTCACGCTGCTGCCGACGAGTTGGTAGCCTTGATGGTTGGACCCGATCCGCACCGCCCGATCTGACTAGCGAGGCACCAACACCGTGGCATCTCCCACCATCGCCGCCGAGGGCGTCACCAACCCCTCGATCGACGACCTGCTCACCAAGACCGACAGCAAGTACAAGCTGGTGCTCTACAGCGCCCAGCGCGCCCGCCAGATCAACGCCTACTACTCCCAGCTCGGCGAGGGCCTGCTGGAGTACGTCGGCCCGCTCGTCGACACCCACGTGCAGGAGAAGCCGCTCTCGATCGCGCTCCGCGAGATCAACGACGACCTCCTGACCTGCGAGGACATCGACCCCGCCGCCGAGGCCGCCGCCGCCGAGGCTGCTGCCGCCGGCGACGCCACGGAGTGACGCGAGCCTCTCGATGACCGCACAGGTCGTCCTGGGGGTCTCCGGCGGGATCGCGGCCTACAAGGCCTGCGAGCTGCTGCGCCGGTTCACCGAGTCGGGGCACGACGTCACCGTCGTGCCCACGGCTGCGGCGCTGGAGTTCGTCGGGGCCCCCACCTGGGCGGCGCTGTCGGGCAAGCCGGTGTCCACCGAGGTGTGGACCGACGTGCACGCCGTGCCGCACGTGAAGATCGGACAGGCCGCCGACGTGGTCGTGGTCGCCCCGGCGACCGCGGACCTGCTCGCCAAGGCCGCCCACGGCCTGGCCGACGACCTGCTCACCAACACGCTCCTCACGGCGCGCTGCCCGGTCGTCCTGGCCCCGGCGATGCACACCGAGATGTGGGAGCACCCGGCCACCCAGGCCAACGTGGCCACGCTGCGCCAGCGCGGTGTCGTCGTCGTGGAGCCGGCCGAGGGCCGGCTCACCGGCGCCGACACCGGCAAGGGCCGCCTGCCTGACCCCGCGGAGATCTTCGAGCTCGTGCGTGGCGTGCTGGAGCGCGGCGTCGCGACACCGGACCTCTCGGGGCTGAAGGTCGTCGTCTCGGCCGGCGGCACCCGGGAGTACCTCGACCCGGTGCGCTTCCTCGGCAACCGTTCCTCGGGCCTCCAGGGCTACGCCCTCGCCCGGGCGGCGGCATCGCGCGGCGCCCACGTCACGCTGGTCAGCGCCAACGTGTCCCTGCCCGACCCGGCCGGCGTGAGCGTCGTACGGGTCGAGACGACCGACGAGCTGCGGGACGCCGTCGTGGCCGCGACCGCCACCGCGGACGCCGTGGTCATGGCTGCGGCTCCGGCGGACTTCCGTCCGACGAGCGTGAGCGACGCGAAGATCAAGAAGGCCGAGGACGGCTCGGCGCCGTCGATCGCGCTGGTGCAGAACCCCGACATCCTCGCCGAGATCTCCCGCGGGCGCGCCCGCGCCGGAGCGGTCGTGGTCGGTTTCGCCGCCGAGACCGGCGACACGACCGGGTCGGTGCTCGAGCTCGGCCGCGCCAAGCTCGCCCGCAAGGGCTGCGACCTGCTCGTCGTCAACGACGTGAGCGGCGGGGCGGTCTTCGGCAGCAATGACAACGAGGCCGTGATCCTGGGCGCCGACGGCGGCGTCGTCGAGGTGCCCCACGGCAGCAAGACCGCGCTCGCGCACGTGATCTGGGACGAGGTCCTCCGGCGATTCGCCGGGTGAGACGTGCGTCCCGGATGCTGGGCAGCAGGTAGGTTTGACCCGACTTTTCCACGCGAGAATTGAGAGCACTGTGGCTGGACGCCTCTTCACCTCCGAGTCCGTGACCGAGGGTCACCCGGACAAGATCGCCGACCGGATCAGCGACTCGGTCCTCGACCACCTGATGTCCGAGGACCCCGACCGCGCCAACCTCCGCGTCGCGGTCGAGACGCTGCTCACCACAGGTCTGGTGGTCGTCGCCGGCGAGGTCCGCACCACGGCGTACGCCCCGGTCGCCGACATCGTCCGCAAGGCGATCCTCGAGATCGGCTACGACTCCTCGGACAAGGGGTTCGACGGCACCACGTGCGGTGTCCAGGTCGCCATCGGCGCCCAGTCGAGCGACATCGCCGCGGGCGTCGACGCCGGCCACGAGTCGCGCGTGGGCTCCAGCGACGACGAGCTGGACAAGCGCGGCGCGGGCGACCAGGGCCTGATGTTCGGCTACGCCTGCGACGACACGCCCGAGCTGATGCCGCTGCCGATCACGATCGCGCAGCGCCTCGCCCAGCGGCTGACCGAGGTCCGCAAGGACGGGGTGCTCGACTACCTGCGCCCCGACGGCAAGACCCAGGTCACGATCGAGTACGACGAGGACGACCGCCCGGTGCGCATCGACACCGTGGTCCTGTCCACCCAGCACGGCCCCGACATCGAGCACGCCCAGCTCGAGGCCGACATCAAGCAGCACGTCATCGACCCGGTCCTGGCGTCCTTCGACATCCCCTCCGAGGGCTACCGGATGCTGGTCAACCCGACGGGCACGTTCGTCATCGGTGGCCCGATGGGTGACGCCGGCTTGACCGGTCGCAAGATCATCGTCGACACCTACGGCGGGATGGCCCGCCACGGCGGTGGCGCCTTCTCCGGCAAGGACCCGTCGAAGGTGGACCGCTCCGCGGCCTACGCGATGCGCTGGGTCGCCAAGAACGTCGTCGCAGCGGGCCTCGCGCGGCGCTGCGAGGCGCAGGTGGCCTACGCCATCGGCAAGGCGGCTCCGGTCGGCGTCTTCATCGAGACCTTCGGCACCGGTGTCGTGAGCGACGAGCAGATCCAGGACGCGGTCCTCGAGGTCTTCGACCTGCGCCCGGCCGCGATCATCCGCGACCTCGACCTGCTCCGCCCGATCTACGCCCAGACCTCGGCCTACGGCCACTTCGGCCGCGAGCTGCCGGAGTTCACCTGGGAGTCGACCGACCGCGCCGAGAAGCTGAAGGCTGCTGCGGGGATCTGAGGGCTGTTGCAGGAGTCACCGCTCAAGCGGTGACTCCCGCGCGGATGGGGCGTTGCGACGGCCGGACCGCGCAGGACTCCGCACACCTGCCCCACCTCGGGCGGCGCTGTCGGAGCCCGCTGACACAATCCACCGCATGAGCGACCACGAGGCCCCGGAAGCAGACATGCTCCCGGGGCTTCGTGCTGCCGTGGACGACGCCCGTGCCAAGGCTGCCGCCACCCGGCGCCGCAAGGCCGCGTCGTGGGAGCCGGCGGAGACCGATCCGGTGGCGCGGGTGCTCGTCGACATCGCGCTGGCCCACCTCGACCGTCCCTTCGACTACGCCGTGCCGCGCGCGATGGCCGACACCGCCGTCCCCGGAGCGCGGGTGAAGGTGCGGTTCGCCGGCCAGGACGTCGACGGCTTCGTGGTGGAGCGGACCAGCCAGACCGACCACACCGGCACGCTCCAGCCGCTGCGGCGCGTCGTCGGCCCCGAGCCCGTCCTCGCCCCCGAGGTCGCCGAGCTGAGCCGGACGCTCGCCCATCGTTATGCCGGCGCCCGCTCCGACGTGCTCCGGCTGGCGGTGCCGCCGCGGCACGCGACCGCGGAGAAGGCCACGTCCGAGCCGGCGCCGTCCCCGGTCGCGCCCAGCGGCCCGTCGCGGTGGGCCGAGGTCGAGCACGCCGACGCCTTCCTACGGCGCTTGGGCGCGCGGGAGTCACCCCGCGCTGCGTGGTCGGCCGCACCCGCCGACGACTGGCCCGCCATGCTGGCCGAGGTCGTCGCGACGGCGTACGCCGCGGGGCAGGGCGCGCTGGTGTGCGTGCCCGACGCCCGTGACGTGGCGCGGGTCGGTGCCGCGCTCGACGCCCAGCTCGGCCCGGGCCACCACGTGTGCCTCACCGCCGACGCGGGGCCGTCCGCCCGCTACCGGGAGTTCCTCGCCGTCTCGCGCGGCGCCCGCCGCGTGGTCGTCGGCACCCGCGCAGCCGCCTTCGCGCCCGTGCACGACCTCGGCCTGGTCGTGGTGTGGGACGACGGCGACGACCTCCACGCCGAGCCTCGTGCTCCCTATCCCCACACACGCGACGTGCTGCTCACCCGGGCCGCCCAGCAGTCGACCGCCGTCCTGCTCGCCGGGGTGGCCCGCACCCCCGAGGTGCAGCAGCTGGTGACGTCCGGGTGGGTCCACGAGCTCTCCGTGCCGCGCCCTGAGCTCCGTCGCCGGGTCCGCGTCGAGGCGGTGCCGGGCGAGGACCACTCGATCGGCACCCGGGTCCCGCGCGCCGCCTACGACGCGCTCCGGGCCGGGCTGGCGTCGGGTCCGGTGCTGGTGCAGACCCCGCGGGCCGGCTATGCCGCGTCACTGGCGTGCGACACCTGCCGCACACCGGCGCGCTGCACGGCGTGCGCGGGCCCGCTGACGATCCCCGGACCGGCGGCACCGCCACAGTGCCGGTGGTGCGGCCACGTCGAGTCCGCGTGGACGTGCCCGACCTGCCGCGGCCGGGGGCTGCGGGCCCCGGTGCGCGGAGAGGCGCGTACGGCCGAGGAGCTGGGCCGGATGTTCCCCGGCACGACGGTGCGCAGCTCCAGCGGCGAGCGGGTGCTCGACCACGTCGGGGGGGCCCACGACATCGTGGTGGCTACCGTCGGCGCGGAGCCGGTGGCGGAGGAGGGCTACGCCGCCGTCCTGCTGCTCGACACCTGGCTGACGCTGGCCCGTGACGACCTCAGGGTGGGGGAGGAGGCCCTGCGTCGCTGGCTCAACGCCGCAGCCCTCGTCCGCGCGGGCGGTCACGTGGTCGCCGTCGGTGACCCGGCCCACCCGGCGCTCCAGGCGCTCGTGCGCTGGGACCCCGCCGGGTTCGCACGCCGCGAGAGCGAGGAGCGCGCCGCCGCCCACCTGCCGCCGGCGGCGAGGATCGCGACCGTCACCGGCGAGCTGGGGGCCCTCGACGACGTGCTCCACCTGCTCGACCTCCCCGACGGCGCCGAGGTGCTGGGCCCGGTGCCGCTCGAGCACGACCCCGGGGAGCACCGCGTGGTGCTGCGGGTGCCGCGCTCGCGGGGGACGGCCCTGTCGGAGGCGCTCGGCGACCTGCAGCGCGTGCGCTCGGCCCGCAAGCTGGAGGCGGTGCGGATCCAGGTCGATCCGCTCAGCCTCTAGCGCCGATGGGACCCGGTGCGGGTCCGTCCCTAGACTTGGGTGCCTTCCGAGCACAGCTGTCCCCAGGTCCCAAGGAGTTCCGTGGCCGTCCAGCCCATCCGCCTCTTCGGCGATCCCGTGCTGCGCCAGCGCGCGATCGAGGTCGACAGCTTCGACCGCGAGCTGCGCCAGCTCGTCACCGACCTCACCGACACGATGCTGGCCGCGCCGGGCGCCGGCCTCGCTGCGCCACAGATCGGCGTCGGGCTGCGGGTCTTCACCTGGAACGTGCACGGCGAGGTCGGCCACCTCGTGAACCCGACGCTGCAGCTCTCCGACGAGACGCAGGACGGGGCTGAGGGCTGCCTGTCCCTGCCCGAGCTGACCTACGACTGCCTGCGAGCGCTGTCGGTCGTCGCCACGGGCTTCGACGTGCACGGGGAGCCGGTGCGCATCGAGGCCTCGGAGCTGCTCGCCCGGGCGATGCAGCACGAGACCGATCACCTCGACGGCATCCTCTTCATCGACAAGCTCGACACCGACGCCCGGAAGGCGGCGATGAAGGAGATCCGCGAGTCCGAGTGGTTCGGCCTCGAGCGGCCGACCGTCCGGGTCAGCCCGCACGCGACCCACGGGTTCGCCCGGTGAGGACCACCGGCCCCGTGACCCGAACCCTCCCGTCGAGCACCCCCAGGAAGCAGGACTGATGCGCGTCGTCTTCGCCGGCACCCCCGAGGTCGCCGTCCCCGCGCTCGAGGCCGTCGCCGCGAGCCGCCACGAGCTCGTCGGCGTGGTCACCCGCCCCGACGCCCCGAGCGGTCGCGGTCGCAGGCTGGTCGCCAGCCCGGTCGCCCAGCGTGCCGAGGAGCTCGGCGTACCCGTCCTCAAGCCCGAGCACCCCCGCGACCCCGACTTCCAGGCAGCCCTCGCCGACCTGCGTCCCGACGCCTGCCCGGTCGTCGCCTACGGCGCTCTGCTGCCGCAGTCGGCCCTCGACCTGGTGCCGCACGGCTGGATCAACCTGCACTTCTCGGTGCTGCCGTCGTGGCGCGGTGCCGCTCCCGTGCAGCACTCGCTGTGGGCCGGCGACGAGGTCACCGGCGCCACGACCTTCCGCATCGTCAAGGCGCTCGACGCCGGTCCCGTCTTCGGGGTCATGACCGAGCGGATCCGCCCCGCGGACACCGCCGGCGACCTGCTCGAGCGGCTCGCCGAGGGCGGCGCCGGCCTGCTCGTGCAGACCCTCGACGGCATCGAGGACGGCAGCCTCGAGGCCCGCGAGCAGCAGGTCGAGGGGGTGTCGTTCGCCCCGAAGATCCTGGTCGACGACGCCCGCGTCGACTGGACGCACCCGGCGGTCGGCATCGACCGGCAGGTCCGGGCCTGCACCCCCGCGCCCGGGGCGTGGACGACGTACGCAGGGGAGCGGATGAAGCTCGGTCCCGTCACGCCGACCGACCATCCGCCGCTCGAGCCCGGCGTCATCGAGGTCACCAAGAACGCGGTCCACGTCGGCACCGGCACCACGCCCGTCCGGCTGGGCCAGGTCAAGGCCTTCGGCAAGAAGGAGATGGCAGCTGCCGACTGGGCGCGCGGCGTACGCCTGGAGTCGGGAGTGCGCCTCGGCGCCGAGGAGCCGACAGGGTGAGCACCCCCGAGGACCGGCCCGCACGTCCGGAGGACATCGACGAGATCTGCGCGTCGTTGCCCGAGACCGAGCTGGGCACCTCGTGGGGCGACCGACCCACCTGGAAGGTGCCGCGCGGCGACAAGGGCAAGGGGTTCGTGCTCTACCGCGCCCCCGGCCGGACGGCGATCGACCCGGAGACCGGGGAGATGTACGACGACCTCGTGGTGATCATGACCCCCACCGAGGTCGAGAAGCACGCCCTCGTCGAGGACGCCTCGACGCCGTTCTTCACCATCGACCACTTCAAGGGCTACAACGCCGTCCTCGTCCAGCAGTCGCGGCTCGACGAGATCGGTCGCGCCGAGCTCGCGGAGGTCATCACCGACGCGTGGGCGGCGAAGGCCCCACGTGCTCTGGTCCGGGAGCACCTCGGTGAGTGAGCGCCGACGACGCCCGGTCGACCGGCCGCGCCGGGCAGCGCTCGACGTGCTCACCGCCGTACGCGTCGACGACGCCTACGCCAACCTGGTGCTGCCGCAGGTCCTGCGCAAGCACCGGCTCGAGGGCCGTGACGCCGGGCTCGCCACCGAGCTCGCCTCCGGCGCCATCCGCATGCAGGGTCTCTACGACCCGATCATCGACGCCTGCCTGACGCGGCCGAAGCTGCAGGCCGAGGTGCGCGACGTGCTGCGTCTGGGCGCGCACCAGCTGCTGTCGATGCGGGTGCCGGACCACGCGGCGATCTCCACAAGCGTCGACCTGGTCCGCGCGAGCGTGGGTCAGGGCCCCGCCGGTCTGGTCAACGCCGTGCTGCGCTCCATCAGCCGGCGCGACCTCGCCGACTGGGTGCGCGAAGTCGCACCCGACGCCGTGACCGATCCACGGGGCCACCTCGCGGTCGCGCAGTCCCACCCGCGCTGGGTCGTCAACGCGCTCGCCGAGGCGCTCGGGGACGACGACGAGCTCGCGGACCTGCTGACGGCTGACAACGCGGCACCGCGGGTCACCCTGGCGGCTCGACCCGGACTGGCGTCGGTGGAGGAGCTCGAGGCCGCGGGCGGCACCCGCACCCGCCTCTCGCCGTACGGGGTCGTGCTCGAGGGTGGCGACCCGTCCGGTGTCGCGGCCGTGGCCGAGGGCCGCGCCGGTGTGCAGGACGAGGGATCCCAGCTCGTCGCCCTGGCGATGGCAGACGCCCCGATCGAGGGGCGCGACGAGCGCTGGCTCGACCTGTGCGCCGGTCCCGGGGGCAAGGCGGCGCTGCTCGGCGCGCTCGCGGCCGGCCGTGGCGCCCGGCTGGTGGCGCACGAGCGTCAGCCCCACCGTGCCGCGCTGGTCGCCTCGGCGATGCGCGCCCTCCCGAAGGGATCGGTCGACGTGCTGGCGGGCGACGGCGCGCGCCCCGCGTGGCTGCCCGGAACCTTCGACCGCGTCCTGGTCGACGCCCCGTGCTCGGGCCTCGGCGCGCTGCGGCGACGTCCCGAGTCGCGCTGGCGGCGCACACCCGAGGACCTCCACCTGCTGACCGCCCTGCAGCAGGTGCTGCTCGACGTGGCGCTGGAGTCGGTGCGCCCTGGCGGGATCGTGGTCTACGCGACCTGCTCGCCCGTGGTCGCCGAGACCACCGACGTCGTGGCGGCCGTGCTCGGACGCCGCGACGACGCCGACGAGGTCGACCGCTTCCAGCTGTGGCCGCACCGCGAGGGCACGGACGCGATGTTCGCGGTGACCCTGCGGCGCCGCTGAGCCCACCGGTCGCGCCTCAGTCGTCCTCGAGGTGCCGCAGGTAGGACCACGGCTCCGTGAGGTATCGCCTCCAGTGGTCGACGAGGTCGAGGTCCTCCCACGCCGCCTCGCGCAGCCCCCACGACCCGGCCTCGAGGATCCGCGCCCCGGGCATGGCCGCCAAAACGGGGGAGTGCGTCGCGCACAGGACCTGCCCGCCGCGGGCGACCACGCGCTGCAGCGTCGCGACGAGCCCGAGGGTGGAGGAGAACGACAGGGCGGCCTCCGGCTCGTCGAGGCAGAAGAAGCCCTTCCCGGTGAAGCGCGAGTCGAGCACGGCGAGGAAGGACTCGCCGTGGCTGAGCCGGTGGAACGCGACGTCCTGGGGGCCATCGGGCGGGCGCGGGTTGTCCTCGATGTAGGAGTACCACCCGTGCATCGTCTCGGCGCGCAGGAAGAAGCCCCACCGGGTCGACCCGGCGCCCCGCACCAGCTGGAGCGCGTCACCGAGCGCGGACTCCGTGGCCCGGGTCGAGTGGCGGCTGTGGGTGCTGCCGCCCTCGGGCGAGAGCCCGAAGGCGAGGGCGACGGCCTCGACGAGGGTCGACTTCCCGGAGCCGTTCTCGCCGACGAGGAACGTGACGCCCGGGTCGAGGTCGAGTCCGCCGGCGAGCACCTGCGCCACCGCGGGTATCGCTGCCGGGTAGTCCTCCGGCGCGAGGTCGTGGTCGGCCCGCGGCTCGACGCGCCGAACCGGGTGGCGCGCGACCTCCCCACCACGCATCGGCATGCCTACAACCTAGCGACCGGCATGGACGGCGGTTCGAGCCCGTCCGACGCGCATCCCAAGCGACTTCCAAGGTCTGTGCACGACGCTCTGGACATCACACGCCCACCAAGGGGTGACATCTTGGTGTCGCCGGTTCACAACGGGAGGGTTGAGCAGCATGATGGGACCAGCGCCGCGCACCGGAGGGGTGCGCCACGCAACGGGGAGCAAGGAAATCCATGCACGTGCGTAGCCTCTTGTCGGCCATGGCCGTCGTGACGATGATGCCGCTGGCCGCCCTGGGGATGGCCCCGGCGTACGCCGACGGGTCGCGCACCCTGACCGGTCCGGTCACCGGTGACGCGGACGTCTTCATGACCTACATCGGCTGCGAGTCCCTCCACGGCCCCACCGCTGCGCCCGGCTCGCGGATCAACCTCGGTCCCTACTCCGCGCCCCTGGGACGCCGGTCCCTCGGCCTCGTGCCCGGCGGACCGGGCACCGCTTCCGGCCCCTACGTGGCCTTCGGCTCGCTCGCGGGGGTGGACACATCGGTCTCCGTGGCGGCGACCGGCGGTACCCGGGGCGTCTCCTACGTGATGGCGGTGACGCCTGACAGCCCGCCCGGCACCGCGTGGAGCGGGCGCGCGGACCTCGACGTCGCCGCAGGCTCCTGGTCGAGCGTGGCCGCCTCGTCGCTGACCTACGACTGGACGCTGGTCGACCTCACCACCCGGGCGCCCCTGGCCCAGGAGGGCCGCGCCACGACCGGCGAGCTCGCCACCCGGCACGGCGACGGGCCCGGCTTCGTGGTGACGGGCTTCGGCTGCGACGGCCGGGCCTTCAACCTCGACGCCGTGAAGGCGTCCGGCAGCACCCTCGACTTCGAGGGCGTCACCCTCACCACCACGGTCGGGGTCGACCGCGTCCAGGTCCCCGCCGGCGAGTCCGTCACCGTGACCGGCCGGGTCACCGAGGCCGGGGGACGCGCCACCGGCGACACGCTCGTGCTGGAGTCGCGCCGCCCCGGAGGTGCGTGGACGCCCGTCGGTGAGCCCGTCCTCTCCGGACCTGACGGCCTGGCCCGGGTCGACGTACCCCTCACCGAGACGACCGAGCTGCGCTGGCACCGTCCGCAGAGCCAGTACGCCGACGAGGGCTGGTCCGAGCCGGTGACCGTCACCGTCGCGCAGCCCGCCACGCCCACGGACGGCGCGAAGCAGTAGCTCGACCGCGCGGCTAGGCTCCTTGGGTCTCGGTACGCCCTGACGCGACCTCGTGCCTCGGTCGCGGGGCTAGGCTCCTTGACATGCCGTCGCCGTTCACCGAGGTCGAGGTCGACGGTCGCGTCGTCAAGGTCACCAACCCCGACCGGGTCTACTTCCCACCCCTCGACGGTGGGTCGGGGGCAACCAAGCTCGACCTGGTCGACTACTACCTCGCCGTCGGCGACGGGATCGTCAACGCGCTCTTCGAGCGCCCGTGCATGCTGCATCGCTTCCCCAAGGGCCTCGCCGGCGACAAGGTCCACCAGAAGCGGCTCCCCGCCGGGGCGCCCGACTGGGTCGAGACCGTCGAGCTGTTCTTCCCGCGCTGGAAGCGCACCGCTGACGAGCTGTGCGTGACGGAGCTCGGCAGCGTCATCTGGGCGGTGCAGATGTCCACGGTCGAGTTCCACCCGTGGAACAGCCGACGCGCCGACACCGAGAAGCCCGACGAGTGGCGCATCGACCTCGACCCGGGTCCCGACTGCGACTGGGCGACGGTCCGGCGCGTGGCGCACGTCGCCCACGAGGCGCTCGACGAGCTCGGCGCCACCGGCTTCCCCAAGACCAGCGGCGGGTCGGGGCTGCACGTCTACGTGCGGATCCCGCCCGACCACGGCTTCCAGGACGTGCGCCGAGGAGCACTGGCGTTCGCGCGCGAGGTCGAGCGGCGGGCCGGGGGAGAGGTGACCACCGCGTGGTGGCGCAAGGACCGCGACCCCGCGCAGCTCTTCGTCGACTACAACCAGAACGCCCGTGACCACACGATCGCCGCGGCCTACTCGGTGCGTGGCGTGCCCGAGGCGCGCGTCTCGGCGCCGATCCGCTGGGACGAGGTCGACGACTGCGAGCCCGACGACTTCACGATCTTCACGATGCCCGAGCGGTTCGCGCGGATCGGCGACCTGCACGCCGACATCGACGCCCACCCCTTCGACATCGCTCCGCTGCTCGAGTGGGCCGACCGCGACGAGGCCGAGGGCGCTGCCGCGCCGCCGGAGCCGGACGAGGCGTAGGCCCACAGCCCGCGCACAGGCCGTCCTCACCGTCCTCTCACCTGCGCTGCCTACGGTCGAGGCATGCAGGAAGCACCGCACCCCCAGCCCCGCACCGACCGCGTCGCCGTCGTCGTCAACACGGCCTCGCGCACCGGAGCTCGTGCCCTCCCCCTCGTCACCCGCGAGCTGGCCAGGGCGGCGGACGAGGTGCAGGTCCACCCGGCCCACGGCGGAGCGGGCCTCAGGGACGCCCTCGACGCGGCGATGGCCACGCAGCCGGACCTGCTCGTGGTCGGGGGCGGCGACGGCACGATCGGCTGCGCGGCCGGCCTGGTCGCGCACACGTCGACGACGCTCGGCGTGCTGCCGCTCGGCACCGCCAACGACTTCGCCCGCACCCTGGAGATCCCCACCGCGCTGACCGCAGCGGTGGACACCCTCCTGACCGGCAAGGTCGTCGACGTCGACCTCGGCCGCGTGGACGGGCAGGTCTACCTCAACGTCGCCTCCTTGGGACTGTCGGTCGCCGTGGCCCAACGGCTCACCCCGGGACTCAAGCGCCGCCTCGGGCGGTTCGCCTACCCGGTCGCCACCCTCGCCGCCTACCGCGGCCACCGCCCGTTCGCCGCCCGACTCGAGCTCGACGACGGCTCCGTGCTCGAGCTGCGCGACCTGATGCAGGTCGCGGTCGGCAACGGCCGCCACTACGGCGGCGGGCTCACGGTGTCGCCGAACGCGTCGATCGACGACCACCTCCTCGACGTGTACGCCGTCGAGCAGGGGCGCCTGCGTGACCACGTGTCGATCGCCCGGCTGCTGCGCACCGGCCACCTCGTCGAGCACGACCGGGTCCACCACGTGACGGCCCGCCGCCTCCGGCTGGTCACCGACGAGCCGATCGAGGTCAACCTCGACGGCGAGGTCGCGGCCACCACGCCCGCGACGTTCGAGGTCGACCGCAACGCCCTCCACGTCGTCGTACCCGCCCACAGCCGAGCCGCCCGGATGGACGACGCACCGAGTCCCTAGGATCGTGGGCGTGGGTATCCAGATCACTCCCAGCATCCTCAACGCCGACCTGTCGCGCCTGGCCGACGAGGTCGCCCGGATCCCGAGCGCCGACTGGGTGCACGTCGACGTGATGGACAACCACTTCGTCCCCAACCTCACGCTCGGGCTGCCGGTGATCGAGGCGCTCAGCAAGCACGCCACGCAGCCGCTCGACGCGCACCTGATGATCGAGGACGCCGACCGGTGGGCGCCGGCGTACGCCGAGGCGGGCTGCGGTTCGGTCACCTTCCACGCCGAGGCGGCGAAGGCGCCGGTGCGGCTGGCGCGTGAGATCCGGGCGCAGGGCGCCCGGGCGTCGATGGCCCTCAAGCCGGCGACCCCGATCGAGCCCTACGAGGCGCTGCTGCCCGAGCTCGACATGGTGCTGATCATGACCGTGGAGCCCGGCTTCGGTGGCCAGAAGTTCCTGGACCTGTGCCTGCCGAAGATCCGCACGGCTCGGGAGCTGATGCGCAAGCACGGCCTCGAGACCTGGCTCCAGGTCGACGGCGGGGTCTCGCTGGAGACGATCGAGCGTTGCGCCGAGGCCGGCGCCGACGTCTTCGTCGCGGGATCCGCGGTCTACTCCGCCGACGACCCGGACGTGATGGTGCGCGAGCTCAGGGCGAAGGCCGAGGCCGCAGCGCCGTGACCCGTCCGGCGACGGTCGACGACATCCACGCCACGGCGCGGGCGATGCCCCATGTCACCGTCTTCCGCCCCGAGAGCAATCCCGTCTACCAGGTCGGGAGCAAGTCGTTCGTCTTCTTCCGGACTCCACGCCCCGACGCGGTCGACCCGGACACGGGTGAGCGCTACGACGACGTGATCGTCCTGTGGGTCGCCTCGGAGGGCGACAAGCAGTCGCTGCTCCAGGACGACCGACTGCCGTTCTTCACCACCCCGCACTTCGACGGTCACCCGTCGGTGCTGCTGAGGGCCTCTTGCGTCGGCGAGGTGGACCACGACGAGCTGGTCGAGCTCGTGGAGGAGGCTTGGCTCGCCCAGGCCTCGGCCAGGCGTGGCCAGGCGTGGCTCACGAGCCGACCTCCCACTCCGTAGGTTGGTCGCATGAGCGCCGTCGAGACCGAGTCCGTCTGGGACTATCCCCGCCCGCCCCGCGTCGACGTGAGCTCCGAGCACGTCGTCGTCACGCACGGCGGCGTCGTGGTCGCCGACACCCACGCCAGCCTGCGGGTGCTGGAGACCAGCCACCCGCCGACCTACTACCTCCCGCGCGACGCGTTCGCCGACGGCGTGCTGCGCCCGGGCGAGGGCGCCTCCTGGTGCGAGTGGAAGGGGCAGGCCGCCTACCTCGACGTCGTGGTCGGCGACGAGGTGCTGTCCGCCATCGCGTGGACCTACCCGACGCCGTCGAAGGGCTTCGAGCAGCTCGTCGACCACGTCGCGCTCTACCCCGGGCGCGTCGACCGGTGCACCGTCGACGGGGAGGTCGTCGAGCCCCAGCCCGGGCGCTTCTACGGCGGCTGGATCACCTCACGGGTGACCGGTCCCTTCAAGGGAGCGCCCGGCACCCTGGGTTGGTGAGCGGGGGCTGGTGGGTGGGCGGGTGGTTAGTGCAGCCCGCGGTCGTCCGCCTGCTGGCTGCGGAGGTGGGACCCGTGCCGCGCCTGCTCGTCGACGCGTCGGCTGTCCGCCATCATGGTCTCGCCCTCGAGCTCCTCGGCGCGCGACTGCACCCGCTCGAGACGGCGGGCCCAGGTGTCGCAGTCCCGTGCCACGTCGTCGAGGCGGGCTGACGGGACCACGATGGCGTCGCCGTCGGTGGTGAGGCCGGGCTCCATGGAAGCGAGGCCGGAGACCTCGTAGGCCGTCAGCGGGCGCGTCAACCGGATCCTGACCGGATAGGTGTCACGGTCCACGTCGGCCGGGTCGACCGCCAGCTCGACGATCCTGAGGTCCGTGTGGTGGCGTCGTACGGATGCCATGGTTCCCCCTTCGCCGGGAACGGCCCGTCCGTTCCCGTCCTCCCCAGTCGACCACACGTCGGGAGCCGATGGCCATGGCTGCGGCGCCCCCGGCTCACGTCCGGCCCGGTGCGGGGTCAGCCGGCGAAGAGGGTCAGCCGCTGGCGGATGATCTTGCGGCGCAGCACCACGCGGCGCTTGCCGTCGTGGCCGATCCGGAGCCGGTCGAGCTCCCAGCCGCCGTGCTCGGCCCGGTCGACGAGCAGGCGCGTCACGACGTTGCGCGAGAAGTCCTGCGGGAGCACGAGCGTCTCGTACTCCCACTCGATGCCGCGCCCGGGTGGACGGCGCTGGATCCTGGCCATGTGGTCTTCTCCCGTCTGCTCGGGGGGATCGGTCAGTCGGCGGACACGTCGTCGAGGGCGGCGACGATCTCGGGGGGCAGTGTCAGCTCCTCGACCCCGAGCACGCCGTCGAGCTGGGCGGCGGTGCGGGCGCCGACGATCGGCGCGGTGACGCCGGGACGGTCGCGCACCCACGCCAGCGACACCTCCAGCGGCGACCACCCGAGGCCGTCGGCGGCGCGTACGACGGCCTCCACGATGCCGCGACCGCGGTCGTCGAGGTAGGCGCCGACGAACCGCGCGAAGTGCTCGGTGGCCGCGCGGGAGCCCGAGGGCGTGCCGGTGCGGTACTTGCCGGTGAGCACGCCGCGGCCGAGGGGCGACCACGGCAGGACGCCGAGGCCGAGCGCCTGCGCGGCGGGCAGCACCTCGTGCTCGACCTGCCGGTTCAGCAGGGAGTACTCGACCTGGGTGGACGCGAGCGGCGTACGCCCGGGGAAGGCGCGCTGCCACGTCGCGGCCTGCGCGGTCTGCCACCCGGTGTAGTTGGAGATGCCGACGTAGGACGCCCGGCCCGACGACACCGCGAGCTCGAGCGCGGACAGGGTCTCCTCGACCGGCGTCTCGTCGGTCCACACGTGCACCTGCCACAGGTCGACGTGGTCGACCCGGAGGCGCGCGAGCGACGCGTCGAGCGTGGCCAGCAGCGTGCCGCGCGAGGTGTCGGTGACCCGCTCGCCCGTACGCCGCGAGATGCCGGCCTTCGTGGCCAGCACGACCTCCTCGCGGGAGACCACGTCGCCGATCAGCGTGCCGATCAGCTCCTCGCTGGCGCCGTCGCCGTAGCCGGCGGCGGTGTCGAGCAGGGTCCCCCCGGCCTCGGCGAAGGCGATGAGCTGGTCACGCGCCTCGTGCTCGTCGGTGTCGCGGCCCCAGGTCATGGTGCCGAGGCCCAGGCGGGAGACCTTGAGCCCGGTGGCGCCCACGGATCGCTGCTGCATGGGGGTGAGAGTAGCCACGGGGCGTGCACCGGCGGGCGGTGACTCGCCCGTAGGCTCACCCCCTGTGATCGATCTCCTCAAGGCAGTGGTCCTCGGCATCATCCAGGGACTGACCGAGTTCCTGCCGATCTCGAGCAGCGCCCACCTGCGGATCTTCCCCGAGCTCTTCGGGTGGGGCGATCCGGGAGCAGCCTTCACCGCGGTGATCCAGATCGGCACCGAGCTCGCGGTGCTCATCTACTTCCGCAAGGACATCTGGCGCATCGGCAGCGCGTGGGTGCGCTCGCTCTTCCAGCCGGAGTACCGCGGCACGATCGACGCTCGGATGGGGTGGTACATCATCGTCGGCTCGCTGCCGATCGTGGTGCTCGGCGTGCTGCTCAAGGACATCATCGAGGACGACTTCCGCAACCTCTGGATCATCGGCACGATGCTGATCGTGATGGGCATCGTGCTCGGCGTCGCCGACCGCGTCGGCCGCACCGACCGCCCGCTCGGCAAGCTCACGATGAGGGATGCGGTCCTCATGGGCGCCGCGCAGGCCATGGCCCTGATCCCCGGGGTCTCGCGGTCCGGCGCGACGATCTCGATGGGCCGCTTCCTCGGCTTCGAGCGCGAGGCCGCCACGCGGTTCGCCTTCCTCCTCGCCATCCCGGCGGTCGTGGGCGCGGGGCTCTTCCAGCTCAACGAGATCCCCGACGGCGACAACGCCTACGGCTGGGGACCGACGATCGCGGCCACGGTGGTGTCGTTCCTCGTCGGCTACGCCGCCATCGCCTGGCTGCTGCGCTACGTCAGCACGCGTTCCTACACGCCGTTCGTGGTCTACCGGATCCTGCTGGGCGCCGGCACGCTCATCCTGCTCGGTGCAGGCGTGCTGACCGCCTGAACGTGTCGAGCAGCAGGCCCAGCGCCACCAGCTGGGTGAGCGCGACGACCACGACCAGCGCCACCAGCGAGCGCTCGTAGAGCCAGCCGGCGCCCACGCCACCGATGATGGCCAGCAGGCCCTGGATCCCCGCGAACACGCCGTACGCCGTCGCGCGCCGTGGTGCCTCGACGAGGTCGGCCACCACGGCCTTGACCGTCGAGTCCTGCACGCCCTGGGCGACGCCCCACGCGAGGACGCCGGCGAGCACCGCCACCAGCGCCGACCCGAGCGCCAGGGCGGGGACCAGGGCCACGAGGAACGGGACGAGGAGCAGCACGCGCGGCCCCGCGCGGTCGTACACGGCTCCGACGACCAGTGCTGCCACGGCCTCGACCCCCATCGCCGCGGCGTAGAGGACCGGGACGGCAGCCACCGGCACCAGCCCCTCCACCGTCAGGTGGTAGCCGATGATGCCGAAGGTGACGAGCGCACCGGTCGTCAGCGACGCGGCGACCGCGTAGCGGAAGAAGTCGCCCGAGAGACCGGCTCCGACGGCCTCGGCCCACCACCCCCGTCGCTCGTCAGCGCGAGGACGCGGCGGGGCGGGCGAGGCGTCGTACACCCCCGGGTCGGGCACCCGACGCCGCAGGGCGAGGAGCAGCACCATCGCGATCGCCCCCGGCACGGCGAGGACCGCCATCCCGGCCCAGAGCGAGCTGATCGCCACCACACCCGCGACCACCAGGGGACCGGCGAACGCGCCGACCTGGTCGAGCGCCTTGTGGACGCCGAACCCCCGCCCGCGCCCCACCCCGCTCGCCGCCTGCGCCAGCAGCGCCGACTTCGAGGGCGAGCGGACGGCCTTGCCGAGGCGTTCGAGCAGGATCATGGTCGTGGCGAAGCCGAGGCCGGCGACGCCGAGCCGAGGCGCGATCGCGAGCAGCGGCACACAGATCGCGGTCAGCCCGTAGCCGGCGATCGTCAGCGTCCAGTAGCGCCCGGTGCGGTCCGCGATCGGGCCGAAGGCCAGCCGCAGCACGAGCGCCACCGCCTCGCCCGCCCCCGTGACGAGTCCGACGACGACCGCCGAGGCCCCCAACGCCGCCAGCAGCGGTCCGTAGACCGAGCGGGCGCCCTCGTAGACCATGTCGGCGGCCAGGCTGACGAAGCCGAACCACCACACCACACGCCAGGCCGTCGGGGACGGAGGCGTCACAGCCACCCGGACTTCTTGAACAGCGCGAACAGCCCGGCCGCGACCCCGGCCATCAGCGCCATGGCGAAGGGGTAGCCGTAGGTCCAGTGCAGCTCGGGCATGTGGTCGAAGTTCATGCCGTAGATCCCGGCGATCAGCGTCGGCACCACGACGAGGGCGGCGCCCGCGGAGATCTTGCGCATGTCCTCGTTCTGCTGCACCGAGATCCGTGCCAGGTGGCCGTCGAAGGCCGTCGACAGCAGGATGTCGAGGCTGTCGATCACCTCCGAGACCCGCTGGAGGTGGTCGGAGACGTCGCGGAAGTAGGTCGCGGTCTCGGCGGTGATCGGGATGGGCGTGCGGATCGTCGGGACCGTGTCGGAGTGCGTCGAGAACTTTCGCATCGGCTCGCGCAGCGGCATCACCGCACGGCGCACCTCGGCGATCTCGCGCTTGAGGACGTAGATGCGGGTCGAGTCGTCGGTGCGGGCGGGGGAGAAGACCGACTCCTCCACCTCGTCGACGTCCTCCTCCAGCGCCGCACCGACCCGCTCGTACTCGTCGACGACGCGGTCGCAGATGGCGTACATGACCCCCATCGGGCCGTGCTCGAGCACCTGCGCGCGCTCCTCGAGATCCTTGCGCGAGTCGGCGAGGTCGATCCCCTCGCCGTGACGGACGGTCACCACGAAGTCGGCGCCGACGAACATGTTGATCTCGCCGGTCTCGACCGCGTCCTCCTCGTCGACGTACCAGAGCGTCTTGAGCACCAGGAAGAGCGTGTCGCCGTAGTGCTCGAGCTTCGGGCGCTGGTGGGAGTCACCCGCGTCCTCGACTGCCAGCGGGTGCAGGTCGAAGGTGTCGGCGATGAGCTGGAGCTCGTCGGGGCTGGGGTCGTGGATGCCGATCCACTGGAAGTCGCCCGGCGCGCACGGGACGCGCGCGTGGCCCAGGCTCTGGTCGCCCTCGCCGAGCGGCACCCGCTTGCCCCGGTGGTAGAGGGCGTTGTCCACGATCACGCGGTCAGGCTAGTCCTACCCCGCCTTGGCTAGGGTCGTCTGGTGGCTACCGTCATCCTCGTCCGACACGGTCGTTCGACCGCCAACGCGACCGGCGTCCTGGCCGGTCGCCTGCCCGGCGTGCACCTCGACGACACCGGCGTGAAGCAGGCCGTCGCGGTCGGCGAGCGACTGGCAGGCGTACGCCTCTCCGCAGCCGTCACGAGCCCGCTGGAGCGCTGCCGCGAGACGTGCCGCGAGGTCACCCGGCCCCAGGCCACGCCGCTGCGGCCCAGCACCGACAAGCAGCTCTCCGAGTGCGACTACGGCGAGTGGCAGGGCCGGGCGTTGAAGGACCTCGCCAAGGAGAGGCTCTGGAAGACCGTCCAGACGCAGCCGTCGGCCGCGACCTTCCCGGGCGGGGAGTCGATGCGTGCCATGCAGGACCGGGCGGTCGCCGCGATCCGCCGTCACGACGCGCGGATCTCGGCCGAGCACGGCGACGACGCCGTCTGGTTGGCGGTAAGCCACGGTGACGTCATCAAGTCGATCCTCGCCGACGCCCTCGGCACCCATCTCGACCTCTTCCAGCGCATCCACGTCGACCCCGCGTCGGTGTCGATCGTGCGCTACACCGACTCGCGCCCCTTCGTGCTCGGCACCAACACCCATGCCGGCGACCTGTCGTGGCTGACGCCGCCGAAGAAGTCCCGGCGACGCCGCAGCAGCGACGCCGCGGTCGGCGGCGGCGCGGGCCCGCAGGCCACCCCCGAGACCCAGACAGCGACGTCCTAGGGTGAGTGACATGCCCGTCGTGCACCGCTTCGACCCGCCCGAGCGCTTCGTCGCCGGCACCGTTGGCGAGCCCGGCCAGCGCACCTTCTTCCTGCAGGCCCGGGAGGGCACCCGGCTGGTCAGCGTGTCGCTGGAGAAGCAGCAGGTGGCGGCCCTCGCCGAGCGCATCGACGAGCTCCTCGACGAGCTCATGCGCGCGGCCGGCGGCGAGCTCCTGATCCCTGCGATCGCCCCGCGCGACATGGTGGACGGCCAGCCGCTGGAGCAGCCGATCGAGGAGGAGTTCCGCGCCGGCACCATGACGCTCTCGTGGGACGGCACCGACGAGCGCGTGGTGATCGAGGTGTTCCCGTTCACCGAGGCCGCCGTCGTGTCGCCCGAGCAGCTCCAGGAGGACCTCGAGGACCTGCTCGAGCCCGAGCCGGAGGAGATCTTCCTCGTCCGCATCACCGCCGCTGCCGCCCGATCCTTCGTGGAGCGGTCCCGGTCCGTGATCGGTGCCGGTCGTCCGGACTGCCCCTTCTGCGGCGAGCCCGTGGACCCCGACGGCCACCTGTGCGTGCGTGCCAACGGCTTCCGGCGCCGTGACCCCTGACCTGCCCGAGGGCTTCCCGACCGGGGAGCTGACGCTCCACGGGCGCGTCCTGCCCGCCTCCAACGCCACCTTCGTCGGTGAGCTCGACGGGGTCCGCGTGGTCTACAAGCCGGTCGCGGGGGAGCGCCCGCTGTGGGACTTCCCCGACCACACCCTCGCGGCGCGCGAGGTCGCGTCGTACGCCGTGTCGCAGGCCCTCGGCTGGGACATCGTGCCGCCCACCGTCCTCGGCGACGGACCGCACGGCCCGGGCATGGTGCAGCTGTGGCGCGACGAGGACGAGGACCAGGCGCCCGTCGACATCGTCGCCGAGGGCGAGCTGCCCGACGGCTACCGCCACGTCTTCGACGGCCTGGACGCCCACGACCAGCCGGTCGCCCTGGTCCACGAGGACACCGCCGCTCTGCGGCGGATGGCGCTCTTCGACGTGGTGGTCAACAACGCCGACCGCAAGGGCGGCCACGTCCTGCCGATGCCCGACGGCCACCGCCACGGCGTCGACCACGGGCTGACCTTCCACCTCGAGCACAAGCTGCGCACGGTGCTCTGGGGCTGGGTCGGCGAGCCGATCACCGACGACGAGGCCTCCGGGCTGCGGTGCCTCGCCGCAGCGCTCGAGGGGTCGCTCGGTGCCACTCTCACCGACCTGCTGGCCGAGGCCGAGGTGGCGATGACCGTGAGCCGCGTCGAGCGGCTGCTGGCCCGCGGCGAGTTCCCGGGCCCTGCCGCGTCGTCGTACCCCGTCATCCCCTGGCCGCCGTTCTGAGACGGGCAGCGTCGACCGAAGCACGAGGTCGGCGCGTAGGCACGGCCAGATCGAGTAGCCCCGGCGGCTGAGGAACCAAGCCGCGACGAGGGCGTACCGAGATCTCCTCGAGACGGCCCGTGGCGGCGCGGCCTTCACGACCGGCCGATAGGCTGCGCCGCATGCGTGCCTGGTCGTCCCCCGACGTTCCCCGACTGCCCGTGACGGGCCCGGTGGTGCGCGTGCACGACACCGCCACCGGCTCCCTCGTCGAGACCCGTCCCGAGGGTCCGGCCCGCCTCTACGTCTGCGGGATCACGCCCTACGACGCGACCCACATGGGCCACGCCGCGACCTACGTCGGTTTCGACCTGCTCCACCGGGCGTGGCGCAACGCCGGGCACGACGTGACCTACGTCCAGAACGTCACCGACGTCGACGACCCGCTCCTCGAGCGCGCCGAGAAGGTCAAGGTGGACTGGGTCGAGCTGGCCGAGCGCGAGACCCAGCTCTTCCGCGACGACATGGAGGCGCTTCGGGTCCTGCCGCCGGCGCACTACATCGGCGCCGTCGAGTCGATCCCGCAGGTCATCACGCTGATCGAGCGCCTCGACGAGGCCGGTGCGGTCTACCGCGTCGACGACGACCTCTACTTCTCTGTGACCGCCGACGCGGACTTCGGGTCGGTCTCCCACCTGGACCGCGAGACCATGCTGCAGATCTTCCCCGAGCGCGGCGGCGACCCCGACCGTGCAGGGAAGAAGGACCCGCTCGACTGCCTGCTGTGGCGCGCCGAGCGACCGGGTGAGCCCGCCTGGGACAGCCCGTGGGGCCCGGGGCGTCCCGGCTGGCACATCGAGTGCACCGCGATCGCCCTCGACCACCTCGGCACCGCCTTCGACGTCCAGGGCGGCGGCAGCGACCTGGTCTTCCCGCACCACGAGATGTCGGCCGGCCACGCCCAGGTCGCCCACCCCGGCGAGCGGTTCGCCCGCGCCTACGCCCACGCCGGGATGGTCGCCTACGACGGCGAGAAGATGTCGAAGTCCAAGGGCAACCTCGTCTTCGTCTCCGCGCTGCGGATGAGCGAGGTCGACCCAATGGCGATCCGGCTCGTGCTGCTGCGCCACCACTACCGCAGCGACTGGGAGTGGACCGACGACCAGCTCTGGGACGCCGTCGACACCCTCGCCACCTGGCGTCGCGCGCTGGCACTCGGCGCCGGCGCGGACGCCGCTCCGGTCGTGGAGCGCGTCCTCGCCGCCCTGGCCGACGACCTCGACGCCCCGACCGCGGTGGCCGCCGTGCAGGAGTGGGTCGAGGCCACCCTCGGCACCACCGGGCTCGCCGAGACGTCCGACCGCGAGGCGGCGGCGACCATCCACCGCCTGCTCGACGCGGCGCTGGGCCTGTCGCTCTGACGTACGACTGCGCCGAGCGGTGCGTGAGCCACGTCCTGACGCGTCAGGACGTGTCCTGCTCACCGCTGGCCAGCGTGTCGGCGTACGCCGAGCCGACCGGCGGTGCCTGAGCCGCCCGAGCGGCGTGAGCGATGTGGGTGACGCACCGCCCACGTGGCCGGCGAGCGCTGCTCAGTCGGTGTCGCGGCGCTTGAGGTAGCGCTCGAACTCCCGCGCGATCGCCTCGCCGCTGGCCTCGGGGAGGTCGGCGGTGTCGCGGGTCTCCTCGAGCGCACGGACGTAGTCGGCGACGTCCTCGTCCTCCGCCGCGAGCTCGTCGACGCCGCGCTCCCACGCCTTGGCGTCCTCGACGAGGTCGCCCAGCGGCATCGGCGCCTCCAGCAGCTCCTCGAGCTGGCCGAGCAGCGCGAGGGTGGCCTTGGGGCACGGCGGCTGCGCGACGTAGTGGGGGACCGCGGCCCAGTAGGAGACGGCCGGGATGTCGAGCTGGGTGCACGCGTCGTTGAAGACGCCGACGATGCCGGTGGGCCCCTCGTAGCTCGACTGCTCGATGTTGAGCCGGTCGACCAGCTCGGGCTCGGTCGCGGTGCCGCTCACGGGGATGGGCCGCGTGTGGGGGCTGTCGGCGAGCAGTGCGCCGAGCGTGACGACGAGCTCGGCGCCGAGGTCGTCACAAGCAGCTAGCAGCTCGGCGCAGAACTGGCGCCACTTCATGTTGGGCTCGATCCCGCGCACGAGGATGACGTCGCGGTCCAGCTCGGCGGGGCGCGCCACCGCGATGCGGGTCGTCGGCCAGGTGAGCCGGCGGTGACCGTTGTGGTCGGTGGCGATGATCGGGCGGTTGACCTGGAAGTCGTAGAACTCCTCGGGGTCGATCGCGCCGATGACCTCGGCCTTCCACTCCTCGATGAGGTGGTCGACGAGGCCGGACGCCGCGTCGGCCGCGTCGTTCCACCCCTCGAAGGCGGCGATCACCACGGGGGAGACCAGGTCCTGAACGTCGTCGAACTCGATCACCGCCCCAGCCTAGGGCGCGCCGCCCAGCCTGCCCTCGTGATTTCGTCGGCCGTGTCGCCGAGTGCCACCATGTGGGAACCCGGTCCGTCTGTCGGACGACGTTCCTAGGCTGGTCCTTCGCCGGCAAAAGGAAGGCTCCACGTGAACCCGCAGCACCGCCCCGACGCCACCGACGCCCTCGCGGCGATCCTGAGCGAGCGGATCATGGTGCTGGACGGTGCGATGGGCACGGCCATCCAGCGCGACCGGCCCGACGAGGCCGGCTACCGGGGCGAGCGCTTCGCCGACCACCCGAGCGACCTGGTCGGCAACAACGACCTGCTGACGCTCACGCAGCCGCACATCATCCGGACGATCCACGAGGAGTACCTCCGCGCGGGCGCCGACATCATCGAGACGAACACCTTCAACGCCAACGCGGTCTCGCTCGCCGACTACGGCCTCGAGGAGCTGGCCTACGAGCTCAACCTCGAGTCCGCTCGCCTCGCCCGCGCGGCCGCCGACGCGGTCGCCACCGACGACCGCCCGCGCTGGGTCGCCGGAGCGCTCGGCCCCACGACGCGTACGGCCTCGATCTCGCCCGACGTCAACGACCCGGGCGCGCGCAACGTCAGCTTCGACCAGCTCGCCGAGGCCTACCTCGTCGCCGCGCGCGGCCTTGTCGACGGCGGTGCGGACCTGCTGATGATCGAGACGATCTTCGACACCCTCAACGCCAAGGCGGCGATCTTCGCCGTCGAGACGCTGTTCGAGGAGCAGGAGCGTCGCTGGCCGGTCATCATCTCCGGCACGATCACCGATGCCTCCGGTCGCACGCTCTCGGGCCAGGTCACCGAGGCGTTCTGGGACTCCGTACGCCACGCGCGTCCGCTCGCCGTCGGCCTCAACTGCGCGCTGGGTGCGCGCGACATGCGCCCCTACGTCGCGGAGCTGTCGCGTCTCGCGGACTCCTTCGTCTCGGTCTACCCCAACGCCGGGCTGCCCAACGCGTTCGGCGAGTACGACGAGACGCCCGACCAGACGGCATCAGTCCTGGCTGAGTTCGCCGAGGCCGGCTTCCTCAACCTCGTCGGTGGCTGCTGCGGCACCACCCCGGACCACATCGCGGCCATCGCGGGCGCCGTCGACGGCAAGGAGCGGCGCGAGCCGGTGCCGCACGAGCCGGTGATGCGCCTGTCGGGCCTCGAGCCGCTGACGATCACCGAGGAGAGCCTGTTCGTCAACGTCGGCGAGCGCACCAACATCACCGGCTCCGCTCGCTTCCGCAAGCTCATCAAGGACGGCGACTACGACACGGCCGTCAGCGTCGCCGCCCAGCAGGTCGAGGCCGGGGCGCAGGTGATCGACGTCAACATGGACGAGGGCATGATCGACGGCGTCGCCGCGATGGACCGCTTCCTCAAGCTGGTCGCCTCCGAGCCCGACATCAGCCGGGTGCCGGTGATGGTCGACTCCTCGAAGTGGGAGGTCATCGAGGCCGGCCTCAAGTGCGTCCAGGGCAAGGCCATCGTCAACTCGATCTCCATGAAGGAGGGTGAGGAGGCGTTCCGCCGCCACGCCCGCCTGTGCCGCAAGTACGGCGCCGCCGTCGTGGTCATGGCCTTCGACGAGGACGGCCAGGCCGACAACCTCGAACGCCGCAAGGCGATCTGCGAGCGGGCCTACCGGATCCTCGTCGACGAGGTCGGGTTCCCGCCCGAGGACATCATCTTCGACCCCAACGTCTTCGCGGTCGCGACGGGCATCGAGGAGCACGCGACCTACGGCCAGGACTTCATCGAGGCCACGCGCTGGATCAAGCAGAACCTGCCCGGCGCCAAGGTCAGCGGCGGCATCTCCAACGTGTCCTTCTCCTTCCGCGGCAACAACCCGGTCCGCGAGGCGATCCACGCGGTCTTCCTCTTCCACGCGATCCGCGCCGGCCTCGACATGGGCATCGTCAACGCCGGCGCCCTCGTGGTCTACGACGAGGTCGACTCCGAGCTGCGCGAGCGCATCGAGGACGTCGTGCTCAACCGCCGTCCGGACGCTGCGGAGCGGCTCCTCGAGATCGCCGAGGCCCACAACCGTTCGGCCGAGGCCGAGGAGATCACCGAGGACGAGTGGCGCGCCCTGCCCATCGGCGAGCGCATCACCCACGCCCTCGTGAAGGGCATCGACGCGCACGTCGAGTCCGACACCGAGATCCTGCGCCAGGAGATCGCCGAGCGCGGCGGCCGCCCGATCGAGGTCATCGAGGGACCGCTCATGGACGGCATGAACGTCGTCGGCGACCTCTTCGGCGCCGGCAAGATGTTCCTGCCCCAGGTCGTCAAGAGCGCCCGGGTGATGAAGAAGGCCGTGGCCTACCTCATCCCCTTCATCGAGCAGGAGAAGCTCGACAACCCCGCGCTCGCCACCGCCAAGGACACCAACGGCACGATCGTCATGGCCACGGTCAAGGGCGACGTGCACGACATCGGGAAGAACATCGTCGGCGTGGTGCTCCAGTGCAACAACTACGAGGTGATCGACCTCGGCGTGATGGTGCCGGCGCAGAAGATCCTCGACGCCGCCACGGAGGTCGGGGCCGACATCATCGGCCTGTCCGGCCTGATCACGCCCTCGCTCGACGAGATGGTCAACTTTGCCACCGAGATGCAGCGCCAGGGCCTCACGATCCCGCTGCTCATCGGTGGCGCCACCACCTCGCGTGCCCACACCGCGGTCAAGGTCGACCCGAAGTACGACGGCCCGGTCGTCTGGGTCAAGGACGCCTCGCGCTCGGTGCCCACCGCCGCGGCGCTGCTCCACGAGACCGGCCGCGCGAAGCTGATGGCCGACGTCAAGGCCGACTTCGACTCGCTCCGCACGCGCCACTCCGCGAAGAACGACCGACCGATGGTGACGCTCGAGCAGGCGCGCGCCAACGCGACACCGATCGACTGGACCGACTACCAGCCCCCGCAGCCGCACCAGCTCCGCGACGGCCAGCGCGTCCGGGTGCTGCGCGACCACGACCTGTCGGTGCTGCGTCGCTACATCGACTGGCAGCCGTTCTTCAACGCCTGGGAGATGAAGGGCGCCTTCCCCGACATCCTCAACAACCCGAGCTCGGGTCCCGCGGCGCGCAAGCTGTACGACGACGCGCAGGCGATGCTCGACCAGATGATCGAGGAGAGGTGGATCCGCGCCCACGGCGTGGTCGGCTTCTTCCCGGCCAGCTCGGTGGGCGACGACGTCGAGCTCTACCTCGACGACGACCGGAGCCAGGTGCACGCCCGGCTGCACCACCTGCGCCAGCAGGGCCAGCACCGTGACGGCGTACCCAACCGCTCGCTGGCCGACTTCGTCGCGCCGAAGGACAGCGGGCTGCCGGACCACGTCGGTGCCTTCGCGGTGACCGCCGGTGACGGCGTGACCGAGCGGGTGGAGGCCTTCCGCGCCGAGCTCGACGACTACAACGCGATCCTGCTGGAGTCGCTGGCCGACCGGCTGGCCGAGGCGTTCGCCGAGCACCTGCACGAGCTGGTGCGCAAGGAGATGTGGGGCTACGCGCCCGACGAGCAGCTCGACAACGTGGGGCTCATCAAGGAGCAGTACGACGGCATCCGCCCCGCGCCCGGCTACCCGGCGTGCCCCGAGCACTCCGAGAAGCAGACGCTGTGGGAGCTCCTGGACGTCGAGGAGCACACCGGCATCAAGCTCACCGAGTCGATGGCGATGTGGCCCGGCGCGTCCGTGAGCGGCTTCTACTACTCCCACCCGCAGTCGCAGTACTTCGTCGTGGGCCGTGTCGGCCGCGACCAGGTGGCCGACTACGCCGAGCGCAAGGGCTGGACCCTCGCCGAAGCCGAGCGGTGGCTCTCGCCCAACCTCGGCTACGACCCGGAGGACTGAGACCCGTGGAAGCTGTTCTCTGGGACATGGACGGGACCCTGGTCGACACCGAGCCCTACTGGGTCGCCACCGAGTTCGCGATGGCCGAGAAGTACGGCGGCACCTGGTCGCACGAGCACGCGATGAACCTCGTCGGCAACGCGCTGCTCGACTCGGCCGACTACATCCGCGCGCACATGGGCATCGACCGGACCCGGGAGGAGATCGTCGAGGAGCTGCTCGACGGCGTCGTCGCACGCGTCGAGGAGAGCGTGCCGTGGCGCCCGGGCGCGCAGGAGCTGCTCGCCGACCTCGTACGTCGCGGCGTCCCGTGCGCGCTCGTGACGATGTCGTGGCAGCGCTTCGTGGACCCGATCATCGCGCAGCTCCCGCCGGACACCTTCGCCAGCGTGGTGACCGGCGACCGGGTGGAGCACGGCAAGCCGCACCCCGAGCCCTACCTGACCGCGGCGGCCGACCTGGGCCTGGCGCCCGAGGACTGCGTGGCGATCGAGGACTCCAACACCGGGGCGACGTCCGCGACGGCGGCCGGCTGCACCGTCGTCTGCGTGCCCAACCACGTGCCGATGCAGGCAGGGGAGCGCCGGGTCTTCGTCGAGACACTGGCCGGCCTGGACCCCGACTCGCTCGCCGCAGCGGCCGGCCGACGCGTCAGGGCGACCGTGACACGACCGTGACCGTCGCGGTGTGGCCCGGGTCACGTCCGGAGGTCTAGGGTTCTGGCCATCCCCAGAACGCATATCGGACGGAAGGATCTCGGATGTCCCCGAAACGCAGCGTGGCATCACTCACCGCGGCGCTCATCGCAGCCGCCACCCTCGCGAGCTGCGCGGAGAGCGACCGCGACGAGGGCAGCAGCGGAGGCGGTGACGACGGGACGTTCGTCTTCGGCGCCGCCGGTGCCCCCGAGATGTTCGACCCCTTCTACGCCACGGACGGCGAGACCTTCCGGGTCACGCGCCAGATGTTCGAGGGCCTCCTCGGCATCGAGCCCGGCAGCGCCGAGGTCGTGCCCGAGTTGGCGACGGAGTGGACTCCCAACGAGGACGGCACCGAGTGGACCTTCACCCTGCGTGACGACGTCACGTTCCACGACGGCGAGCCGTTCAACGCCGAGGCCGTCTGCTACAACTTCGAGCGGATGTTCGACCAGAACGACGCCGGGCAGGTCGCCGGGGAGTACTGGGGCTACGTGATGGGGGCCTTCTCCAGCGACGCCGACAACTCGCTCTACCAGGGCTGCGAGGTCACCGACGAGTTCGAGGTCGTGATCAGCACCAGCGGGCCCACGTCCGGCTTCCCGACGATGCTGACCCTCGAGTCGCTGTCCATGCAGTCGCCGAAGGCGCTCGAGGAGGGCGATGCCAACGGCATCGCCGCCGAGGGCGAGGGCTTCTCCTTCCCCGACTACGCCAACAACCCCGTCGGCACCGGCCCCTTCGAGTTCGGGGAGTACGACGAGGCCAACGGCACGATCACCCTCGAGCGCTTCGACGACTACTGGGGCGAGCCCGCCAAGGTCAGCGAGCTGGTCTTCCGCGTGATCCCGGACGAGAGCACGCGGCGCCAGGAGCTGGAGGCGGGCAGCATCAACGGCTACGACCTGCCCAACCCGGTCGACTGGGCCGGCCTGACGGACGACGGCAACTCGGTGGAGATCCGGGAGCCCTTCAACATCCTCTACATGGGGCTGAACCCGGAGTCCAACCCGCAGCTCAAGGACCTGAAGGTGCGCCAGGCGCTCTACCACGCGATCAACCGCGAGCAGCTGGTCCAGACGCAGCTGCCCGAGGGTGCCGCGGTCGCCACGCAGTTCATGCCGGACACGGTGAGCGGCTACAACACCGCCATCGAGCCCTACGCCTACGACCCGGAGAAGGCGCGGCAGCTGCTCGCCGAGGCCGGCGTCGAGGACCTGACGCTCGACTTCGCCTACCCGACCGAGGTCAGCCGGCCCTACATGCCGGACCCGCAGAAGATCTTCGAGGCGCTGCGCACCGACCTCGAGGCCGTCGGGGTCACGGTCAACGTGAAGACCGCCTCCTGGAACGGTGGCTACCTCGACAACGTCTCCGGCGAGCCGGGCAAGTACGACGCCTACATCCTCGGCTGGACCGGCGACTACGACTCGCCCTACAACTTCATCGGCACGTTCTTCGGCGACGCCAAGTCCAACGACTTCGGCACCGACGTCCTGCCCTGGGGCAAGACACTGGCCGACGACCTCAAGGCGGCCGATGCGATCGTCGACGACGGCGAGCGTGCCGCGGCGTTCGAGGAGATCAACCGACAGATCATGGAGGAGTACCTCCCGGGTCTCCCGATCAGCCACTCGCCGCCGGCCCTCGTGGTCGGTCCCGGAGTGGAGGGCGTGATCCCGAGCCCGCTCACGGCCGAGGAGTTCGACACCGTCACCGTCGGCGGTGAGTGAGGCATCCACCGCCCCGTGACACCTGTCGTGTGAGCCAGGGGGTCGTCCCACCCGGGACGACCCCCTGGCCCGCCCGCGCCTGAGGAGACTCATGCTTCGTTTCGTCGTACGACGCCTGCTGCAGATGGTGGGCGTCCTGCTGGTCCTGTCGGTGCTCGTCTTCGTGTGGCTCCGCTCGCTGCCGGGCGGCCCGGTGTCCGCCTTGCTGGGCGAGCGGCAGACCGAGGCCCGCCGGGAGGCGCTGGAGCAGGCCCTAGGCCTCGACGAGCCGCTGCCGGTGCAGTACGTGCGGTTCATGCAGCGTGCCTTCCAGGGCGACTTCGGGGTGTCGACCCAGGTGCTGCCCGGTGAGGACGCCCTAGACATCTTCCTGAGCCGGTTGCCGGCGACGATCGAGCTGTCCTTCTTCGCCCTCGTCATCGCGATCGCCCTCGGCATCCCGCTCGGCTACCTCGCGGCCCGGCGCAAGGGCACCGCGCTCGACACCACGACCGTGATCTTCTCCCTCGTCGGGGTGGCGGTGCCGGTGTTCTTCACGGCGTTCCTCCTGAAGTACTTCTTCGCGGTGGAGTGGAACCTGCTCCCCGTCTCGGGCCGGCAGAGCATCGGACTCGATGCCACCCGGGTGACGGGTTTCTTCGTCCTGGACGGCATCCTGACGCGTGAGTGGGACGCGGCCTGGGACGCCCTCAAGCACCTGGTGCTGCCGTCCCTGGCCCTGGCCACGATCCCCTTCGCCGTCATCTTCCGCATCACGAGGGCCTCGGTGCTGGACGTGCTGGACGAGGACTACGTCCGCACCGCCGAGGCCAAGGGCCTCACCGCGCAGGTCATCCGCGGGCGGCACGTCCTGCGCAACGCCATGCTCCCCGTGGTCACCACCGTCGGGCTCCAGGTGGGCGCACTGCTCTCCGGGGCCGTCCTGACCGAGACGGTGTTCTCGTGGCGGGGGGTCGGACAGGCCCTGGCGGAGGGCTTCCTGCAGAAGGACTACCCCGTCCTGCAGGTCCTCATCATGGCCGCGGCCGCCATCTACGTCCTCGTCAACCTGCTCGTCGACATCACCTATGCCCTCATCGACCCGCGGATCCGGACGAGGTGAGCCGCCGTGACTCCTGACAACTCCCAGCAGACCCCCCAGCCGACCCCCGAACGCACGTCCTACGCCGACCGGCGCAAGCAGCGACTTGACGCGCTGGCCGCGGCCTCGGCTGACGAGGAGGGCGGCGTCTCGCTGATCCTCAGCGCGTGGCGGAGGCTGCGTCGCAATCCGGTGTTCCTCGTCGGCCTCGCGATCACCATCACGTTCGTCGTCCTGGCGATCATCGCGCCGTGGCTGGCTCCCTGGGATCCCGCGGCTCGGCCCCTCCTGGACGACATCCGACCCCAGTCCAACCCGGTGCCGGGCCCGGAGCCCGGTCACCCGCTCGGCGGCGACGACAAGGGCCGCGACCTCCTGTCCCGTCTCCTCGTCGGCAGCCGGCAGACGCTGCTCGTGGGCGTGCTCGCGACCTTCTTCGGGCTCCTCGGCGGTGTCACGCTCGGCACCATCGCGGGGGCGTTCGCCGGGTGGACCGACTCCGTGGTGATGCGCGTCGTCGACGTGATGCTCTCCATCCCGTCCCTGCTGCTCGCGTTCACCATCGCCGCCCTGGCGAGCAGGCCGAGCCAGTGGACGCTCATCATCGCCATCGCGACGGTCCAGGTGCCGATCTTCGCCCGCCTGCTCCGCGGCTCGATGCTGGGCCAGCGCGCCAGTGACCACGTCCTCGCGGCGCGGTCCCTCGGGGTCAAGCCGCACGCGATCGTGTTCCGCCACATGCTCCCCAACGCCCTCGGTCCGGTCATCGTGCAAGCCACGCTCGTGCTCGCGGTGGCCATCATCGACGCGGCGGCGCTGTCGTTCCTCGGCCTCGGCAACCCCGACGACCGACGACCCGAGTGGGGGCAGATGCTGGGTGCCGCCCAGCCCTACCTCGGGCAGGAGCCGCACCTCGCCTTCTACCCCGCCGCCTGCATCATCGTGGTCGCGCTGGGGTTCACGCTGATGGGCGAGTCGCTGCGTGAGGCCCTCGACCCCAAGACCCGGAGGTGAGTGCGATGAGCACGCAACCGGTCCGACCCGCCGCCCGACCCGGTGAGCCGTTGCTCTCCGTGCGCGACCTGCGCGTGACGTTCGGCCGTCGCGGCGAGGAGCCCTTCCGCGCCGTCGACGGCGTCAGCTTCGACGTACGCCCGGGACAGACCGTCGGCCTGGTCGGCGAGTCGGGGTGCGGCAAGTCCGTCACCTCGCTCGCGATCATGGGCCTGCTGCCCACCCGCGGCAACACCGTCGAGGGCACGGCCGTCTTCGACGGCGAGGACCTGTTGTCCCTCTCCGCCTCGCAGATCCGCGACCGTCGGGGCTCGGACATCGCGATGATCTTCCAGGACCCGCTGTCGTCGTTGAACCCCGTCATCCAGATCGGGCGTCAGGTCACCGAGGTGATGGAGCGCCACCAGGGCCTGAGCCGCAAGGAGGCGATGCCGAAGGCGGCCGAGCTGCTGGAACGCGTCGGCATCCCGGACCCCCGGGCACGCCTCGCCAACTACCCCCACCAGCTCAGCGGCGGGATGCGCCAGCGCGCCCTCATCGCGATGGCGCTGGCCTGCCAGCCGCGGCTCCTGATCGCCGACGAGCCCACCACGGCTCTCGACGTCACGATCCAGGCCCAGATCCTCGCCCTGCTCAAGGAGCTGGTGGTCGACACCGGCACGGCGCTGGTGATGATCACCCACGACCTCGGTGTCGTGGCCGGGCTCTGCGACGAGGTCAACGTGCTCTACGGCGGCAAGATCGTCGAGCGGGGCGACCGGCACGGCCTGTTCGCGCGCCCCCGGCACCCCTACACCGTCGGCCTGCTCGACTCGATTCCGCGGCTCGACGCACCACGCGGTGAGGCGCTCTCGCCGATCCCGGGGTCCGTGGCGGACAACCTGCCGTGGGACTCAGCCTGCGCCTTCGCTCCGCGGTGCCCCAACGCGCTCGACGTCTGCGTCGGGAAAACTCCCGAGTGGGACGGCGACGACGTGGTCGGACTGCGCTGCTTCAACCCGATGGGGGTGTCCCGATGAGCGGGTCGACAGGGCTCGACACCGACCGCGCTGGTCGTACGGCGGCTCCCGGTGAGGTGCTGGTCGAGGTGCGCGGCCTCGAGGTCCACTTCCCGATCAAGAGCGGGATCATCTTCGACCGCACGGTGGGCCACGTCCGCGCGGTCGACGGCGTGGACCTGACCATCCACCGCGGAGAGACCTACGGCCTGGTGGGGGAGTCGGGCTGCGGCAAGTCCACCCTGGGCAAGGCGATCCTGAATCTCGAGCCCCCGACGGCCGGATCGGTCGTCTTCGACGGCGTGGACATCGCCTCGCTCAAGGGCGAGGACCTGCGCACCGAGCGCAAGCGCTTCCAGATGGTCTTCCAGGACCCGATGTCGAGCCTGGACCCGCGGCAGACGGTGGAGGCGCTCCTGCTGGAGGGCATCCGTGCCCACGGCCTGGACACCGACAAGTCGGCCACCCACGCCCGGCTCCGCGAGCTCATGTCGGCGGTCGGGCTCCCGCCGGCCGGCCTCAAGAAGTACCCGCACGAGTTCTCCGGCGGTCAACGACAGCGCATCGGCATCGCACGTGCGCTCTCCGTCGGTCCCGACCTGATCGTGGCCGACGAGCCAACGAGCGCCCTCGACGTCTCGATCCAGGCGCAGGTGATCAACCTCCTCCAGGACCTCCAGGAGGAGCTCGGCCTCACCTACCTCGTCGTCGCGCACGACCTCGCCGTGGTGCGCCACATCAGCGACCGCATCGGAGTGATGTACCTCGGCGGCCTCGTGGAGGAGTCCGAGGCGGGCGAGCTCTACGACGTGCCGCTCCACCCCTACACGCGTGCTCTGATGTCCGCGGTCCCGGTGCCCGACCCGACCATCGAGGACACACGCCAGCAGATCCTGCTCACCGGCGACCTTCCCTCGCCGGCGAACCCGCCCACGGGGTGCCGTTTCCACACCCGCTGCCCCTGGCGCCAGGAGACGCGGTGCGACACCGAGCGGCCCGAGCTGCGCGTGGTGGACGTCCCGGGCAGCACCTCCACCCACCGCGTGGCATGCCACTTCGCCGAGCAGATCGCGCAGGGTGAGATCGAGCGCCACGAGGTCGAGGCGGAGCCGGTCGGCGACTCCTCGTGGGGCGCTCCGCGCGACGACGGCTCGCCCTTCCTGGCTCCCGACGGCCCGCCGGTGCCCTAGCTGCCCCCCGTCCTGGCGCCGGATGGACGTCATACGAAGGCGTACGGATGGGTGCGGGTTCGTATGACGCAGGGCGGGCTCACGCGCGGTACGCCGATCAGGTGGCGGTCAGTCGTCCGACTCGTCGGTCGAGGCGTCCGCAGGCACGGTCGCGCGCTCGGGGAGCGGCGGCACTGTCCCGCCCTTGGTCGGGCAGAACTGGTGGTAGGAGCACCAGTCGCACAGGCGCGACGGGCTGGGCTGCCAGTCGCCGGTCTCGTGGGCGAGCTGGATCGCGGTCCAGACCGCCTCGACCTTGCGCTCGGTGGCGCGCAGGTCGTCCTCGTCGGGCTCGTAGCGCAGGATCTCGCCGTTGCCGAGGTAGACCAGCTGGAGCACCGACGGCACGACGCCGCGCAGGCGCCAGATGACCAGGGCGTAGAACTTCATCTGGAACAGCGCCTTGGCCTCGAAGCCGACGGCGGGGCTCCGTCCGGACTTGTAGTCGGTGATCCGGATCCGGCCGTCGGCCGCGACGTCGACGCGGTCGACGAACCCGCGCAGCAGCAGCCGGGAGTCGAGGAGCGCCTCGACGTAGAGCTCGCGATCGGACGGCTCGAGGCGACGCGGGTCCTCGAGGTCGAAGTAGCGGGCGAGGACGGTGCGGCACGACGAGAGCCATGCGGCCAGGTCGGGGCCCTCGTCGCCGAACATCCCCGCGAGCGCCGGCTCGGCCTCCAACAGCGCCTCCCAGGTCGGCTCGAGCATGTCGGCGGCCGCCTCGGGAGTCCGTCCGGCAGCCGGCAGGTCGAAGAGGTCCTCGAGCACCTTGTGGACCACCGTGCCCCGCACCGCGTCGGGCGACGGCTCCTCGGGCAGGCGGTCGATCGTGCGGAAGCGGTACATCAGTGGGCAGGCCATGAAGTCGCCGGCCCGGCTGGGCGACAGCGCCCCGAGGACCTCGACGCCGTCCACGGGCGTGGAGACGCGCTGGGCGGGGGAGTCTGCGGTGGGGATCGTCATGGCGCGGCTCACCCTAGGCGAGGCGTACGACACCCCTCCCGGCGCGCGCGCCGCCATGGGCGGCGTTGGCTAGGGTCGTGGTGTGCCCGAACCGACTGAACCGGCCCCGCCACAGGGGTCCTCGCGCCCCGCTCCGCGCCCGCCGGGCACGTGGCGGATCGGGTCGATCGTCGGCATCGACGTGCTCATCACGAGCTCGTGGCTCATCGTCGCGCTCCTGATCTCGCTGACCTTCGCCCCGCGCATCGAGCAGGTGCAGCCCGGTCTGGGCTTCTGGAAGTACGTCGCCGGCTTCGTCTTCGCCGTCGTGCTCTACCTGTCCGTCCTGCTCCACGAGGCCTCCCACGCGGTCGTCGCGAAGCGGCTGGGCTACGGCGTCAACTCCATCACCCTGCACTTCCTCGGCGGCATGACCGAGATCGACGGGCAGTCGCGCCGGCCCCGTCACGAGTTCTGGATCGCCGTGGTGGGCCCGCTCACCTCCATCGGGGTCGGGATCGCGGCTGCGGCGCTGTGGTTCGTGGTCCCCGACGGGCTGGTCCGTGCCGCGGTGCAGGGCCTGGCCGGCGCCAACCTGATCATCGGCGTCCTCAACCTCGTGCCCGGGCTCCCGCTCGACGGTGGACGGGTCCTGAAGGCGGCGGTCTGGGGTGCGTCGGGCAACCAGCACCGCGCCACGATCGTCGCCGGGTGGGGCGGTCGCCTCACCGCGCTGGCCCTGCTCGCCTGGCCGGTCGTGATGGAGCCGCTGACCGGCGAGCAGCCCACCATCCTCGACGTCGTCCTGGTCTTCATCCTCGGCCTCTTCCTCTGGACCGGGGCCACCGCCGCGATGGCGCACGCCCGGCTCCGCGAGCGCCTGCCCGCCCTCGTCGCGCGCCCCCTCGCCCGGCGTACGCTCACCGTCCCCGCCGACCTGCCGCTCGCCGAGGCCGTGCGCCGCGCCCAGGACGCCCAGGCCGGCAGCATCGTCACGGTCGGCAACGACGGCTCCCCGATGGGCATCGTGAGCGAGGCCGCGGTCACGGCGATGCCGGAGGAGCGCCGCCCCTGGGTGCCGGTCTCCACCGTCGCCCGGGCCCTCGAGGACGGACTCACGCTCCCCGCCACCGTCGCGGGCGAGGACCTGATCCTCGCGATCAGTCGGCGTCCGGCCGAGGAGTACCTCCTCGTCGAGGAGGACGGTCACATCTACGGCGTGCTGTCGACCGCCGACGTCGACCGCGCCTTCCGCGAGAACGCCCGCCGCTGAGCCCGCCGCCCGGTGCGCGCACGTCGCCGCCGGATGGGTGGATCGGGCTCGGGCGCACTAGTCTGCGCGCCATGCCCGAGACCTCTCCCGACGTCCCCGCCGAGGCCTGGTCCGGCGTCCACCGCGGCCCCCTGCGTGAGGGGGAGTGGGTGCGGCTGACCGACCAGAAGGGGCGCAAGCACAACTTCGAGCTGGTCGCGGGGAAGCGCTTCTTCTCCAACAAGGGCCACCTGGACCACGACGAGATGATCGGCCGCGACGAGGGCTTCACCCTCACCTCGTCGGCTGGCGGGCAGTACCTCGTGTTCCGCCCGCTGCTCAACGAGTTCGTCGTCTCCATGCCACGCGGCGCGGCTGTGGTCTATCCCAAGGACGCCGCCCAGATCGTCGCGCTCGCCGACATCTACCCCGGCGCGCGCGTCGTCGAGGCCGGCGCCGGGTCGGGCGCGCTCACCTGCTCCCTCCTGCGCGCCGTCGGCCCGTGGGGCCGGGTGACGTCCTACGAGCTGCGCGAGGAGTTCGCCGACGTCGCCCGGCGCAACGTCAACCAGTTCTTCTCCGCGCCCGACGGACAGAGCCACCCGGCGTGGGACCTGCGCCTCGGCGACCTCAAGGAGGGCCTGCCCGGGCTCGGCAGCCAGGTCGACCGCATCATCCTCGACATGCTCGACCCGTGGAACTGCGTCGACGTCGTGGCCGACGCGCTCGTGCCGGGCGGCATCGTCTGCGCCTACGTCGCCACCACGACCCAGCTCTCCCGCGTGGTCGAGACCCTGCGTGTCCACGGCGGCTTCACCGAGCCGCAGCCGTGGGAGTCGCTCGTGCGCGACTGGCACGTCGAGGGCCTCGCGGTGCGACCGGGCCACAAGATGATCGGCCACACCGCCTTCCTGGTCACCGCACGGCGCATGGCGCCGGGGGAGAAGCCTCCGCGCAAGACCCGTCGACCCGCACCCGGGGCGTACGGCCCCGACTACACCGGGCCGCGTCCGGCCGACATCCCGCCGGTCGTGGTCACGGACAGCGACGCCGACATCGAGGCATGAGCGCGGTCGAGGTCGTCGAGCACTCGGCGCGCTGGGCGGATGACTTCGAGGCGGTCGCCGCGGTCCTGCGCGAGGCGCTGGCCGATGTCCGGTCCGCCGTCGTCGAGCACGTCGGGTCGACGTCGGTCCCGGGCCTGGCCGCCAAGCCGATCATCGACGTCGACGTGATCGTGGACCCGGCCGACGTGGCTGCTGCCGTCGCCGCGCTCGAGTCCGTGGGCTACGTCCACCGCGGTGACCTCGGCGTGTCAGGCCGCGAGGCCTTCCGCGCCCCCGGACCGCCGCGGCGCAACGTCTACGTCTGCACCGCCGGCACCGCCAACGTCCGCAACCACCTCGCGGTGCGCGACGTGCTGCGCGCGCGGGCCGACCTGCGTGAGGCGTACGCCGCCGCGAAGCTCGCGCTGGCCGCGGACCCGGGCATGGACATCGACACCTACATCGCCGGCAAGTCGGCGGTCCTGCAGCAGGTGCTCGAGGCCTCGGACCGCTTCAGCGACGAGGAGCTCCTCGCGATCCGCCGGCTCAACGGAGCCTGAGCCGCGGGTGGTCGGGCCCACCCCGGCAAACCGGTGACCAACACGGCGAGACATTCACTTCCGTCCCTCCAGTCAGTGGGTAGTGTCACTGGACAGGAGGTGCGAGATGTCCGAGCCCACCCGAGAGCAGCTGGCCACGCAGGTGCGCTACCTGGAGGCCGAGGTCATGGACCTGCGCCGTCGTGTCGAGGACGCGCCGGGGCAGTCCCGCGGCCTCGAGAGCCGCCTGGCCGACGCGCAGCGGTCCCTCGCCGCGGTGTCCAGCCAGAACGAGCGCCTCGCGCAGACGCTGCGCGACGCCCGTGACCAGATCACCACGCTGAAGGAGGAGGTCGACCGCCTGGCGCAGCCGCCGGCGGGCTTCGGCACCTTCCTCGGCCGCAACGACGACGATTCCGTCGACGTCTTCACCGGCGGCCGCAAGCTGCGCGTGAGCGTCAGCCCGGCGGTGGAGCTCGACGGCCTCGTGCGTGGCCAGGAGGTCATGCTCAACGAGGCGCTCAACGTCGTCGCCGCACTCGACTTCGAGCAGGTCGGCGAGGTCGTGATGCTCAAGGAGATCCTCGCCGACGGCGAGCGCGCGCTGGTCATCGCCAACGCCGACGAGGAGCGGGTCGTACGCCTGGCCGAGCCGTTGCGCGCCGAGGACGTCACCATCCGCGCCGGCGACTCGCTGCTGCTCGACACCCGCGCCGGCTACGTCTACGAGGTCGTGCCGAAGTCGGAGGTCGAGGAGCTGGTGCTGGAGGAGGTGCCCGACATCGACTACACCCAGATCGGCGGCCTCACCACCCAGATCGACGCCATCCGCGACGCCGTCGAGCTGCCCTACCTGCACCCCGAGCTCTTCAAGGACCACGAGCTGAAGCCGCCGAAGGGCGTGCTCCTCTACGGCCCGCCCGGCTGCGGCAAGACGCTGATCGCCAAGGCGGTGGCCAACTCCCTGGCCAAGAAGGTCGCCGAGCGCACGGGGGCGTCGGGGAAGTCCTACTTCCTCAACATCAAGGGCCCCGAGCTGCTCAACAAGTACGTCGGCGAGACCGAGCGCCACATCCGGCTGGTGTTCCAGCGGGCGCGGGAGAAGGCGTCGCTCGGCACCCCGGTGATCGTGTTCTTCGACGAGATGGACTCGCTCTTCCGCACCCGCGGCTCGGGCGTCTCCTCCGACGTGGAGAACACCATCGTCCCCCAGCTGCTGAGCGAGATCGACGGTGTCGAGGCGCTGGAGAACGTCCTGGTGATCGGTGCCTCCAACCGCGAGGACATGATCGACCCCGCGATCCTGCGACCTGGCCGGCTCGACGTGAAGATCAAGATCGAGCGTCCGGACGCCGAGTCCGCGCGCGACATCTTCTCCAAGTACCTCACGCCGACGCTGCCGCTGCACGCCGACGACCTCGCGGAGTTCGGCCAGGACCGCACCGCGACCGTCAACGCGATGATCCGCGCGACGGTGGAGCGGATGTACACCGAGACCGACGAGAACCGCTTCCTGGAGGTCACCTACGCCAACGGCGACAAGGAGGTCCTCTACTTCAAGGACTTCAACTCCGGAGCGATGATCCAGAACATCGTCGACCGCGCGAAGAAGATGGCGATCAAGGACTTCCTCGACAGCGACCTCAACCCGGCGCAGCGCGGCCTGCGGGTCCAGCACATGCTCCAGGCGTGCGTGGACGAGTTCAAGGAGAACGAGGACCTTCCCAACACGACCAACCCCGACGACTGGGCGCGGATCTCGGGCAAGAAGGGCGAGCGCATCGTCTTCATCCGCACGCTCATCACCGGCAAGCAGGGCACCGAGCCGGGGCGGTCGATCGACACGGTCGCCAACACCGGCCAGTACCTGTGAGCGCTGGGTGAACCGCGAGGACGACCTCGGCCACGGCGACATCGAGGCCGCCCTGGCCACCCGCCGCGAGCTCGGCGCCCGCTACGACGCCGAGCTCGTCGACGGTTTCGCCGAGCGGATCGAGCGTGCGGTCGAGCGGCGGGTGTCGGAGGAGGTCGCGCTGCGTCAGCGGCGTACGGCGGGTGCGGAGGGCGGCCGGCTCCGGCAGTTCGTCCTCGGGGTCATCTCGCTCGGGGTCGGCGTGCCGGTGACGATCGTGCCGATGGTCGCCACCGACAACGGCCTCCCCGCCGTCGTGGTCGCGTGGCTGGGCATCGCCGCGGTCAACGCCGCGCACGCGTCCGCCGTGAACGGTCGGCGCGTCGAGCGCGACTGACGCTGCGACACGCTGACCCGACACCCCTCGGGAGGGGGTGCGGCCGGCCCGGCTGCCGCTAGGTTGGCCAGATGCGAACCATTCTGATCATCGTCGTCGTCGTCCTCATCGTCCTCTTCCTCGCCGGCTACCTGCGTCGCGGTCGCTGACCCACCGAGCCCTGTTCGCGGCTCAGCCGGCCACCAGCCGGTAGCCGTAGGTCCACGGCCGGGACACGGCCGGCCCGGGCAGGTACGCCTGCTCGACCTCCTCGACACGCCATCCCGCGCCCTCCACGAGGGCCGGGATGTCGCGCGTCAGGTGGCAGCCACCGGCGACAGCACGCTGCACCGGTTCCAGCCGGCGCTGCCAGCGGCGCACGGACTCCTCCGGCGCGAGCCCGTGCTCGAGAGCATGGAGCCGACCACCGGGTCGCACCACCCGACGCGCCTCCCGCAGCGCGAGGAGCGGGTCCGGGATCGTGCACAGGCTGAACGTGACGAGCGCGTGGTCGTGCGAGTCGTCCGCGAGGTCGAGGTGCTGCCCGTCGAGGCCGCCGCGCTCGATCCGCACGTCGGTGCGCTCGCGCCGTCGCTCGGAGATCTCCCAGCCCACGTCGGACGGCTCGACGGCGGTGACCGACGTGACGTCCGGCGGGTACCACCGGACGTTGAGCCCGCTCCCGAAGCCGAGCTCCAGGACGCGCCCCGACAGGCCCGTGCACGTGACCTCGCGGAGCTCACCGACCTCGTGGCCGCGCAGGCTCCAGTCGGTCAGTCGCGGCACCACGCGCTCGTCCCAGACCCGTAGGCTCATGTCATGAGCGTACGACGCGTGATGGGCACGGAGGTCGAGTACGGCATCTCGGTCCAGGGCCAGCCCACGGCCAACCCGATGGTGGCCTCGTCTCAGGTCGTCAACGCCTACGCCAGCTCGACGGCGAAGGCGCGCCGGGCCCGCTGGGACTTCGAGGAGGAGTCGCCGCTGCGCGACGCCCGCGGCTTCGACATGGCCCGCCAGGTCGCCGACCCCACGCAGCTCACCGACGAGGACCTGGGGCTGGTCAACGTCATCCTCACCAACGGCGCGCGCCTCTACGTCGACCACGCGCACCCCGAGTACTCCTCGCCCGAGGTGACCACCCCGCTCGACGTGGTGCGGTGGGAGAAGGCGGGGGAGCAGGTGATGCTGGACGCCTCCCGGATGGCCGCCCAGGTCCCCGGCACCGCGCCGATCCTGCTCTACAAGAACAACACCGACAACAAGGGCGCCTCCTACGGTGCCCACGAGAACTACCTCATGCGGCGCTCGACGCAGTTCGCCGAGATCGTGCGGCACCTGACTCCCTTCTTCGTCTCCCGCCAGGTCGTGACCGGTGCGGGCCGCGTCGGCATCGGACAGGACGGCCGCGACACGACACCGGAGCACGGCTTCCAGGTCAGCCAGCGCTCGGACTACTTCGAGGTCGAGGTCGGGCTCGAGACCACGCTGAAGCGGCCCATCATCAACACCCGCGACGAGCCGCACGCCGACCCCGCGGTCTACCGCCGCCTCCACGTCATCCTCGGCGACGCCAACCTCGCCGAGATCTCCATCTACCTCAAGGTCGGCACCACGTCGCTGGTCCTGGCCATGATCGAGGACGGGTTCATCGACCGCGACCTCAGCGTCGAGGGTGCGGTCCGCTCCCTGCGCGAGGTGTCCCACGACCCCACGCTGAAGCACCTCCTCACCCTGCGCGACGGTCGGCGGCTCACGGCCGTGCAGCTGCAGATGGAGTACCTCGAGCTGGCCCGCAAGTACGTCGAGGACCGCTACGGCGTGGACGCCGACGACCAGACCGTCGACGTGCTGGCGCGCTGGGAGTCGGTGCTGGACCGCCTCGAGCGCGACCCGATGGAGTGCGCCGAGGAGCTCGACTGGGTGGCCAAGCTCAAGCTGCTCCAGCAGTACCGCGACCGCGACCACCTCGACTGGGACGACGCCAAGCTGCACCTCATCGACCTGCAGTACGCCGACGTACGTCCCGACAAGGGCCTCTACCACCGCCTCGCGGGCGCGGGCCGGATCCGTCGGCTGCTCGACGACGCGACGATCGAGGCCGCCATGCACGACCCGCCGGTCGACACCCGCGCCTACTTCCGCGGCCGCTGCCTCGACAAGTACGCCGACTCGGTGGCCGCCGCGTCGTGGGACTCGGTCATCTTCGACCTCCCGGGGCGCGAGTCCCTCCAGCGGGTGCCGACCATCGACCCCCTCCGCGGCACCCGCGCCCACGTCGGTGAGCTGATCGACCGCAGCGACTCCGCGCAGGCGCTGGTCGCGGCGATCACGCGCTGACGTCGAGCCCGAGGGCCTGCTCGGACGGCGCGAGCGACTCGCGCGGGTCCGCCGAGGGCGAACGTCCTTGTGGCGTCGGTGCGAGTGGATAGGGTCGAGCCATGGCCCAGGAGCAGAAGCAACCGCGCAGGTCCTCCCAGGACGAGACGACGACCGAGGAGGTCGCCGAGACGGACGTCGCCGAGCGCAAGGAGATGATCGACGAGGACGTCGACGCGATCCTCGACGAGATCGACGAGGTCCTGGAGTCCAACGCCGAGGACTTCGTGAAGTCGTTCATCCAGAAGGGCGGCCAGTGAGCACCGACTCCCGCCTGCCCGCGTCCTTCATGACCCCGGGCACCTCGAGCTTCGCCGACTTCCTCGGCATCGAGGCCCCCGACCTCCTGCCGTCGCGCCGCGCGGTCCCGGCGGGCAACGCCGCCGACCTCGCCCCCCACGGCACGACCATCGTGGCCGCCACCTTCGACGACGGCGTGGTGATGGCAGGCGACCGTCGCGCCACGATGGGCAACATCATCGCCCAGCGCGACATCCAGAAGGTCTTCCCCGCCGACGAGTACTCCGTGGTCGGCATCGCCGGCACGGCCGGCCTCGCGGTCGAGATGGTGCGACTGTTCCAGACCGAGCTCGAGCACTACGAGAAGATCGAGGGCAGCACGCTGTCGATGGACGGCAAGGCCAACCGCCTCGCCGCCCTGATCCGTGCCAACCTCGGCATGGCCATGCAGGGCCTCGCCGTCGTCCCGCTCTTCGCCGGCTACGACCTCGCGGCCGACCAGGGCCGCATCTTCAGCTACGACGTGACCGGCGGCCGCTACGAGGAGACCGCCTTCCACTCCGTCGGCTCAGGATCGCTGTTCGCCCGCGGATCGCTGAAGAAGCTCTACCGCGACGACTTCAACGCCGAGGAGGCCGTCACCGCGGTCATCCAGGCGCTCTACGACGCCGCCGACGACGACTCCGCCACTGGCGGCCCCGACATCACCCGCCGGATCTTCCCGGTGGTCCACGTGATCACCCCCGACGGCGGGCGCCGGATGCCCGACGACGAGGTTTCCGTGATCGCCGACCGCATCCTGGCCTCCCGCATGCAGCGCCCCGACGGCCCCGCCGCGGCGCTGACCTGAGCTGACGTAGGAGTCACCCTTCCATGAGCATGCCGTTCTACGTCTCGCCCGAGCAGATGATGAAGGACCGCGCCGACTTCGCCCGCAAGGGCATCGCCCGCGGGCGCTCGGTCGTCGCCCTGCAGTACGCCGACGGCGTCCTGTTCGTCTCGGAGAACCCGTCGCAGGCGCTGCACAAGGTCAGCGAGATCTACGACCGCATCGCCTTCGCGGCGGTCGGTCGCTACAACGAGTTCGAGAACCTCCGCATCGCCGGCGTACGCCTCGCCGACATGCGCGGCTACGCCTACGACCGGCGTGACGTGACCGGGCGCGGCCTGGCCAACGCCTACGCCCAGACGCTCGGCACGATCTTCTCCTCCGGCGGCGAGAAGCCCTACGAGGTGGAGATCTTCGTCGCCGAGATCGGTGACACCCCGGCCGACGACCAGCTCTACCGCCTCACCTACGACGGCCAGGTCGCCGACGAGCACGGCTTCGCGGTCATGGGCGGCGCGGCCGACGTCGTCGCCGGTCACCTCAAGGAGCACTACACCGCCGGCGCCTCGCTCGACGACGCCATCCGCGTCGCTGTGGCCGCCCTCGGGCACAGCGAGAGCGACGACCGCGTGATCCCCACCGGCGACCTCGAGGTCGCCGTGCTCGACCGCACCCGCACCCAGCCGCGCAAGTTCCTGCGGCTGCGCGAGACCCGCCTGGTCGAGGTGCTCGGCCGCCGCGGCGTCGAGGAGCCCGACGAGGCCTCGCCCGAGGACGCGCTGGCCGGGTCCGGCCCGCGCCACCCGGGCCAGGACGACCCCAAGGACCCGACCGACCAGGTCTCGGGGGCAACGCCGCCCCTGGAGGACCCGGTGACGGGGGAGCCCCCGGTCGCGCCGCCCGTGGCCCCGCCGGTGGCCCCGCCCGACGGTCCGGGCAACCCGCCGCCGACGGGGCCCGGCCAGGTCTGACCGGGCGCTCCCGGAGCCGGGACGCCGCTCAGCGCAGGTAGAGCCCCGGCCACTCGGCCGTCGCGACGGTCGGGATGCCGCTGAGTCGTCGCCGGTAGCGCACGAGCGACCCGAAGTCCTCCAGCGCGCTCCACAACCGCTGGTGCGCCGCCCAGGGGAGGGGCCCGGGCGGGCGTACGTCGCCGTGCGGGCCGAACTCGTGCCACGCGGGACCGAAGCCGACCCACGCCGGGGTCCACCCGGCCGCGTCGTCCCACTCGCCGCGCCGCTGCTCGACCATCCGCCGACGGAGCTGGCTCTCCAGCCTGGCCCCGTCGACGACGACGGGCGCGGTCCGCACCGGCCACAGCCACAGGTCGTCGGTCATCACCCGCAGCTCGAGGTCCTCGACCGTGCCAGGCTCGACCAGGACGGTCGCGACGAGGTGGCGGGGTCCCATGGAGGAACGCTCACCCGGCCGGGGCCGCCGAGTCAAGGGTGAGGTCAGGAGCCGGTGGGGTGGGGCTCCTGGGCGCGCGACGCGTCCTTCTCGCGCCGCTCGACGACGCTCATCGCGAGGGACAGGCCTGCAGCCGCGACGCCCATCCACACCCGCGGACGGCGTACGCCCCTGGTGGCCAGGGTGCGCTCCGCCCAGCTGTCAGCCGCCTCGCTGCCGCGGCTCAGCCCGGCGACCAGCGCTCCCAGGCCCACCACGACGCCGGCCGTGGCCGCGGGGCTGAGAGGAGTCCGAGGCTCCTCCCGGGTGTCGTCCTCCGGGGCGAGGAGGTCGGGCCGGCGGGCAGCAAGACCGGCCGCGGCGCCCGCCAGCGCCCCCAGCCCGCCGTGCAGCGACCAGCGCGCGGTCCGGGACCAGCGCTCCATCGGCCACCGGGTGGTCACCACCCCGGTGGCCACGGCGACGGCGACCTGTGCGGGCCAGGAGTCGAGGGCGGTCGGGTGCGACGGTGCAGGCATCTCGTCCATGACTGCAACCTAGGCGGTCGGGGCAACGGCGGCTCGCCGGGTGGGATTCGGCGCCGGATGCCGCACCGGACGTGGTGCACGGTCCTAGGGTGGGCCCATGGACCGGCGCATCTTCGGCATCGAGAACGAGTACGGCGTCACGTGCACGTTCAAGGGGCAGCGCCGGCTGAGCCCCGACGAGGTCGCGCGCTACCTCTTCCGCAAGGTCGTCAGCTGGGGTCGCTCGTCCAACGTCTTCCTGCGCAACGGGGCACGGCTCTACCTCGACGTCGGCAGCCACCCCGAGTACGCCACCCCCGAGTGCGACGACATCGTCGACCTCGTCACCCACGACAAGGCCGGGGAGCGCATCCTCGAGGGCCTGCTCCTCGACGCCGAGAACCGGCTGCACGAGGAAGGCATCGCCGGCGACATCTACCTGTTCAAGAACAACACCGACTCCGCCGGCAACTCCTACGGCTGCCACGAGAACTACCTCGTCGGCCGCGCGGGGGAGTTCAGCCGCCTCGCCGACATCCTCATCCCGTTCCTCGTCACGCGCCAGATCGTCGTCGGGGCCGGCAAGGTCGTGATGACCCCGCGCGGTGCGTCGTACAGCGTGAGCCAGCGCGCCGAGCACATCTGGGAGGGCGTCAGCAGCGCCACCACCCGCAGCCGGCCCATCATCAACACCCGCGACGAGCCGCACGCCGACGCCGAGCGGTTCCGCCGGCTCCACGTGATCGTCGGCGACTCCAACATGAGCGAGACGACCACGATGCTCAAGGTGGCCTCGTGCGACCTCGTGCTGCGGATGATCGAGGAGGGCGTGGTGATGCGCGACCTCACCATGGAGAACCCGATCCGCGCCATCCGCGAGATCAGCCACGACCCGACCGGGCGGCGCAAGGTCCGCCTGGCCAACGGTCGTGAGGCGAGCGCCCTGGAGATCCAGGCCGAGTACCTCGGCAAGGCACGCGACTTCGTCGACCGCCGCCAGATCTCCACGCCGACGATCGAGCGGGCGCTCGACCTGTGGGAGCGCGGGCTCAAGGCCGTGGAGTCCGACGACCTCGGCCTGGTGGACCGCGAGATCGACTGGGTGATCAAGTACAAGCTGATCGAGCGCTACCGCGCCAAGCACGGTCTCTCGCTCGGCGACGCGCGCATCGCGCAGCTCGACCTCGCCTACCACGACATCCACCGCGGCCGCGGCCTCTACTACCTGCTCGAGAAGCGCGGGGCGGTGGCGCGGGTGACCACCGACCTCAAGGTCTTCGAGGCCAAGAGCGTCCCGCCGCAGAACACCCGCGCCCGGCTGCGCGGCGAGTTCATCCGCAAGGCGCAGGAGCGCCGCCGCGACTTCACCGTCGACTGGGTGCACCTCAAGCTCAACGACCAGGCGCAGCGCACCGTGCTGTGCAAGGACCCCTTCAAGGCGTACGACGAGCGGGTCCAGAGGCTGATCGACGGGATGTGACCTGCACCCGTCGTGCACAGCCGCGGTGCGGCGCCACCACGGGTGGGACCTGCTGGATAGGGTGTCCGGGCAACGCCGACCGATCGATTAGGTGAACCTGTGTCTCGTGTACGTTCCGCTGCCGTCAGCGGTGTCCTCGTCCTCAGCATGCTCGGCCTCGCCGCGTGCGGTTCCGACTCCAGCGACGCCGAGGAGGGAGGCGCTCCGCTGAGCTCGGTGACCATCGAGGGCAAGCAGGGCGAGGCTCCCAAGGTGACCTTCGACGGACGCCTCGACGGCTCCGAGGAGGAGAAGGACGTCCTGGTCGAGGGCGACGGCGAGACCGTCGCCGACGGTGACACCGTCGAGGCCAACTGGTGGATCGGCAACGGGTTCACCGAGGAGGAGGCGCAGAACACCTTCGAGCAGGGCACCCAGGAGGTCGAGCTCTCCGAGGACGTGCTGCCCTTCCTGCGCGAGACGATGATCGGCAGCACCGTCGGTGACCGCATCGTGCTGCTGACCTCCGCCGAGCAGGCCTTCGGCGAGCTCGGCAACCCCAGCATCGGCATCGGCAACAAGGACTCCGTCCTCGCCGTCGTCGACATCCTCGGTCGCTCCGAGACCGTGCCGCCCGAGCCGGCGCTCGACGGCCCGCAGGGCGAGGACAAGAAGCCCGCCGGGTGGGCGCCCACGCTCATCGAGGAGGACGGTGTCGTCACCGGCCTGGACTTCAGCACCGCCCACGAGCCGACCGGCGAGCTGATCGCCACCACCCTCGTCAAGGGTGATGGCGCCAAGGTCAAGTCCGGCGACACCCTGACCGTCGACTACCTCGGCCAGGTCTACAACGCCGACGAGCCCTTCGACGAGTCCTACAGCGCCCAGCCGGCCGAGTTCCCGATCGGCGTCGGCCAGGTCATCGCCGGGTGGGACGAGCGCCTGGTGGGCCGCACCGTCGGCTCGCGGGTGATCCTCGAGATCCCGCCGGCCAAGGGCTACCCCGAGGGCAACCCCGACGCGGGCATCGAGAAGACCGACACGCTGTTCTTCGTCGTCGACATCCTCGGCGTCTCCTGACCCGACTCCGGGTCCACACCGCCAGCGGACAGAGGGGGAGCAGCGGATGGCGCAGCCTCGAGCCGAGCGCTTGATGAACCTGCACATCCTGCTGCTGGGCGCGCGGCGCTTCATCAGCAAGGACGCGATCCGCGAGGCGTGCTATCCCGAGCACGCCCGCGGACCGGCCGGTGACGAGGCGTTCGAGCGGGCCTTCGAGCGCGACAAGGACGCCTTGCGGCAGATCGGTGCCGTGATCGAGGTCGGCAGTGCCGACGCGTTCTTCGACGACGAGATCGGCTACCGCATCCCGACCGAGCAGACCTCGCTGCCCGAGATCCGCTTCGAGTCCGACGAGGCCGCGGTGCTGGGCCTGGCGGCGCAGGTCTGGCAGCAGGCGACCCTCGCCAAGGCGACCGGGCGCGCGCTGGCCAAGCTCAAGGGCCAGGGCGTCGAGATCGACCCGTCCCGCCTCGAGGTGGTCGCGCCGGCGATCACCGCCGACGAGCCGGCCTTCGAGCCGCTGTGGGACGCGGTCGGCAAGCGTCGCCAGGTCAGCTTCCCCTACCAGCGCGCCGACGAGACCGAGCCGACCACCCGCCGGATCCAGCCGTGGGGCCTCGCGCGCTCCTCGGGACGCTGGTACGTCGTCGGCCTCGACGTCGACCGCGGGGCCGAGCGGGTCTTCCGACTCTCGCGCATCGTGGGTCCGGTCCGTGCCACCGGCAAGTCCGGGGCGTACGACGTCCCCGCCGGCACCGACGTACGCGCTCTCGCCCGGCGCCTGTCGCCGTCGTTCCCCTCCGTGCGGGCCCAGGTCCGGGTCCGGCAGGGCACCGGGGTGGGCCTGCGGCGGCGCGCGGAGGCCGCGACCGCGATGACGGACCGTCCCGGGTGGGACCTGCTCGTGGTCGAGGGACCGGTGCACGAGCTCTCCGACGAGGTGCTGACCTACGGCGCCGATGTCGTCGTCGAAGGGCCCGAGGCGTTGCGCGACGACGTCGTGGCCCGGCTGCGCGCGGTGGCGGGGGAGGTCCGGTGACGCTCCAACCCGGTGACACCGCACCCGACCAGGTCGCCCGTCTGCTCGCCCTGGTGCCCTACCTGCTCGCGCGCGGCGAGGTGCGCCTCGACGACGCCGCCGCCCACTTCGGCACCGACGCCAACCAGATCGAGCGCGACCTGCGGCTGCTCTTCATGACCGGCCTCTCGCCCGGGCTCCCCGGGGACCTCATCGAGGTCGACCTCGACGCGCTCGAGGGCGACCGGGTCATCCGTGTCGACAACGCCGACTACCTCGCCCGTCCGGTGCGGTTCTCGCCGGCGGAGGCCACCGCACTCGTGGTGGCGCTGCGCACGATGGTCGAGGCGGCACCCGACGAGGCCCGCGACGTCATCGAGCGCACGCTCGCCAAGCTGGAGCAGGCCGCCGGCCAGGACGGTGAGGAGCTGCTGCGGCTCCACGTCGCCCCCACCCCGCTGGAGACCAGCGCGGTCGTGCCGGTGCTCGAGTCCGCCGTGCGGCACGGCCGCCAGGTCGAGATCACCTATCACGTCCCCTCCCGCGACGAGGAGTCACGACGCGTCGTCGACCCCCGTGGGCTCGCCCGCGTCGAGGACCTGCTCTACCTCGACGCGTGGTGCCACACCGCGCAGGGGGACCGGGCCTTCCGGGTCGACCGGATCCTCGACGCCACCGAGCTCGACACTCCCGTCGCCGACCCGGGCGCTCGCCCGCGGGACCTGACCGGCGGCTGGTTCACCGACGCCGAGACCACCACCGTCACGCTGCGCCTGGCCCCGCCCGCGCGCTGGGTCATGGAGTACTACCAGGTGCGCGCGCAGCGCCCCGGTCCCGACGACACGGTGGACGTCGACCTCGAGGTCGCGAGCGAGCAGTGGGTGCGGTCGCTGCTCCTGCGCCTGGCGCCCCACGCCACCGTGCTGGCCCCCGCCCACCACGCCGCAGCAATCTCCGCGTCCGCGCGTGCGGCGCTCAGCCACTATCAGGCTGACGGCGTAGACTTCACCTGACGTGGCTACGATGCGTCCGCACGAGACCGAGAACGACCCCGAGAACGACGGAGTGACCTCATGATCAACCCCATGGTCGGCATGCCGCAGGGTCTGGAGTGGCTGGTGATCCTCGCGATCGTCGTGCTCGTCTTCGGCGCGGCCAAGCTCCCCGACCTCGCCCGCAGCTCCGGTCAGGCGCTGCGCATCTTCAAGACCGAGACCAAGGGCCTGCGCGACGACAAGGACGACGTCGACGAGCAGAAGACGCCCGAGCAGCTCGAGATCGAGCACCGCGACCAGACGCAGGCCCCGGCGCACAACGAGGCCTCGGGCGAGGTGCTGCGCGAGCGGCGCGACGACACGACCGCCTGACCCGGGTGAGGATCTCCGGCCTCATCGGTCTGTTCAGGGGACCGTCGCCCGAGGCCGTCGGACCCGACGGTCGGATGGCGCTCGCCGACCACTTCCGCGAGTTCCGTGCGCGGCTGCTGCGGGTCATGCTGGTCTTCACGGTCGCGCTCGTGGTCGCCCTGGTGTTCCGCCACGCCCTGCTCGACCTCGTCGTCGGCCCCTACGAGGCAGCGCAGGCCACCCTCCCGGAAGGGACCACCAACGCCACCACCCGCGGGGCCGGTGGCGGGCTGCTGCTCTGGCTCACGCTGTGCGGTTTCGCCGCCGGGATCGTGACGGCGCCCTACTGGCTCTACCAGATCTGGGCGTTCGTGCTGCCCGGGCTCTACGCGCAGGAGCGCCGGATGAGCCGCATCTTCGCGGGAGTCGCCGGCCCTCTGTTCATCTCCGGCGTGGTCCTCGGCTACGTCACGCTGGAGGTCGCGCTGGAGGTGTTGATCGGGTTCAACCCGGACAACGTCACCAACCTCATCGACTTCAACGACTACCTGCAGTTCTTCACCCGGACGTTGTTCGTCTTCGGCCTCGCCTTCAACATCCCGGTCTTCGTCGTGCTGCTCAACTTCGCCGGGGTGGTGAAGGGCGCCTCGCTCAAGGCCTACCGGCCCTGGATCGTCATCGGCACCTTCATCTTCGCCGCCGTGGCCACGCCGTCCGCGGACCCCTTCACGATGACCCTGATGGCCGTGCCGATGGTGGTGCTGTTCTTCCTCTCCGAGGCCATCGCCCGGTTCAACGACCGTCGGCGCGCCCGCAAGGCCCCCAACGCCGGGCTGGGCCCCGACGAGCTGTCCGCCATCTGATCCGGCTCTGAGAGGCTGGACCCATGCAGGCCGTGATCACCGACGTCGACCCGTTCGACCTGCCCGACTGGCTGGGCACCCACGACGTGGTGTGGCGCGCCGACCAGGGCCTGCGGACCGGCCACCTGGTCCGCGGTCGCCTGACGGCGGACGCCGACACCCTCGAGATCCCCTGCGATCTCCTGGCCGTCGACGAGGCCTACCCCGAGCCCGTCGTCGACGACGCGGGCCGGCTGCGCGTGCACCAGGCCTGGCGGCACGGCCAGGTCGTCATCGGCGAGCTCGACTCCCGGCTCGTCCTTGCGGTGCCTGGCACCCGCTTCGGCCCCGAGCTCGTCCTGGACGCACTCGGACGGCTGGCCCGCGCCGTGGGCGCACACGCCGAGCGCTACGCCGCCCTGCTGCGCCTCGGTGCCTAGCACCGGGGGATAGGGTCGCGCTCATGCACGACCCCTCCTCACCCGACTCGGTCCGGGGCCGCGAGATCGCGCTGCTGACGAACCCCACGTCGGGCCGGGGCCGGGGCGCCCGGCACCGTGACGTCGCGCTCGTGCGTCTGCGGGAGAGCGGGTTCGTGGTGCGCAACCTCCAGGGCCGCGACGCCGACGAGGCGGCCGACCTGGCGGCCGCCTGCGTGGCGGACGGGGTCGAGGCGCTCGTGGTGTGCGGCGGCGACGGGCTGGTGCACCTGGGCGTGCAGGCGGTCGCCGGGACCGGCGTACCCCTCGGCCTGGTCCCCAGCGGCACCGGCAACGACTTCGCGCGCTACCTCGACCTCCCGCGCACCGACCCCGTGGCCGCGGCCGACAGGATCATCGCGTCGCGCACGCGCACCATCGACCTCGCCCGCAGCGGCGACCGCTGGTTCGTCACCGTCCTGGCGGCCGGCTTCGACGCCATCGTCAACGAGCGCGCCAACGCCATGACGTGGCCCCACGGCCAGATGCGCTACCACCTCGCCACGCTGGCCGAGCTGCGCACCTTCCGCCCGATCCACTACGTCCTCCAGCTCGACGGCGAGACCGTCGAGCACGACGCCATGCTGGTGGCGGTCGGCAACGGCCCGTCCTTCGGCGGCGGCCTGCGGATCACCGAGGGCGCGTTGCTCGACGACGGCATGCTGGACGTCGTGGTCATCACCGAGATGAGCAAGTCCAAGCTGGTCCGCTCCTACCCGCGCCTGTTCACCGGTCGCATCGACGGCGTCGCGGAGTACGTCCACCGGCGGGTCCGATCGGTCACCGTCGCCGCGCCCGGCATCGTGTCGTACGCCGACGGCGAGCGCTTCGGCCCGCTGCCCCTCACCGTCGAGTGCGTCCCAGGCGCCCTGGAGGTCATCGCATGAGCACCCCGTCCGAGGACCAGCAGACTCCGGCCGAGCGCTACGCGGCGTTCCGGCGCGAGCAGTCCTTCCCGATGCTCAAGGACTTCTCCGGCCTCTACGGCTTCGAGCTCGACGACTTCCAGGTGCGGGCCTGCCAGGAGATCGAGCAGGGGCGCGGGGTGCTGGTCGCGGCGCCCACCGGGTCCGGCAAGACCATCGTCGGCGAGTTCGCCATCCACCTCGCGCTCCAGACCGGTCGCAAGGCGTTCTACACCACGCCCATCAAGGCCCTGTCGAACCAGAAGTACCACGACCTGGTCAAGCGCTACGGCGCCGACAACGTCGGGCTGCTGACCGGCGACAACGTCATCAACGGCGAGGCGCCCGTGGTCGTGATGACCACCGAGGTGCTGCGCAACATGCTCTACGCGAGCTCGCGCACCCTGCTGGGCCTGGGCTACGTGGTCATGGACGAGGTGCACTACCTCGCCGACCGCATGCGCGGCGCGGTCTGGGAGGAGGTCATCATCCACCTCCCGGAGTCGGTGACCCTGGTGTCGCTGTCGGCGACCGTGTCCAACGCCGAGGAGTTCGGCGAGTGGCTGGCCACCGTGCGCGGCGAGACCTCCACGATCCTCGAGGAGAAGCGGCCGGTGCCGCTGTTCCAGCACGTCATGGTGGGACGTCGGCTGCTCGACCTCTTCGCCTCGTCCGACGTCGACGCGAGCGCCGGATTCGTCAAGGAGGGCGCCCCGGTCAACGAGGAGCTCACCCGCATCGCCCGTGACGACTGGGCCAGCACCCGCCTCATGCGCGACCGCCGCTCGCCGCGCAAGGGCAAGCCCGGCTCGTCGAAGAACCCGCGATCCGTCGGCAACGGCCGTCGCGTGTGGATCCCGAGCCGGGTGGACGTCGTCGAGCGGCTGGACCGCGAGGGGCTGCTCCCGGCGATCGTGTTCATCTTCAGCCGAGCCGGGTGCGACGCGTCGGTGAGCCAGCTCGTCCAGGCCAACGTACGGCTCACGACGGCGGCCGAGCGCGACGAGATCTTCGCCCGGGTCGAGGAGGCGTCGCGCTCGCTGCCCGAGGAGGACCTCCACGTCCTGGGCTACCACGAGTTCCTCGACGGCCTCACGCGCGGCATCGCCGCCCACCACGCCGGCCTGCTGCCGGCCTTCAAGCAGGTGGTCGAGGAGCTGTTCCAGGAGGGGCTCGTCAAGGTGGTCTTCGCCACCGAGACCCTCGCGCTCGGCATCAACATGCCCGCCCGCACCGTCGTCATCGAGAAGCTGTCCAAGTGGAACGGCGAGAGCCACGCCAACCTCACGCCGGGGGAGTACACCCAGCTCACCGGGCGAGCGGGCCGACGTGGCCTCGACATCGAGGGCCACGGCGTCGTGCTCTACCAGCCCGGCATGAACCCGGGTGAGGTCGCGGGCCTGGCCTCGACGCGGACGTATCCGCTCCGCTCGTCGTTCCGCCCGTCCTACAACATGGCCGTGAACCTCGTGCACCAGTTCGGCCGGGCGCGCTCGCGCGAGCTGCTGGAGCAGTCCTTCGCCCAGTTCCAGGCCGACAAGGCCGTGGTCGGGCTGGCGCGGCAGGTGCACAAGGCGGAGGAGGCGCTCGACGGCTATCGCGAGGCGGCGACCTGCCACGTCGGCGACTTCATGGAGTACGCCGCCATGCGCCGCCGCATCTCCGAGCTCGAGAAGGGCGCCTCCCGCGAGCGCCGTCAGGACCGCCGCGGCGAGGCGGCCGCGTCCCTGGGCAAGCTGCGACCCGGTGACGTCATCCAGGTGCCCGCCGGCAAGTTCAGCGGCCTCGCCGTCGTCGTCGACCCCGGCGTCTCCGGCGACGAGCCGCGGCCCTACGTCGTCACCGCCGACCGTCAGGCACGTCGGCTGGCGATGATGGACTTCCCCGTGCCGGTGCAGTCGATCGGCCGGCTCCGGATCCCGAAGTCGTTCAACGGTCGCAACCCGGGCCAGCGCCGCGAGCTCGCCAACGCGCTGCGCTCGCGCGCCGACTCCTTCGACGCGCCCGGCCCTCGGCGTACGAAGCAGGACTCCTTCAGCGACACGCCCACCGATCGCGAGATCGGACGGCTGCGCGCCGAGCTGAAGTCCCACCCGTGCCACCAGTGCCCCGAGCGCGAGGACCACTCGCGGTGGGCCGAGCGGTACTTCAAGCTCGAGCGCGACACCGAGACCCTCAAGCGTCGTGTGGACAACCGCACCAACACCGTCGCGCGGACCTTCGACCGCGTGTGCGACGTCCTCACCGCGCTCGGCTACCTCGACGGCGACAAGGTGACCGAGCGGGGCTCGCACCTGCGACGGATCTACACCGACATGGACCTCGTCGCCGCCGAGGCGATCCGGGCCGGGGTGCTCGACGAGCTCGCGCCCTCCGAGCTCGCCGCCGTGCTCTCGGCGCTGGTCTTCGAGGCACGCCGGGCCGACGACGCCACGTCGCCCAAGATGCCCGGGGGCCAGGTGCGTCCGGTCCTGGCCGAGGTCGTACGCCTCTGGGCCCAGCTCGACGCCCTGGAGCGCGACCACAAGCTCGACTTCCTCCGCGAGCCCGACATGGGTTTCGCCTGGGCGGCCTGGCGCTGGGCCGAGGGCGACGACCTCGACGACGTCCTGCAGGTCACCGGCCTGTCGGCGGGCGACTTCGTGCGCTGGATGAAGCAGCTGCTCGACCTCTGCGGCCAGGTGGCCGACGCGGCCGGGGACACGGACCTGCGCGCAACGGCGCGGGCCACGGCCAAGCTGCTCAAGCGCGGCGTCATCGCCTACAGCGTGCTGGCGGAGTGACCGGGAGACCGCGCGGCAACCGGATGGCCGATCGGAGCGTCTCCCCTCGCAGGAACGTGTGACTTCAGGAGGCTCCATGCGAAGGTTCATCGTCGGCGTCGTTGCTGCGTTGCTGTTCCCACTTCCGGGCGTCGTCGTCGGGCAGCCCGCCGCGGCAGCCCCCGGGACGGCCCCGACGCCGCGTGTGAAGGACGTCGAGAGCTCCTACGGTGCCGCAGCGGTGCGACTCGCGCCGCGACAGGGCGTCGTCATCGCGTTCCGGGCCAGGCGTGGCGACCAGGTGATGCTCGATGTGAGCAGTCGCCGTGACCGTGCTGCTCCGTGCTCGTTCACGCAGTCGATCGTCGACTCGCGGGGCCGTCGGGCCGCCGAGGTCGGTCGGTCCACGTCCGCGCGGATCATGCGGGTGCGCAGCACCGGTCGTGTCGAGCTGGGCTTCCGCGGCGTGTGCGCTCACGCCCCAGGTCAGGAGGCGCATCCGGTGAGCGTCCGGCTGGTCAAGGTCCGCATGCGCGACGTGGCACGCGACGGCAGCACGGCGGTGCGTGCCGCCCGACCGGGATACCTCGACGTCGCGCGGGTCCGCGTCGCCCGCGACGGACGAGACACCCTCACCCTGCGCGCCGGCGACGGCACGGTGCAGCAGGTCCAACGGAGTCTCGTCGTCATCGGCGACCGGGTCTTCCACGACTCTCTCGTCGGCGCGGTCTCGGTCGAGGCCGGCCAGCGGTACCTCCTGCCGCGGCGCAGTCCCCGACTCTCACCGGGAATGCGTGTCGGGCTGGTCGTGCCACGGGCGGGCTTCGCGGAGTCCTTGCAGGCGAGGGAGCACCGCATCGAGCTCGACGGGCCGGCCGTGACGCTCCAGGCCGAGCCCGGGCGCGAGCACCTGCTGGTCTACGCCGCCACCGCGGAGGATCGTCCCTACATCCTTCCGCTCGGCGTCCCGGACAACTCGGGAGACCTCGACGACCCGTCGTGGTGGCCGTGGCGCACCTACACCGGTTTCGCCGATCCCGATGACCCGTCGCTCCGCCGGACGATCGTGGCCAGTGACCGCGAAGGAGCCGGTCCCGAAGCCCTGCAGGTGCGGGTGCGCCGCACGGTGCGCGTCCCAGACCTCGTGGTGGGAGGGCCTTTGGTCACGTTCTCCTCCGTGGACCCGGGCACCCGCTTCGTCGCGACGATCCCGGCCCCGGCTGTCGGTGCGGCACGCCTGAGTGCCACCGACGTGTCGACCACGGGAAGGTGGCAGACCTGGGTGCCGCCGGTCGTGTGCCCGCGGGACTGCATGTACCCGGGTCTGTCCGCAGGCCCCGACGCGCTGACTGCCGACGGCTACTTCTTCAGCGCCGCGTCCCACGAGCTGCAGTTCACCTTCGCGCCGGGCGCGACCGGCAGTGTGACCCTGGCACTCACCGCGGTCCGCTAGGCATCGCGTCGTCGGTGGCGTGTGGAAGGCTGCCGCCATGGCCACAGGCGACCGTCTTCTGCTCCTCGACACCGCTTCGCTCTACTTCCGCGCGTTCTTCGGGGTGCCGGACTCGGTGAAGGCACCCGACGGGACCCCCGTCAACGCGGTGCGTGGCCTGATGGACTTCATCAGCCGCCTGGTGGGGGAGTACGACCCCACGCACCTGGCCTGCTGCTGGGACGACGACTGGCGCCCGCAGTGGCGTGTCGACCTCATCCCGTCCTACAAGGCTCACCGGGTGGTGGCCGAGGTGCCCGGACCGAGGCCGGACGTCGAGGAGGTGCCCGACCCGCTCGAGGCGCAGATCCCGATCATCATCTCGGTCCTGGATGCCTACGGCATCCCTGTCGTGGGCCACCCCGAGATGGAGGCCGACGACGTGATCGGCACGCTCGCCACCGACGCCGGCATGGCGGTCGACATCGTCACCGGTGACCGCGACCTCTTCCAGCTGGTCGACGACGACGCCGGGGTCCGCGTCCTCTACGTCGCCCGCGGGGTCAGCAAGCACGAGCGCGTCGACAACGCGTGGGTCCGCGCCAAGTACGGCGTCGACGCCCACCAGTACGCCGACCTCGCGACCCTGCGCGGCGACGCCTCCGACGGCCTCCCCGGGGTCGCCGGAGTGGGGGACAAGACCGCTGCCACCCTGCTGGGGCGCTTCGGCGACGTCGACTCGATCGTCGCGGCCGCCCACGACCCCGACTCCGACATGGGCCCCGGCCCGCGCAGCAAGATCAAGGCTGCCGCCGACTACCTGGCCGTGGCACCCGAGGTGGTCGCCGTACGCCGCGACCTCGACCTCGGGTCGCCGGACCTCACCCGCCCGCGCACCCCGGTCGACCACGCAGCGCTGGTGGCGCTGGACGAGCGGTGGGGGCTCGGCTCGTCAGCCGTGCGCCTGGTGGAGGCCCTGTCCGGCTCGCACTAGGGTGAGCGACGTGAGCTCTCCCGAGGTCGAGTCCAAGGACCGTCAGATCCTGGCCCTGCTGGCCGCTGACGGCCGCATGTCGTACACCGACCTCGGCAAGGCGACCGACCTGTCCACCTCGGCGGTGCACCAGCGCGTGAAGCGTCTCGAGCAGCGCGGGCTGATCAAGGGCTACGGCGCAACCGTCGACCACGACCAGCTCGGGCGCCCGCTCACCGCCTTCATCTCGATCACCCCCATCGACCCCTCGCAGCCCGACGACTACCCCGAGCGGCTGGTGGGCATCAAGGAGATCGAGTCCTGCTGGTCGGTCGCGGGGGAGGAGTCCTACATCCTCAAGATCCGCGTCGCCACGCCCCTCGCGCTCGAGGAGCTCCTCGCTCGGATCCGCGGCGCTGCCAGCGTCTCGACGCGGACGACGATCGTGCTCTCCACGCCGTACGAGAACCGTACGGTCGACTGAGCGGGTCGTCGCCCTGCTGCATGAGTCACCGCTTCAGCGGTGATTCCCGCGCGGACCGGCCGTTGCAACGGCCTGCTCGCGCGAGAGTTGGCCAGTCGATGGGACTGGAGTGGTCCGTGGGATCGACGCGAGGCTTCATGCCGCCGTCGCTCGCCTGGCCAGAATCGCGCGGATGCGACGCGCAAGCTCGCGTGGGTCCTCCAAGTCGGCCCAGCCGATCCGGATGCAGATCCAACCGGTCTCCTGGCAGATTCGCTCCTCACGCCGCTTCTCGCGCATGAGGTAGTCGCCGAGGGTCTCCCCGGGACGTCGGTGGATCTCGTACTTGATGCGTCCGTCGAACTCGAGGAACACCGCGTGCTTGGGCCAGAGGAAGTCCACCCGTCCGAGCAGCCTCCCGAGCGCGTCGTGGACGTCGACCTGCGGCACCGGCAGCGGGACGCCTTCGCGGTGGAGCAGGTAGAGCGTGCGGCTCTCGGCGATGCTCGACAGCCGCGCGTCCGCGAGCCCGAGGGCAATGCGTACGCCGAGGGTGTTGGGCCAGTGCTCCGACTGCGACGCGACGACGCGCACTTCGTCAAGGGTCGTCCTTCCAGCGTGCAGCAGCGCGTTGAGGAGGCAGAAGCCCAGCTCGCCGTCGGTCGTGGTGAACACCTCGACCGCGGTCCTGGCCGGCGTCGACACCGGGACACCGTGACGGACAGTGAGGTGCTCGAGGTGGAGTGCGCCGGAGTGGTGGACGATGCCGGCTTCACGGCGACCGGAGATGCCATCGGTCCTGGTGAGAGCAACGTCGTCGAGGTCGAGTCGCCACAGGGACACGATGTGCTCCGCCATCGCTGACTGATGCGTGAGCACGCTGCTGGGGTGTGCGGTGCGCAGCACCGCCCTGGCTCGGGCACGGTGCCGATCCCTGTCGTCGTCCAGGCTGCGCCAGCGCGCTGCGTCGACGTAGGCGCCGTACCTGAGGCGATGGATCAGACCGCTGCGGACGGCGCGCGCGATGTCACGGTCGGTCCAACCACCTGCGACGAGCTCGCGTCGAAGCTTGACGTCGTGCAGTCCGATGGGGAACTCGCTGTCGTTGTCCATGACGGGAGACTGGGGTCGCCGTCGGACAACCGACCACCCACCGTGGCGGCCGCTGTGGAGAATGCGGTGCAGCCGCCACCTGTGGACGGTGATTGGCTCACCTGCTCCACGGTCCGGACAGCCAGGTTGGGGGAGTCTTGCGCTGTTGGGGCGTTGCATCACCTCAACAGCGCGGGGGTCACCGCTTCAGCGGTGACTCCCGCACAACCCGGGAAGCCCCGGCCCTCACCAAGCCTGGAGCGCGGCCGTACGCCGGGACGCCTCGGCCATCTCCGCAGCCTTTAGCGAGGCCTCGTCGAGGCGCCCGTGCTCCTCCCACCACTGCTGGCCGGACTCGGGCAGCGTGTGGATCGGGTCGTAGTACTCGTAGAAGCGGGACAGGGCCTCGGCGTCGTCGGCCTCGATGGACGTGCGGTAGTTCTTGGTCCAGAAGGAGATGCCGTGCTCGGTGTCGTAGTCGGCGTTCTGGTGCACCCAGCGCTTGCCGACGAACGGCACGTCGCACACGATCCGCGGCGTCGCGAAGCCCGGGAGGTAGCCCATGATGTGGTGCTGCAGGCGCTGCGCGTCGGCGAGCGAGACCCGCCAGTGCTCCGAGAACGGGATCATGTCGCACATGTAGAAGTAGTAGGGCATGATCTGCGCGCCGTCGAGCAGACGGAAGCACAGGTCGAGCAGCGCGTGCGGGTCGGCGTTGACGCCGTTGAGCAGCACGCCCTGGTTGCGTACGTCGCGCAGGCCGGCGTCGAGCATCGCACGGGTCGCCTCGGCGACGATCGGCGTCACGGAGGCCGCGTGGTTGGCGTGGGTGTGCATCGCGAGCGAGACGCCGCGCGAGCGGGCGATCGAGGCGACGCGACCGACACCCTCGACCACGTCGGGCTGCAGCCAGTGCTGCGGCAGGCCGATGAGCGCCTTGGTGGCGAGGCGGATGTCGCGGATGTTGTCGACCTCCATGACCGACATGAGGAAAGCCTCGAGGCGGGGCCACGGCATGTTCGCCACATCGCCGCCGGAGACCACGACGTCGCGCACCGACGGCGTGCGACGCAGGTAGTCGAGCATGTCGCCGAGGCGGTCGTTGGGCTTGCCGGCGAACTTCAGCTTCTCGATCGCAGGCGTCGAGTTGCCGACGAGGTCCATGCGGGTGCAGTGGCCGCAGTACTGCGGGCAGGTCGGCAGCAGCTCCGCGAGCACCTTGGTGGGGTAGCGGTGGGTGAGGCCCTCGGTCGCCCACATGTCGTGCTCGTGGAGCGAGTCGCGCGCGGCGTGCGGGTGCGAGGGCCAGTCGGTGCGCCGGTCGCTGAACACCGGGATCATGTAGTGGCGGATCGGGTCGGCGTAGAACGCCTCCGTGAGCGACCCCGGACCGGCAGGAGTCGCGGTGGGGACCATCGTGTTCATCATCTGCGGCGGCACGAGCATCGACATCGTCGCCCGCTCGGCCTGGTCGCGCTCGAGGTCGGCGTAGAACCGGTCGTCGACCAGGTCGCCCATCAGCTCGCGCAGCTGCTTGACGTTCTTGATGCAGTGGGCGCGCTGCCACTGGACCGACGCCCACTCCTCGGCAGTGACGCCCGCCCAGCCGGGGAAGCGCGTCCAGTCTGGCTCGACGAGCTCGACCCGCTGGTAGGGGTAGGGCTGTCCGTTGGCGAGGCCTGGCCCGAGGTGGGTGGCGGTCTCGATGCTCATGAGATCTCCTTGGTGCCGACCCGAGCGGGTCGTGACGGTGCCGTGCGGCGCGCCGGTTGTGTGGTCGGCGACACATCTGGGAGAGTACGTGGAGAACATGCGGCGAGTCCAATGCCACGCCGCAAGATTTGCGGCTGAACTGCTGGAACATAGAAGGATGCACCGCATGACCCCCTCCTCGGACCTCCAGGCCGGCCGGCGTGCCGGCGATCCGACCGGCCTGCACCGCGTCCTCGACGACGCCGTCGTGCTGCCCCAGGCCGCCCAGCGCCTCGACACCCGGAGCGAGCTGTGGCCCGACGAGGTCCGCGTGCGGGTCGAGCGGCTCAACCTCGACGCCGCGTCGTTCCGCCAGCTCGAGCGCGCGCACACGAAGTACGGCGAGACCAGCGGCGACGGCGTACGCGCCGAGGTGCTCGACATCGTCGCCACCCGCGGCAAGATGCAGAACCCGGTCACCGGGTCCGGCGGGATGCTCGTCGGCACGGTCGAGGAGGTGGGCCCCGAGTCGCCCCTGGGTCTGGCGGTCGGCGACCGCGTCGCCACCCTGATCAGCCTGACGCTGACCCCGCTCGTCATCGAGGACGGCCTCGCGCGCTGGGACGGACGCAGCGAGCAGGTGCCGTGCGACGGCTACGCGATCCTCTTCGGCCGCTCGATCGCCGCCGTCATCCCCGACGACCTCGACCCCGCCCTCTCGCTCAGCGTGATGGACGTGTGCGGCGCACCCGCCCTCACGGCCCGCGTCGTGGAGGAGTACGCCGCCGGCGGCAGGGCGCCGGTCGTCGCCGTCATCGGCGGAGCGGGCAAGTCGGGCTCCCTGAGCCTCGCCGCCGCACGCGCCGCAGGCGCGGCCCGCACCATCGGTGTGGTGCCCCACCAGGGCGAGCACGACCTCCTCGCCGGTGCCGGGCTGGCCGATGCCGTGACGATCGCCGACGCCCGCGACCCGATCGCGCTGCGCGAGGCGGTCACCGCCGCCGGCGGCCCGGCCGACGTCACCGTGGTGTGCGTCGACGTCCCCGGCTGCGAGGGAGGCGCGATCCTCGCCACCGCCGAGGGCGGCACCGTCATCTTCTTCTCCATGGCCACCAGCTTCAGCGCCGCCGCGCTGGGCGCGGAGGGCCTGGCCGCCGACGTGCGGATGCTCGTCGGCAACGGCTACGTCCCCGGCCACGCGGCGTACGCCATGGAGCTGCTGCGCGCCGACGCCGGCGTCCGTGCCCTCTTCGAGCGGAGGCTGTGATGGCGACCCGCAGGCCCGCCAGCCAGCTCGGCATCGACCGCGCCGACGTACGCCGCGCCCGCACGCTCGCGCGCCAGGTCGGCAAGCCGATCGTCGACCTCGCCACCCGCCACACCACCGTGTCGGTGGAGCGGGCCACGCTGCGCCTGGCCGGCCTCGGCGGCGCCGATCCCGACGGCACCCCGTGGGTCAACCGGCTCACCGACGCCGTGCGCGCCGACGTCGGCCTCGAGCACGGGGTCAGCCTGCCCGTGTGGGACGCGCTGCTGCGCGGGGAGGGCGAGGACCTCCTCGCCCTCGCCCAGAAGGCGGCCGCCGGTTCGGTCACCTTCCGTGTGCCCGAGGGCAGGGACGCCACGCGCGCACGGACGGCCTCGCGCAAGGCGGTCGGCGCCGGCATCAAGCAGATCGACCGCCAGCGCGTCGCCCGCGAGAAGATGATCGCGAAGGTCGGGGACGCCCCCAGCAAGCCGTGGATCTACCTCATCGTCGCCACCGGCGACATCCACGAGGACATCCCGCAGGCGCAGGCCGCGGCCCGCGAGGGCGCCGACGTGATCGCGGTGATCCGCTCGACGGGCCAGTCGCTGCTCGACTTCGTGCCCGAGGGCGCGACCCGCGAGGGCTTCGCGGGCACCTATGCCACCCAGGAGAACTTCCGCCTGATGCGCGCGGCGCTCGACGAGACGTCGAAGGAGCTCGGCCGCTACGTCCGGCTCACCAACTACGCCTCCGGCCTGTGCATGCCGGAGATCGCCGCGCTCGCCGGTCTCGAGCGCCTCGACATGATGCTCAACGACTCGATGTACGGCATCCTCTTCCGCGACATCAACCCGATCCGGACGTTCGTCGACCAGCGCTTCAGCCGTCAGGTCCACGCCCGCGCCGGCATCATCATCAACACCGGCGAGGACAACTACCTCACGACCGCCGACGCCGTCGAGGCGGCGCACACGGTGACCACCAGCCAGCTTCTCAACGAGTACTTCGCCAAGGAGGCCGGTCTCGAGGACTGGCAGCTCGGCCTGGGCCACGCCTTCGAGATCGACCCGGAGGTGCCCGACTCGTTCCGCCTCGAGCTGGCCCACGCGATGCTCGCCCGCGAGCTGTTCCCGGACGCGCCGCTCAAGTGGATGCCGCCCACCCGCCACATGACCGGCGACATCTTCAAGGGCTACCTCCTCGACGGCTTCTTCAACCTCGTCGGGGCACTCACCGGCCAGGGCATCCTGCTGGTCGGGATGATGACCGAGGCCGTCGTCACGCCGTGGATCTCCGACCGCGACCTCGCGCTGCAGAACGTCCGCTACGTCATGAACGCTGCGGGCAACCTCCGCGAGGACTTCCGGCCCGCTCCCGACGGCTTCATCGCCCGGCGCGCCCGCGAGGTGCTCGACGAGGCGATCGGGCTGCTCCAGGAGATCAAGGACGACACCGACTCCGCCGGCGACCCGCCGCTGCTGGCCGCGATCGCCGACGGCACCTTCGGCCTGATGAAGCGGCCTGCCGACAAGGGCAGGGGCCTCGACGGCGTGGCGAGGAAGGCCCGCGACTACTACAACCCGGCCACCGAGATCCTCGAGGGGGACGCGTGAGTCTGATTCGACCGTACGGCGACACCACCGGCGACGGGATGGTGCAGCTGTCGTTCACGCTGCCGATCGAGCACTCCAAGGTCGCCGAGGGCGCCGCGGTCCAGCTCGCCAACAAGATGGGCATGGACCCCGCGCTCGTCGTGCACGCCAAGCCGATGGGGGAGGGCTTCACCTTCTTCGTCGTCTACGGCCGGGTCAACCACCTCGTCGACCCCAGCACGGTCGAGGTCGTCGAGCGCGACTACCCGCTGCTCACGCCGAAGGAGGCCAACGCCTCGATCAAGCGCTCGCTGCGCCGCCGGCTCACGGTGGTGGGGGCGTGCATCGGCACCGACGCCCACACTGTCGGCATCGACGCGATCCTCAACATCAAGGGGTTCGCGGGGGAGAAGGGCCTGGAGTACTACCGCGAGATCAAGGTCGTGAACCTCGGCGCCCAGGTCTCCGTCCCTCAGCTCGTCGAGGCCGCGCGTGAGGAGAAGGCCGACGCGGTGCTCGTCTCGCAGGTCGTCACCCAGCGCGACGCGCACCTGCTCAACACCCGCGAGATGTCTGCGGCCTTCCGCGAGGCCTATCCCGCGGCCAGGCGCCCGCTGCTGGTCGTGGGTGGTCCCCGCTTCGACGAGACGATGGCCGACGAGCTCGGCGTCGACCGTGTCTTCAGCCGCGGCACGACGCCCGGCGAGGTGGCTTCCTTCATCGTCCACCGGCTCACCCAGGAGAAGGCCTCATGAGCGACACCCGCCCCGCCGGGGACCGCGTCGGCACGGTGGTCACCCACCGCCGCTACGTCCCCTACTCCCACGCCCACTACGCCGGGAACCTCGTCGACGGCGCCTACAGCCTCGGGCTCTTCGGCGACGTCGCCACCGAGATGTGCATCGTCCTCGACGGCGACGAGGGCCTCTTCGCCTCCTACTCCGACGTCCAGTTCAAGGCGCCGGTGCGTGCCGGTGACGTCCTGGAGATCACCGCGACCCTCGTCCGGGAGGGGACCCGGAGCCGGGTGATGCACTTCGCCGTGCACGTGGTCGGACGGGGTGCCCCGACCGAGGCCGCGCCCGGCGCCGCCGAGGTCCTCGATCCGCCGGTCGTGGCCACCACCGCCACGGGGACCGTCGTCGTACCTCCCGCGATGCACTAGTCGTCGGCGTGTCACGGCACGACACGCCGACACAGGTGAAATTTTCTGGGGGACTTCCGAGCGACCACACCTCGCTGACCTGCGAAAACACGCGTTCTGGCTGGTCAGGCGCGTGTTGACACTCCGCGGCTGCGGAGAGAGGGTCTCCGGGTCCGCCTGTGCAGCTCGTGGGTGGCGCCTTCGACACCGGGAGGTCCGACGTGGGGTACGCGAAGCCAGCGATGCCTTCCGTCCGGCGTCCCGTCGACAGCGCCCCGCGAGGGCCGGATGCGGGAGGGACCACGGGGCCTTAGACAACTTCGCGCGATCGCCAGCCAGCCGGTCGCGCGTTGGTCCGAAGCCCCTGCGTCCCTCCCGCTCCGCTGCAGGTGCGCAGCCGTCGGCTACGGTCTGGGACGTGCTGCAGCGCTGCCTCCTCGCCCTCGTGGGCGGAATCGTGCTGGCAGCGGCCTTCGAGCCGATCGGCTGGTCCTGGCTCATGCCGCCGGCGATCGCGGCACTGGTCTTCTCGGTGCGCGGCCTCCGCGCGCGGCGAGCCTGGCTCCCGAGCCTGCTGTTCGGCATCACGTTCACCTACGCGGTGATGGTGTGGATGCGGTCGGTCGGCACCGACGCCTGGATCGCCATGTGCGCCCTGGAGGCGTCGTTCTTCGTGCCGCTGGGCATCGGGCTGTCCTGGAGCCTCCGACAGCGTGGGTGGCCCGTGTGGGCCGCCCTGTGGTGGGTCGGCGTCGAGACCTGGCGCAGCGGCTTCCCGTTCAGCGGGATGCCCTTCGGTCGCCTCGTCTACGCGACCGCGGACACTCCCTGGGCCGATGCGATCCCGTGGATCGGGATGACCGCGGTGAGCTTCCTCGTCGCCCTCACGGGAACGATGCTCGCGTGGCTGCTGATCGGTCTGCGGACGCCCACGCGCACGACGTACGCCGCGATCGGCGCCCTCGTCGTGGTGACGTTCGCCCCGGTGCTCGTCACCGTCCCGGTGCAGGAGACCGGCACCGCGACCGTCGCCGCCGTGCAGGGCAACATCCCAGGTGACGGGACCGACATCGTCGCGGTCAACCGGGAGGTCACCGACAACCACGTGAGGGCCACCCAGCAGCTCGCCGAGGACGTCGCCGACGGGCTGGTCCCCGCACCCGACTTCGTGGTGTGGCCGGAGAACTCCACGGCGGTCGATCCCTTCACCGACGAGCGAGCCCGTGACGGGATCGAGTCCGCCACCGAGGCGGTCGGCGTGCCGGTCCTCGTCGGCGCGATCGCGGACGACCCGCTCGACGACACGCAGGTCCTCAACCAGGGGATCGTCTTCGAGCCGGGACTGGGCAGCGCCGACCGCTACACCAAGCGGCACCCCGTGCCGTACGGCGAGTACATCCCGTTCCGGGGCAGCCTGATCCCCGACACCTACGGCCAGCTCCGGCTGGTCCCTCGCGACATGGTCCGCGGCACCAGCCTCGTCCCGATCCGGATCGGGGACCTGCTGGTGGCCGACGCGATCTGCTTCGACGTCGCCTACGACGAGGGGATCTCCGGACAGGTCGCCCGGGGCGCCGAGCTGGTGACGGTGCAGACGAGCAACGTGCTCTTCAGCAGGACGGCCCAGCTCGACCAGCAGTTCGAGATCAGCCGGCTGCGCGCCCTGGAGACGGGCCGCTGGGTGGTGGTGGCCGCGATCAACGGCATCTCCGGCGTCGTACGCCCCGACGGGACGGTCGTCGCGTCGGCGCCTGCGCGCACCCAGGAGGTCCTGGTCGAGACCGTGGGCCTCAGCACCACGATCACCCCCGCCGTACGACTCGGGGTCTGGCCGGCGAGGTTCACCCTCGTGTTCCTCGTCGTGCACACACTCGCGGCCCTGATCGCCTATCGTCGGGGCCGACGGAGCGACCGCGCCGTCGCACCGTCACCGGGACGAGGTCAGCAGGCGTGAGTGTCGAGGGGCTCGGCAGGGTCGTGATGGTCATCCCGACCTACAACGAGTCGGAGAACATCGAGTGGATCGTCGAGCGCCTGCGCCGTGCCCAGCCGGGCGTGGACGTGATGGTCGTCGACGACAACAGCCCCGACGGCACCGGTGACCTCGCCGACGCCCTCGCCCGCCGCGATCCCGCGATCAGCGTGGTGCACCGCACGGAGAAGGCCGGCCTCGGCGCTGCCTACCTCAACGGCTTCGACGTCGCGCTGCGCGCCGGCTACGACGTCATCGGCGAGATGGACGCCGACGGCTCCCACCAGCCCGAGCAGCTGCACCGCCTCCTCGACGCCCTGCACACCGCCGACCTGGTCATCGGCTCGCGCTACGTGCCCGGCGGCTCCGTGGTCAACTGGCCCCTCCAGCGCCTGCTGCTCTCGCGCGGCGGCAACCTCTACGTCCGGCTCCTGCTCGGCATGCGCGTCAAGGACGCCACCGCCGGCTTCCGCCTGTTCCGGCGCACGACCCTCGAGGCGATCGACCTTGAGTCCGTGCTGTCTACTGGATACGTGTTCCAGACCGACCTCGCCTACCGCACGGTCTCGCGCGGCCTCCGGGTCACCGAGGTGCCGATCGAGTTCATCGAGCGCGTGCGCGGTGACTCCAAGATGAGCGGTCAGGTGGCCAGCGAGTCCCTGAAGAAGATCACCCGCTGGGGCCTGTCCGAGCGCCGCGCCCGCCTGCACCGGAGCAGGGTCGACGCGTGAGCCAGCCGCTGGGACCCCGCGCCACCCCGCGTCGTCGCCGCCGGTGGCTGCGCCCTGTGCTGGCGCTCGCGTTCGTGGTCATCCCGCTCGCCGAGATCTGGGCGATCCTCCAGGTCGGCCAGCTGGTGGGCCCCTGGTGGACGATCGTGCTGCTGGTGCTCGACAGCATGGTGGGTGCGTGGCTGATCAAGCGCGAGGGCGGGCGGGCCTGGCTGGCACTGCGCGAGGCGCTCCAGGGTGGGCGGATGCCGGCCCGCGAGATCGCGGACGGTGCGCTGATCCTCATCGGCGGCACGTTGATGCTGAGCCCGGGCTTCCTGCTCGACCTGCTCGGGATCCTGCTGATCCTGCCGTTCACCCGACCAATCGCGCGCCGGCTGCTGACCTCGGTCGTGGAGCGTCGCCTCGTCGTCGTACCGGGCGCGGGCCTCGGGGGCTTCCCGGGGGCACCGGGCTGGGACGCACGACGCCCCGGACCGGGGGCCGAGGGGCCGGTGGTCCGGGGCGACGTGGTCGACTAGCTGCCGTACGGCCTAGGAGACCCGCTTCTTGCGGTTGGCACGGTGCAGGTGCGCCGGGCCGATCTCTCCGCCGCGGAGCAGGTCGAGCCGCTCCTTGAGGATGTCCTCGAGCTCCTTCTCCGAGCGACGCTCCAGGAGCATGTCCCAGTGCGTGCGAGCCGGCTTCTCGACCTTCTCCTCGGGGAGGATGCCCGCCGTGCTCAGCGCCTCGGCGCCGCAGCGCGGGCACTCCCACACGGCCGGGATGTCGGCCTCGACCGACATCGTGACCTCGAACTCATGGCCCTGCTTGCAGGCATAACCGACCTGCTGACGAGCCGCGAACTCGATCCCGCGCTCGTCCTCGAAACTCTGGCCGCCGAGCCTCGCGCCACGCAGTGTGCGCTCCGCCACCGTGCCCACCTCCAGTTGGGTTGCTGACACCCGTTGAATTGTGTACCGGGTTGTTAGGGGGACGAACAGGACCGCGGTCCGTGACGCCGCTCGTGGCGACGGGGCTCGCCCCTCTGTGATCTTTCAACCGTAGCGGGGCCGCCACAATTCCGTGGATTCATGGTGTCGGAACCCACGCTCACGCGTGAGTGACTTCACCCCCAGGGGTGCAGGTGGTCGCGGCTACGCGCAGATCCGAGGGGGCGACGCCCTCAGATGACGGCTGGCAGGTCGTTCCCGGCGTCGCGGATTCCGCGCTCGGTGTCGACGCGGGTCAGCAGGAGGCCGCCGATGACGAAGAACGCGATGAGGGCGAAGATCGCCGGCCGGTAGGAGTCGGTCACCGCCAGCACGATGCCGAAGGTCGCGGTGCCGAACCAGGACGTCCCGCGGTCCATCGCGTGGTAGAAGCTGAAGTACTCCGCCTCCTTGCCGCGGGGGATCAACAGCGAGAAGTAGGACCGCGCGAGCGCCTGGCAGCCGCCGAGGACGACACCGATCGCGGCGCCGAGGATCAGGAAGAACGGCACGTTGCCCGCCGGCAGGAAGAGCGCCACGGTCACGATGACGCACCAGATCGCGAGGCCGAGGAGGATCGAGCGCTTGGCGCCGATGCGACCGGCCAGCCGGCCGAAGATCAGCGCACCGCCGAACGCGACGAACTGCACCATCAGGATCGTCGCGATGAGGATCGTCTGGGAGTGCCCGAGCTCCTCGGAGCCGTAGACCGACGCCGAGGCGATGACGGTCTGGATGCCGTCGTTGAAGAACAGGTAGGCGACCAGGAAGGTGAGCGCCATCGGGTAGTTGCGCATGTCGCGCAGGGTGGCGGCCAGCTGGCCGAAGCTGCGGCGCAGGGCGTTGCCCTCGACCTGCTCCACGTCGACCGGGGTGTGGTTGCGCAGCCGCAGGAACGGGATGAGCGTGAACCCGGCCCACCACACGGCTGCCGACAGCATGCACAACCGCGCGGCCAGTCCCTCGTCGAGGCCCAGGGACTCGTGCCCGAGGTAGACGGCGAGGTTGATGACCAGCAGCAGGCCGCCGCCGAGGTAGCCGAACGCCCAGCCCCGCGACGACACCCGGTCGCGGTCGTCCTCGTCGGAGATCAACGGGAGGATCGAGTCGTTCACGACCCCGGCGGCACCGAAGAACAGGTTCCCGAACACGATGCCGACCGCGGCCAGCAGCCAGTTGTCACCGGTGGCGAAGAAGATCAGGGAGGCGAAGAAGGCGCCGGTCCACGCGAGCGTCGCGAGCAGCCGCTTCTTGTTCGCCACGCGGTCGGCGTACGCCCCGAGCGGGGGCAGGACGATCGCCGACAGGATCGTGGAGACCGTGATCAGCCAGAAGAAGAGCGAGTCGGGAGGCAGGGAGACCGACCCGACCTCGAACCGGCCGTCCTCGCCGCCGACGGCGTTCTCGGCCAGGCTGATGAAGTAGGGCCCGAAGAAGACGGTGCCGATGGTGGTCGTGTAGGCGCTGTTGGCCCAGTCGTACCAGTACCAGGCCTTCTGCTCCCGCGCCTGCTCCAGGGGCTCCAGGTTCGCGATGCCGCCCTCGACCTTGCTCATGCCTGATCCTCCATGCCGTCCGGGCGACCCTCGTCGGGGCCGTGCCACTGTCCGCGGGCGCGGAGCACGTCCCTGAGTATGTCCGTGCGATCGGTCATGATGCCGTCGACACCACGGTCGAGGAGGGTGTTCATCTCAACTGGGTCGTCGATCGTCCACACGTGCACCTGGACTCCGGCGGCGTGCGCACGGCGTACGAGCCCGGCGGAGGCCACCAGGAGCCGGCCCTGCCGGTGCGGCACCTGGAGCGCCACCGGTCGTCCGCGGGTGAGCACCCGCGCCAGCCGGGCACTGGGGGAGAGGACGAAGACGGCCACCTCGAGCGGGTGCGCCGACGTGGCGACCCGCCGGGCGGTGCGGCGCCGGAACGCCTCCATCCGCCGGGCCGAGAAGGAGCCCACCAGGATCCGGTCCCAGGCGTCGCGCTCCTCGATGAACGCGGCCAGCGCCTCGACCGCGCCCTCGGACTTGAGGTCGATGTTGAACCTCGCGTCGGGGAAGGCGTCGAAGAGCTCACCCAGCGTCGGCACCGGCTCCGAGCCGCCGATGAGCGCGCGCTGGACCTCGGCGTAGGTCGAGGTGGCGATGCTGCCGGTGCGGTCGGTGACGCGGTCGAGCACGGTGTCGTGGAAGGCGAGCAGCACGCCGTCGCTCGTCACGTGGACGTCGGTCTCGAGGTAGGTGTAGCCGAGGCCCACCGCGTGCCGGAAGGCCGCGAGCGTGTTCTCCAGGCCTTCGATCTCGGGGTGGTAGGCACCGCCGCGGTGGGCGAAGGCGAGGGGACGGGGCGAGTCGAGGTAGCCCGTGGCGGGCATGTGCGGCGCGGTCACGCGGTAAGTATGGGGTTCGGGAGTACCGTCGGGGGATGGAGAGCATGACCTGTCCCCGATGCGATGCCGAGATGGACGAGCGCACCCTCGGCGAGGCCACCATCCACCAGTGCCCCGAGGGTCACGGCGTCTTCCTCTCGCGCGCCGACCTCGGCGTGCTGGTCGAGGCAGAGACCGACTGGCACCGCAACGCCGGTCAGCACACCGCCCCGATGCCGCGGATCACCGCCGACATGACGGCGCCGCCGTCCGTCGGCAAGCAGTCGCGCGCCTGGGTGGAGACGCTTTTCAGCTGAGCGTCGCCGTCTCGCACTCCTCGATGGTCGAGTAGCCGATCGCAACCCCTCGCTGGTCGAGTAGCCGGGCGAGGAACGAGCGAGGCGTATCGAGACCCACCTCCCGGGTGAGATCTCGGTACGGGCCTTGCGCGGCTTCGTTCCTCAGCCGCGGGGCCCTACTCGATCTGGCCGCGCCCACGCGCCGACCTCGTTCCTCGGTCGACGCTGCGTGTCTCAGATGTCCCGGAAGGTCTCGATGTTCGCGCCGAGCTCGTTGAGCCGCTCGGCGAGGTCCTCGTAGCCGCGGTGGATGACGTACGTCGAGCGCAGCACGCTGCGGCCCTTCGACGCGAGCATCGCGATCAGCAGCACGACCGCGGGGCGCAGTGCCGGCGGGCACACGATCTCGGCGCCGGAGAAGTGCGTCGGGCCCTCGACGAGCACCCGGTGCGGGTCCAGCAGCTTGACCTGCGCGCCGAGCTTGTTGAGCTCGGTGAGGTAGATGGCGCGGTTCTCGTAGACCCAGTCGTGCAGCAGCGTCTGCCCGTCCGCGACGGCTGCGATGACGGCGAAGAACGGCAGGTTGTCGATGTTGAGGCCCGGGAACGGCATCGGGTGGATCTTGTCGAGAGGCGCGCGGAGGTCGGAGGCGTAGGTCGTGAGGTCGACCAGGCGGGTCTCGCCGTTGTTGGCGACGTACTCGTCCGAGCGCTCGTAGCGGAAGCCCATCTCCTCGAGCGTGGCGAGCTCGATCTCGAGGAACTCGATCGGCACCCGTCGGATGGTGATCTCGGACTTCGTCACGATGGCCGCCGCGAGCAGCGACATCGCCTCGATCGGGTCCTCGGAGGGGGAGTAGTCGACGTCGACGTCGATCGACGTGCGGCCGGTGATGCGCAGCGTGGTGGTGCCGATGCCGTCGACCTCGACGCCGAGCTTGCGCAGGTAGAAGCAGAGGTCCTGGACCATGTAGTTGGACGAGGCGTTGCGGATCACGGTCGTGCCCGGGTGGAGCGCGGCGGCCATGAGCGCGTTCTCGGTCACCGTGTCGCCGCGCTCGGTCAGCACGATCGGGCGCTCGGGCTCGATGGTCCGGTTCACGCTGGCGTGGTAGCTGCCGTCGCTCGCCTTCACGTCGAGGCCGAAGGGGCGCAGCGCGGACATGTGCGGCTCGACGGTGCGCTCGCCGAGGTTGCAGCCACCGGCGTAGGGCAGGTCGAACTCGTCGTAGCGGTGCAGCAGCGGGCCCAGGAACATGATCACCGAGCGGGTGCGCCGGGCGGCGGCCTCGTCGATCGCGGCGAGGTTGAGCTCGGCCGGCGGGATGATCTCGAGGTCGTTGTCGTCGTTGAGCCAGCGGGTCGCGACGCCGAGCGAGTTGAGCACCTCGAGCAGCCGGTTGACCTCCTCGATGCGCGCGACCTTGCGCAGCGTCGTACGCCCCTTGTTGAGCAGGGAGGCGCACAGCAGCGCGACGCCCGCGTTCTTCGAGGTCTTCACGTCGATCGCCCCGGACAGGGTCGTGGGGCCGTCCACGCGCAGGTGCGTGGGGCCGGCGCCGAGCGCCACGATCTCGGAGTCGAGCGCCGCGCCGATACGGGCGAGCATCTCGAGCGAGAGGTTCTGGTGGCCCTTCTCGATCCGGTTGATCGCGCTCTGGCTGGTGCCGAGCAGCTCGGCCAGCTGGTGCTGGGTGAGACCCCGGTGCTTGCGCGCGTCACGGATGAGGTTGCCGATGCGACCCTTGTAGTCAGCCATGCCGACAACGGTATCTCAGATATGAGATAACGCCACTCCGCCAGGCCCTGCAGGGGTGTGGGCGGGTGTGGTGCTGCGTGGCAGGATCGCCGCCATGCGAGCAACCACCATCCACGCCCCCGGCGACATCCGCGTCGAGGAGGTGCCCGACCCCCGGATCGAGGCGCCCACCGACGCGATCGTCAAGGTGGTCGCCGGCTGCATCTGCGGCTCCGACCTCTGGCCCTACCGCGGACACAACGACATCGACGCGGGCTCCACCATCGGCCACGAGTGCGTGGGCGTGGTGGAGGAGGTCGGCTCGGACGTCGAGGACGTGCGCGTCGGTGACTTCGTGGTCGTGCCGTTCTGCCACAGCGACAACACCTGCGTCCACTGCCGCGCCGGCGTCCAGTCGGCCTGCACCCAGCTCGGCTTCACCACGAGCGGGCAGGGGGAGTACGCCCGGGTGACGCAGGCCGACGGCAGCCTCGTCGCGACCGACGGCATGCCCGACGCGGCGCTCATCCCCTCGCTGCTCGCCCTCACCGACGTGATGGCCACCGGCTGGCACGCGGCCGTCGCCGCCGGCGTACGCCCCGGTGGCACCGCGGTCGTCGTCGGCGACGGCGCCGTGGGCCTGTGCGGCGTGCTCGCCGCCTCGCAGATGGGCGCCGGGCGCGTGATCGCGATGTCGCGCCACGAGTCGCGCCAGGAGATCGCCCGCGCGTTCGGTGCCACCGATGTGGTGGCCGAGCGCGGCGAGGAGGGCGAGGCGATCATCGCCGAGCTGACGCAGGGCGTCGGCGCGGACGCGGTGCTGGAGTGCGTCGGCACCGACGTCGCGATGAAGACGGCCTTCGCCGTGGCCCGGCCGGGCTCCACGGTCGGCTTCGTCGGCGTGCCGCACGGCGTCGAGCTGCCGGTGCGACGGATGTTCCAGAAGAACGTCGGGCTGGCCGGCGGCATGGCGCCCGTGCGCCGCTACCTGCCGGACCTGCTCGAGCGCGTCCTGTCGGGCAGCATCGACCCCGGTCGCGTCTTCGACCTGACGCTGCCGATGGCGGAGGCGGCCGAGGGCTACCGCGCGATGGACGAGCGCCGCGCGACCAAGGTCCTCCTCCAGCCGTGAGCGCCTCGGACGCCCCCCTGGTCCTCGGCCCCCTCCTGCGCCACGTCGACGAGACGTCCGCCGCGGTGTGGGTCGAGACCCGCGACCGCGGGACGGTCACCGTCACCCGCGGCGCCGCGTCGGCCAGCGCGCCGACCTTCACCGTCCACGGGCACCACTACGCCCTGGTCTGCCTCGAGGACCTCGAGCCGGGCAGCACCGGGACCTACTCGGTCGCCATCGACGGTGAACCGGTCTGGCCCGAGCCGTCCTCGCCGTTCCCCGCGCCGGTCATCGCCACGCTGGAGTCCGGACGTCCGCTCCGGCTGGCGTTCGGCTCGTGCCGCACGTCGGTCTCCCACGACGAGAAGGGCAACCGCACCCACGGCGTCGACGCCATGCGCGCGTGGGCCCTCGAGCTCGCCGGCCAGGTCGCCCCGGTCGACCCGGAGGACGCGGACCTCGACCCGACCCGGATGCCCGACCTGGTGCTCTTCCTCGGCGACCAGGTCTATGCCGACGAGACGACCGAGGCGATGCGCGAGTTCATCAGCGCGCGGCGCGACATCGAGCAGGCGCCGTGGACCGAGCTCAAGGACTACGAGGAGTACGCCCACCTCTACGCGCTCGCGTGGTCCGACCCCGCCAACCGGTGGCTGCTGTCGACCGTGCCGAGCGCGATGATCTTCGACGACCACGACATCCGCGACGACTGGAACACCTCGCAGGAGTGGCGGCGCGAGATGGAGGCCACCTCGTGGTGGCACGGGCGCATCGTCGCCGGCCTCGGGTCCTACTGGGTCTACCAGCACCTCGGCAACATGTCGCCGCAGGAGCGCGCCCAGGACGAGGTCTGGGCGAAGGTGGTCGCCCACTCCGGCGACGACGAGCTCGACCTCGGTGAGGTGCTCGACGCCTTCGCGGAGCGCGTCGACCAGCACCCGCGGACCTACCGCTGGAGCTACGTCCGCGAGTTCGACACCCAGGCCCGGCTCGTCGTCGTGGACTCGCGGGCCGCTCGTGAGCTCGACCCCGACGCCCGCGCGCTGCTCGACCCCGACGAGGCGGCCTGGCTCGACGAGCAGCTGCGCGGTGGCGTCGACCACCTGCTCATCGGCACGTCGCTGCCCTTCATGCTCGCGCGCGGGCTGCACCACCTCGAGGCCTTCAGCGAGGCCCTCGCCGACGGCGCCTGGGGCGAGCGCGGCGGTCGCGCGGGGGAGTGGCTGCGCCAGCTGGTCGACCTCGAGCACTGGGGCGCGTTCCAGAAGAGCTTCCAGGAGGTGGCACACCAGGTGATGGAGGTGGCCGCGGGCGAGCGCGGGGCCGCGCCGTCGACGGTGACCTTCCTGTCCGGCGACGTGCACCACAGCTACGTCAGCGAGGCCAAGCCCCTCCGGCACGGCCCGCCGATGCGCTCCACGATCCTCCAGGCGGTCTGTTCACCCATCCGCAACCCGTTGTCGCGCAACATGCGCTTCGCCACCGCGGTGCTGTCCTACGGCGTCGCCGGCCCGGTGGGCCGGCTGGCGTCGAAGTCGGCGCGGGTGCCGGACGCGCCGCTCACCTGGCGCTACGCCGAGGGTCCGTGGTTCGACAACAACCTCGCGTGCCTCCAGCTCGACGGGCCCAGCCTGCGCATGTGGTGGGTCACCGGCGAGGTGATCGACGACCACGAGCGTCCCCGACTGGCCAAGGTCGCGAGCTACGCCCTGGACGAGGACGGCCGCCCGCCCGCCCACGAGCGGGTGCACCAGCGGTTCCGCCGCGGGATGAAGCGCCGGCTGCACGCGAAGGTCGTCGACCGGGTCAAGCAGCGCTGACGGCGCCCTGGACTGCGCCCGCGGTCAGACAGTGCTGAGGAGCCGGTCGCAGCCCTCGGCGCAGCTGCACGTGTCGGAGCACGGCAGGTAGGTGTGGCGTCCGTGCCCGCACCCCGTGCAGGGCAGGTCGTGCGACAGGTGGTCCGTGGTGGTCTCGACGGTGTCCCACATGGTCTGGCTCCTTCCCGCTTCCGGGTGGCGGGGACATCGGTTGCCCCACATCCTTGTGACGTCGAGAGTGACATCCGATGACGCCGTTCGAGGCGCAACACCCGCCGGTTTACCCGATCTGGCACGTGAATGACCCGATCGGGCCATGCCCGGGTGGCCCGGCCGCGCACGCAGCGGCAGCGGTGCGCGCACCCTAGGATCACGCCATGGGTGGGGTGCACGAGCTGACGCGGCAGCAGGCCCGGCGCGTCGCCGTACGCGCCCAGCTGCTCGACGCGCACCGGCCCGACGACGTCCTCGACACGATCCGGCACCTCGGCTTCCTGCAGGTGGACCTGACGGCTGTCGTGGCCCAGCACGCCGACCTCGCGCTGTGGACGCGCCTCGGCGCCGCCTACGACACCGACGACCTCGACGAGCTGGTCGGCAACGGGGCGGTCGTCGAGGTGCAGGGCCTGCTCCGACCGGGGGAGGACGTCGCGCTCCTGCGCGCCGACATGGACGCCTGGCCGGGGGAGCCGCCGGTCAAGCCGTGGCAGGACGACCTCGCGGACTGGGTGGCGGCCAACGACGGGTGCCGCCTCGACGTGCTGGCGTACCTGCGCTCGGAGGGTCCCACACCCGCCCGCGACCTGCCGGACACCTGTGAGGTGCCGTGGCGCTCGACCGGCTGGACCGACAACAAGAACGTCATGAAGCTCCTCGAGTGCCTCGAGGCGCGCGGGGAGGTCGCGGTCGCCTCACGCGAGGGCCGCGAACGCAGGTGGGACCTCGCCGAGCGGGTCCACCCAGGTGACCCGACGGTGCCCGCCGAGGAGGCCCACCGCACCCTCGCCGGACGGCGGCTCCGCGCCCTCGGTCTGGCCCGACCCCGGGCGCTGGAGGCCTGGCACGAGCCGTACGCCGTCCGGGACGTGGGCGAGGCCGCCCGCGTCGAGGGCACCCGCGGCCAGTGGCGCGTCGATCCCGCGCTGCTGGACGACCCCGACGGCGACGGCTTCGAGGGGCGCACGGCGGTCCTCTCCCCGCTCGACCGGTTGGTCTTCGACCGCAAGCGGATGACGGACCTCTTCGGCTTCGACTACCAGCTCGAGATGTACAAGCCGGTGGAGGCACGGCGCTGGGGCTACTGGGCCATGCCCGTGCTCGACGGCGACGAGCTGGTCGGCAAGGTCGACGCGACCGCCGACCGCGAGGCCGGCGTGCTCGCCGTGGACGCGGTGCACGAGGACGGCGACTGGTCGGCCGCTCGTCGGACGCGCGTGGACACGGAGATCGGGGCGCTGGGGGAGTGGCTCGGGCTCCAGGTCGTCCGGGCCTGACGCGGGACCGTCAGGCGCCGATGCCCAGCGCGGCGGCGAGGCCCTCGGGGTCCGCCACCGACAGCGTGGCGCCGGGGTGCGCGATCGAGGCGGTCGGGTCGATGGACGGCACCGGCTCGTGGAAGGACAGGCACAGCGCGCGGTCTCCGTTGCTGGTCATCGAGATCCCGCGGTCGCTGAGCGACAGGTGCGGGGGACCGGCGGTCTTCACCCAGGAGAACCCGCCGGTGACCTCGGCGGAGGCGATGTTGCTGCGCGGGGTGACCAGGCGCCACGGGCCGTAGCGGACGAAGAGCCACTCGGGCCCGACCTCGACGGTCGAGGTCCGCGGGGTGATGCCGAAGGCGCGCCCGGCGACGGCGTACGACGTCGCGAAGGCGAAGTCGAAGGACTGCACCTGCTCGACGGGGTCGCCGTCGCTGCCGCCGGGAGTGCCGGCCACGAGTCGGCGCAGGGCCATCGCGGCGGGGACGCGATAGGGCTGCGCCGCAGCGGCCGAGCGGCCCGGGACACGCAGCACCGCGCGGGAGCCGTCGGGAGCGGGCAGCACGTGGTGGTCCATGCCCACCTGGACGGGCCCACGTCCCACCTGCCAGGACCACGAGCGCTCGGCGTGGTCGACGTGGGTGACGGTGAAGTCGACCGTCAGGCCGGCCGGGCCGTGCACGCGACCGGTCGTGCCGGTCGTCAGCACCGTGTCGGAGGCCTCGACCGAGCTGATCTGCGGTGCCCAGGTGGGCCAGAGCTCGGGGGTGGTGAAGAGCCGCCACGCCTCACCGGCGCCAGCAGGTCCGTGCGCGTCGACCAGCACGGATCAGAGGCTGACGGTGTCGTTGTCGCCCATGTCGGGCGTGTGCCGGCCGACGAGGCCCTTGGCGAGCTCGACGGCGGCCTTCACCTTGACGGGCGACTCCCAGTACTCCGCGGTGGCGCCGTCGATCTCGAGGAGCACGTTGGAGGCGTCGTCGGGTCCGCCCGACATGAAGGCGCCGGCCGAGGCGTCCCACAGCTCCTGCAGCTTCGCCCGGTCCTCGCTCACGCGGGCGGTGCCCGAGAGCGAGACCCAACCGGCGTCGCTGGAGTAGGACACGTTGACACGCGGGTCGGCCTCGATGGCGCGCACCTTGTCGGTGTCGCGCTCGGTGAGGAACCAGGTGGTTCCGGGCTGCTCGAAGTCCTGCGTCCCCATCGGCGTGGACACGAGCGCGCCCTCGGGGCTCACGTAGGTCAGCACCGCGATGCGGGTGTCCTCCATGATCCGGGCGACGGTCTCGAGCTGGTCGTCGTGTGAGGTCATGCCATGACCATGGCACGTCCCACCCGGCGCGGGCCTCATCCTGCGGGGCGTGCGCTGTCACATCACTGCCGCACGGGACGTCGTACTGGCAGGATGACCGGCAGCCGTCGGGCGGGAGGCCGCGGCGCGCAGACAGGGGAGAGCAGCACGCATGAGCACCACACACCCGGCCGACGACCACGACCTGATCCGGGTCGAGGGAGCGCGCGAGAACAACCTCAAGGACGTCACCGTCGAGCTGCCCAAGCGGCGCTTGACGGTCTTCACCGGCGTGTCCGGGTCGGGCAAGAGCTCGCTGGTCTTCGCCACCATCGCGGCCGAGTCGCAGCGGATGATCAACGAGACCTACAGCGCCTTCGTCCAGGGCTTCATGCCGTCGCTGGCCCGTCCCGACGTCGACCACCTCGAGGGACTGACGACCGCGATCATCGTCGACCAGGAGCGCATGGGCGCCAACCCGCGCTCGACCGTCGGCACGGCCACCGACGCCAACGCGATGCTGCGGATCCTGTTCAGTCGCCTCGGCGACCCCTACGTCGGTCCGCCGACGGCGTACTCCTTCAACGTCCCCACCCGCAAGGCCAGCGGGATGATGACCACGGAGAAGGGCGGCCGCACCGAACGCAGGATCGCCAAGCAGGAGGTCTACCTCGGCGGCATGTGCCCGCGCTGCGAGGGCATGGGCAAGGTCAACGACATCGACCTGACCGCGCTCTACGACGCTGAGAAGTCGCTCGCCGACGGTGCGCTCACCGTGCCCGGCTACTCGATGGACGGGTGGTACGGCCGGCTGTTCGAGGGCATGGGCCTGCCGATGGACAAGCCGATCCGGTCCTTCACCAAGAAGCAGCTCGAGACGATGCTGTGGTCGGAACCGACCAAGATCAAGGTCGAGGGCGTCAACCTCACCTTCAACGGCATCATCCCGCAGATCCAGAAGTCGATGCTGTCCAAGGACCCCGAGGCGATGCAGCCGCACGTCCGCCGCTTCGTGGACCGCGCAGTCACCTTCCAGACCTGTCCCGACTGCGAGGGCACGCGGCTCACGCCCGAAGCCCGGACGTCGAAGATCAACGGCAAGTCCATCGCCGACCTCTGCCAGATGCAGATCAGCGACCTCGCGGACTGGGTCCGGGCCCTCGACGAGCCATCGGTCGCACCGCTGCTCAAGGGCCTGCAGCACCTGCTCGACTCGTTCTCCGAGATCGGCCTGGGCTACCTCTCGCTCGACCGCCCGGCCGGCACGCTGTCGGGCGGGGAGGCGCAGCGCACGAAGATGATCCGGCACCTCGGCTCCTCGCTCACCGACGTCACCTACGTCTTCGACGAGCCCACCATCGGCCTGCACCCGCACGACATCGAGCGGATGAACAACCTCCTGCTCCAGCTGCGCGACAAGGGCAACACCGTGCTGGTGGTGGAGCACAAGCCCGAGACCATCGCGATCGCCGACCACGTCGTCGACATCGGGCCGGCCGCGGGCGCGGCGGGCGGGACGATCTGCTTCGAGGGCGACGTGGAGGGGCTGCGCGGCAGCGACACCGTCACCGGCCGGCACCTCGACGACCGGGCCCGGCTCAAGGACACGGTGCGCCCCGCGACCGGTGCGATGGAGGTCCGCGGCGCCTCGACGCACAACCTCCGTGACGTGGACGTGGACGTGCCCCTGGGCGTGCTGACGGTCGTCACGGGGGTCGCCGGGTCCGGCAAGAGCTCGCTGATCCACGGGTCGCTGGCCGGCCGCGACGAGGTCATCGTGATCGACCAGGGCGCCATCAAGGGCTCGCGGCGCAGCAACCCGGCGACGTACACCGGCCTGCTCGAGCCCATCCGCAAGGCCTTCGCCAAGGCCAACGGCGTGAAGCCGGCACTCTTCAGCGCCAACTCCGAGGGGGCGTGCCCGACCTGCAACGGCGCCGGTGTGATCTTCACCGAGCTCGGCCCGATGGCCACCGTCGAGTCGCCCTGCGAGGAGTGCGAGGGCCGGCGCTTCCGCGCCGAGGTGCTGGAGCACACGCTGGGAGGCAAGGACATCGCCGAGGTGCACGAGATGTCGGTGGTCGCCGCGCTGGAGCACTTCGGCGAGGGCGAGGCACGGATCCCGGCGGCGGTGAAGATCCTCGAGCGGCTCGCGGACGTCGGGCTGGGCTACGTCACGCTCGGCCAGCCCCTGACGACGCTGTCGGGCGGCGAGCGCCAGCGCCTGAAGCTCGCCACGCAGATGGGGGAGAAGGGCGACGTCTACATCCTCGACGAGCCCACGACCGGCCTCCACCTCGCCGACGTGGCCAACCTGCTCGGGCTGCTGGACCGCCTGGTCGACTCCGGGAAGTCGGTCATCGTCATCGAGCACCACCAGGCGGTGATGGCGCACGCCGACTGGATCATCGACCTCGGGCCGGGCGCGGGGCACGACGGCGGCACCATCGTCTTCGAGGGCCCTCCGACAGAGATGGTCGCGGCGGCGGACCCGACGCTGACCGGCAAGCACCTCGCGGCGTACGTCGGCGCCTGAGGCCGCGGTCGGATCAGGCCTGGCAGACCGGGCACCAGAACAGCCGCCGGGCGGCGATCTGCGCGTCGAGCACCGGGGTCCCGCAGATCCGGCAGGGCAGCCCGGCCCGTCCGTAGACGTAGTGCGAGTCGACCCGACGTGGTCGGCCCCCCGGACGCTCCCGGTCCTCGGGCAGGGTGGTCACGATGCGCCCGGCGCGCACGCCCGCCCGCAGGAGCACCACCAGGTCGTCCCACAGCAGCCGCAGGGTCCCGTCGTCGTGCTCACGGCCCGGGCGGTAGGGATCGAGGCGCTGGCGGAACAGGGCCTCGGCGCGGTAGACGTTGCCCACCCCAGCGACGACCGACTGGTCCATGAGCAGGGTGGCGATCGGAGCGCGGCTGCGCAGCACGCGGGCCACGAACGCGTCGGCGTCGGGACGTCGACGCAGGGGATCGGGACCGAGCCGCGCCAGCACCAGCGCGCGCTCGGCGTCGGTCATCACCTCGCAGGCGGTCGGTCCGCGCAGCTCGAGCCAGTGCTCGGCGCCGACGATCCGCAGCCGCAGGGCGCCGCGCGGCTCGGGCGCGGGACGGGTGCCGTCGCGGAACTTCCCGTAGAGGCCGAGGTGCACGTGCAGCCAGAGGTCGTCGTAGCGGTGGAACAGGTGCTTGCCCCAGGCGTCGGCCGCGTCGAGGACGCGGCCGTCGAGCAGGCGCGCGCCGTCGTCGAAGCGCCCCTGTGGGCTGTCGACCGCGACGGGCTGGCCGACCAGCAGCCTGGCGTGGCGGCGGGCGAGTCGGTGGATGGTGTGTCCCTCTGGCACTCCGCGATCGTGACCGACGGGTCCAACCGGGCGGCTCGCCGGCACCTGCGAGCATGGGGGACATGAGCCCGCACAGCCTCCGCGAGACCATCGCCTCCCGCCCCGTCGTCCTCGACGGGGGACTCGCGACGCTGCTCGAGCGGCACGGCCACGACCTGTCGAGCGACCTGTGGTCGGCGCGCCTGCTGCGCGACGACCCCGCCGCGATCGAGGCGGCCCACCGGGAGTTCTTCGCCGCGGGTGCGGAGGTGGCGACGACCGCGTCCTACCAGGTCTCCTTCGAGGGCTTCGGCGCCGCGGGCGCCGACCGTGACGAGGTCGAGACCCTCCTGCGCCGGAGCGTCGCGTTGGCCGCCGCGGCCCGCGATGCCGCGGCCCCGGACGGGTGGGTCGCCGCGTCCGTGGGGCCGTACGGCGCCGTGCTCGCGGACGGGTCGGAGTACCGCGGCGACTACGACCTCGACGTCGACGGCCTGCGGGCCTTCCACCGACCCCGGCTCGACGTGCTCGCCTCGACCGTGGGGGAGGGCGCTGACGTGCTGGCGGTGGAGACGATCCCGTGCCTGGCCGAGGTCGAGGCCGTGCTGGCCGAGCTCGACGGCACGGGCATCCCGGCGTGGCTGTCCCTCTCCGCCGCGGACGGACGCACCCGGGCGGGGGAGCCGCTCGAGGAGGCGTTCGCGATGGCGGCCGACGTCGCCGAGGTGCTGGCGGTCGGGGTCAACTGCACGACTCCGGCCGACGCCCGCGACGCCGTCCAGCTCGCCGGGTCCCACGGCGTCGCCGTGGTCTACCCCAACTCCGGACAGTCGTGGAACGCCGAGACGCGTGAGTGGGAGGGACGGTCGGCCTTCACCGCCCAGGACGTCAAGGCATGGGTGGTCTCGGGCGCCCGGCTCGTCGGCGGCTGCTGCCGCGTCGGGCCCGACGACGTCACGGCCCTGCGGGCGACGCTGGAGGCGTGAGGTGCCCGACCGTTTCGCCGACGCCGTCGCCTCGATGCCCATCCTGCAGGCCATGGGCATCCGTCTCGTCGACGTGGGCCCGGGCCGCGCTGTCGCCGACCTGCCGGCCGAGCCCAACGTCAACCACTTCGGCGTGACCTACGCCGGATCGCTGTTCAGCGTCGCGGAGATGCTCGGCGGCGTGCTCAGCCTGGCGACCTTCGACCTCGACCCGGACGGCGAGCTCGCAGGTTTCGTGCCGCTCGTCAAGGAGTCGACCATCCGGTTCCGGCGGCCGGCACTGGGCGTCGTCCGCGCCTCGACGAGCCTGTCCGACGACGAGGTGGCGCGGGTGCGCCGCGACGCGCTCGCGACGGGCAAGGGGGAGTTCGTGCTGGAGGCGACGCTGACGGACGAGCAGGGCGAGGTCGTCGCCACGACCGTCGGCACCTACCAGGTGCGGCGGCTCTGATGCGGCGCTGCCTTCGGCTCTGACGCGGCACGCTCAGCCGAGGGGAGTCCGCTCCGAGCACGAGGCGATCCCGAGCCACGTGTGCCGGTTGCCCCACCAGCACCAGCCGACCTTGGGTGAGTCCCTGCGCTCGCGCCCGTCACGACCGGTGCCGTTGCTGATCCACAGCGCGGGCGTGCGGGCGTCGTAGGTCCCGTTGGCCTTGCGCAGCCGGGACCCGATGGTCATGAAGCACCGGTTGCGCTCGAGCACGTCCGGGTCCTGGAGGACCCAGTGGATGCCCTCGACGAGGGTGAGCGGTGATCGGCCCGCCGCCAGGATCTCGGGCAGGCACTCCCCGGGGCTCCGGTTCGCGTGCTCGTCGCCGCGGGTGGGCTCGCTGACCACGTACGGCGCCGGAGGCAAGGGAGCAGCGTCGGTGACGTCGAAGGCGTCCACGTCCGTCATGTCCTCGACCACGAAGCCGGGCCGCTCGCCCCGGGTCATCAGCGGGGCGAGCGCGGAGGGCGGCGCCGAGGTGACGAGCAGGCCGTCGACAGACTTCGCGGCGGCGGCTCGCAGCTGGTCGGCAGTCACACCGGCGTGCTCGTGCACACCGAGGGAGATGAGTCGGTCGGCCTGGACGGTGGGACTGGGCAGCATGGGTTCCTCTCGACGTGCAACGGGCGAGTGTCCAACGCACCGTGCGTCGCGGGGGTTCCCGTGGCAGGGTCGTACGCATGCCGACCCCGGCCCGCTTCGTCCTCCACGACCATCGTTTGCCGTCGCCCCACTTCGACCTGCGGCTCGAGGAGGACGGGGTGCTGCGCAGCTGGGCGGTGCCGAAGGGACTGCCGGACGACCCGGCGCGCGACCGGCTGGCCATCGCCGTCGACGACCACGCGCTCGACCACGTCGACTTCGAGGACGAGCACAAGTCCGTCGCGGACACCGGCACGTGGCAGGAGCACGACCGCGACGAGCGTCGGCTCGTGTTCTCGCTGCACGGACGCGACGGCGTACGCCGCTACGCGCTGATCCACACCGGAGGCACGCAGTGGCTGTTGCACCTGACCAAGGACCAAACCGTCAACGTGGGTTGACAGATGCTCGGTCGTCAATCAAGATTGACGATATGAGAACAGCCGTGGATGCCGAGGACCCGGGGGAGGAGAGCCCCCTGGCGGAGCTGATGCAGATCGCGCGCGCCAAGCACGAGCTCGCCGCGGCCGAGGCGGTGGCCGTCCGCCGCGCCCGCATCCACGGCTACAGCTGGGCGGAGATCGGAACCATGCTGGGCGTCAGCAAGCAGGCCATGCACAAGAAGTACGGCAAGTTCGCGTGAACCGGGCGCCCGACCGCAGCTGGCTCGACCTGCTGCGCACGCAGGCCGAGCGGTTCGCCCAGGTCGTCGAGCACGGCGACCCGGCCCGGGAGGTCATCTCGTGCCCGGGATGGACGCTGCGTGACCTGACCGACCACCTCGGTGGCGTGCACCAGTGGGCCGCCCATGCTGTCGTCGAGGGCGACCCGAGCCTCGAGCCCGAGCCGGCACCGCCTTCAGACGCCACCGGACTGGCCGCCTGGTACCGCCGGCACGCCACGACCCTCGTCGACGTCCTCGCGGCCCGACCGGCGCAGGCACCCGCGTGGACCCTGGATCGCGACGACAGGACCGCCGGCTTCTGGCGACGGCGCCAGGTCCACGAGGTCACGATGCACCTCTGGGACGCCGAGCACGCCCTGGGCGGGGCGCAGCCGATCGAGCCGGAGCTCGCCTGGGACGGCGTGGCGGAGGTCGTCGACATCCTGTACCCGCGTCAGGTGCGGCTGGGGCGTACGTCAGCCCTGACGACCGCCGTCCGGCTCACGCCATCGGACCTCGACGAGAGCATCGTGATCGGCGACGGGGATCCCGTCGACGTCGTAGCCCCGGCAGAGGTCCTCCTGCGGACCCTGTGGCACCGCAACACGCGCGACGAGGTGGAGCCACGCTCGGTCGAGCTGCTGTCCGGAGCGGTGACACCCTGAGGGCGGACACGGGCGGGCTCAGCGCGGGAACATATCGCCGATAACTGACATTATGTCAGATACTAGTCTGCGTATCGCATCAGATGAATCAGCTGCGCGGGCCCGCGCCGATACTGCGACGAGCTCGGCTTCTCCGACGGCCTCGACCTCCACTCCTTCCGGCGCTCGTACGCCACCCACCTCCTCGAGGACGGCTGGGACCCGCGGTTCGTTCAGGACCAGATGGGCCACGAGCACGCGACGACCACCGGGATCTACCAGTTCGTCACCGACGAGTTCCGACGCTCCACCCTCAGAAGCGCGCTGGACCGTACGGTGACCGAAGCCATGCAACGCAGGACCGAGGACGGCACACCATGAAACGCAAGGTCGACTACACCTGGCGACTGGCCGAGCTGATGGCGGCCCGGGGCCTGCACAACACCACCGACCTGATTCCCCTGTTAGCCGAACGCGACATCACCCTGTCGCGACCGCAGGTCTACCGTCTGGTCAACCAGCGCCCGGAGCGGATGTCGCTCCAGGTCGTGGCTGCCCTGTGCGACATCTTCGACTGCACTCCAGCGGACCTGCTCACCACCACAGCGGCCGATGTACGCGTCCGCAAGACCGCCACGGCTTCCCCGGCGAACGTCGTCTCCCTCGACCGCACCGTACGGCCCCGCCGCGCAAACATCCTCGACGAGTAGACCCTAGGAGCCGCGATGGATCCGAAGCCCCTCGGCCTCTCGCCTCGCACCACCGTGCGCGGCCGACCGCGCACGACGAGCACCCGCGACGACCCCTGCGCGCGCTGCGGGCGAAACATTCCGCGCCTTGCGAAGCAGTGGCCAGAAGGCCGGCTCTGCAACATCTGCTACTCCGACGCCGTCCACACCCGCGGCACCTGCCCCGAGTGCCTCCAAGACCGGCTGCTTCCCGGCCCACCCAACGCCGACGGGCATCCGATCTGCTCGACCTGCGCGCGCATCCCGTATGACTTCCACTGCGAACGCTGCGACGTCGAGTCCGGACACCACCGCGGCCGGCTCTGCGCGCGATGCGCACTGCGCGATGACCTCCATGAGCTGCTCGGCGGTGAGCCGAGCGCCCCTGCACTGGTCGGGCTCGTCGACGCCCTATGCGCTTCGGACCGCCCGGAGTCAATCTTCGTCTGGAAACGCTCATCCAAGGTTCAAGAACTGATCCGCGGGCTGGGCGACGGCACCATCCCGGTATCGCACGAAGGTCTCGACGCCGTGCCCGGTAAGCACTCCGAGCATCTGCGTGCGCTGCTGCAGCACCACGGACTGCTCCCCCAGCGCGACCCCTACCTTCCGCGCTTCGAGCAGTGGATCGACGACACGCTCGACGGACTCCCCCACGAGGTGCGCCAACCTGTCCAGCACTTCGCCACCTGGCACCACCTCCGACGGATCCGCGCCAAAGCGGCGGCGGGCGCGTGCACTCGTGGCCCGGTCCACTCGGCCAAGCAGGAGATCACCGAAACGGTAAAGTTCCTCGTGTGGCTCCACGAGACCCACCGGCGCACCACCGCCACCTGCACGCAGCAAGACGTCGACGAGTGGCTAGCCACCGGACCGACCACGCGCAGCGCGATCAGGACATTCTTCGTGGTCGCCAAGAAGGCACGCCTAAATACGAGGGTGGCTGTTCAGCACCGATCAGCCAGGAGCAGCCCGTCCGTTAGCCAGGACCAGCGCCTCGCCTGGATCCACGAACTCCTGACCGGCACCAGTGAGTCACTCCCCTACCGCGTCGCAGCGATGCTGCTGCTGCTGTACGCCCAGCCCCTGGTCAAGGTCGTCACCCTCCGGACCAGCATCGTCGACGACGGTGACACCGGCATGAGCATCACCCTCGGCGCACGCCCGACCGACGTCCCGGAACCTTTCGCCTCTGTGCTGCGCGAGCACCTCGCTGCCCGCCCAAACCTCCGCACCGGGGCCGGGCCCGACAGCCCGTGGCTCTTCCCCAGCACACTCGCTGGTCGGCACCTCCACCCCAACACCGTGATGGACCGGCTCCGCGACCTCGGCGTCGACCTCCTCGGGGCCCGCAACCGCGCCATCGGCGAACTCGTCCTCGAATGCCCACCCTCCCTCGTCGCCGAGGCCCTCGGCTACAGCCCGTCGGTCGCCTTCCTCCACGCCGACAAATCTGCTGAACCCTGGGCTCGGTACGCAGGTCGCTCCATAAAGTAGCGCCAATGATTCTCGGCAGTGGCCATCTGAATGATGACCACGCGGGACCCAGTTGTGACGATCTAGTTCTAATGAAGCATATACGCCGCTGCACCGTGGGTGTACGTTGCCGGAACGGGAGTGCATCGGCCCTCCTGATGACTCTCGGGAGATAGTAATGAAGAGACTTTTGCGTGCCCTCGGGCTTGCCCTCACGGCTGCTTTGATTCCAGCGTCGGCATGGGCCTACAACGTCACATCAGATGACGGCGATGGCGAGATGTTTGTGACCGGGTACGGGGACCAGTCATTCTCCTCGTCCGGCGATCTCCGCTCCCGCACCGGGAACAACGTCTACTACCGGGGCATCGTCATTTACAACTCCTACACCGACTACACCTGCGATCGCATCACGTCGAACACGAGTTCGGCGACCTACGTGGCGAAGAGCGGGTCTTGCACGCAGTTCACGCCGATTCCGCCGAGCGCCGACGCGGCGGGTTGGAAGGTTTGCCGGGACCGTACCGGCTTGCCCGATGGATGCGGACCTCAGACGCGACAGAACTTCTGACGTCACTCGCCGGAGTTGACGACACAGTATCCGCGCCAGGCCGACGGCGTTCTCGCCGTCGGCCTGGCCGCTGTCACACACACATACGGGTCAGTACAGGCACTTCAGGACGTGACGCTGGACCTACATTCGGGCACCACAGTGCTCCTGGGTCGTAACGGCGCGGGGAAGTCAACGCTTTGCCGCATGCTTACTGGAATCGAGCGCCCCGATGCCGGCAGGCTCGTCCGTAATGGGCAAGAACTGACCCGCGCCGAGGATTGGCGGGCCCACCATGCAGACACCGGCTGGCTGCCGCAGCATTTGGCCGCACCCCTGTCGATGAGAGTCGAGCACTACTTGCGATACGCGTCCTGGCTAAAGCGCGTGACGCCGACCGACGTCGAAATGCGAGTCGATGAATCGCTACGCCGGACTGACCTTGCCGACCAACGTGCACGGCGCCTCGGTCAACTATCTGGCGGGATGTTGCGTCGCGCAGGAATTGCGCAAGCGGTCGTGCACGAGCCTCGCCTGCTCGTGCTGGACGAGCCCACCGTGGGACTCGATCCTGAGCAACGAGCAAGATTTCATGACATCGTGCGCACCTTGGCAGCAGATCGCATCGTGTTCATCTCGACCCATCTGCTTGAGGATGTCGAGGCGTTCCCAGGTCGGGTCGTCGTGCTCAACCACGGCACGGTGTGTTACGACGCCACCACAGAGGAGCTCGCCGAGCGGGGCCGTCGCGTCCGCCGTGAGGGCGCGGATGCGAGCAGGTCCGAGCAGGGTGTGGACTCCGGGTACGACGGCTCGCCTCACATAGACCTGCGCGCCGGCTTCTTGGACGTGCTGGCTGCGTCCGACCGCCGTCTGAACGCCACACATCCACGTCAAGAAAATGACCGGCCAGGCGAGGATTCGAGCCGCACCTTTGGGCAGCCTGATGCCTAGGCCCCTATTCCTCGAGATACCGCCACGGATGGGACTACTAGGCGCCTTAGGTGTTGCCTTCTGTCTGTCCATCGCATACGCGGGCCGATGGGATCAATGGTTAGGTTTGTGGACCGAGACCCAAAAGCACACTGGCACTGCCTTCATCTTCGCCTTGCCCGCGGCTGCGGCGGTCGGGGCGTTCCTAGGCGCAACCACAGCGCGCAACGGCATGGATTCGATGCGCCAGGCAGCGGGACGCAACCCGTTGCAGGTTCAAGCACGCGCCGTGCTTGAACCTGCTGCCTGGACCACCGTCGGTTACCTGCTCGGCGTAACGCCGGGCTTGGTTGCAACTTCCTTCATCTCTGAGTACGGCCGACCCGCCTTCTTGCCCGTACTCGCTCAGGTCGCCTGCATATGCGCCGTAACCATCATTGGTCAGGTCGCTGGTTCGAGACTGCCTTGGTACCTAGGTGCCCCAATCTGCGCCTTGGCCGTCTACCTCATGCTCGGATTCCTTTCCTTCAATGCCGACTCCATTCTTCTGGCGATCACTCCCATCGACGAAAGGCGGGTGACGTTCCAACCTGTGCTTGCGTGGGTACTAGGGCTGCAAACATTGTTCTGGCTGACAGTCGCACTGCATGTCTTAATGCGAAGGGTGGGCGCGAAAAGAGTCGCCACGGCTGCCCTCATCGCTGCTGGACTGATAGCAACGCCACTCTTGGCCATCACACCAGAGACCAGAGGGGTGGACCTTGCCGCAACAGAGCTGCGCTGCGAGGTGGCGTCGGGTGCGTCCACAGAGGCGACCGACTCTCCGGTAATCAAGTCTTTGGCGCCCTCCTTGTGCCTGCCCCGCGGAAAGGAGGTCGTACGCAGACAACTTGGCCCTGAACTTCACCTCGCGACACAACTTCTCGCCGGCCTGCTGCCGAAAGTGACCTACGTTGACGACGAGGCGGCAGGCATCTCCGCAGAGATCAATCGGAACATAGAAGAGATCACCTCACGAGAAGAAGCCCTCGACGCCGACGTCGTTTCCTTGTCACAAGCCAGCGACATCAGCGCCTACGCCTACATTGACACCGATCAAGTCCACTACGGTCTCGTGGCCTACTTCATCCCACGGGTCGTGGCGTCTACCGCGTCCGCCGGTGCGACGGAGAGGGGTTCAGAAGTTGCCGACTTGCGCCCACTGGCCTCGCCGACTGACGTCCTCTGGCGTTGGTACCTCACCGAGGCCGGCGCCAAGACTGACGGGTCCGGCCCATTCGGTGGACCAACACTCGACCCGCGGTTCCTCAACTACGACAGCCACGAGTCTGATCTCGCGTTCTTTTCCAACCTTGACGCCGAGGCACGCGCGGACTGGTTCCATGAGCACGCGGACCAGATCCGGACCGGATCGCTCACTTGGGAGGCTTTCGAACACTGATGACGACCGCACGGCACGACCGGGTCCCCACGACGGCGCCCTGGCGTCACTACAGAATGGTCAGCGCCTGGGCCGCAGCTCACGCACTGACATGGCGCTGGTGCGGTGCGGTGCTGGTGGCCTGGGCGGCTGTGAGCCTATTTGCCGCCATCACCGTTCCAATCAAGTACCCCTACGAAGCGTTGGGAACCGTTGTCGACTCGGGCGTCGTCGCAGGCATCGTAATACCCGTCATAGTTAGCTGCACGGCCTTGTATGAGGGCCCACGAGACCTGATCGGGTCGGCTGCGCGCAGGCTGATCGTTCCCCGGATTGCGCTGGTTTCGGGCATCTACGTCCTCACATCCGTTGCTGCTGCGGTCACCGCCGTCATCGCATCTCTGCCGGTGGTCATTGTCACGGTCGACGCCATGTTGTTCGTGGCCCTCTGCGCTCTGGGCGTCAGCCTGCTCGGCGTGGGGCTGGGCTGGCTCTTGCCAGTTGTCTTCGCCTTCGTCTTCAGCGCTCCCGGTCTTGTCCCTTGGGAATACAACGTCATCTACCAGCGGGACGTGTCCAATGCGTACCTTGCGCTCGTAGCAGGCGCGCTCATCGCAGGCGCGGCCGCCTACGCCTCGCAAGGCTCCCGAGATCGAATCGTTGACCGGTCAGTGCAGGGCTGACAGCATCAGTTTCCTTCTACGACGATCTGCGGGCCCGTCCATGAGCCGTCCTGGCGCTTGGAGTGGCTGCCCATGGCCGCACTGGCCGACGTGCGTCCGACCAGAGCCGCCAGCCCCGGATTGAAGGTCGATGCGGCGAGACTTGATACGCAGGGTGTCCAGTAGTGCAGTTCCCGATCCGATCGCGCTGCTCCGCATGGGGTCTGTCCCCCATCTTCGGCGTGCGAGCGCCTGCGTGTTCGTGGTGCGTGTTCGAACGCCGCTACGTTTGGTGCTGCCGGTGACATCCGCCCGGCACGACCACAACGGACCACGAGGACCACCGCCGTGCTGCTGCTGATCGCCGCCCTGCTCGCGGTCGCCGCGCTGTCACCGTGGCTCGTCCTGCGCTCCGGGCGCCGCATGCTGGGCGTCATGGCCCTCGTGCCGGCGGCCGGCACCATCTGGATCGCGGCCCAGGGGCCGGCGATCAGCGCCGGCGAGGCGCTGGTCGAGGTCCATCCCTGGGTGCCGAGTCTCGGCATGGACCTCGCGTTCGCGATGGGAACCCTGCAGTGGGTGATGTCGCTCGTCGTCCTCGGCGTCGGGGCGTTGGTGCTTGCCTACTGTGCGTCGTACTTCCGGGACGACGACGTCGGGGTCCCCCGGTTCGCCGGTGTCCTTGTGGCGTTCATCGCCTCGATGCTCGGGCTGGTCCTGGCCGACGACCTGCTGCTGCTCTACGTCTTCTGGGAGCTCACGACCGTCTTCTCGTTCCTGTTGATCGGGCACGATCCCGACCGCCGGGCCAGCCGTCGGGCAGCGATCCAGGCGCTCGTGGTCACGACGTTCGGCGGACTCGTCCTGCTCGTCGGCGCGATCCTGCTCGGCGAGACGGCAGGCACCTACCGGATCTCGGACATCCTGGCCGATCCCCCGGCCGGCGCCGCGGTGACCGTCGGGGTGCACCTGCTCCTCGTCGGTGCGATCAGCAAGTCGGCCCTCGTCCCCTTCCACTTCTGGCTGCCCTCGGCGATGGCGGCACCGACCCCGGTGAGCGCCTACCTGCACGCCGCGGCGATGGTGAAGGCCGGCGTCTACCTGGTCGCGCTGCTGGCGCCCGCGTTTGCCGGGGTGGCCGGCTGGCGGACGGCGCTCCTCGGCCTCGGCCTCGCCACGATGGTCGTGGGCGGCGTACGCGCCCTGCGCCAGCACGACCTCAAGCTCCTGCTCGCCTACGGCACGGTCAGCCAGCTCGGCTTCCTCGTGCTGGTCCTGGGCATCGGCACCCGCAGTGCGATGCTGGCCGGGCTCGCCCTGCTGCTAGCCCACGCCCTGTTCAAGGCGACCTTGTTCCTCGTCGTCGGCATCGTTGACCACGCCACGGGCACCCGTGACCTGCGACAGCTGACGGGGCTGGGCCGGAGGCTGCCGCTGCTCACGGTGACCGCGACGCTCGCAGCGGGCTCCATGGCCGGGCTTCCCCCGTTACTAGGCTACGTAGCCAAGGAAAGCGTGCTGGTGGCCCTCGTAGACGTGGCGCGCGAGGGTGACGGCACGGGCATCGCCGCAACCACTGGGTGGCTGCTGGTGGCCGGTGTCGTGGTGGGGTCGGTGCTCACCGCCGCCTACTCGGCACGATTCGTGTGGGGAGCGTTCGGCACCCGCGAGGTGGACGAGCCCCTCACGGTCCGCTCCCCATCGCTCCCCTTCGTCGCCGTCCCCGTGGCCCTGGCGGCTCTCTCCCTGGCACTCGGGCTGTTCGGCGGACCGCTGACGCGCGTGCTCGAGCGTCCGGCGTTCGCCTTCCCCGCCGGTACGCACGAGCCCGAGCTCACGCTGTGGCACGGCGTCGGGCTCCCGCTGCTCCTCACGGTCGTCACTCTCGCCCTCGGCATGGCGCTCTTCGTGGCGCGCGAACCCGTCGCCCGGGTGCAGGCGGCCCTCGCGCACGACTGGAGCCTCGAGCGGGCCTACCGCGGCGGGATGCGACTGCTCGACCGCACCGCGGTGGAGGTCACCGGTGTCGTCCAGCGAGGCTCCGCCGCGGCGTACCTCGCCATCATCCTCCTCGTCGTGGTGATCCTCCCCGGCGCGGCGCTGGTGCAGGGCCTCGACGACATCAAGGTGAAGGCGTGGGACACGCCCGCGCAAGGTGTCGTCGGCGTGGTCATCGTGGTCGCGGCCCTGATGACCGCCCGCTCGCGCCGCCGCATCCGGGCGGTCCTGCTCGTGGGAGTCACCGGCTACGGCACAGCGGTGCTCTTCGTGCTGCAGGGCGCGCCCGACCTCGCCCTGACCCAGGCGCTGGTCGAGACCCTCACCGTCGTCGTCTTCGTGCTCGCCCTGCGCCGGCTCCCGGAGTACTTCACCGACCGACCGCTCAGCCGGCAGCGCTACCTGCGTGCCGCGCTCGGCCTGGCCGTCGCGGTCGTGACGGCGGGGTTCCTGCTGGTGGCCGGGGCGGCTCGCACCAGACCGCCGGTGTCAGTGGCCCTGCCGCAGGAGGCGCTCGACTTCGGCGGTGGCGGCAACATCGTCAACGTCGTCCTCGTCGACACTCGCGCGTGGGACACCCTCGGCGAGCTCGCGGTCCTCGTGGCAGCAGCGACAGGCGTGGCGAGCTTGGTGTACGTCAACGCGCGGGGTGCCGACATCCGCCGGGTGCACGAGATCCCCTACCCGTCGGGGGTGAGGAAGGTAGCGACCCAGCCCGGTCGTCGAGCCTGGCTGCCGGGGTCGCGCACGCTGCCGCCGGAGAAGCGCTCGATCATCTTCGAGGTGATCGTCCGGCTCGTCTTCCACACGCTGGTCGTCATCTCCATCTACCTGCTGCTCGCCGGGCACAACCTGCCCGGCGGCGGTTTCGCCGCCGGCATGACTACCGGGCTGGCGCTCGTGGTCCGCTACCTCGCCGGGGGTCGCTACGAGCTCGACGAGGCTGCTCCCGTGGACGCCGGACGCTTGATCGGTGCCGGGCTAGCGGTCGCGGCGCTGGCCGCCCTGCTCCCCCTCGCCTTCGGTGGTGTGGTGCTTCAGTCGGCCGTCGTCGACGTGCAGGTCCCGCTCCTGGGCGAGTTGCACCTCGTCTCGTCCGTGCTGTTCGACGTCGGCGTCTACCTCGTCGTGGTGGGACTCGTCCTCGACCTCCTACGCGCCCTGGGCTCCCACATCGACCGCGACATCCAGCGCGACCTGCGGCGCGCGCAGGCGGAGGTCAACACCGCATGAGCGTCAACCTCACCCTCGTCCTGGTCGCGGCGGCTCTCCTCGGCTGCGGTGTCTACCTCGTGCTCGAGCGCAGCCTGTCGCGTGTGCTGGTCGGGTTCGTCATGGCGGGCAACGGCGTGAGCCTGTCCTTCATGGCTGCGGGCGGGCCCGCCGGCCGCGCCCCGATCGTCACCAAGGACGGACCCACCGGAGGCCTCACCGACCCACTCCCCCAGGCAATGGTGCTGACGGCCATCGTCATCACGCTCGCCACGACGGCGTTCGTCCTGGCCATGGCCTACCGCAGCTGGCAGCTCAACGGCCACGACGACGTGCAGGACGACATAGAGGACGACACCATCAGGCGCCTGGCACTACGCGACGTCACCTCCGAGGCCTACGACGCGACGACCTCCGACTACCCCGGCGACGACTCCAGCGGTGACGTGAACCAGGGACCTGACGATGACCCGCTCGCGTCCACCGAGGAGGAGGTGAGGTCGTCGTGAACTCGCTCGTCCCCCTTCCGGTGCTGCTGCCCGTCCTCGGCGCCGGCGCCTCTCTGGCCCTGCTACACCATCCCCGCCTCCAGCGGTGGCTCAGCCTTGTTGTCCTCGGCTCGGTGGTCGCGATCTCTGCGATGCTCCTCGTCCAGGCGGACGCCCACGGCCCGCAGACCGTCTGGATCGGCGCGTGGCCCGAGACCCTCGGGATCGTCCTGGTCGCCGACCGGTTGGCGGCGCTGATGCTGCTCGTCAGCAGCATCGTGACCCTCGCCGTCCTCGCCTACTCCGTCGGACAGGGCATGACCGAGGACGAGGAGGGTGCGCCGATCTCGGTCTACCACCCGACCTTCCTGGTACTCGTCGCCGGGGTGTCCAACGCCTTCCTGGCCGGCGACCTGTTCAACCTCTTCGTCAGCTTCGAGATGCTGCTGTTCGCCAGCTACGTCCTGCTGACGCTGGGCGGCACCGGGGCACGGGTGCGGGCCGGGACGATCTACGTCCTGGTGAACCTGTTGTCCTCGACGCTGTTCCTCATCAGCCTCGCGGTGACGTACGCCGCTACGGGCACGCTCACGCTCGCGCACCTCGCCCAACGGTTCGCCGAGCTGCCCGACCACGTCTCGCTGATGCTCCAACTCCTCCTGCTGACCACGTTCGCGATCAAGGCGGCCGTCTTCCCGCTGTCGTTGTGGCTGCCCGACAGCTACCCGACAGCGCCCGCGCCGGTCACCGCCGTCTTCGCCGGGCTGCTCACCAAGGTCGGGGTCTACGCCATCCTGCGCACGCAGACGCTGCTGTTCCCCGACAGCCCGCTCACCGGCCTGCTGCTCTGGGCAGCGCTGCTGACGATGCTGATCGGCATCCTCGGCGCCATCGCGCAGTCCGACATCAAGCGGATGCTGTCCTTCACGCTGGTGAGCCACATCGGCTACCTCATCCTCGGCATCGGCCTCGACAGCCGCGAGGGCACCGCCGGAACGATCTTCTACGTCGTGCACCACATCACCATCCAGACCGCGCTGTTCCTCGTGCTCGGGCTCGTGGAGCGCCGGGCCGGCAGCACCGCCCTGATGCGCATCGGCGGTCTCGCCCGGATCGCGCCGCTCCTCGCCGTGCTGTTCTTCGTCCCCGCCATGAACCTCGCCGGCATCCCGCCGTTCTCCGGCTTCATCGGCAAGGTCGGGCTCTTCCGGGCGGCCGAGAGCGACGGCGGCTGGCTTGCCTGGACCCTCGTCGGCGCCGGCGCCGCCACCAGCCTGCTCACCCTGTACGCCGTCGCCAAGACGTGGGCGGTCGCCTTCTGGCGTACGCCGCTCGAGGCCCACGAGGCACTGGAGGCCATCGGTGACGCCGAGTCCGTGCCCGGCCACGACACGCGCGTCGTGCACCCGCACCGCGGGCACGTCCACACCGCGCAGGGCACCGTCAGCCGCAGCGACATCGAGGAGGCCCGACGCCTCGGTGACGACAGCGAGCCCGAGCGCGACTTCCACACCCTCATCCAGGACGGCGACGACCTGCGCCACTCCCCTCTCGGCATGGTGGCACCAGCAGCCGCGCTCGTGGCAGTCAGCGTCCTGCTGACGGTGGTCGCCGGCCCGCTCTACGCGCTCGGCGACCGCGCGGCGTACGACCTGCACGAGCGCACGACCTACCTCACCGCGGTGCTCACCGAGGAGACGCCATGAGCCCCGTCATGCGCACGAGGCGTGACGGCACCGTGCGGCCCGCTCGCCACCGCGCCGTCCAGCCCCTGTCCGTCGCGTGGTTGCTGCTGGTCTGGCTGGCCCTGTGGGGCGACGTCACCCCGTTCCTGATCGTCGGCGGCGTGCTGTGCGCGGTCCTCGTCAGTGTCGTCTTCCCGCTGCCACCCATCGATCTCGGCTCCAGGATCCACCCGCTGCCGCTGCTCGGCGTGGTGGTCCGCTTCGCGGTCGACGTCGTGCGCGCCAGCGTGCAGGTCGCGGGCGTGGTGCTGAGGCGCCGACCGGTCCGCAACGCGGTCGTGGCCGTCGACCTCGAGACCGAGTCGGACTTCATCACGACCCTCGTCGCCTCGATGTTGTCGCTCATCCCCGGGTCGGTCGTGGTCGAGGTGAGACGGTCCACCCACACGCTCTACCTCCACGTGCTCGACACCCCCGACGCGTCGGCGGCCGACGCCTTCCGACGCACCGCGCTCGACCTCGAGCAACGCGTGCTCCGCGCGCTGCCGCCCCGTGCCGCCGAGGCCGATCGGAGTGCACGATGACCTGGGTCCTGGTCGCGGCCGGAGCGATGCTGGCCGTCGCCGCTGCACTCCTGGTCGTCCGGCTCACCGTTGGCCCCACGATCCTGGACCGCAGCGTCGCTCTCGACGTGCTGGTCGCGGTGACGGTCTGCGCGACGGCGCTCCACGTCGCGCACACCGGGGTCACCTACGTCCTGCCCGTGCTGGTGGTGCTCGCGGGGTGCGGCCTGGTCGGGCCCGTGAGCGTGGCTCGCTACGCCAGCCGCAGCGACGACCTCGAGGCCGGCGCGCCCGAGAAGCGGCGGGGGGGTGCGCGATGAGCTGGACCGCCGCCGCCGACCTCGCTGCCGCCGTGTGCATCCTGCTCGGGGCCGTGCTCGCGCTGCTCGCGTCCATCGGGGTGCTCCGGATGCCGGACCTGCTGAGCCGGATGCACGCCGCGACCAAGCCTCAGGTCCTCGGCACGGTGCTCGTGATGACCGGCGTCGCCCTGCGACTACGCGACCCGGGGGTCGTCGGACTGCTGGCGCTCGTCGTCGTCCTGCAGATGGCCACGACTGTGGTGGCCAGCCACATGGTGGGCCGGGCGTCCTTCCGGTCCGGTCAGGTCCGGCGCGACCTCCTCGTCGTCGACGAGCTCAGCGACGGCCCGGCGCACGAGGAGCCGCGCGGCGCTCCGTGAGGTCGTGGGCCGACCGCCGCGGGACGAGCCGTGGTCCGGGCGCCTAGGTTGGGACGCATGGCTGACATCCCGACGTACGCCCTCAACGACGGCACCACCATCCCCGCGATCGGCTTCGGCACGTACCCGTTGCGCGGCGAGGCCGGCACCGGTGCGATCCTCGGCGCGCTCCAGGCCGGCTACCGGTTGCTCGACACCGCGGTGAACTACGAGAACGAGTTCGAGGTCGGTGAGGCGCTGCGTCGCTCCGGGCTCGCTCGTGACGAGGTGCTCGTGGCCAGCAAGATCCCCGGTCGTCACCACGGCTACGACGACGCCATCGCGTCGGTGCGCGGATCTCTCGAGCGTCTCGGCCTCGATCACACCGACCTGCACCTCATCCACTGGCCGAACCCCAGCCAGGGGAAGTACGTCGAGGCGTGGCGCGCGCTGGTGCAGCTGCAGAAGGACGGCCTGGTCCGCTCGATCGGCGTCTCGAACTTCACCGAGGAGCACCTCGCCCGCATCATCGACGACACCGGCGTCACGCCCGCTGTCAACCAGGTCGAGCTGCACCCGCGCTTCCCGCAGGACCGGATGCGCGAGGTCCACGAGCGCCTCGGCATCCGCACCGAGGCGTGGAGCCCGATGGGCAAGCGTCGCGCCCCGCTCGACGAGGACGCCGTCACCTCCGCGGCGCGCGCCCACGACGTCTCCCCCGGCCAGGTCATCCTGCGCTGGCACGTCCAGCTCGGTTCGCTGCCGATCCCCAAGTCGGCCGACGCCACGCGCCAGGCCGAGAACCTCGACGTCTTCCGATTCGAGCTCACCCCCGCCGAGGTGGCTGCCATCACCGCCCTCGGGGAGGACGACGGGCGCCTGTTCGGCGGCGACCCCGACACCCACGAGGAGATGTGAGGCGCGGCTCGTTACGATCGCCCGCATGTCGAAGCGACCCGCACTGAAGCGTCCTGCCGCCGTCCTGGCGTGCCTGTCCGTCCTCGTCCTCGCCGGATGCGGTGACAGCGGCGACGACACCGCGTCGGACCCGGCCGGCGGCTCGGAGTCGTCCTCGGAGACCACGGCCTCCGGCGAGACGACCACGTGCGAGTACCCCGAGGACGGCCGCGAGGCCGCCCGCGAGGTCCAGGCGCCGGACGCCGAGGCGCAGGCCGAGGGCACGATCGCTGCGACCATCGCGACCAACTTCGGCGACATCGGCCTCACCCTCGACGCCGCGAGCGCGCCGTGCACGGTCAACTCGTTCGTGTCGCTGGCCGAGCAGGGGTTCTACGACGACACCCCGTGCCCGCGCATCGGCGACATGGAGGGCTTCGGCATCCTCCAGTGCGGCGACCCGACCGGCACCGGTGCGGGCGGTGCGGGCTACTCCTTCGCCGACGAGCTGAGCGGCGACGAGACCTACCCCGCCGGCACGCTGGCCATGGCCAACGCCGGACCCGACACCAACGGCTCGCAGTTCTTCCTCGTCTTCCGCGACTCGGAGTTCCCGCCGAGCTACAACGTCTTCGGCACGATCGACGATGCCGGCCTCGAGGTGCTCGACGAGATCGCCGCGGTGGGCAACGACAACGCCAACCCCGACGGCGGCGGCGCCCCCAACGAGGACGTCACCATCGAGTCGGTCACGGTCGGCTGACGGGCTCCTCCTGGGCCAGGTCGTCGTAGACGACGTCCTGGCCCAGCTGCACGGTCCGCGAGACCGTGCACAGGCGGTCGCGGGACATCGCGATGGCCGACTGCACCCGGTCGCGTGCCGCGTCGCCGTCGGGTCCTTCGGGGAACTCCACCTCGAAGGTCACCCGGAGCCCGGTCAGGTGGTTGCCGTGCTCGTCGCGCACCTTCTCCCCCTCGGCCCGTACGTCGAAGCGGGTGCTCGTCGTCCGCTTGTGGGTGATCGCCTCCACGTCGAGCGCGCTGCAACCGGCGATGGCGGCCAGCAGGAGCTCGACCGGCGTGAAGTCGGGGTCCTCTCCCCCGGTGCCGAAGAAGGTCTCCCCACCACGGGCGTTGGTGGCCTTGAAGCGGGCCGGGCCGATGCGGGTGATGTCGACGCTGCGCAGGGTCTCGTCCGTCATGCAGGACACCCTGCCAGAGGGGGTTCTGGCAGGGTGTCGATGGCCGCGACGTCACGTCTGGCGTGCCGCGCGGCCGGACGTCCGACGTGGGGTCGGACGTAGGTCGCGCCGGGTCAGCGTGGGGCGCGACGCACGGCGCGACGGGCGCGGCGCTCCTCACGTCGGGCGATCTCCACGCTCCGCAGGAGGGCACGGTCCTCCACCGAGTGGGCCCGTGCGTCGACGAGGCTCAGGGCGAGGTGCAGCTGCGAGATCATGGGGATCTGTCCTTCCGAGGGCATCCGGCCCTCCACGTGATGAGCAGTGAATGTAAGATCTAGTCGCGCCGTTGCGACTCTTACATCCTAGGGATCGCGCAAGGTGGTCGCTGCATCGCGGACGGGGTGATCTCGACCACCTGCCGACGACTGGTCGCGACCGCCCTGCGGCTAGGGTCGACGGGTGGTGAGCGAGCGCGTGAGACGTCCCGGTCCCTCGGTCCGGACCCGGGTCGTGGAGCACTTCCCCGAGCGTGAGGTCCCCCGCGAGGACCGGCTCATCACCGAGGAGCCGCTCGAGATCCGCGTACGCGCCGGGGCCCTCGCGCCGCGCCGCGCCTGGGTCACGATGCGCACCCCGGGCCACGACTTCGAGCTCGCGGCCGGCTGGCTGGTGCACGAGGGGGTCGCCGACCCCGGTGCGCTCACGCAGGTGGCCTACTGCACCGACACCGACCTGGCTCCCGAGCAGGAGTTCAACGTCGTCACCGTGACGCTCACCGATGCCGCGGACCTCCCGCACAGGCACTCTTCCGCCTCCGCCGGGTCATCGGCCTGCGGGGTCTGCGGCAAGGACAGCGTCGAGGACGCGCTCACCGCCCGTACGGCGGCGCCGTGGCGCGGACCGCGCCCCGACGCGGACGTCGTACGACGCCTGCCCGACGCGCTGCGCGAGCGCCAGACCCTCTTCGAGCGCACCGGCGGGGTGCATGCGGCGGGGCTCGCCGATGCTGACGGCACGCTGCTGGTCGTGCGCGAGGACGTGGGCCGCCACAACGCGGTCGACAAGGTCGTGGGCGCCCGGGTGCTGGCCGGCGAACCGGCGGCCGCCGCGTGCCTCGTGCTCAGCGGACGGGTCGGCTTCGAGCTGGTCCAGAAGGCCGCCGCCAGCGGCATCGGATCCATCGTCGCCGTCGGTGCGCCCACCAGCCTGGCGGCCCGCCTGGCCCAGGACGCGGGCATCGACCTGTGGGGATTCACCTCCCCGGGGCGCTCGGTCCGCTACTGCTGAGCACCCTCGCGCGGCGTGGTGGCCCGCCGCTGTCGGTGCGGCGTTCTACGGTCGTCACGTGCGCATCCTCCACACCTCCGACTGGCACCTCGGGAGGTCCTTCCACCGCGAGGACCTCCTCGGGCACCAAGGTGCGTTCGTCGACCACCTGCTCGAGGTCGTGGAGACGGAGAAGGTCGACGTCGTGGTGGTCTCCGGCGACGTCTACGACCGCGCGCTCCCCCACGTCGACGCGGTCGCGCTCGCGGACGAGGCCTTCGCCCGGCTCGCCGCGTCCCGCGCCAAGGTCGTCGTCAGCAGCGGCAACCACGACAGTGCCCAGCGCCTCGGCTTCGGCTCCCGCCTGATGGACGCCGCGGGCGTCTTCGTCCGCACCAGCGCCGCCTCCGTCGGCAGCCCCGTCGTGCTCAAGGACCGGCACGGTGACGTCGCGATCCACGCGATCCCCTTCCTCGACCCGTCCGCCCTCCTCGAGCCGTGGTCCCTGGGCCACCGCAGCCACGAGGCGGCGCTGGCCGAGGCGATGACCCGCGTACGCCGCGACCTGGCCGCGCGCACGAAGACCCGCTCGGTGGTGCTGGCGCACGCGTTCGTCGCCGGCGCTACTCCGTCGGAGTCCGAGCGCGACATCAGCGTGGGCGGTGTCTCCCGGGTGTCGACCAGCACCTTCGACGGCATCGACTACACCGCGCTGGGCCACCTGCACGGCCCGCACGTGCTGTGCGACGCGTTGCGCTACTCCGGCTCGCCCCTGGCCTACTCCTTCTCCGAGGCCGACCAGGTCAAGGGCAGCTGGCTGGTCGAGCTCAACGCCAAGGGCTTCGCCTCGGCGCGGTGGATCGACGCCCCGGTCCCGCGTCGGCTGTCGCGCATCAGCGGCTCGCTCGCCGACCTCCTCGCGGACCGCTCGCTGTCCGACCGTGAGCAGGACTGGGTCCAGGCCACCCTCACCGACGTGCCGCGCCCCGCGCGCGCGATGGAGCAGCTGCGACGACGCTTCCCCCACACGCTCGTGCTGCAGTTCCCTGCACCGGTGATCGACGTGCAGGCCCCCGGTCGTCCCGCTCCCGGCACGAGCGACCACGCCATCGCGCTCGACTTCGTGCGCCACGTGCGCGGTGTGGAGACCACACCTGCTGAGTCGGCGCTGCTCCAGGACGCCTTCGACGCCTGCTGCCACGACCCCGAGCTCGACGTCCTCGTCGGTGCGAGCGTCGGCGGCGATGAGGACGGAGGTCGTTCCGCATGAGGCTGCACCAGCTCGAGGTGGTGGCGTTCGGGCCGTTCGCGGAGAAGGCCCGTGTCGACTTCGACGCCCTCTCCGACGCCGGGCTGTTCCTGCTCAGCGGCCCCACGGGCGCCGGCAAGTCCAGCATCCTCGACGCCGTCTGCTTCGCGCTCTACGGCGACGTCCCCGGCGACCGCTCCGCCGCCAAGCGGCTGCGCTCCGACCACGCCGCCGCCGACGTCGCCCCGCGGGTCGTCCTCGAGGCGACGCTGTCGGGTCGCCGGTTCAGGATCGACCGCTCCCCCGCCTGGACGCGACCCAAGCGCCGCGGCCAGGGCACCACCACGGAGCAGGCCCGCGTGGTCATCTCCGAGCGCCGGGCAGGAGACGACGGCGACGACGTCTGGCACCCGCTCAGCACCCGCCTCGACGAGACCGGGCACCTCGTGACGCGCCTCGTCGGCATGACGCTCCCCCAGTTCTGCCAGGTCGCCCTGCTGCCGCAGGGCAGGTTCCAGGCCTTCCTGCGGGCGCGCTCGGAGGAGCGCCACGCCCTGCTCCAGCAGGTGTTCCAGACCGGGCGCTTCGACCGCACCGAGCGCTGGCTGCGCGATCGGCGCATCGAGCTGCGCCGCACGGGCGATGCGCACCACCGCGCGGTCGCGGACCTCGTCAGCCGGGTGAGCGAGGTCGCTGACGACCAGGCTCCGGACGACTGGTCGGCCGACCCGACCACCCTCCAGGCCTGGATCGGCGACCTCACCGACGCCGCGGTCACCGCGTCGGTGGAGCAGGCGATCGCCGTGGAGAACGCCTCCGCGGAGGAGGTGGCCGCGTCCGAGGCGTCTGCGGCCGGCATCGAGCTGGCGGGACTCCGTGCGACGTACGCCGCCGCCCGCCGCGCCCACGCCGCCGTCGAGGCCGCCGCACCAGAGCATGCGAGCCGCAAGCGACGCGTCGACAAGGCGCAGCGTGCCGGTGCGGTCCGCCCTCTCCACGACCTCGCGATCCAGGCGCGACGCGACGTCGACGACCTCGCGAAGCAGTCCACTGAGGCGCGTGGACGCCTGCGCGAGCTGCTGGCGCAGGAGTCCCTCGACGACCAGCAGGTGGCGGACCACCGGCGTTCCGCGGCCCAGGCCCTCACCGACATCGCCCGCGTCCGGCCCCTCCAGCGCCAGGCCGTGGACGTCGCCCGACAGCTGGCCCGGGTGGAGCGGGTGCGCGAGGAGTCCGCGGCCCGGCTGCGACAGCTGCAGGAGCGTGCCGACGAGGTGCCCGCCGCGCTCGAGCAGGCGCTCGTGCCGCTGGGCGCCGCCCGGGAGTCGGTGACCACGGCCGAGGCCCTCTCCCGCGACCTCGAGGTGCTCCGTGTCCGGGTGCGCGCCGCCCGCTCGGCGGAGTCGATCGGCGCGCAGCTCGTCACGGCGGAGGTCGCCCTCGCAGAGGCCGCGCAGACCAGGCTCCTCGCGCGCGAGACCCTCGTGGAGATCCGCGAGCAGCGGCTCGACGGCATGGCTGCCGAGATCGCCGGCAAGCTGGCCGTGGGTGCCTGCTGCCCGGTGTGCGGATCGGCAGATCACCCTTCGCTCGCCTCACCCGCCCCCGGTGCGCCCGACGAGGCAGCCGAGCGCGACGCCCGGCGCGAGGTCGACGACCTCGAGGTCGTGGTCGAGGCCCACGCCCAGCAGGTGCGTGGCCTGGAGTCCCAGCTCGCCGCCGCTCTCGCAGAGTCGGGCGACTCCGTCGAGCAGCTGCTGGTCGAGGAGGAGTCCACGCTCGCGCGCCTGGACCGTGCGCGTGCCGACGCAGCACTCCTCCCCTCCCTCCAGGCACGCGTCGACTCGCTGCGCGCCGAGCAGGACGCGCTCGCGGCCGACCGCGAGGAGCTCGTCGCCGCCGCTGCGCAGCACGACACCGAGGCGGCAGTCCTCGCCTCCCGGCTCGAGGCCCTGCACGAGCAGGTGGCCGCCGTGGTGCCCGACGCCGACGACGCCCACGGGCAGGACCGGGTCGACCTCGACGCCCTCGCCGCCTTCCACCAGCAGGTCGAGTCACTGGCGCAACGCATCGGGGACCTCACCGCCGAGCTCTCCCGCGCCGACGCCACCGCCACAAGCACCCAGCATGCGGCTGACGAGCTGGCCGCGCGCGCGGGGTTCGACTCGTCCGCTGCGGCCTCCGCGTCCTGGCTGTCCGAGGAGGACGTGGCCGAGCTCCAGCGGCTCATCGAGCGCCACGAGCGCGAGGTCGCCCGGGTCGCCGAGCTCCTGGCCGACGAGGACCTCCTGCGCTCCGCGACGGCCGATCCGCCGGACCTCGAGGCGCTGGCCCTGGCCCACCACCGCGCCAAGGAGGCGGCCGCCGCGGCACGCCACCGCGACATGAGCCTGCGCGACCGCGGACGTCGCCTGCGCGGCCTCGCCGACGACGTGGAGGCGGCCCTCGCGGCATGGGCCCCCGTGCGCGACGACCTCGACCTGGTCACCGACATGGCCGCGATGGTCGAGGGCAAGCACCCCGACAACCGCCTCCAGATGCGGCTGTCCGCCTACGTCCTGGCGCACCGCCTCAGCCAGGTCGTCGAGGCCGCCAACCTGCGGCTGTCCACGATGAGCGACCAGCGCTACTCCCTCGTCCACACCGGGCAGCGCGGTGCGGGCGAGACGCGTGGCGGCCTGAGCCTGGTCGTGCGCGACGACTGGACCGGTGACGACCGCGACCCCGCGACCCTGTCCGGCGGGGAGACCTTTGTGGTCTCGCTCGCCCTCGCCCTCGGCCTGGCCGACGTGATCACCGAGGAGGCCGGCGGCACCGACCTCGAGACCCTCTTCGTCGACGAGGGCTTCGGCTCGCTCGACTCCGAGACCCTCGAGGACGTCATGGACACCCTCGACACGCTCCGTGACGGCGGCCGGGTGGTCGGCGTGGTGAGCCACGTGCCCGAGCTCCAGACGCGCATCCCCACCCAGCTGCGCGTGCACCGTGGCCGCACCGGCAGCCGTACGACGCTGGAGCTGGCCTGAGCCGTTCGTCGCGCCGGCCGGGGCTCGGATAGGTTCGCTCCCATGAGTGCGCCCGGGCTCGACCCGACCTTCAGCGAACTGCCGCACCGCCGCCTCGGCGACGTCGCCCTGGCCAGGGCCCAGGAGCTCGGTGCGACCCACGCGGACTTCCGCTTCGAGCGCAACCGCTATCAGTACCTCGGTGCGCGCGACGGCAACCTCCAGACCGCGAGCGACGCCGAGGACCTCGGCTTCGCGGTGCGCGTGGTCCACGGCGGAGCCTGGGGCTTCGCCTCGGGAGTGGTGCTGACCGACGACGAGGCACGACGCCTGGCCGACACCGCCGTCGCCGTGGCGCGCGTGGCCGCGGCGATGACCACGACTCCGGTCGAGCTGGCCCCCGAGCCGGTGCACGACGACGTCACCTGGATCTCCGGCTACGACGTCAACCCGCTCGACGTGCCCACCCGCGAGAAGGCCGACCTGCTCGTCGACTGGACCGAGCGCCTGCGGGCGAGCAGCGCGGTCGCCCACGCGACCGCCTTCCTGCAGCAGGTGCAGGAGAACAAGTACTACGCCGACCTGTCCGGCACCCGCACCACGCAGCAGCGCGTACGCCTCCAGCCCGGGTTCGAGGCCACCGGCGAGGACGCGGAGACCGGCCTCTTCGACTCGATGGCCTCCATCGCCCCGCCGGTCGGCCGCGGCTGGGAGTACCTCTCCGGCGAGCACTGGGACTGGGACGCCGAGCTCGCCGAGGTCCCCGAGCTGCTCGCCGAGAAGCTCAGGGCGCCGAGCGTCGAGGCCGGCTCGTACGACCTGGTGGTCGACCCGTCCAACCTCTGGCTCACGATCCACGAGTCCATCGGCCACGCCACGGAGCTCGACCGCGCGCTGGGCTACGAGGCCAACTACGCCGGCACGTCGTTCGCCAACTACGACAAGCTCGGCACGCTGCAGTACGGCTCCGCGGTGATGAACGTCCGCGGCGACCGCACCCAGGAGCACGGCCTGGCCACGGTCGGCTTCGACGACGAGGGGGTGCAGACGCAAGGCTGGGACATCGTCCGCGACGGCGTCCTCGTCGGCTACCAGCTCGACCGCTCGATGGGGCACCTGAAGCCGGAGCTCAACGAGGGCCGCTCCAACGGCTGCGCCTACGCCGACTCCCCCGGGCACATCCCGATCCAGCGGATGGCCAACGTGTCACTGATGCCCGGCACCGACGACCTCACCACCGACGACCTCGTCTCGCGCGTCGAGCGCGGCATCTACGTCGTCGGCGACAAGTCGTGGTCGATCGACATGCAGCGCTTCAACTTCCAGTTCACCGGCCAACGGTTCTACAAGATCACCGACGGCAAGCTCGACGGCATGCTCCGCGACGTCGCCTACCAGGCCACCACGACCGACTTCTGGGGCTCCATGGAGGCCGTCGGCGGGCCCGACACGTGGGAGCTGCACGGCGCGTTCAACTGCGGCAAGGCCCAGCCGGGCCAAGTGGCGGCAGTGAGCCACGGCTGTCCGTCGGCGCTGTTCCGCGGGGTCAACATCCTGAACACCATCGACGAGGCAGGCCACTGATGAGGACCACCGCACAGGAGCTCGTCGAGCACGCGCTCGCGACCTCGACCGCCGACGACTGCATCGCCATCGTCCGCGACGTCACCAGCGCCAACCTGCGCTGGGCCAACAACACGCTGACCACCAACGGCGTGATGACCGAGGTCTCGGTCACCGTGATCAGCTTCGCCTCCGTCGCCGGCGGCATCGCGACCGGCTCGGTCTCCGGCAGCGCCTCCACCACCGACCAGGTCACCTCACTCGTGCAGGGCGCCGACGCCGCCGCGCGGGCCGGCTCCCCCGCCGAGGACGCCGGCGAGCTGGTCGCCGACCTGACCTCCCCCCTGTGGGACCTGGAGCCGGAGACCACCGACATCGGCGTCTACGACGCCTTCGCACCCGCCCTGGGCGAGGCGTTCCGCGAGGCGAGCGCGGAGGACCGCCTGCTCTACGGCTTCGTCAACCACGACGTCGCCACGACCTACCTCGGCTCCACCCGGGGACTTCGGCTGCGCCACGTGCAGCCCACCGGCCACTACGCCTGCACCGGCAAGGACACCTCGCTGACCCGCAGCGCCTGGACGGGCGGCGCGACCCGCGACTTCCGCGACGTGGACGCTGCAGCGATGGCCGACACGGTCGCGCAGCGCCTGCGGTGGGCCGAGCGCCGCATCGACCTGCCGGCCGGGCGCTACGACACGATCCTGCCGCCGTCCTCGGTCGCCGACCTGATGATCGACGCCTACTGGGGCGCCGGCGCCCGCGTGGCCCACGAGGGTGAGTCCGTCTACAGCCGCCGTGGTGGCGGCACCCGCATCGGCGACAAGGTCGCCGCCCCGGGAGTCAACCTGTTCTCGGACCCCACCCACCCCGGTCTGGAGTGCGCGCCGTTCGTCATCGCGGGCGCCTCCGACAACACCGACTCCGTGTTCGACAACGGCCTGCTCCTCGAGCGCACCGACTGGATCCGCGACGGGCTGCTCACCGGTCTGCTCCAGACCCGTCACTCGGCTGCCATGACGGGCCAGCCCGTCACACCGATGATCGACAACCTCGTCCTCGAGATCGGCGACGGCGCGGGCTCCGTGGACGACATGGTGTCGGGCGTGCAGCGCGGCCTGCTGCTCACCTGCCTGTGGTACATCCGCGAGGTCGACCCGCAGACCATGCTCCTCACCGGCCTGACCCGCGACGGCGTCTACGTCGTCGAGGACGGCGAGATCGTCGGCGCCGCCAACAACTTCCGCTGGAACGAGAGCCCGGTCGACCTGCTCAACCGCTTCAGCGCGGCCACCGAGTCCGTGCCGAGCTTCAGCCGTGAGTGGGGCGACGACTACTTCTCCCGCACTGCCACCCCGGCCCTGCGGATCCCGGACTTCAACATGTCGAGCGTGTCGCAGGGCGTCTGAGGTCAGCGTCTGAGCTCGGCGTCTGGGGTCACCGACGCGGGTGGCCGCCGGGGATCTCCACCTCGGGGTCGTAGGGCACCCGCGTGTAGACGAAGGTCGCGCACTCGAGGTTGCGGATCGTGCCGTCCGCACGGCGTACGACGTCCAGCCGCTCGCCGCGGTGGTAGCCCGTGACACCGACCAACCTGCCGTCGACGACCTCGAAACGGTCGGTGACGACGTTGCCGCGCGCCATGGCCCGTAGCTCGAGGCCGTCGTTGTGCCAGCGCACGTCGTAGGCCGTGTTGCCCCAGAACCACACACCCGGAACACCCCGCACGGTGCCCGGCAGTGAACGCGTGGGGCGCCACGGCGCCGGTCGGGACTCCTCGGCGTCGGGGTCGCCCTCGATGAGCGAGACGGCGAGCTCGCGCGGGTCGATGCCCGTCGTGGCGTTGGTCAGCACCACCGCGCCGATGCCGCTGTCGGGGTCGACGTGCAGCGCCGCCATGAAGCCCGGCATCGAGCCGTTGTGCCCCACGAGGCGCCCACCGGGGTGCAGTCCCACCATCAGCCCGAGGCCGTAGTCGTCGGTCACCGGCCGCTGCATCTCCGCCAGGGACGTGTCGGCGAGGACGTCGGGGCGTGCGCCGCCCAGCAGCTGGCCCCAGGTGACGAGGTCGGCCAGGGTCGACCACAGCTGCCCGGCGGGCGCCATGGCGCCGGTGTCGGTCAGTGGCTCGTGCACCCGGATGCCGGTGAAGTGGTCGACGCTCCAGCCGGGCTGTGCGCCCGGACGGGGCAGGTACGACGTCGCACGCATCTCCAGCGGTCGGAGCAGCCTCTCGGCCACGAGCACCCGCCACGGGGCGCCGAGGCGGCGGGCCACCACCTCGCCGAGCAGGCCGTAGCCGAGGTTGGAGTAGTGGAACCACTCCCCCGCACCCGCGACCCTGCCCCCGCCGTCGTTGGCAGCGGCGAGCGCGACGAAGTCCGTGCCGCGGGTGCGCTCCCACCACGGACCCCGAGGCTCGCTCTGCATGCCGGAGGTGTGCGCCAGCACGTCGCGGACGGTCACCTCGCCGTAGCCGATGTCGCCGAGGTGGTCACCCAGCCGGTCGTCGAGGTCGAGCAGACCGGCGTCGCGTGCCTGCAGGACCAGCACGGCCGTCATCGTCTTGGTGATGGAACCGATCCGGTACTGCCCGTCGAGCCCCGGAGCGTCGCCGGCACCTCCGGCCCACACCGCGCCGTAGCGGTCGAAGACGGCACCGACCACCGACGTCAGCCGGCCCTCGGCCTGCGCGACGTCGAGGAGGCGCTGCCGTTGATCGCTCACGCGGCTGACCCTACGACGTACGCCTCACCTGCGGGTCAGTCCTGCTCGAACGCCTCCGGCGGAGGGCAGGCGCACACGAGGTTGCGGTCGCCGTAGGCCTGGTCGATGCGGGCGACCGGCGGCCAGTACTTGTCGGGGTCGATGCCCTGCGGGAAGACGCCGACCTCGCGCGAGTAGCTGCGGTCCCACTCCCCGACGAGCGCTCGCGCCGTGTGGGGGGCGTGCCGCAGCGGTGAGTCCTCCGGCGTCCACTCCCCCGCCTCGACGCGGGCGATCTCTCCGCGGATCGCGATCATCGCGTCGCAGAACCGGTCGATCTCGGCCAGGTCCTCGGACTCGGTCGGCTCGACCATCAGCGTGCCGGCGACCGGGAACGACATGGTCGGGGCGTGGAAGCCGTAGTCGACCAGGCGCTTGGCCACGTCGTCCACCGTGACGCCGCTCGCCTTCGTGATGCCTCGCAGGTCGAGGATGCACTCGTGCGCGACGAGGTCGCCGTGCCCGCGGTAGAGCACCGGGAAGTGGTCGTTCAGCCGGTGGGCGATGTAGTTGGCCGAGAGCACCGCCACGGCCGTCGCGCGGGTCAGGCCCTCGGCACCCATCATCCGGATGTAGGCCCAGGTGATCGGCAGGATCCCGGCCGAGCCGTAGGGCGCGGCACTGATCGGGCCGATGCCTTCGCGCTTGGCCGACTCGGGGTGCCACGCGTGGGACGGCAGGTACGGCGCGAGGTGGGCGCGCACGGCGACGGGGCCGACGCCGGGGCCGCCACCACCGTGCGGGATGCAGAAGGTCTTGTGGAGGTTGAGGTGCGACACGTCGCCACCGAACTCACCGGGCCGCGCGTAGCCGAGCAGCGCGTTGAGGTTGGCGCCGTCGACGTAGACCTGGCCCCCGTGGTCGTGCACGATCTTGCACAGGTCGGTGATGGAGTCCTCGTAGGCCCCGTGGGTCGAGGGGTAGGTGACCATGATCGCGGCGAGCGTGTCGGCGTGCTGCTCGCACTTGGCGAGCAGGTCGTCGAGGTCGACCGAGCCGTCGTCGGAGGCCTTGACGACGACGACCTTCATCCCCGCCATCACCGCCGACGCGGCGTTGGTGCCGTGCGCGGACGAGGGGATCAGGCAGATGTCACGGGCCGTGTCGCCGTTCGCGTGGTGGTAGCCGCGGATCGCGAGCAGGCCGGCCAGCTCGCCCTGCGAGCCGGCGTTGGGCTGCACCGAGACCTTGTCGTAGCCGGTGACCTCGGCCAGCCAGCCCTCCACGTCGTCGACCAGCTCGCGGTAGCCGGTGGCGTCCTGCGCCGGGGCGAAGGGGTGCAGGTCCGCGAAGCCGGGCAGGCTCACCGGCTCCATCTCAGTCGTCGCGTTGAGCTTCATCGTGCACGAGCCCAGCGGGATCATCCCGCGGTCCAGCGCGTAGTCACGCCCCGACAGCCGGGCGAGGTAGCGCAGCATCTGCGTCTCGCTGTGGTGGGAGTTGAAGACCTCGTGGGTCAGGAACTCGGTGGTGCGCTGCAGGTCGCTCGGCAGCCCCTCGGCCGTCTCGTCGCCGCTCGCCGGGACCCCGAAGGCGCGCAGCACGGCGGACACCGTCGACGGGCTGGTGCGCTCGGAGGTGGAGACACCGACGTGGTCGGCGTCGATCAGCCGCAGGTGCAGGCCCACGGTCCGCGCCGCCGCGACGACCTCGTTGGCCCGGCCGGGCACGGCGACGGTGAGCGTGTCGAACCACGTGTCGTTGACGACCTCGGCGCCACCGGCGCGCAGCGCTCCGGCGATCCGGTCGGCGTGGTCGTGGGTGCGCTGTGCGATCCGGCGCAGACCCTCGGGACCGTGGTAGACGGCGTACATCGACGCCACCACCGCGAGCAGCACCTGCGCGGTGCAGATGTTGGAGGTGGCCTTGTCGCGGCGGATGTGCTGCTCACGGGTCTGGAGGGCGAGGCGGTAGGCCCGTCGGCCCTCGGCGTCGACCGAGACGCCGACGAGGCGCCCGGGCAGGTGGCGCTCGAGGCCGGCGGACACCGACATGAAGCCGGCGTGCGGCCCGCCGTAGAAGAGGGGTACGCCGAAGCGCTGCGAGGAGCCCACGACGACGTCCGCACCCATGGTGCCGGGCGCTTCGAGCAGGGCCAGCGACAGGATGTCGGCCGCGACCACGGCCAGGCCGCCGCGCTCGTGCACGGCGTCGATCACCGGTCGGGGGTCCACCACCGCGCCGGACGCGCCGGGGTACTGGACCAGGACGCCGCTGACCGGGCCCTCGGGCAGGCCGGCCGCGAGGTCCGCGACGACGACCTCGATGCCCATCCCCTCGGCCCGGGTGCGCACGACGTCGATGGTCTGCGGGAGGGCGTCGGCGTCCACGACGAAGGGCCCCGTGGCGTTGCGCTGCGCACGGCGTACGAGCGTCATGGCCTCGGCCGCGGCGGTGCCCTCGTCGAGCAGCGACGCGTTGGCCGTCGGCAGCCCGGTGAGGTCCGCGACCACGGTCTGGAAGTTGAGCAGCGCCTCGAGGCGTCCCTGGGAGATCTCGGGCTGGTAGGGCGTGTAGGCGGTGTACCAGGACGGGTCCTCGAGCACGTTGCGTCGGATCACCGCCGGGGTGATCGTCGCGTGGTAGCCCAGGCCGATCATGGCCTCGGCGGGACGGTTCTGCGAGGCGAGCGTGCGCAACGCCCGCGCGGTGGCCTCCTCGTCGAGCGGGCCCGGCAGGTCGAGCGAGGCAGCGGTGCGGATCCCACCGGGGACCGCCGACGTCATCAGCGCCTCGAGCGACTCGTGCCCGACGGCCTCGAGCATGTGCGCGACTCCGGCGTCGTCGGGGCCGAGGTGGCGGGCGACGAACTCACCGAGGGAGGTCGCGTCGCTGGGGGTGGGGGTGGCGTCCGGCACGGGGGCTCCCTGAGGTCGCTTCAGTGGGGCCTCCCCCTCTGTCGGCCCGGTGGCCTCCAGAGTGCCAACCCGTGCGGTCCGGGTGCCTGAGAGGTTCCGGGGAGGAATTGCCCCTTCGGCGCACACCGGCCGGTCCGTGGACCAGCCGTGGTGACTCTCCCGCACGGGATGTCGGCGAGCAGCAGTCTAACCCGGTCCGCCGACAGGCCCATGCCGAAGGTGGGGTAGATGAGCGAGGCCGCCCGGTCGTCCGGGCGGCCTCGTCGGAGGGTCGTGGGGTGTGGGTCAGCCGGTCTGGCGGGCCGCGCGACGCGCGGCGAGCTCGTCGCCCGCGACCGGGGCGGCGGGTTCGCCGGCGGTGCGCTCGCTGGGCAGCTCGGCGAGCGTGCCCTCGATCTCGCGCCAGACGCCGCCGATGGCGATGCCGAAGACGCCCTGACCGCCCTGGAGCAGGTCGATGACCTCGTCGTTGCTGGTGCACTCGTAGACCGAGGCGCCGTCGCTCATCAGGGTGACGCGGGTCAGGTCGTCGGTGCCGCGCTCACGCAGGTGCGCGGTCGCCGTACGGATCTGCTGGAGCGAGATCCCGGCGTCGAGCAGACGCTTGACCACCTTGAGGATCAGGATGTCGCGGAAGGAGTAGAGGCGCTGCGAGCCGGACCCGGCCGCGCCGCGCACGCTCGGCTCGACGAGGCCGGTGCGGGCCCAGTAGTCGAGCTGGCGGTAGGTGATCCCGGCGGCGTTGCAGGCGGTGGGACCGCGGTAGCCGGTGTCGCTGGGCAGCGGTGAGACGTCGTCACCGAAGAGCAGTCCCTGCTCCTCGGCAGCCTCGGCGGCTTCTGCCGCAGCCTTGATCCTGGCGGCGTCGGCGCCCTGCTCGTTCTCGTTGCTAGCCACAGTGACCCTCCAGGTCAGTTCCTCCGCTGAGCGGTAACTCCTGGGGAAGGGCCCGCCCGGAGCCGACCGGGGTCGACAACCACAACGGTGGAGTTACAACAGAGACAGTTCAAGGTAAGCCCGCGAGTTCGGCTTGTCCATCCACCGCGCGGCGTGTCGCAACCCTCAACCTCAGGTTGAGGGTCAGGGTCGAGGCGCAGCCAGGCAGCCCGTCACGGCGCTTCCTCGAAGTCGTCGGGTGAGACGTGGTCGAGGAACTCGCGGAACCGCTCGACCTCGTCCTCCTGCTCTGCGGGCACCGCGAGGCCGGCCTCCTCCAGCACGGCCTCGGCGCACACGATCCGGGTCCCGGTGCGCAGCGCGAGGGCGATCGAGTCCGACGGACGGGCCCCGACCTCCGCGCCACCGTCGAACACCAGCTGGGCGAAGAAGATGCCGTCCTGCATGTCGACGATGCGCACCTCCTCGAGGCGCTGGCCCGTGGCCTCGAGCACGTCGCGCATCAGGTCGTGCGTCAACGGGCGCGGCGGCGTGACCCCCTGCTGCGCGAAGGCGATGGCCGTGGCCTCGACGGCTCCGATCCAGATCGGGAGGTACCGCTCGCCCGTGACCTCGCGCAGGAGCACGATCGGCTGGTTGGAGGGCATCTCGACGCGGACTCCGACGACGTCCATTTCGCGCATGTCCCCCACCCTACTCAGGTCGCCTGACCCGGTCGGGGCGGGATCAACCGCGGTCGAGACCGACCTTGACCAGCGTGGCGTGGAGGCGTACGGAGAGCGCCGCGATCTCGGAGGTGGCGTCCTCGGCGCGACCGCGGGCGGCCGCGTCGCGACCGCGGGCCAGGGGGGCGACGACCTGCTGGACCAGGCCGACCTCGCGGTCGGCGGCGGTCTTGAAGGCCCGCAGGTGCCGCGGCTCGAAGCCGAAGCCGGCGAGCTCACGGGCGGTCTGCGCCACCACGAGGGCGTCGCTGTCGAAGTGGCCCGTCCCGGTGCGCGCGCTCACCAGGCCGTACTGCTCGAGCTGGGAGAGCAGCTCCTCGGAGATGTCAGCGACCTTGAGCAGCTCGCGGCGCGAGAGCCGCAGGTCGCTGGTGCGCCGGAACGACTCCGGGCTGGGCAGGCCGTCGGAGCTGAGCGCCACCTTCGGCACGGTCGGCACGACCGACTCGATGGCCGGCGGCTCGAGGCCCCGGTCGATGGCGTCGAGGTGGTCGCCGATCACCTTGAGCGGGAGGTAGTGGTCGCGCTGCATGAGCAGGATGTAGCGCAGCCGGGCGACGTCGTCGCCGGAGAACTTCCGGTAGCCGGCCGCGGTGCGCTCCGGCTTGACCAGACCCTGGTCCTCCAGGAAGCGGATCTTCGGGATCGTCACCCCGGGGAAGTCGGGGCGGAGCTGGTCGAGGACCTGCCCGATGTTGAAGCGGGCGCCGCGACTCGATGCCGAGGGCGTCGGGGCACTCACGGATCAGCTGTTCGGGTGGGAGGAGAAGAACACCAGGCGGTACTTGCCGATCTGGACCTCGTCGCCGTCGTTCAGCTCGACGGAGTCGATGCGGTCACGGTTGACGTAGGTGCCGTTGAGGCTGCCCACGTCGCTGACGGTGTAGCCGGCGCCGGAGCGACGGAACTCGGCGTGCCGTCGCGACACGGTCACGTCGTCGAGGAAGATCTCGCTGTCGGGGTGGCGCCCCGCGCCGACCACGTCGGTGTCGAGGAGGAAGCGGCTGCCGGCGCTGGGGCCGCGCTGCACGACCAGCAGCGCGTGGCCCTCGGGGAGGGCGTCGACGGCTGCGGCGTCCACCGGGCTCAGCTGACGGTCCGAGGACTCGCGCTGGTCGGGCACGCCGAAGGTGATCGTCGCGGTGGACTCGACCGGGCTGGACCCGGTGTCTTCCCCGACGAGCAGCTTGGTGCCGCACTGGGCACAGAAGCGGGCATCGTCAGGGTTCTGCTTGCCACAGGCGGTGCAGAACGGCATGGGGGCTCCTCGACGGATCGACGCTCAACCCTCAGCCGAGGGTTGAGGTTGACGGTTGTTCCGAACCTATCAGCCCCGCGATGGCGCGCGGGACCGATCAGGGACGGCGGCGGCGGATCGGCGTACGACTCAGCCTGCGAGGCTGGCCTGGTAGGCGGCGGAGTCCATCAGGCCCTCGACCTGGGAGGCGTCGCCGACGCTGACCTCGAACAGCCAGCCGGCCTCGTAGGGATCGCTGTTGACCAGCTCGGGGGTGGCGTCGAGCGAGGAGTTCACTGCGACGACCTCGCCGGTGACCGGTGCGTAGATGTCGCTGACCGACTTGGTCGACTCGAGCTCCCCGCAGGTCTCCCCCGCCGTCACCGCGTCGCCGACCTGCGGCAGCGAGACGTAGACGATGTCGCCGAGCGCGTCCTGCGCGAAGTCGGTGATGCCGACACGCACCGAGCCCTCGGCGTCGCCGGGGGTGCGCACCCACTCGTGCTCGCTGGTGTACTTCAGGTTCTCCGGATACACGTGGGACTCCTCGAGCTGTCTGGTGCTGGATGCCGGTTCGGGTGCCGCGGCGGACTGCCCGGCAGGCTACTGGCCCGCGCTGAACTCCGCATAGTCAGGTCGGGTCGGCTCCCTGACGCTGGTGATGTCGACCTGCTCGAGGTCCTCGATGCGCACCGTGGCGCCGTCGAGGGTCTGCAGCGTCTCCACCGGGCCCGAGGAGAACGTCAGCGCGGTGCGCAGGTTGGCGGTGTCGCCGATCACCTCGAGGACGTAGGGCGGCTCGAGCAGCTGGTCGTCGAGCTCGATGCCGCCGATCGCGTCCTCGAAGGAGCTGTCGGCGCCGAGCCGGATGGAGTCGTTCATCTCCATCGCCTCCGCGCCCGCCGTGCGCAGCTCCTGCACGGTGTCCAGCAGGGAGCCCACGCTCACGCGGGTCGTCGACTCCGTGATCGTCACCCGCAGGCCCGGCCCGGTGACCGGCACCAGTCCGGCGATGATGTTGAGGGTGCGCACCCGCTGCTCGGCCTCGTCGAGGGCCGCGGAGCGTCGCGTGCTCTCGTCGCGCAGCTCGTCACGGCGGCTCTCGAGTCGCTCGACCTCCCGGCGGGCCCGTTCGGCGGTGCCGGTCAGGCCGTCGAGCACCTGGATCAGCTCGCTCTCGCGGAGCCCGGAGTAGGTGTCGTTCGTCTGGGTGTCCCTCACCTGCACGACGACGGCGAACCCCAGGACCGCGAGCAGCACCGCCACCACCGCCTGACGGCGTGAGGGACGGGTCAGCGCGCCCCGCAGCCGGTCGCGCCCCGGGTCGGGGTCCACGTCCTTCCGCTTCGGGGCAGGCTCCTGCTCAGGCATGGAAGACGTGTCTCCGGATGGCGGCGACGTTGGAGAAGATGCGGATGCCGAGCACGACGACCACGCCCGTGGTCAGCTGGGCGCCCACGCCGAGCTGGTCGCCGAGGTAGACGATCGCGGCAGCGATCACCACGTTGCTGACGAACGACACCACGAAGACCTTGTCGTCGAAGATCCCGTCGAGATAGGCCCGCAGCCCACCGAAGACGGCGTCGAGCGCAGCCACCACCGCGATGGGGAGGTAGTTCTGCAGGCTCAGCGGCACGTCGGGGGCGAACACCAGCCCCGCGAGGATGCCGATGAGCAGGCCAAGGGCGGCTATCACGGCGCGCTCCCCCCTCCATCCTGTACGCCGTCCGGGTCGGCGTTGAGCTCGATCACATCACGCAGCTCGCGATCGCGCGCAGCGGGCAGGCGGATGTCGTCGACATTCTCGGCCTCGTAGACGAATCCGTAGAAGCTCACGCGATTGAACCACTCCCGCCCCTGGCTCGTCTGGAGCAGGCGCGCCTGGAGGGTCTGCGGGTCGCCGATGGCCGAGACGACGTACGGCGGGTTGACCGGGCGACCGTTGACGTGGATTGCTCGAAGGGTGTTGCGGATCCCGCCCAGGAGGTTGATCCGCTGGTCGTTGACGGCGATCGCCTCCGCGCCCGCCTCGAAGAGCCCGTCCACCAGGAACGCCAGGTCCTCGTCGCGGATCTCGTCGTTGACGTCGACGTCGGGGCGGTTCTCCACCGTGAGACGCACACCCGGCCCGCGGGCGGCGGAGAAGCCGGTGACCAGCTCGACGCGTCGCAGCCGCGTCTGGATGTCGTCGAGCTGGCCCTGGGTGCGGGTGCTGCTGACGGCCGTCTCGGCGTTGGACCGGGTCAGCTCCCCCACCTGTCCCTGGAGCGCGTCGAGGGTGTCGCTGCGACGCTCGATCTGCTCGATCAGGGCCGCCCGGCTGAGCTCGTCGACGGGTGCCTGCCGGTCCGTCTGCGCCGCGACGACGGCGGTCATCACGCCGAGCAGCGCGACGGCCGCGATGCTGGTCCAGTGCGGGCGCTGGCGTCCGGAGGCGGGCTCGAGGCCTGCGGCGGCGCGCTTCTGCGCGACGTGGGCGTAGTCCTCGTCCATCGACCGCGCGGTGATCAGGGACAGCAGCGGCGTGGTGACGTGGTCGGGCAGGGGCCGCGTCGCCTCCTGGCTGGTCCGTCCGACGGGCAGGCGCGGCTCAGCCATGGTCGGTCGCCGGCGACGTACGCCGTGGTGTGTCGCGCAGGAGCGTGCGCACCTGCCAGGCGTAGAGCACCCCGGCCCACCAGTAGAGACCGATCCCCCACCAGGCGAACGCCCAGCCGAAGTTGCGCGCGAGCGTGGCGACCACGCCGTCGCCCTCGCCGAGGAGCAGCAGGGGGAACGCGTAGAGCAGGTTGAAGGTGGCCGCCTTGCCGAGGAAGTGCACCGGCAGTGCGGAGAAGCCCCGGGTGCGCAGGATCGGCACCAGGCCCCACAGGAGGAGGTCGCGCAGCGGCAGCGCGAGCGCCACCCACCACGGGATGATGTCGCGCATGTAGAGCCCGACGACGACCGCGAGGATGTAGAGGCGGTCCGCGACCGGGTCGAGGATCTCCCCGAGCCGGGAGTACTGGTTGAGCCGGCGCGCCAGCCAGCCGTCGAGGAAGTCGGTGAAGCCCGCCACCATCAGCACGACGAGCGCGATCGCGTCCGCCTCGGGTCCGAGCACCAACCAGAGGAACAGGGGTACGCCGGCGAGCCGCACCACACTGACGATGTTGGGCACGGTCCAGACGCGGGACGCTTCCTCGGACACGCTCAGACCCTATCCAGCACTCAGGTGGCGTCGACGGTGGACACGTCGTGGTGCGCGGCGTCGCGGATCTCGCCGACCAGCTCCTCGAGGACATCCTCCAGCGTGACGAGCCCGATGACCTGACCGTCGCGCTGCACCACCCGCGCCATGTGCGCGCCCTTGGCCTGCAGGCTCTCGAGCGCGTCGTGGAGCAGGTCGTCGGGGTGCACCGAGGCGAAGGGGCGGATCCACTTGTCCTCGATGACCCGCGATCGCTTGTCGTCGTCGGACTCGAGCGCGTCCTTGATGTGGAGGTAGCCCAGCAGCGTGCCGTCCGTCGCGGCGACCGGGAAGCGGCTGAAGCCGGTCGCGGCGCACACGGCCTCGACGTCGGCGACCGTCGAGCCGGGCGCCACGGTCGCGAGGCCGTCGGGCGTCATGACGATCGAGGCCACCGACTTCTCGGTGAAGCCGAGGGCGCCGGCGAGGCGGTCGTACTCGTCGGCCTCGATCATGCCCTCGCCACGCGACTCCTCGACCAGCGCCGCGACCTCCTCGCGCGTGAAGCTCGAGTGGACCTCGTCCTTGGGCTCGATGCGCAGCAGGCGCAGCACCGCGTTGGCGACCATGTTCATGCCGGCGATGACCGGTCGGAGCACCGTCACGATCACCATCATCGGCGGGCTCAGCACCATGGCAGCGCGGTCGGCGCCGGCGAGGGCGATGTTCTTCGGGACCATCTCGCCCAGGACGACGTGGAGGTAGACGACGATCGACATCGCCACGACGAAGGACACCGGGTGCAGCAGGTCGTCGGGCACCCGCGCCGCGTGGAACAGGGGCTCCAGCAGGTGGGCGACGGCCGGCTCACCGATGGCGCCGAGGCCCAGCGAGCAGACAGTGATGCCGAGCTGGGCGCCGGCCATGACGAGCGAGACGTTCTCCATCGCGCGGAGCGTGGTGCGTGCCGCGCGCGAGCCCTCCTGGGCCCGCGGCTCGATCTGGCTGCGCCGGGCGGCGAGCAGCGCGAACTCGGAGCCCACGAAGAAGGCGTTGAGCGCGAGCAGGACGACGGCGAGGCCGACGCCGAAGAGGTCACTGTTCATCGGAGGCCCCCTGCTGGGTCGCCAGCTCCGCGGTGTGGACGACGCGGAGCTCGATGCGGTCGATGCGCAGTCCGTCCATCCGCTCCACGGTGAGCGTCACCAGCCGCTCCCGCGGCTCGTGCGGCTCGCTGCGGTCGGGCACGGGCAGCTCGACGCGGTCGCCGGGTGCGGGGATCTTGCCGAGCTCGCGCATCACCAGGCCCGCGACCGTGTCGTAGTCCTCGTGGTCGGGGAGCTCGACGTCGGTGACGTCCTCGACCTCGTCGGGACGCAGCAGGCCCGACAGGGTCCAGCTGCCGTCGCGGCGCTGGCGGATGCGCGCGCCGAGGCGGTCGTGCTCGTCGGAGATGTCGCCGACGATCTCCTCGACGACGTCCTCGAGGGTCACGATCCCGGCGTGGCCGCCGTACTCGTCGAGCACGATGGCCATCTGGAACCCGTCTTGCCGCAGCAGGGCGAGGAGCGGGTCGAGCCGCAGGCTGTCGGGCACGACGACCGGACGCACCATGACGTGCTTGATCCGCGTCGTGGGGCGCTCGTGGACGGGCACGGCGACGGCGTGCTTGACGTGCACGGTGCCGACGACGGCGTCCTCGGCGTCGAGCACCGGGAAGCGGGAGTGACCGGTCTGGCGCGCCAGCTCGATGATCGAGGAGACCCGGTCGCCGTCCTCCACCGTGGTGGTGCGCACCCGGGGCGTCATGATCTCGCCCGCGGTGCGGGTGCCGAACTCGACCGAGCGCTCCATGAGCTCTGCGGTGTCGGCGTCCAGGGTGCCCTGGTCGGCCGAGCGCTGCACGAGGGATGCCAGCTCCTGGGAGCTGCGCGCGGAGCGCAGCTCCTCCTGGGGCTCGATGCCGAGGCGCCGCACGATCGAGTTGGCCGAGCCGTTCAGCACCCGGATCGGGCGCTTGGTGAGGGCGGTGAAGCCGCGCATGAAGCCCTGCGTGGTGCGGGCGGTCTGCAGCGGGCGTGCGATGGCGATGTTCTTGGGCACCATCTCGCCGAAGATCATCGTCACCACCGTGCCGAGCGCCAGGCCCAGGGCCAGCGACAACGGCGTGACCACCGAGTCAGGGGTGCCGGCGGCGGCGAGGGGGCCGTCGATGAGGTCGGAGATCGCGGGCTCGGCGAGGAAGCCGATCGCGAGGTTGGTGACCGTGATGCCGACCTGGGCGCCGGAGAGCTGCGTCGACAGCGACCGCAGGGCCAGCTGGACGCCGCGCGCACCCTCGTCGCCCTCGGCGGCGGCGCGTTCGACGCTCGGCCTGTCCACGGTGACGAAGGAGAACTCAGCGGCCACGAAGAGGCCGCAGGCGGCCACGAGGGCGAGCGACACAAGGAGCAGGAGAAGGGGGGTCACGACGCGCACCGGTCATTCAGTGCGGTCGTGCGGGGACTTTGACTGTCGTCCATGGTCGGCGCGTGGGTTCCTTCGGGGCAGTGGCATCGGCGTCGGCGAGTCCTCAGACTAGCGGCCGGAACCGGCTTCGCCCCAGTCGTCGTGTCGCTTTGGGGAGGCACACCCGCCCGCCCTAGTCTGACCCCCACACGTGGGGCGAGACACAGGGCCGAGACGGTCCCGGCGGGGGAATGACACAGATGCGTTCGTGGGCACAGTCGGTGACGGCTGCACTCCTGGTGGTGCTCGTCGCCACCCTCGCCACCGTGACGGCATCCGACGGCGACGCGCGTGGCTCCGAGTCGGTGCGGATGGTCCAGACGACGCAGGCGCCGGGAGAGGCTGCTGCACGGCCCAACATCGTGTTCGTCCTCACCGACGACATGCGCGACGACGACCTCGACCACATGCCGATCACGCGCCGCCTCCTCGCGGACGAGGGCATGGAGTTCACCGACGCGATCTCCCCGCACCCGCTGTGCTGCCCGGCCCGGGCGCAGCTCGCCACCGGGCAGTACGCGCAGAACAACGGCGTGCAGCACAACCGTGGCGTCCACGGCGGCTTCAGCGCGCTCGACCCCACCCAGGAGGCCAGCTCGTGGTTCCGTGACAGCGGCTACCGCACGGGATTCGTGGGCAAGTTCCTCAACGGCTACCACCCCGGCGACGTACGCCCTGCCGGCTGGACGCACTGGAACGCCCTCACCCGCGGCGTCTACGACTACGTCGACTTCACGATGAGCGGGGACGGTGACCCGGAGCGCTTCACCGACAGCTACGTCACGACGGTGATCGAGGAGCGCACCAACGCCGACATCCGCGAGTTCGCCGCCAGCGACGACCCGTTCGTCGTCTACGCCTGGCACCTGGCACCCCACTACCGGATCGCGGCCGAGGGTGGTCGCGGGCTGCCCCCCGCCGAGCCGCAGGACCGGGACCTGTTCACCGACGAACGTCCCTCGGCCTTCGACTCCCCCGCCTTCGACGAGGCCGACGTGAGCGACCAGCCGGCCTACCTGCGGCGCCTCGCCCCCGTCTCCCGCGAGGAGGTGGTGCGGGAGAACACCGCCCGCCTCCGCTCGCTCCAGTCCGTCGACCGCGCTGTCGGCTCGCTGGTGCAGACCCTCGAGGAGCAGGGCGTCCTCGACGACACCTACGTGGTGTTCACCTCCGACAACGGCTACTCCCTCGGCGAGCACCGCTTCGTCGGCAAGGACGTGCTCACCGACGAGGCTCTCCAGGTGCCGCTGCTGGTGCGCGGACCCGGTATCGAGCCGGGCTCGACCTCCTCGCTGCCGGTGACCCTCGTCGACCTGCCCGCCACCTTCGCCGCGCTGACCGACGTGGCGCCGCAGTGGCTCGTCGACGGCACCTCGCTCGCGCCGACGCTGCGCGGCGAGCAGCAGCTCTTCCGCGACACCACGCTCATCCAGACCGGTCGCACCCTCGGGGACGGCTGGTCGCACCGCGGCGTGCGGACCGATCGCTACCTCTACGGCACGGACGGCGTCGACGGGTTCCTCTACGACCGGCTCCTCGACCCCGACGAGACCGTCAACCTCATCGACGACCCCGACTACGCCGAGGTGCGGGCCGCGCTCGAGCGGCGACGCGCCGACCTGGTCGGCTGCGCGGGCTGGACCTGCAACCAGGTCTTCGGCCCCTTGCCCGATCCGTCATCCTGACCGACGTGCCCGAGGCCCTCCACCCGGTGGTCGCGCAGGTCCTGCCCGTCGCGGTCTTCCTCCTCGCGATCACGGTCACGGCCGAGATCGCCCAGCTGGCCGGCGTCTTCGACGTCGCCGCCCACGCGATGGCGAGGCGCGCCCGCCACCGGGTGCTGCTGCTGTGGCTGACCTTCGCCGCCCTCGCCGTGGCCTGCACGATCGTGCTCAGCCTCGACACGACCGCGGTCCTGCTCACGCCTGTCGGTCTCGCGATCGCCCAGCAGACCGGCATCGCACCGATGCCCTTCGCCCTGACGACCCTCTGGATCGCCAACACCGGCTCGCTGCTCCTCCCGGTCTCCAACCTCACCAACCTGCTCGCCGTGCACCGCTTCGAGGACCTCGGCGCCGACCACGGCGACTACGTCCGCACGGCCGCGCTGCCGGCCGTGACCGCGATCGTCGTGACGCTGGTGCTGATCGCGGTGCTGCAGCGCCGCTCGCTGCGCGGGACGTACGCCGTCGACCCGCCCGCTGCGCCGCACGATCGCGTGCTGCTGGTCGTCGCTGCGGTCACCTGCCTGGCCATCGGCCCGCTGTTCGCGGTCGGGCTCGAGCCGGCGGCCGTGTCGGTGGCGTCGGCCACCGTGCTGCTCGCCGCACTCCTCTGGCGCGCTCCGGGACTGCTGCGCGAGGTCCGGGCCCCGTGGCTGATGACCGGAGCGTTCCTGGTCGTCGCCGGACTGCTGCGTGCCGCCCAGTCCGAGGGCCTGCTCGACTGGCTCGCACCGGCTGTGGGCGCCGGCGTACGACCCCTCGACCTGCTCCACCTCTCCGGGGCGTCCGCAGTGGGGGCCAACCTGGTCAACAACCTGCCGGCCTACCTGCTGGTCGAGCCGGCCGCCGCGGACGACGTACGCCGCCTCGTCGCCACGCTCGTCGGCGTCAACGCCGGCGCACTCGTCACCCCGTGGGCGTCGCTCGCCACGTTGCTGTGGCTCCAACGGTGCCGCTCTGCCGGGCTGCAGGTGCCGCTGCTGAGGCTCGCCGGATGGGGCGCGTTGTGCGCGACGCTCTGCGTCACCGCCGCCACGCTCACCATCCGGTGACGACCCGGATACTGGTGCGGTGACGATCACCCGCGACGACGTCCTGGCCGCCCGCGAACGGATCGACGGGCGGGTGCGCCGCACTCCCCTGCTGGCACCGTCGGCCTCCGACGACCTGTGGCTCAAGTGCGAGTTCCTCCAGCACTGCGGCGTCTTCAAGACCCGCGGCGCCTTCAACCGCCAGCTCGCGGCGATCGAGCGCGGTGAGCTCGGCGACGCCGGTGTGGTGGTGGCGTCCGGGGGCAACGCAGGTCTGGCGCAGGCGTACGCCGCGCGCGAGCTCGGCGTCCGCGCGACCGTGTTCGTCCCGGAGACCGCGCCGGTGGTGAAGGTCGAGCGCATCCGCCGCTACGGCGCCGACGTGCGCCTGGCCGGCCGCGAGTACGCCGAGGCACAGCAGGCCGCCCTGGACTTCGCCCGCGAGCACGGGGCGGCGTACGCCCACGCCTACGACCAGCCCGAGGTGGCTGCCGGGGCCGGCACCCTCGCCGAGGAGGTGCTCGACGACGAGCCGGGCATCGACACCCTGGTGGTCGCAGTGGGAGGTGGCGGGCTCTACGCGGGTGTCGCCGCCTCGGTCCGCGGGAGGGCGCGGGTCGTCGCCGTCGAGCCGCGACGGATCCCCACGCTCCACGACGCCATCGCGGCCGGCCACCCCGTCGACGTCGAGGTGTCCGGCATCGCCGCCGACTCCCTGGGAGCCCGCCGCGTCGGCGACCTGGCGCTGGCTGCGGCCCGACTCGAGGCCCCGGTGTCGGTGCTGGTGGACGACGACCACATCGTCGCCGCGCGCGACGACCTCTGGCAGCGCCACCGCATCGCCTCCGAGCACGGCGCCGCCGCAGCGCTGGCGGCGTTGCTCTCGGGCGCCTACGTTCCGGCTCCCGGCGAGCGGGTGGCGGTGGTGGTGTGCGGCGCCAACACGGACCTCACCTCGCTGGCGTGAGCCGCAGGCTCAGTCGTTCTCCCAGTACGGCCCCGGGCGGTAGGGGTCCGGCTCGATGGTCACCACGGGGCGGCGGACCGTCCGCCAGACCGTGCGCGTGGCACCGTCGTCGCCGACGACCTTGCGCGCGACCCGGAAGTTCACGTACGTCGTGGTGTAGGCGTTGCGCGAGTTGCGCTTGTTCCTCCACTGGTAGTTGAAGTTCCCGACGTACTTGCGGGTCAGCTTCTTGCCACGGATCGTCATCCGGACCTCGTCGTTGCCCGGGCTGAGGCTCGCCCAGTTCGCCGACCCCGTCACGACCATGTGCGTGTCGGGGTTGCCGTTGTAGTTGCCCTGGATCGCGACGTACTTCTGGTGGCTGTAGACAGACAGGATCAGGTCGTCCTCCCCGTCCTTGTTGAGGTCGTAGTCGTCGTCGGGGTTGAAGTCCAGCCCGGTCGAGCGAAGCGGGACCCGCCCGCGCGCGGTCGGAGCGCCGATGACCCGCTTGGTGTGGTAGCCGATCAGCCCGTACATCACACGCACCCTGCACCCCTCGGCCCACTTCTGCCGGATGGCTGCGGCGAGGTAGTCCCCGCGGTTGCCGCGCATGGTGTGCATCGACACCACGATGCGGCTACGCGTCTGACCGCCGGAGCCGTCAGGGGTCAGGCACTGGACCTTGCCGAGCGTCTCCAGCACGAGGTCGTTCCTCGGACCCGACGGCTTCGGGTAGGCCCAGACGGTGTGCTTGTCGACCGAGTCGTCGCACGCAACAGCGTTGGCAGGTGTGCCGCAGAAGAACATCGGCGGCTGCCGGGTGTCGTAGTCCTTGCGCATGTCGTTGAAGAGTCCGACGAACTGCCGGAACAGCTCGTGGTCGCCGGAGGTGAAGTAGAGGTCGTTCCACTGGTGCTTGTCGGCATTGAGCGTCAGGTTGGCCGACCCGACGGCCAGCACGTCCTTCGACCGGCCCGACCGGGAGAACGAGTAGAACTTCGTGTGCATGTTGTTGTACTGGTTCTGCTTGCTGCGGCAGCCGGCGGTGCACCGGGAGATGAAGCTGGAGCGGCTGCGCTTGCCACCGATCTCCCTGCGGACCGCCCGCATCGCCCGGGTGTACTGGTGGTCGTTGAGGATCATCTGCACCTTCACGCCTCGCCGGTGGGCGGCGATGAGCGCCCTGGCGACCGGCATGCGGTCGAAGGAGTAGACCGCGATCCGGATCGTCGAGCCCTTGCGCGTGTGCTTGATCGTGTCGATGACCTTCCGCTCGATGCGGAACCAGCCCTTCTTGCGGCGCGGGTCGTTGAAGAACGGGCCCTGCGGCGCCTTCCACCGCTTGCGGTCCACCTTCGCCGTCACCGAGGTCGCAGCCACCGTCCGCGGCTGGGCGCCCGCCACCGCACCACTGCTCGCGGCATCGGCGGCCGTCGCGGAGGGCGCCGCCGACAGCGGGGCCCCCAGCACCAGGCACAGGGACAGCAGGACCAACGATCTCGACACGAATTCAGCCTTCCGGTCGCCGTGGTGGGCGACGTTCGTCAACAGGGATGCACTACCACTGTCAATGACGCCCCCCGGACACACAAAGTTGTCGGCGATGCGGGACCCCTGCACGTGGGCCGTGTCACGGAGCCCGCCGCCTCAAGAACACCGCGTCACTGACCACCGTGCGACTACCGGCATCCGGCGAGCAGCCTGGCCACCATGGCGTGGGCGTCCTCGCGGTCGTAGCCGGGCCCGAGGAGGCAGAGGTTGCCCACGGGGACCGATGGGTCCAGCCTGGTCCAGGTTCGGCGAAGAGGCTGCGGCCGCGCAGAAGGCCCCGCTCACGCACAAGGGCTGACCGTCGAGCGCCTAGCCGAGGCTGTCGAGGCTGTCGAGGACCGTGACGCGCCCTCCCTCGCCCGGGTCGGGGTCGGGAAGGACCGACTCAGGGTCGACGACGTAGACGTCATGACCGTCCAGTGTGAGACGGCGCGCGACTTCGAGCAGCATGCGTCGTGCGACGTCGTCGAGCGAGTGGACCATCGTGAGGTCGAGCGCCAGCCCCGCCGCTGCGGGCTCGCTCGCCACAGCCTCCCGGACGACTCGTTCGGCGCCGGCGAACCGGATCCCGCCCTGCAGCTCGAGGACCCGGATCGCGTCCGGTCCCGACCCGACGACGTGGTTGGACCGTACGACCGAGCGCGCCTGCGGCGGAACCTCCATCAGGTGCATGCCCATGTCGGCGGAGAACCGCTCGAACAGGGACACCCCGCGGACGCTGGTCCCGTGCGCGTCCAGGCGAGGTGAGAACGTCGCGATGCCGAGCTGGCCCGGCAGGGCTCCGATCAGACCGCCGGCCACGCCGCTCTTGGCCGGTATCCCGACCTGGGTGGCCCAGTCCCCTGCGGCGTCGTACATCCCGCAGGTGGCCATGACGCTCAGGACCTGCCGGACCGCGGCCTGCGAGACGACACGCTCGCCCGAGTGAGGGTTCACCCCGCCGTTCGCGAGGGTGGCCGCCATCATCGCCAGGTCGCGCGCGGTGACGAGCACCGAGCACTGGCGGGTGTAGCCGGCGACGACGGCGCCGGGGTCCTCGTCGAGGATCCCGTGGCTGCGCAGCAGGTGCGCGATCGCGAGGTTGCGGTGGGCGTGCTGGAGCTCGGAGGCGCAGACCGCCGCGTCGACCTCCAGCTGTCGTCCGGCGAACGCCGAGAGACCCGCCACCACGCGCTCGAGGCGCTCGCCCGGGTCCAGGTCCGGCGACCCGGCGAGCGCGTGCGTCGTGATCGCACCGGCGTTGATCATCGGGTTGAGCGGGCGACCGGAGCCACCTTCGAGCGAGATCTCGTTGAACGCCTCTCCCGACGGCTCCACGCCGACCTTGGCCAGGACGGGTCCGAAGCCGCGGTCGGTGAGAGCCAGGGCGTAGGCAAACGGCTTGGAGATCGACTGGATGGTGAACTCGGTATCGACGTCGCCGGCGCCGTAGACCTCTCCGTCGACGGTGGCGAACGCCGCACCCAGGCGGTCCGGATCGGCAGCCGCGAGCTCGGGGATGTATCCCGCCGGCGCACCGGAGGTGTCCGGCGCGACGCCCGCGAGCGCCTCGGTCAGGTAGTCGGGGATCATCGACCTCACGGCTGGCTTCCTCTCGGGTGGCGTCGGGCGAAGTCCCAGACGATGGCGCTGACGTCCGGACCAGCGTGATCGGTGAACAGCCCCTCGCCGGACGGGCCGGGCCAGACGTGCCCCATGCCCTCGACCAGGTAGGACTCGACCAGCGACGCGCCCCCGCGGGTGGTGAGGGTGGTGTGCACGTAGCCGTGCTCGTCCCCGTCACCCGGGACCCTCACGGTCTCCTCGGCGACGCGCAGGCTGTCGTTGGCGAGACCGTCGTCGACGAGGTCGCCCACGACGGTCCACTGCTCGACCAGCCGGGTGGCGACGAGCGGCGGCACGACCTCGTCGTCCTGGCCCTGGACGACGAGCAGCGGCACCTGTCGTGCCCGGTCCCCCATCTGGGCCCACGCCTGGTGCGCGGTGTAGTCCGGAGGTGTCGCGTCGGGGTCGTCGGGGTCCACCTGGTTCAGCCCGTACTCACCACCCGCCACCGACGTCGCGGTCGCGAAGACGTCGGGATGGGTCGCAGCGAGGATCACGGCCGTGCCCGCACCGGACGATGCACCGGCGACGTGCACCTGCTGCGGGTCCGCGCCGTACGTCTCCACGACCTCGCGGGCGACACCGGCGAGGAGCGCGGGCTCGCCGGCGTGGCGGTGCTGCTCACGAGGGTCCGCGGAGTTCCAGCAGTTGAGGGCACTGCGGAACAGGCGCTGCGTCGGGTAGACGACGATGAAGCCTTCCCGGTCGGCGAGTGCGTTGAGCTGCGTCGTGGACTTCATCGAGTTCCACCCGTAGCCGCTCATCCCGCAGCCGTGGATCGCCATGATCACCGGGAGCGGGGTCGCCCCGTCGTACAGCGGCGGGAGGTGGACCTGGTACCGCTGGGACCCGACCTCGCCGCTGTGGACGTGGTTGTGATCGCCCTCGTCCATCCACCACGGCATCCAGTGCTGGAAGGCCGCAGTGGCGACTCCGGCCACGGCCACGAGAGCCGCCACTGCACCGATCACGATCCTGGTCCGGGTCCTCATGGCTGCTACCGCTTGCCGCCGATCCGTCCGAGGTGGGTGCTCGTGAACGAGTCCGGCAGCTTCAGGCCGTAGCCGAGGGCACGATCGACGCCGACGTGGAAGGCCCACGCGCAGGCGAGGATTCCGGCCGTGGTCGACGCGGCCGCGGACACCGGCTCGAGGGCGAGCGCGGCGAGTGCAGCCAGGGCCGGGAACGCGTAGTTGTGGACGGCGTTGTACGTCGTGGCACCGGCCGCGGTCGACCGCAGGTAACCCAGCATCGACAGGTCGAAGGCGAGGAACGCGGCGAGCACCATCCACCACCACTCCGGATACACGGCCACGACCACGGCGAGGGCGGCGAGGGCGGCGAGGGCCACCGCCCCCGCCTCCACTCGCTGGGTCACACGGACCTGACTGGCCATCGGTCAGCCCAGGAACGCGCGGAGCGCCGCGTTGACGTCGTCGGCGTGGGTCCAGAGCAGCCCGTGGGGGGCGCCCTCGACCTCGACGTAGGTCGCGTGGGGCAGCAGCGTACGGAACCGCCGGGCCGTGGCGTCGATGGGCAGGATGTTGTCCGCTGTGCCGTGGAGGATCAGCGTCGGCAGGTCGGCGGCGCGGACCGCCTCGGTGTCGTCGCGGAAGTCCTCAATCCAGCTCGGGACGACGGCGTACGCCGCCACGGGGGCGCTGGAGACGGCGGTGTTCCAGTTGGCCCGGACGACGTCCTCGCTGATCCTCGATCCGAGCGTCTCGTCGAGGTTGTAGAAGTCGCGGTAGAACTGGGTGAACCAGGCGTAGCGGTCCGCCCTGGCCGTCGCCGCGATGTCGTCGAAGACCTTCTGCGGCACGCCGTCGGGGTTGTCGTCGCGCTGCACGAGGAACGGTTCGAGCGACGCCAGGAAGGCGAGCTTGGCGACCCGCTCGGTGCCGAACCTCGCGACGTAGCGGGCGAGCTCGCCGGTGCCCATCGAGAAGCCCACCAGCACGACGTCGCGCAGGTCGAGGGTCTCCAGCAGGGTGTTCAGGTCGGCGGCGAAGGTGTCGTAGTCGTAGCCGCTGCCGACCTTGGACGAGCTCCCGAACCCGCGGCGGTCGTAGGTGATGACCCGGTGTCCCTGGGCCAGCAGGTCGCGCGTCTGGCGCTCCCAGCTGTGACCGTTCAGCGGATATCCGTGGATCAGGACGACCGGCTGCCCGGCGCCCTGGTCCTCGTAGTAGATGTCGATCGGGGTGGAGTTCTCTTCTCCGACGGTGATGAATCCCATGACATGGTTCCTTTCCTGGTGGTGGGGTGTTGCGGTCATTGGTGCGCGCGACGGCTCATCGACGCGGTTCCCAGCGGAACAGGCGGACAGCCAGGGCGACGGAGACAGCCACCCACCCCAGCGTCGTGGCCAGGAGGGGAAGCGAGTCGAGCAGGGGAACGCCGCCGTTCCAGGCGTTGACGACCATCTCGGTGGCAG